>NZ_LGDD01000308.1 GCF_001279695.1 Streptomyces sp. WM6378
TCCCCCACCCCCGGAGGGTCCCGGGAAGGGGCGGGGCGGGGAAAAAAAAAGGCCCCGGCGCCCCCCCCCCGCGCCGGGACCCCCCCCCCCCCCGAACCGCCCCTACCGCACAAACACCCCCGCACTATGCGCAAGGTCAAGGAAGTACTGCGGCGCCACACCCAGCACCAGCGTCACAGCCACCCCCACCCCGATCGCCGTCATCGTCAGCGGCGACGGCACCGCCACCGTCGGCCCATCCGCCTTCGGCTCGCTGAAGAACATCAGCACGATCACCCGGATGTAGAAGAACGCGGCGACCGCCGAGGAGATCACACCGACCACGACCAGCGCCCCGGCACCCCCCTCCGCCGCCGCCTTGAACACGGCGAACTTTCCGGAGAAGCCGGACGTCAGCGGGATGCCCGCGAAGGCGAGCAGGAAGACCGCGAACACCGCCGCCACCAGTGGTGAACGTCGGCCCAGGCCAGCCCACTTGGACAGGTGCGTCGCCTCGCCGCCCGCGTCCCGCACCAACGTGACCACCGCGAACGCGCCGATCGTCACGAACGAGTACGCCCCGAGGTAGAAGAGGACCGACGAGATGCCGTCCGCGTTGGTCGCGATGACACCGGCCAGGATGAACCCGGCGTGCGCGATCGAGGAGTACGCGAGCAGCCGCTTGATGTCGGTCTGGGTGATCGCGACGACCGCGCCGCCCAGCATCGTGATGATCGCGACGCCCCACATCACCGGCCGCCAGTCCCAGCTCATGCCGGGCAGGACCACGTACAGGAGGCGGAGCAGGGCGCCGAAGGCCGCTACCTTCGTGGCCGCCGCCATGAAGCCGGTGACCGGGGTCGGCGCGCCCTGGTAGACATCCGGCGTCCACATGTGGAACGGCACCGCGCCGACCTTGAACAGCAGGCCCATCAGGATCATCGCGCCGCCGATGAGCAGCAGCGCGTCGTTGCCCATGGTGCCGGCAAGGGCCGGGTCCACGTTCTGGACCGAGCCGCTGACGACGTCGGCGATCGTGGCGTACGAGACGGAGCCCGCGTAGCCGTACAGGAGCGCGATGCCGAAGAGCAGGAACGCCGAGGAGAACGCGCCGAGCAGGAAGTACTTGACCGCCGCTTCCTGCGACATGAGCCGCTTGCGGCGGGCGAGGGCGCACAGCAGGTAGAGCGGGAGGGAGAAGACTTCCAGGGCCACGAAGAGGGTCAGGAGGTCGTTCGCCGCAGGGAAGACCAGCATGCCCGAGACCGCGAACAGGGCCAGCGGGAAGACCTCGGTCGTGGTGAACCCGGCCTTGACCGCGGCCTTTTCGCTGTCGCTGCCCGGCACCGAGGCCGCCTGCGCGGCGAAGGAGTCCACCTTGTTGCCGTGCGCCACCGGGTCGAGGCGCCGCTCGGCGAAGGTGAAGACGGCGACGATGGACGCCAGCAGGATCGTGCCCTGGAGGAAGAGCGCCGGGCCGTCGACCGCGATCGCGCCCATGGCCGCGATGTGCGCCTTGGTCGTGCCGTAGCCGCCGGCCGCGAGGCCGACCACCGCGGCGAAGGCGGCGGCGAGCGCGACCACCGACAGGAACACCTGCACGTAGTAGCGGCTGCGGCGCGGGACGAAGGCCTCCACGAGGACGCCGATGATCGCCGCGCCCACCACGATCAGCGTGGGGGCGAGCTGGGCGTACTCGATGTGCGGCGCGGGGATCTTGTCCAGCTTGCCTTCGGCCGCCGTGGTCCACAGGCTGTGGACAGCTGATGAGCTCACTTGGCCGCCTCCACCACCGGGTTGGGGTCCTTCTTCTGTACGTCCGACATGGTCTGCCGCACCGCCGGGTTGACGATGTCCGTCAGCGGCTTCGGGTAGACCCCGAGGAAGATCAGCAGCGCGATCAGCGGAGCCACCACGAGCAGTTCGCGGACCTTGAGGTCCGGCATGCCCTGGACCTCGGCCTTGACCGGGCCGGTCATCGTCCGCTGGTAGAGCACGAGGACGTAGAGCGCGGCCAGGACGATGCCCAGGGTGGCGACCACTCCGGCCACCGGGTAGCGGCTGAACGTGCCCACCAGGACCAGGAATTCACTGACGAAGGGGGCCAGCCCCGGCAGGGACAGGGTGGCCAGACCGCCGATCAGGAACGTACCGGCGAGCACCGGGGCGACCTTCTGCACGCCGCCGTAGTCCGAGATGAGCCGCGAGCCGCGCCGCGAGATCAGGAAGCCGGCCACCAGCATCAGCGCGGCCGTCGAGATCCCGTGGTTGATCATGTAGAGCGTCGCGCCGGACTGGCCCTGGCTGGTCATGGCGAAGATGCCCATGATGATGAAGCCGAAGTGCGAGATCGACGCGTACGCCACCAGGCGCTTGATGTCGCGCTGGCCGACCGCGAGCAGCGCCCCGTAGATGATGCTGATCACGGCGAGCACCACGATCACCGGCGTCGCCCACTTGCTGGCCTCCGGGAAGAGCTGGAGGCAGAAGCGCAGCATCGCGAACGTGCCGACCTTGTCGACGACCGCGGTGATCAGCACGGCGACCGGCGCGGTCGCCTCGCCCATCGCGTTCGGCAGCCAGGTGTGCAGCGGCCACAGCGGGGCCTTCACCGCGAAGGCGAAGAAGAAGCCGAGGAACAGCAGCCGTTCGGTGTTGGTCGCCATGTGGAGCGAGCCGCTGGCGCGGGCCGCGGCGATCTCGTTCAGCGAGAACGAGCCCGCCACCACGTACAGGCCGATGACGGCGGCCAGCATGATGAGGCCGCCGACCAGGTTGTAGAGCAGGAACTTGACGGCCGCGTACGAGCGTTGGGTCGCCGCCGCCTCGTCGCCCTGTGCGTGCGCCCGGTCGCCGAAGCCGCCGATGAGGAAGTACATCGGGATGAGCATGGCTTCGAACAGGATGTAGAAGAGGAAGACGTCGGTGGCCTCGAAGGAGAGCACCACCATCGCCTCGACGGCGAGGATCAGGGCGAAGAAGCCCTGGGTCGGCCGCCAGCGGCTGCTGTTGGTCTCCAGGGGGTCGGCGTCGTGCCAGCCGGCCGCGATGATGAACGGGATCAGGAGCGCGGTGAGCCCGATGAGGGCGACCCCGATGCCGTCCACGCCCAGTTCGTAGCGGACTCCGAAGTCCTTGATCCAGGCGTGCGACTCGGTCAACTGGTAGCGGGCGCCGCCCGGTTCGAACCGCACGAGCTGGATCGCGGAGAGCGCCAGGGTGCCGACCGAGACCAGCAGGGCCAGCCACTTGGCGGCGGTCCGCCTGGCCGCGGGGACGGCCGCGGTGGCGATCGCGCCGAGCGCCGGGAGGGCCGCCGTCGCGGTGAGGAGGGGGAAGGACATTGCGTTACACCGCCCTCATCAGCAGAGTCGCGGCGATGATCACCACAGCACCTCCGAACATCGAGACCGCGTAGCTGCGGGCGAAGCCGTTCTGCAGCTTGCGCAGCCGGCCGGAGAGCCCGCCGACCGAGGCGGCGGTTCCATTGACGACTCCGTCGACCAGGCTGTGGTCGAGGTAGACGAGCGAGCGGGTGAGGTGTTGGCCGCCGCGGACCAGGACGACATGGTTGAAGTCGTCCTGGAGCAGGTCGCGGCGGGCGGCCCGGGTGAGCAGCGAGCCGCGCGGGGCGACGGCCGGGACGGTCCCCCGGCCGTACTGGGCGACCGCGAGGCCCACGCCGATCAGCAGGCAGACGATGGTGGCGCCGGTGACGGTCCACTGGCCGACCGGTGAGTCACCGTGGTCGAAGGACGTGATCGGCTCCAGCCACTTCACGAACCGGTCGCCGATGCCGAAGATGCCGCCCGCGAAGACCGAACCGAAGGCGAGCACGACCATGGGGATCGTCATGGACTTCGGGGACTCGTGCGGGTGCACCTCCTCGGGGTTCCATCGCTTCTCGCCGAAGAAGGTCATGATCATCACGCGCGTCATGTAGTACGCGGTGATGGCCGCGCCGAGCAGGGTGACCGCGCCGAGGATCCAGCCCTCGGTGCCGCCCTTGGCGAACGCCGCCTCGATGATCTTGTCCTTGGAGAAGAAGCCGGACAGGCCGGGGAAGCCGATGATGGCGAGGTAGCCGAGGCCGAAGGTGGCGAAGGTGACCGGCATGTACCGGCGCAGACCGCCGTACTTGCGCATGTCGACCTCGTCGTTCATGCCGTGCATGACCGAGCCCGCACCGAGGAAGAGCCCGGCCTTGAAGAAGCCGTGCGTCACCAGGTGCATGATCGCGAAGGCATAGCCGATCGGGCCGAGGCCGGTGGCCAGGATCATGTAGCCGATCTGCGACATCGTCGAGCCGGCCAGAGCCTTCTTGATGTCGTCCTTCGCGCAACCGACGATCGCACCGAACAGGAGCGTGACCCCGCCGACGATCACGACGACCGTCTGGACGTCGGGCACCGCGTTGAAGACCGCGCCGGAGCGGGTGATCAGGTAGACGCCCGCGGTCACCATGGTCGCCGCGTGGATCAGGGCCGAGACCGGGGTCGGGCCCTCCATCGCGTCGCCGAGCCAGGACTGCAGCGGCACCTGCGCCGACTTGCCGCAGGCGGCGAGCAGCAGCATCAGGCCGATGGCGGTGTCGCGGCCCGAGCTCGCCCCGTCCGCCCCGTTCAGGACGGTGGAGAACGCGAACGAGCCGAACGTCGTGAACATCACCATGATGGCGATGGACAGGCCCATGTCGCCGACCCGGTTGACCAGGAAGGCCTTCTTGGCTGCGGTCGCCGCGCTGGGCTTGTGCTGCCAGAAGCCGATGAGCAGGTAGGAAGCGAGGCCCACGCCCTCCCAACCGACGTACAGGAGCAGGTAGTTGTCGGCGAGCACCAGGAGCAGCATCGCCGCGAGGAACAGGTTGAGGTAGCCGAAGAAGCGGCGGCGCTTCTCGTCGTGCTCCATGTAGCCGATCGAGTAGATGTGGATCAGCGTGCCCACACCGGTGATCAACAGGACGAAGGTCATCGACAGCTGGTCGAGCTGGAAGCCGACGTTGGCCTGGAAGCCCTCGACCGGAACCCAGCTGAACAGGTGCTTGGTCACCGTCCGGCTGTCGGCCGAGCGGCCCAGCATGTCGACGAAGAGGACCGCGCCGAGGACGAAGGACGCGCCCGCGAGCAGCGTGCCCAGCCAGTGGCCGATCCCGTCCAGTCTCCGTCCGCCGCACAGCAGTACGGCCGCTCCGAGCAGAGGCGCCGCGATGAGCAGCGCAATGAGGTTGTCCACGATTCAGCGACCCCTTACAGCTTCATCAGGCTGGCGTCGTCGACCGAGGCCGAGTGGCGGGAACGGAAGAGCGACACGATGATCGCGAGCCCGACGACGACCTCCGCGGCGGCGACGACCATCGTGAAGAACGCGATGACCTGGCCGTCGAGGTTGCCGTGCAGCCGGGAGAAGCAGACGAACGCGAGGTTGCAGGCGTTGAGCATCAACTCGACGCACATGAAGACCACGATCGCGTTCCGCCTGATGAGCACTCCGGCGGCGCCGATGGTGAACAACAGGGCTGCCAGATAGAGGTAGTTGACCGGATTCACTTGACCGCCTCCTCGTCCCGGCCGAGCCGCTCCTCGGAGCGCTGCTCCAGGGCCTTGAGGTCGGCGAGCGCCTCGCTGGACACGTCACGGATCTGGCCCCGGCCGCGCAGCGTCTGGTTGACGGTGAGCTCCGAGGGCGTGCCGTCGGGGAGCAGGCCCGCGATGTCCACCGCGTTGTGCCGGGCGTAGACGCCGGGGGCGGGCAGCGGGGGCAGGTGCTTGCCGCGTACGCGCTCCTCGGACATCTCGCGCTGGGTCTTGGCGCGCTCGGTGCGCTCCCGGTGGGTGAGCACCATCGCGCCGACCGCCGAGGTGATCAGCAGGGCGCCGGTGATTTCGAAGGCGAAGACGTACTTGGTGAAGATGAGGGTGGCCAGCCCCTCCACGTTTCCGTTGGCGTTGGCCTGGCCGAGCCCGGTGAAGGTCTTCAGCGAGGCGTTGCCGATGCCGGCGATCAGGAGCACCCCGAAGCCGAGCCCGCAGGCCGCGGCCCACCAGCGCTGGCCCTTGATGGTCTCCTTCAGCGAGTCGGCGGCGGTGACGCCGACCAGCATGACGACGAAGAGGAACAGCATCATGATCGCGCCGGTGTAGACGACGATCTGTACGACGCCCAGGAAGTACGCCCCGTTGGCGAGGTAGAAGACCGCAAGGATGATCATGGTTCCGGCCAGGCAGAGCGCGCTGTGCACGGACTTCTTCATGAGGATGGTGCACAGGGCGCCGATCACGGCGACCGTGCCGAGCACCCAGAACTGGAAGGCCTCACCGGTCGAGGTGTGCGACGCGGCCGCGGCGAGCAGCTCGGTGGGCGCGCTCATGCCCCCACCGCCTTGCTGGACGCGGGCTCGTCCTCACCGAAGGTGGAGGCGCCCTCCTGGGGCCGCTCCCCCTTGCTGAGCGCCACTTGCCGGACGGTGCCGGGCGCGGCCTCGGTGACCAGGCCCCGGTAGTAGTCCTGCTCGTCCATGCCCGGATAGATCGCGTGCGGGCTGTCGACCATGGTGTCGTCGAGCCCGGCGAGCAGCTGCTCCTTGGTGTAGATCAGGTTCTCGCGGGAGGAGTCGGCCAGTTCGAACTCGTTGGTCATCGTCAGCGCCCTGGTCGGGCAGGCCTCGATGCACAGGCCGCACAGGATGCATCGGGCGTAGTTGATCTGGTAGACGCGGCCGTAGCGCTCGCCCGGCGAGTAGCGCTCCTCGTCCGTGTTGTCCGCGCCCTCCACATAGATGGCGTCGGCGGGACAGGCCCAGGCGCACAGCTCGCAGCCGACGCACTTTTCCAGGCCGTCCGGATGCCGGTTGAGCTGGTGGCGGCCGTGGAAGCGCGGCGCGGTGGTCTTGTGCTGTTCCGGATACTGCTCGGTCAGCCGCTTCTTGAACATGGCCTTGAAGGTCACGCCGAAGCCGGCCACGGGATTGAGGAACTTCTCCCCCGGCTCCCCGGGCTTCCCCGACTCTCCAGGCTTCCCCGACTTACCGGTCGATGACTCAGGCACCGTCGTCCTCCCTTCCTTCTCGGTCACTCTCAGTATCGACTCCACCACTGACAATCAACTCGCGTTCCTGGCGCGGCCGTCGGCGGGGTACGGGCGGAAGGGTCTGGCCGGGCAGCGGGGGCACCGGGAATCCGCCGGCCATCGGGTCGAAGGCCGCGGGCGGCGCCTTCGCCTCCTCGGCTTCCTTCTTGCCGCGGAAGACGTCCGCGACGAAGGAGACAAGGAGCACCGCGATGACCGCGCCGCCGACGTACAGCACGATCTTCGAGAAGTCGTAGCCGTCGTTTCGCAGCGCCCGTACGGTCGCGACCAGCATCAGCCAGACCACGGAGACCGGGATGAGGACCTTCCACCCGAGCTTCATCAGCTGGTCGTAGCGGACCCGGGGCAGGGTGCCGCGCAGCCAGATGAAGAAGAAGAGCAGCAGCTGGACCTTGATGACGAACCAGAGCATCGGCCACCAGCCGTGGTTCGCGCCCGCCCAGAAGGTGCTGATGGGCCAGGGCGCGCGCCAGCCGCCGAGGAAGAGGGTGACCGAGACGGCCGAGACGGTGACCATGTTGACGTACTCGGCGAGCATGAACATCGCGAACTTGATGGACGAGTACTCGGTGTTGAAGCCGCCGACCAGGTCGCCCTCGGACTCCGGCATGTCGAACGGGGCCCGGTTGGTCTCGCCGACCATCGTGATGATGTAGATGATGAAGGAGACCGGCAGCAGCACGACGTACCAGCGGTCGCCCTGCGCCTCGACGATCTTCGAGGTCGACATCGAGCCGGAGTAGAGGAAGACCGAGGCGAACGCCGCGCCCATGGCGATCTCGTACGAGATCATCTGCGCGCACGAGCGGAGACCGCCGAGGAGCGGGTACGTCGAGCCGGAGGACCAGCCCGCGAGCACGATTCCGTAGATCCCGACCGAGGCGACGGCCAGCACGTACAGCATGGCGATCGGCAGGTCGGTGAGCTGCATCGTGGTGCGCTGGCCGAAGATCGACACCTCGTTGCCCGAGGGCCCGAACGGGATCACGGCGATCGCCATGAACGCCGGGATCGCGGCGATGATCGGGGCGAGGACGTAGACGACCTTGTCGGCCCGCTTGACGATGACGTCTTCCTTCAGCATCAGCTTGATGCCGTCGGCGAGCGACTGGAGCATGCCCCAGGGTCCGTGCCGGTTGGGGCCGATGCGCAGCTGCATCCAGGCGACGACCTTGCGCTCCCACACGATGGAGAACAGCACGGTCACCATCAGGAACGCGAAGCAGAAGACGGCCTTGACGACGACGAGCCACCAGGGGTCGCGGCCGAACAGGGAGAGGTCCTCCGCAGCGAGCGTGATCACGCCTCCACCACCTCCGAGGGGGCTTCCGTAACGGCCGGGCCGATGCGGACGACCTGGCCGGGGACCGCGCCGGTGTCGGCGGTGACGCCAGCGCCGACGGAGTTCAGCGGCAGCCACACCACCCGGTCGGGCATCTCGCTGACCTGGAGCGGGAGTTGGACGCTTCCGGACGGTCCGGTGACCTCCAGGAGGTCGCCGTCCTTGACGCCGGACTCGGCCGCGGTGGTCGCCGAAAGCCGGGCCACGGCCGCGTGCCGCGTGCCCGCCAGCGCCTCGTCGCCCTCCTGGAGCGAGCCCTGGTCGAGCAGCATCCGGTGTCCTGCCAGGACCGCCTCGCCCTCGCCGGGCCTCGGCAGCGGCTGCGCCGACTCCAGGGGCTCACTCGCGCGCGGCCCGTCCCAGGTGCCGAGCCGCGTCATCTCGCCGCGTACGGAACGGAGATCGGGCAGACCGAAATGGACGTCGAGTGCGTCGGCCAGCATGTGCAGCACGCGGGCGTCCGTGGGCGCCGGGGTGCGGGTCAGCTGCTCCGGCTTGAGCGCGGACTCGAACAGGCGGGCCCTGCCTTCCCAGTTGAGGAAGGTGCCGGGCTTCTCGGCGACGGCCGCGACCGGGAAGACCACGTCCGCGTGGGCGGTGACCTCGGTGGGCCGCAGCTCCAGGCTGACCACGAAGGCCTCTTCGAGGGCCTCGCGGGCGCGCGCCGGGTCCGGCAGGTCCGCCGGGTCGACGCCCGCGACGAGCAGGGCGCCCAGCTCGCCGGTGGCCGCGGCCTCGACGATCTGGCCGGTGTCGCGCCCGTAGCGGTGCGGGAGTTCGCGTACGCCCCAGGCCGAGGCGACCTGTTCGCGGGCGCGCGGGTCGGTGGCCGGACGGCCGCCGGGCAGCAGCGACGGGATCGCGCCCGCCTCCACCGCGCCGCGCTCGCCGGCCCGGCGCGGGATCCACACCAGGTCGGCGCCGGTCGCCGAGGCCACGCGCACGGCGGCGGTCAGCGCGCCGGGCACGGCCGCGAGCCGTTCGCCGACGACGAGGACGGCGCCCGGGGAGCGCAGTGCCTCGGCCGCCTTCGTGCCGTCCGCGTCCAGGCCGACGCCGCCCGCGAGCGCGTCCAGCCACTCGGTCTCGGTGCCGGGCGCGGCGGGCAGCAGCGTGCCGCCCGCCTTGTGCAGGCCGCGGGTCATGTGTGTGGCGAGCGAGAAGGTGCGCTGGCCGTGCTTGCGCCAGGCCTTGCGCAGCCGCAGGAAGACGCCGGGCGCCTCCTCCTCGGACTCGAACCCGGCGAGCAGAACCGCCGGTGCCTTCTCCAGGGATGTGTAGGTGGCGCCCCGCCCGTCGAGGTCCCGGCCGTGTCCGGCGACCCGGGCCGCCAGGAAGTCGGCCTCCTCGGCGGAGTGCACGCGGGCCCGGAAGTCGACGTCGTTGGTGTCGAGGGCGATCCGGGCGAACTTGGCGTAGGCGTACGCGTCCTCGACGGTCAGCCGGCCTCCGGCGAGCACCCCGGTCCGGCCGCGCGCGGCGGCGAGTCCGGCGGCGGCCGCCTCAAGTGCCTCGGGCCAGCTGGCCGGCTGGAGCTCACCGGTCCCCGAGTCGCGCACCATGGGCGTGGTCAGACGGTCCGCCTTCTGCGCGTACCGGAATCCAAACCTGCCCTTGTCGCAGATCCACTCCTCGTTGACCTCGGGGTCGTCGGCCGCCAGGCGCCGCATGACCTTGCCGCGCCGGTGGTCGGTGCGGGTCGCGCAGCCGCCCGCGCAGTGCTCGCACACCGACGGCGACGACACGAGGTCGAAGGGCCGGGAGCGGAATCGGTACGCCGCCGAGGTCAGCGCGCCGACCGGGCAGATCTGGATGGTGTTTCCGGAGAAGTACGACTCGAACGGGTCGCCCTGCCCCGTCCCGACCTGCTGGAGCGCGCCCCGCTCGATCAGCTCGATCATCGGGTCGCCGGCGATCTGGTTGGAGAACCGGGTGCAGCGGGCGCACAGGACGCAGCGCTCGCGGTCCAGGAGCACCTGGGTGGAGATCGGGACCGGCTTCTCATAGGTGCGCTTCTTGCCTTCGAAACGCGAATCCGTGTCACCGACCTGCATCGCCTGGTTCTGCAGCGGGCACTCGCCGCCCTTGTCGCAGACCGGGCAGTCCAACGGATGGTTGATCAGGAGGAGTTCCATCACTCCGCGCTGGGCCTTCTCGGCGACCGGCGAGGAGAGCTGGGACTTGACCACCATGCCGTCGGTGCAGGTGATGGTGCAGGACGCCATCGGCTTGCGCTGGCCCTCGACCTCGACGATGCACTGGCGGCAGGCGCCGGCCGGGTCGAGCAGCGGGTGGTCGCAGAACCGGGGGATCTCGATGCCGAGCTGTTCGGCGGCGCGGATCACCAGGGTGCCCTTGGGGACGCTGATGACGATGCCGTCGATGGTCAGCGAGACTGTTTCCTCAACGGCCTTGGACGGCCCCGCCGCCTCGCCGCCCCCGGAGGAAGCGCTACTCGTCGTCACAGTCATGCGTTCACCTCCGTGCTGTCGTCCGCCCAGACCGTGGACCTGGCGGGGTCGAAGGGGCAGCCCTTGCCCGTGATGTGCTGCTCGTACTCGTCGCGGAAGTACTTGAGCGAGGAGAAGATCGGCGAGGCGGCGCCGTCGCCGAGCGCGCAGAACGACTTGCCGTTGATGTTGTCGGCGATGTCGTTCAGCTTGTCGAGGTCGTCCATCGAGCCCTGGCCGGCCTCGATGTCGCGGAGCAACTGGACCAGCCAGTACGTCCCTTCACGGCACGGTGTGCACTTGCCGCAGGACTCGTGGGCGTAGAACTCGGTCCAGCGGGTGACCGCCCGCACCACGCAGGTGGTCTCGTCGAAGCACTGGAGCGCCTTGGTGCCGAGCATCGATCCGGCCGCGCCCACGCCCTCGTAGTCCAGCGGCACGTCGAGGTGCTCGTCGGTGAACATCGGGGTCGAAGAGCCGCCCGGCGTCCAGAACTTGAGCCGGTGGCCCTTGCGCATCCCGCCGCTCATGTCGAGCAGCTGGCGCAGCGTGATGCCGAGCGGCGCCTCGTACTGGCCGGGGCCCGCGACGTGCCCGCTCAGCGAATACAGCGTGAAGCCGGGCGACTTCTCGCTGCCCATCGATTTGAACCACTCTTTTCCGCGGTGCAGGATCGCGGGAACCGACGCGATGGATTCCACGTTATTGACGACAGTGGGGCACGCGTACAGACCGGCTACCGCGGGGAAGGGGGGTCGCAGCCGGGGCTGGCCGCGACGGCCTTCGAGGGAGTCCAGGAGTGCGGTCTCCTCGCCACAGATGTACGCGCCCGCGCCCGCGTGCACGGTGAGTTCGAGGTCCAGACCGCTGCCGAGGACGTTTTTGCCGAGGTAGCCCGCCGCGTAGGCCTCCTTGACGGCCTCGTGCAGCCGCCGCAGTACGGGGACGACTTCGCCCCGCAGATAGATGAAGGCATGCGACGACCGGATCGCGTAACAGGCGATCACGATCCCCTCGATGAGGGAGTGCGGGTTGGCGAACAGGAGCGGGATGTCCTTGCAGGTCCCGGGCTCCGACTCGTCGGCGTTGACAACTAGATAGTGCGGCTTGCCGTCTCCTTGGGGAATGAACTGCCACTTCATCCCGGTGGGGAAGCCGGCGCCGCCACGGCCGCGCAGACCGGAGTCCTTGACGTACGCGATGAGGTCGTCCGGCGTCATGGCGAGCGCCTTGCGCAGACCCTGGTAGCCGTCGTGACGCCGATAGGTCTCCAGGGTCCAGGATTCGGGCTGGTCCCAGAACGCGGAGAGGACCGGGGACAGGAGCTTCTCGGGGCTGCTCCCGTTCCCGTTTCCTTCGATCTCGGTTGCCAAGGTCATCACTCCCCCTCCTCGTTGGCCGGGCGCTCGTCGTGCGGTTCCTCGCCGCGGGGGTGCACCACGCGGGCTCCCTGCGTCTCGCCCCGGGCGAGCCTGAGGCCGGCCAGCGAGGCGGGTCCCGCGCCGCCGGTCGCGGCCACCGCGCCGGGCCGCTCGTCGGGGAAGCCGGCGAGGATGCGCGCGGTCTCCTTGTACGTGCACAGGGGCGCGCCCCGAGTGGGTTCGACCTGGCGGCCCGCGCGCAGGTCGTCGACGAGGCGCTTGGCGGACTCGGGGGTCTGGTTGTCGAAGAACTCCCAGTTGACCATCACGACGGGCGCGAAGTCGCAGGCGGCGTTGCACTCGATGTGTTCGAGGGTGACCTTGCCGTCGTCGGTGGTCTCGTTGTTGCCGACGCCCAGGTGCCGCTTCAGCTCGTCGAAGATGGCGTCGCCGCCCATCACCGCGCACAGCGTGTTGGTGCAGACGCCGACCTGGTAGTCGCCGGAGGGCCCCCGCCGGTACATGGAGTAGAACGTGGCGACGGCCGTCACCTCGGCCGTCGTCAGCTCCAGGAGGTCCGCGCAGAAGGCCATGCCGGTGCGCGAGACGTACCCCTCCTCCGCCTGTACGAGGTGGAGGAGCGGCAGCAGCGCGGAGCGGCTGTCGGGGTAGCGGGCGACGATCTCCTTGCCGTCCGCCTCCAGCCGGGCGCGTACATCGGCCCGGTAGTCGGGCGCGGGCAGTTGAGGCATGCCCAATTGGATGTCTGTCACCGGTCGACGCCTCCCATCACGGGGTCGATGGACGCGACGGCGACGATGACGTCGGCGACTTGGCCGCCCTCGCACATGGCCGCCATGGCTTGCAGGTTGGTGAAGGACGGGTCGCGGAAGTGGACCCGGTAGGGGCGGGTGCCGCCGTCGGAGACGACGTGCACGCCGAGTTCGCCCTTGGGTGACTCGACGGCCACGTAGGTCTGTCCGGCGGGGACCCGGAAGCCCTCGGTCACCAGCTTGAAGTGGTGGATCAGGGACTCCATCGAGGTACCCATGATCTTCTTGATGTGGTCGAGGGAGTTGCCGAGCCCGTCCGGGCCGAGCGCGAGCTGCGCGGGCCAGGCGATCTTCTTGTCCTCGACCATGACCGGCCCCGGCTCAAGCCGGTCCAGGCACTGCTCGACGATCCTGAGCGACTGGCGCATCTCCTCCAGGCGGACCAGGAAGCGGCCGTAGGAGTCGCAGGTGTCGGCGGTCGGGACGTCGAACTCGTAGTCCTCGTAGCCGCAGTACGGGTCGGTCTTGCGCAGGTCGTGCGGCAGGCCGGCCGAGCGCAGGATCGGGCCGGTGGCGCCGAGCGCCATGCAGCCGGTCAGGTCCAGGTATCCGACGTCCTGCATGCGGGCCTTGAAGATGGGGTTGCCGGTGGCGAGCTTGTCGTACTCCGGCAGGTTCTTCCGCATGGTCTTCACGAACTCGCGGAGCTGGTCCACCGCGCCCGCTGGCAGGTCCTGGGCGAGTCCGCCCGGCCGGATGAACGCGTGGTTCATGCGCAGGCCGGTGATCAACTCGTAGAGGTCGAGAATGAGTTCACGATCACGGAAGCCGTAGATCATGATCGTGGTCGCGCCGAGCTCCATGCCGCCGGTGGCGATGCAGACCAGGTGCGAGGAGAGCCGGTTGAGCTCCATGAGCAGGACCCGGATGACCGAGGCCCGGTCGGGGATCCGGTCGGTGATGCCGAGGAGCTTCTCGACGCCGAGGCAGTACGCCGTCTCGTTGAAGAACGGCGTCAGGTAGTCCATGCGCGTGACGAAGGTGGTGCCCTGCGTCCAGGTTCGGTATTCGAGGTTCTTCTCGATGCCGGTGTGAAGATAACCGATTCCGCAACGGGCCTCGGTGACGGTCTCGCCCTCGATCTCCAGGATCAGCCGGAGCACTCCGTGTGTGGAGGGGTGCTGGGGGCCCATGTTGACGACGATGCGCTCGTCGTCGGCCTTGGCCGCGGACTGGACGACCTCGTCCCAGTCGCCGCCGGTGACCGTATAGACGGGTCCCTCGGTGGTCTCGCGGGCCGAAGCGTGCGACGTTCCGTTAGATGTGGACATCAGCTGTACGACCTCCGCTGGTCCGGAGCCGGGATCTGGGCGCCCTTGTACTCGACCGCGATGCCGCCGAGGGGGTAGTCCTTGCGCTGCGGGAAGCCCTGCCAGTCGTCCGGCATCATGATCCGGGTGAGGGCGGGGTGGCCGTCGAAGACGATGCCGAAGAAGTCGTACGTCTCGCGCTCGTGCCAGTCGTTGGTCGGATAGACCTCGACGAGCGAGGGGATGTGCGGGTCGCTGTCGGGGGCGCTCACTTCGAGCCGGATCAGCCGGCCGTGGGTCAGGGAGCGCAGGTGGTAGACGGCGTGCAGTTCACGCCCCTTGTCCCCGAGGAAGTGGACACCGCTCACGCCCGTACAGAGCTCGAAGCGCAGGGCGGGGTCGTCGCGCAGGGTGCGGGCGACGCGCTGGAGGTGTTCGCGCGCGATGTGGAAGGTGAGCTCGCCGCGGTCGACGACCGTCTTCTCGATCGCGTTCTCGGGGAGCAGGTCCTGCTCCTCCAGGGCGCCTTCGAGTTCGTCGGCCACCTCGTCGAAGTAGCCGCCATAGGGCCGCGAGGAGGCGCCGGGCAGCGTGACGGTGCGCACCAGACCGCCGTAGCCGCTGGTGTCGCCGCTGTTCGCGGCGCCGAACATGCCCTTGCGTACGCCGATGACCTCGCCGGTGTCGTCGCGCTGGGCGGGCACGCCGTTCTGTTCGGGGGTGTCCGGAGTATCGGGAGAGCTCACCGCAGCAGCCCCTTCATCTCAATGGTGGGGAGCGCCTTGAGGGCCGCCTCCTCCGCCTCGCGGGCCGCTTCCTCCTGATTGACCCCGAGCTTGGAGCTCTGGATCTTCTGGTGGAGCTTGAGGATGGCGTCGAGCAGCATCTCGGGCCGGGGTGGGCAACCGGGCAGGTAGATATCTACCGGGACAATGTGGTCAACACCCTGAACAATTGCGTAATTGTTAAACATTCCGCCCGACGAGGCGCAAACCCCCATGGAGATGACCCACTTGGGGTTGGGCATCTGGTCGTAGACCTGCCGCAGGACCGGCGCCATCTTCTGGCTGACCCGGCCGGCCACGATCATCAGGTCGGCCTGGCGCGGGGAGCCGCGGAAGACCTCCATGCCGAAGCGGGCCAGGTCATAGCGGCCCGCGCCGGTCGTCATCATCTCGATGGCGCAGCAGGCCAGGCCGAAGGTGGCGGGGAAGACGGACGCCTTGCGCACCCAGCCCGCGGCCTGCTCAACAGTGGTCAGTACGAAGCCGCTAGGCAGTTTCTCTTCGAGTCCCATAGGTGCCCCTCAGCCCCTCAGTCCCATTCCAGGCCGCCGCGCCGCCACACATACGCGTAGGCGACGAAGACGGTGAGCACGAAGAGCAGCATCTCCACGAGCCCGAAAAGCCCCAGGGCGTCGAAGGTGACCGCCCAGGGGTAGAGGAAGACGATCTCGATGTCGAAGACGATGAAGAGCATCGCCGTCAGGTAGTACTTGATGGGGAAGCGGCCGCCGCCGGCCGGCGTGGGAGTGGGTTCGATGCCGCACTCGTACGCCTCAAGTTTCGCCCGGTTGTACCTTTTTGGGCCGATTAGCGTGGCCATGACCACGGAAAAGATCGCAAACCCTGCCCCGAGGGCGCCGAGCACGAGGATGGGCGCGTAGGCATTCACGCTCCTCGCTCCTTCCAGTCGTCCTTGACCGTTGGACCGCACAGCGGGTCTCGCGAACGCCTCGCCGCCTCCCATTGAGCGCGAAGATCGCGTACATGTGAGGCAGTTCACAAGCCCGACTGCCCCGCATCCTATGCCCGGCGGTCTGTGATCTGCGACACGGGGTGCGCCAACGTCTTTGTGATCTCCACCACCTGACGAAGGATCATGAAGTCGGATGAGCGGTGATCTTCATACGTGAAGCGCCCGAGTGATCACGAGACGTGACATCTACAGGTGTTACCGCTGGTCGTCGGCCGTCTGGCATTATCAAGAGATGTGCGCTACAGGCAAATTGGCGATGGATGGCCGTCCGGTGATAAGCGGGCGCCCGTCACCCGAGAGGGGGGCTTCCGCGCCCAAAGGTGGACGCGTGCACCCCTTCACGAGAGCCACCCTCACCCCCCGAGAGGCCCACCCCCACCCCTCGGCCGACTGGATCAACCCGCGATGTGACCTGCGTCACTCGTCAACGGTCGTCGAATCAACGGGGCTTGGCCATCGACGTGAGGGGATGGTAGGCGTCGGGCAATTCGGGCGTTTCATGGAAAACACATGATCACAGCCCTGATCGCGCATGCCAGCTTTGTCCGTTACGGCGTCAATAAGTGCTGGCAAGAAGCGGATTCACCTCTTCCGCCATCAACTGTGGCGCAGCACACGTTTCTTGAAGGGAACCCTGAACCCCTGATAGCGGTTGTACCCATGTCCCACACCGCTCACATACCCAGCCACCGGAAGCCCCGCCGCAGCGCCTCGAAGGTCTCGCTTCGGGCCGGAGTTGCCGGTGGCGTACTCAGCACCATCGCGCTGGCAGGCGCGGCCGCCCCGGCCATCGCCGCCCAGCCGGTGAACGAGACCATCGAGATGCCGACCCTGACGGGCGACCTCGCGACCACCGCGGCCGCCACGGCGCAGGCCACCAAGACGGTCGCCGCCGACCTCCAGCTCCAGGCCGCCCAGGACGCCGCCGCGTCCAACGCCGCCAAGGACGCGAAGAAGGCCAAGGACGACGCCGAGCAGAAGGCCGCCGAGGCCAAGGCGAAGGCCGAAGCGGAGGCGAAGGCCAAGGCCGACGCCGCCGAGCGCGCCTCCCGCTCCGCCGAGCGCACCACGCTCAAGTCCTCGTCGGACAGCGGCTCCACCTCCACCGGCACGTCGTTCAAGGCGTCCAACGCCACCGGTTCCGCCGCCACCATCGTGAACTTCGCGCTGGCCCAGGTCGGCAAGGCGTACGTCTCGGGTGCCACCGGCTCCAGCGCGTACGACTGCTCCGGTCTCGTGCAGGCCGCCTACCGCCAGATCGGCGTCGACCTGCCGCGCGTCTCGCAGGACCAGTCGGCCACCGGCACCCAGGTCTCGCTGTCCAACCTGCAGCCGGGCGACATCCTGTACTGGGGCGGCTCCGGCTCCGCGTACCACGTGGCGATCTACGTGGGCGGCGGCAAGTTCGTCGGCGCGCAGAACCCCTCCACGGGTGTCGTCGAGCGCAGCCTGGACTGGGACCAGCCCACCGGCGCCGTCCGCGTTCTCTGAGGCGTACAGCGGCCTTCTGAGCCGCATCCGCACCGCCTGCAAGGGCCGTTGCTCCCCCGCTCGGGAGCGACGGCCCTTCGGCATGCCCGGAATGTGTTGAACTCTGCCCGTTCCGGGGCAACATGCACGTATCAGGGGGTGTGCGCATGGACGAGCAGGTGCGGGACTCGGATCCGCAGTCGTACGAGGTCTACGCCGACGGGCTCGGCATGTTCGCCGCGATCGGGATCGTGTTCATGGTGCTCGGCCTGTGGATGCTGACCGGCATCCGGCCCTGGCACGGGCCCGTCGACTGGGCCAAACTCGCCTTTGGCTGGGGTTTCGCCCTGTTCGTCCTGGGGGCCGGCGCGTTCCTGGTCCTGGCGTGCGTGTACGGGGCGGTGCGCCCGGTCATCCGCGCGGACGCGGCGGGGATACACCTCGCCACGCGCTTCGACGCGCCCTGGGCGGAGGTCCGGGAGATCGAGGTAGGCACCGTGGCGATCTGGGAGCACGGCGACGAGAGCCACGCGGGCGGCTACGAGCACCATCGCGCGGTGTGGGTGACGCTGCACAGCGGCAAGCGGCACGAATACGTGGCCCGCCGCCAGGGCGGGGACCTCTCCGCGGACGAACTGCGCACCGGTCTGTCCCGGTTCGCCGGAGAAGTCCCCGTCCGCTGGACGGACGAGGTGGAGCGGCGCTTCTAGAAGGGAGCGGCGCTTCTGGAGACCGCGCCCGGCTCAGGCCTTGGGGGCTACCTTCGAGAGGCCGTTGATGATGCGGTCCATCGCGTCGCCGCCCGTCGGGTCGGTCAGGTTGGCCAGCATCTTCAGGGTGAACTTCATCAGCATCGGGTGGGTGAGCCCGCGCTGGGTCGCGATCTTCATGACCTTCGGGTTGCCGATGAGCTTCACGAAGGCGCGGCCCAGCGTGTAGTAGCCGCCGTAGGTGTCCTTGAGGATCTTCGGGTAGGCGTGCAGGGCCAGTTCGCGCTGGGACGGCGTCGCGCGGGCGTGCGCCTGGACGATGACGTCCGCGGCGATCTGCCCCGATTCCATGGCGTACGCGATGCCTTCGCCGTTGAACGGGTTCACCAGGCCGCCCGCGTCACCGACGAGCAGCAGGCCCTTGGTGTAGTGCGGCTGGCGGTTGAAGGCCATCGGCAGAGCGGCGCCGCGGATCGGGCCCGTCATGTTCTCGGGGGTGTAGCCCCAGTCCTCGGGCATGGACGCGCACCACGCCTTGAGGATCTCGCGCCAGTCCAGCTCGCGGAACGCGGAGGACGAATTCAGGATGCCGAGGCCGACGTTGGACGTGCCGTCGCCCATGCCGAAGATCCAGCCGTAGCCGGGAAGGAGGCGGTCCTGCGGGCCGCGCCGGTCCCAGAGTTCGAGCCAGGACTCCAGGTAGTCGTCGTCGTGCCGCGGCGAGGTGAAGTACGTGCGCACCGCCACGCCCATCGGGCGGTCCTCGCGCCGGTGCAGGCCCATGGCGAGCGAGAGCCGCGTCGAGTTGCCGTCGGCGGCGACCACGAGCGGGGCGTGGAAGGTGACCGGGGTCTTCTCCTCGCCGAGCTTGGCGTTGACGCCGGTGATGCGGCCGGTGCGCTCGTCGACGATCGGGGCGCCGACGTTGCAGCGCTCGTACAGCCGCGCGCCGGCCTTCTGCGCCTGCCGGGCGAGCTGCTCGTCGAAGTCGTCGCGCTTGCGCACGAGTCCGTAGTCCGGGTACGAGGCGAGGTCCGGCCAGTCGAGCTGGAGGCGGACGCCGCCGCCGATGATCCGAAGGCCCTTGTTCCGCAGCCAGCCGGCCTCTTCGGAGATGTCGATCCCCATCGAGACGAGCTGCTTGGTGGCGCGCGGGGTCAGTCCGTCGCCGCACACCTTCTCGCGCGGGAACGCGGTCTTCTCCAGGAGCAGCACATCGAGTCCGGCCTTGGCCAGGTAGTACGCGGTCGTCGAACCGGCCGGACCGGCCCCGACGACGATCACGTCCGCGGTGTGTTCGGAGAGCGGCTCGGTCACAGCGGGATCTCCCGAAGACTCGAATTTGCGTGCCGAGAAGCACAGGACATGTGCAGTCTATGGGTGGCTGTTGATCGACATCGCGAAGGGTTGCCACGCCATGACCTCCGACTCCCCCGAGTCCGCCATACCGTCCGCCGCACCGGACGAGCCGCTGCCCGTAGTACGGCTGCGGGTGCCCACCGAGGAGGACGCGTACGCCTGGCACCGGGTGTTCGACGACCCGGAGGTGATGGAGTTCCACGGCGGCCGGTCCGCGGAGGTCTCCGTCTACGAGGAGTTGACCGCCCGCCAGCGCAGGCACGACGCCGAGCACGGCTTCTGCTTCTGGACGATGCTGGACGAGAACGACGAGGTCGTCGGCTTCACCGGCGCCCAGCCCTGGCCCCTGGACGACTGGGGCCCGGCGGGCGAAGTGGAGATCGGCTGGCGCCTGGGCCGCGCGCATTGGGGCCGCGGCTACGCGACCGCGGCGGCCCGCGCCACGATCGAGCGGGTCCGCGCGAAGGGCCTCGACCACGTGGTGGCGATGGTCCACCCGGAGAACACCCGCTCGCTGGCGGTGACGGAACGGCTGGGGATGACCCTGTCGAGAACGTACGAGTCGAAGGTGTCGGGCCTGGAGATCCCGTGCTTCCGGCTGGACCTTGGTGAGGACTGATCAGCCCTTGAAACCCCGGTGCAGCGCCACCACCCCGCCCGTCAGGTTCCGCCACGCCACCTTGGACCAGCCCGCCTGCTGAAGCCGCGCGGCCAGCGCGCCCTGGGCGGGCCAGGCCCGGATCGACTCCGCGAGGTAGACGTACGCGTCCGGGTTGGAGGACACCGCCGTGGCCACCGGGGGCAGCGCCCGCATCAAGTACTCGGTGTACACCGTCCGGAACGGCTTCCACGTCGGCTGCGAGAACTCGCAGATCACGACCCGGCCGCCCGGCTTGGTCACCCGGTACATCTCGCGCAGCGCGGCGTCCGTGTCCTGGACGTTGCGCAGCCCGAAGGAGATGGTCACCGCGTCGAACGTGTCGTCGCGGAAGGGCAGCTTCGTCGCGTCGCCCGCCGTGAACGGCAGGTGGGGCTGGCGCTCCTTGCCGACCTTGAGCATCCCGAGCGAGAAGTCGCAGGGCACGGTGTACGCGCCGGCCGCGGCGAAGGGCTGCGAGGAGGTGGCCGTGCCGGCCGCGAGGTCGAGCACCTTCTGCGCGGGCCGCGCGTCGACCGCCTTCGCGACCTCCTTGCGCCACAGCCGGGTCTGGCCGAGGGAGAGCACGTCGTTGGTGAGGTCGTAGTGCGCCGCGACGTCGTCGAACATCGAGGCGACTTCGTGCGGCTGCTTGTCCAGGGATGCGCGGGTCACGCTTCCCATTCAAGCAGTAGGCCGCACAGCCGGGTGCCCGGCCCTCACCGGCACAGCCGGGCCACGTACATTCTCCCTTCCGTGCCACGGGGGCGCGGAACCACGAGAGCGGGTGCACACGACATGCGGAGTTTCCTGAGGGTGCCGGTCGCGGGGCTCGGCGCCTTGGCCGCGCTGGTGTGCGCGGGGTGCTCCTCGACCCCGGACGCGGCGCCCGAGGCCCCGGCCAAGCCTGCCGCGAACGGCCCGTTGAACAGCGCGTACTCCCCCTACGTCAGCGCCACGACGGCCTCGCCCACCGACGCGGTGGGCTCCCCGGCCGTCTACAACCTGGCGTTCGCCGTCGCCCACGGCAACACCTGCCGGGCGGTCTGGGACGACGACACGGCCATCGTGGACCAGGACGTCAAGGACCGGGCGGCCGAGCTGAAGAAGTCGGGCGCCGCGGTGCGGGTGTCCTTCGGCGGGCAGGCCGGCAAGGAGCTCGCGCTGACCTGCAAGACCCCGGCCCAGCTGGCCGCCGCCTACGGCTCGGCGCTGGACGCGGCCGGGGCCGGCGAGGCCGACTTCGACATCGAGGGGGCGGCCCTCGCCGACTCCGCCGCGCTCACCCGGCGCGCGGAGGCGATAGCCCTGCTCCAGAAGGAGCGCGGCCTCAAGGTGACGTTCACGCTCGCGGTGATGCCGACGGGGCTCACGCCCGAGGGCACGGCACTGCTCAAGTCGGCCAAGGACCACGGCGTGCAGGTCTCCGCCGTCAACGTGATGACGATGAACTACGGCACCTCCTACGGAGGCGACATGGGCGACTACGCGGTGCGGGCCGCGACCGCCGCGCACGGCCAGCTCCAGCAGGTCCTGGGCCTCTCGGACGCGGCGGCCTGGCAGGGGCTCGGGGTCACGTCGATGATCGGCGTCAACGATGTGAAGGGCGAGACGTTCACCCTGGACGACGCCGCGAAGGTGCGGAAGTTCGCCCAGGACAAGGGTGTCGGACGGCTGTCCATGTGGGTGACGTACCGCGACCAGAAGTGCGGCTCAGGCGTCAACTCGGCCGTGGCGCAAGCGAGTTGCAGCGGCGTGGACCAGGAGCCGGGCGCCTTCGCGAAGGCCCTGTCGGGAAGCTGACCGGGCCGACCGGGCTTACCGGCGCCGGTGCACCAGCCGTCCGCCGATGACGGTGGCGATGCAGGTCCCGGCGCCCCGCGCGGCCGGCGCGGCCTCGTCCGGCACGGCGAAGACGGCGAACCGGGCCGGGCCGCCCACGGCGAGCGGAGCCCGGAAGGCCTCGCCCGGCTCGGCGTCGGCGAACGGATCGAGGGCCGCCGGACCCTCCGCGCCACCGCTCGGCAGCACCTCAAGTCCCGCCCGCCGTACGGCAGTTCGCACCGCCGGGGTGACCAGGGGCCCGGTCACCGCCACCACTCCGTGCGCGAGCAGCTTCTGGGTGCAGCGGCGGGCGCTGTTGCCCCGGCGGGACTCGCTCGGGGCGAGGGCGGCGAGCGCGGCGCCGGTCAGCGGTTCGGGGCCGAGCTCGTCGACCTCGAAGGGGTCGTCCGGGAAATAGGCGAGTTCGAGCAGGGCCGCCCCGTGCCGGTTGACCAGACCAGGCGTGAGCACGCCGGGCCAGCGGCGGACGCGGGCGGCGGGGTGCTCGGCCGCGACGTCCTCGTACGGGGCGATCATCGCGATCCGGTCACCGTCGATGAGCACCGCACCGCCCGGGACCGGCTCGCGGTCCCCGGGCAGCAGAAGGTCGGCGGCGTGAAGCGTCAGCACGTCGGGAACGCGGCCTCAGCTGGAGGCGAGGAGCTTCAGCTCCGGGTGGGCGGTGCCGCCCTCGATCGCGGTCGAGGAGATGTGCGACTGGACGCGGGTGTCGACCGGGTCGTTCGCCGGGTCCTCGTGCACGACGAGGTGCTCGTAGGTGGTGGCGCGCTGGGCGGGCACCCGGTCCGCCTTGCGGATCATGTCGATCATCTCGATGAGGTTGGAGCGGTGCTTGGCCCCGGCCGACGAGACGACGTTCTCCTCCAGCATGACCGAGCCGAGGTCGTCCGCGCCGTAGTGCAGGGTGAGCTGCCCGGCCTCCTTGCCCGTGGTCAGCCAGGAGCCCTGGATGTGCGCGACGTTGTCGAGGAAGATCCGGGCGATCGCGATCATGCGGATGTACTCGAAGATCGTCGCCTGGGTGCGGCCCTTGAGGTGGTTGTTCTCCGGCTGGTACGTGTACGGGATGAAGGCGCGGAAGCCGCCCGTGCGGTCCTGCACGTCGCGGATCATGCGCAGGTGCTCGATGCGCTCGGCGTTGGTCTCGCCCGTACCCATGAGCATGGTGGAGGTGGACTCGACGCCCAGGCCGTGGGCGGTCTCCATGATCTCCAGCCAGCGCTCGCCGGACTCCTTCAGCGGCGCGATCGCCTTGCGCGGCCGCTCGGGCAGCAGCTCGGCGCCGGCCCCGGCGAAGGAGTCGAGCCCGGCGGCGTGGATGCGCGAGATGGCCTCCTCCACCGACACCTTGGAGATCCGGGCCATGTGCTCGACCTCGGAGGCGCCCAGGGAGTGGATGACCAGCTGCGGGTACGCCTTCTTGATCGCGGAGAAGTGCTCTTCGTAGTACTCGACGCCGAAGTCGGGGTGGTGGCCGCCCTGGAACATGATCTGGGTGCCGCCGAGCTCGATGGTCTCCGCGCACCGGCGCAGGATGTCGTCGAGGTCGCGGGTCCAGCCCTTGGCGGTGTCCTTGGGCGCGGCGTAGAAGGCGCAGAACTTGCACGCCGTCACGCAGACGTTCGTGTAGTTGATGTTCCGCTCGATGATGTACGTCGCGATGTGCTCGGTACCGGCGTACCGGCGGCGGCGCACCGCGTCGGCGGCGGCGCCGAGCGCGTGCAGCGGCGCGGACCGGTACAGGTCGAGCGCTTCCTCCGGGGTGATCCGCCCACCCTCGGCGGCACGGTCGAGAACGGACTGAAGATCGGCCTTCTCAGTCACCGGAGGTGTCCCTTTCTAGGGGGTTACGGGCGGGCGGATCCAGCGTACGCCAGCGGCTCTGCCCACCCGAGCGGGGGCCGCAGGCCCTCAGCTGGCGAGCCCGCCGAGGAGCAGGCCGCCGAAGGCTCCGGCGATCATGAAGGGCCCGAGGGGGAACGCGGCCTTACGGTTCGCCCTTCGCAGCACCAGCAGCCCGCCCCCGTAGACCGCGCCGAGCACGAGCCCGAGCAGGGCTCCCGCGAAGAGCACCGGCCAGCCGTACCACCCGAGAGCGGCCCCGAGCCCGAGCGCGAGCTTGGCGTCGCCGAGACCCATGCCGGCCGGGTTGATGAGCACGAGCACCAAGTACCCACCGCCCAGGGCGAGTTCACCGAGCAGAGCCGTGGTCCAGGCCCCCGCGTGCCCGGGCAGCACCGCGGCCAGGCCGAGCAGCAGGGTCGCCGCGAGGGCGAGCGGCAGGGTCAGCACATCGGGCAGCCGGTGCACGCCCCGGTCGACGACCCCGAGCAGCACGGCCACCGGCGCGAGCAGCAGCCAGACCCCCAGCTCCGGGCGGGCACCGGTGGTGGCGGCGAGCCCCACGCAGACCAGCGCGGTCAGCGCCGCGACGACCGGAGTCGAGGGTCCGTATCCGCGGGCGGCCCCGAGCCAGCCCCGGGCGGGCCCGGCGAACGGCCGCCCGTCGGGGTCGGCGGGCCGCCACGGCTCGTCGGGTTCGACGGAGAGCCGGTGGGCCGGGCGTGGCAGCAGCACCCCGGCGCCCGCGCCCCACAGCGCGGCCCCGGCGACGAGAGGACCGTTCACCGCTTCAAGCCCGTTCACTGCTTCGTCAGGATGCCGGAGGGCCTTCCGGCGGCCGCCTCCTCGGACTGGTACGTGAGCTTGCCGTCGCTGCCGAGGGTGAAGACCAGTTCGGCGGTGCCGGTGGTGCACAGGCCCGCGGTGCCGGGCTTGCGCGGGTCGGTGCGCTCCTCGATGCGCACCTCGCCCGCCGTGCCGGAGAGCAGCTTGCCCACGCCGTGGCACTCCACCTTCGTGCCCAGCACGTCGATCGTCGAGGTCGTCAGGACGACGTCGCTGCCCGTACCGCCGGCCGTGAAGGCGGCGGTGACCGTGCCGTGCGGCTGGCCGGTGCTCTGCTCCGTGGTCGGGCCCTGCCAGGTTCCGATGAACTGGCTCGGCAGATCGGCCAGTTGGGTTCCGGACGGCGAACCCGAGGGCGAACCCGACGGGGTCGCGGCGTCGGTCGGGGCCCGCGTGCCCGGCTCGGGTTCCCCCGTGGCCCCGTTCGAAGCGGGCGGCTTCGCCCCCGTATTGGTCGCTTCGCTGCCGCCGCCCGGCAGCAGGTCGAAGAGGAAGGCCGCGCCCACCGTCACGGCGGCCAGCGCGCCCGCGACCGCGAGGGCCACAGTGCAGCTGACCTTGCGGCCCTGGCCGCGTTCGCCCGGCTCGGCGGCCGTCGCGACGGACAGGGCGACGCGCGGGCCCCGGTCGGCCGGGCCGGGCGGGGCGGTGGGCGGCGGGGGTGTGCGCGGGCCCGGGAAGGGGGCCGCGTCCCGGCCGTACGAGGCGTCCGGCGGGCCGAAAGCGCCGGCGGACCCGGACCCGGGCCCCGTACCGCTGCCCGCCCCGCCCCCGACCGCCGGGCTGCTGAACGGGATCGGGCCCGAGCCGCTCACCGACTCGCCGGGCTCCAGGTCGAGCAGCCGCACCGCGGACCGGCTGACCTCCTCCACCAGCGGGCCCGGCAGCCAGCCGTTCCGGACCAGCGCGGCCGCTCCTGCCGGGGCGAGGCGGGCCGCGAGGGCGGCGGGGGCCGGGCGGTCCGCGGGGTCCTTGGCGAGGCAGGCTCCGACCGCGTCGCGCAGCTCGCCGGTGAGGCCGGCGCCCAGTTCGGGCGACTCGTGCACCACCTTGTAGAGGAGGGCCGCCGAGGAGTCGCCGGGGAAGGGCGGCTCGCCGGTCGCCGCGTACGCGAGGACCGCGCCCAGCGAGAACACGTCGGCGGCGCCGGTCACGCCCCGGCCCAGGATCTGCTCGGGCGACATGTAGCCGGGCGAGCCGATGGAGACGCCGGTTGCGGTGAGCGAGGCGGTGCCGTCGGTGGCGCGGGCGATGCCGAAGTCGATGAGGCGGGGCCCGTCGAGGGTGAGCAGCACGTTCGAGGGCTTCACATCGCGGTGGACCAGGCCGAGCGCGTGGACCGCGGCAAGCGCCTCGGCGAGGCCGGCGCCCAGGACCCGTACCGAGTGATCGGGAAGCGGGCCGCGGTCCATGACGGCCTGGGTCAGCGAGGGGCCGGCCACATAACCCGTCGCCACCCACGGAACCGGCGCCTCCGGATCCGCGTCGAGGACCGGCGCGGTCCAGTCGCCGCCCACCCGCCGGGCCGCCTCGACCTCGTGCCGGAAGCGTGCCCGGAACTGTTCGTCGAGGGCGAAGTGCGGGTGCACCACCTTGACCGCGACCGTGCGGCCGCCCGCGCTGCGGCCCAGGTACACCCGGCCCATGCCGCCCGCCCCTAGCCGGCCGAGCAGCCGGTAGGCGCCGATCGTCCGCGGTTCGCCCGCTTCCAGCGGCTGCAAAGACTGCATCGCGGTGCTCCCCCAACGCCCACCCTGGTCAAGCCGGTCGCACAGCAGCGTAGAGCCGTACGTGCGCGGGATCACCCTCAACCGAGACTGATCCCATGCTTATGTGAGCGAACCGAATAGCGGGTTCCGCCCTCTTGACTGGCGTAGTTCATGCTTAATCGCCCAAAATGCCACCGCCCTCAGCCAGATTCACGGAGCCCCGAATGAAGCGTCGCCGCCCTGCCGCTCTGATAGCAGCCGCCGTCATCGGCTCGGTCGTGCTGGTCTCCGGCTGCTCCGACGAAGGCAAGCCGGTCAGCTTCGACTCGGGGCCGAGCAGTCCGTCGCCGGGGGCCTCGGCGCAGGGCGGGCAGAAGAAGAACGACGACGCCTCCGCGAAGAACGGCGCGGCAGCCCAGACGCTCCTGCCGACCGGCCCGAAGGCCGAGTTCACCACGCAGAGCAGCCTCGGCGACGGCACCAAGATCGGCGTGACCACGCTCAAGGGCGCCAAGTCCGGGTTCACCGGCAAGGTGTGGGTGTGGGCGCCGAAGCAGTACTTCGACGAGAAGTACAAGAACAGCGGCTTCCCGGTGCTCATCGCACTGCCCGGCGGAAACGGCTACCCCAAGAACTACTGGATGGGCACCGACCTCAAGCTGCAGAGCAGCATCAGCGAGTGGTCCAAGACCGGCAAGAGCCTGCCGTTCATCGTGGTCATGCCGGTCCTCAACCCGGACGCCAAGCACTACTACGACGGCAGTGACATTCCGGGCCAGCCCAAGATGGGCACCTGGATGACCGAGGACGTGCCGGACCTGGTGCGGGCCAACTTCCGCACCTTCAAGTCCCGTGACGGCTGGGCCTTCATGGGCTCCTCGTCGGGCGGCTTCGTCGGCCTGAAGTCGGTGCTCAAGCGGCCCGATCTGTTCAAGGCCGCGATCGCCTCGGGCCCGGACACCGTGCCGGACTCCCCGCTGTGGGCCGGCCACGAGGCCGAGAAGCAGGCGAACAACCCGGAGAAGCTGGCCCAGGACCTGATCGACGAGAAGGGTCCCGAGGTCGCGCTCGCCTTCCAGGTGGGCACCAAGGAAGGCACCGTCGTGCCGAACGTGAAGAAGTTCATCGACACGTACGGGAAGGGCCCGGTGAAGACCCGCCTCCAGCTGATCCAGGGCGGCACCCACAACGCCCACACCTACGTGAAGGGCATGGGCGAGGGGACCATGGAGTGGATCAGCAAGCAGATGCTCGCCCCGGTCCCCTCCTCCTGAACGGTCCGAGGTTCTTCGCGCGAAGCCCTTACGGAGCGAGCAGCTCCACGTTCACATCCGCGGCGAACCCGGTGGTCGGACCCGTCCGCCGCGCGAACTCCCTTACGCCTTCGAGCTGTTGGGGTCCGAAGCGGAAGTCGAGCGTCGTGAAGTAGCGCTGCAGGAGCTCGGCGTCGAACACCTCCCAGCGCGCGGCCTGCTCGGCCACCTTGGTGACCTCCTCCAGGGAGAGGTCCCGGGACGCGAGGAACGCCTCGTGCACCTGCTGTACGACGTGGGGCTCGCGGGCCAGGTAGTCCTTGCGGGCCGCCCACACGGCGAAGACGAACGGCAGCCCCGTCCACTCCTTCCACATCGTGCCCAGGTCGTGGACCTGGAGCCCGAGCCGCGGGGCGTCGTGCAGCGAGGCCCGCAGCGCGGCGTCCCCGATCAGCACGGCGGCGTCCGCCTCGCGCATCATCAGGCCGAGGTCGGGCGGGCACGTGTAGTAGTCGGGGGCCACCTGGTACCGCTCGGCGAGCAGCAGCTGCGCCAGGCGCACGGAGGTCCGCGAGGTGGACCCGAGGGCGACCCGGGCCCGGTCCAGGTCCTCAAGAGGACGCTGCGAGACGATCACGCAGGACATCACCGGCCCGTCGCAGCCGACCGCGATGTCGGGGAAGGCGACCAGGTCGTCCGCGTTGCGCAGGAACTCCACGAGGGTGATCGGCGCGATGTCCAGGTCACCGTTCACCAACTGCTCGCTGAGCTTCTCCGGGCTGTCCTTGGTCAGCTCCAGGTCGAGCAGCGTCCCCGTCCGCGCCAGGCCCCAGTACAGGGGCAGGCAGTTCAGGAACTGGATGTGACCGACGCGCGGCCGGCCGCCGTGGTGCTGGGGGCTGGTTGAATTGTCCACGTGCCGAGGCTAGACCCGTCCCACTGGGTGGACCGCGCCGGGCCCTGCCAGGGGTGCCGCGGGAGCGTCCCTGCTGGGCCGTACGGGGTGCCTCGCGAGGGAGCCTGATCGCCTGCTCCGCCCCCGGTCAAACGTCCGGACGGAGTGATCTTTCCCTCTACCGCAGCACCTGAGCTGCGTGCTACGCTCAGCGCAAGTTGCAGTTTGGTTTCCCTTGCAGTACAGAGCCTGCGGAGCATGTAACCCGCAGGCTTTTGTAGTTTTCAGACTTGTTTGCAGGTTCTGGAGCAGGGCAACCCTTTGGCCCAAGGAGGGCTTATGGCTACCGGAACCGTGAAGTGGTTCAACGCTGAAAAGGGCTTCGGCTTCATCGCCCAGGACGGCGGCGGCCCGGATGTCTTCGTCCACTACTCCGCGATCAACGCGTCTGGTTTCCGCTCCCTGGAGGAGAACCAGGTCGTGAACTTCGACGTCACCCAGGGCCCGAAGGGCCCGCAGGCGGAGAACGTCACCCCGGCCTAACTTGCCCGGGTTGGCGATCGCTGACTTAGCAGTACCCAAGGAGCCCCGTCCATCCGGACCGGGGCTCCTGCCTTTTGCAGTGCTGGGCGCCCTACAGGGGCGCGGGGCTGTGACGTTTTGCGGTCCGCCGCGTGGGCGCGACCAGCCACCCACGGCCCGCACCCGAAAGCGAACCGCCCCCGCACCCCGCTCAGCCGTAAAGCCCCTCGACCTCAGCCGCGTACCGCTCAAGAATCGCCTTCCTCCGCACCTTCAAGGTGGGGGTCAGCTCACCCCGCTCCACCGTGAAGTCCTGCGGCAGCACCGCGAACCCCCGGATCCGCGCGGGCCGGGACACCTGCGCATTGGCCGCCTCGACCGCAGCCCGCACGAGCTCGTGCACCTCGTCCGGACCCCGCCCCGCCGTCTCCTGCGCATCCACCGTGATCAGCGCGACGGGATACGGCCGCCGGTCCCCCACCATCACCGCGTGCGAGACGATCCGGGCCCGCTCGATGGCCTGCTCCACGTGCGAGGGCGTCAGGTTCTTGCCGGCGGACGTGATGATCAGGTCCTTCTTGCGGCCGGTGATCGTCAGGTAACCGTCCGCGTCCAGCGCCCCCAGGTCCCCCGTGTGCAGCCACCCCTCCGCGTCCAGCGCCTCCGCCGTGCCCAGGGCGTTCGCGTGGTACCCGGGGAAGATCATCGGCCCGCGCGCAAGGATCTCCTCGTCGGGCGCGATCTTCACCTCGCACCCCGCGACCGGCCGCCCCACCGTGCCGTACCGCACCGCCCCCGGGTGGTTGAGCGAGATCACGCCCGCGGACTCGGTCATCCCGTACCCCTCGAAGACCTGGATCCCGCAGGCCCGCAGGAAGTCGAGGATCGCCGGGTCTATGGGGGCGCCGCCGGTGAGCGCCCAGCGCAGGCGCCCGCCGAAGGCCGCTCTGACCAGGCTGAACAGCGAGGCGTCGGCGGCCTCGTACTCGCCCTGACGCTCGGGCGGAAGCTCCCCGTCCGCCGCGAGGACGCCGATCGCGACCGCCGCGTCGAACCGCTCGCCGCCGCCCTCCTTCGCCTCGGCGAGCGAGCGCACGACCGAGTGGACCTTCTCGAAAAGCCGCGGTACGGACGGCAGATGGGTCGGCTGCGCCTCGGCGAGCTCGCCGACCACGTCCTCGATCCGGCCGCCGAAGTAGCAGAGCTCGCCGCCGTAGAGCAGCGTCGAGAACTGGATCAGCTGGGCGAGCAGATGCGCGAGGGGCAGGTAGAGGTACGTGCGGTCGCCGGGGCCGCCCTCGATGAGGTGCATGGTCGCGTCCTGGACCGCGCCCATGTTGCCGTGCGTGAGCCGGCAGCCCTTGGGAAGGCCGGTGGTCCCGGAGGTGTAGACGAGCTCGGCGTCGTCGCCGGGCCGGACGGCCGCGGACCGGGCCCGCAGGTCGTCGAGCGGCACGGACTCGGCGCGGGCCCCCGGATCCGCCAGCGGCACCGCCCTACCCTCACAGGGCCCGGTCATCAGCAGTACGTGAGCGAGCGCAGGCACCTTCCCGCGCAGCCCCTCCACCCGGGCCGCCTCCGCGGGACCCTCGCAGATGACCGCCTTCGCGGCGGAGTCGGCGAGGACCCAGGTGGTCTCCTCGTCGCCCGCCGTCGGATACACCGGCACCACCACCGCGCCCACCGCCAGGCAGGCGAAGTGCGCGTACGTCCACTCGGGGCGGGTCTCGGCGAGGATCGCGACCCTGTCACCGGCCTCGATGCCGAGCGCGATCAGCCCCCGCGCGGTGCGGCGTACGGTGTCGCGCAGCCCGGCGTACGTGACCGTCGCCCAGCCCCCGCCCGCCTCGCGGAACCTGAGGGCCGGCCGGTCCGGGTGGCGCCCGGCCGCCCACTCGGTGAACACGGCGAGCGTCTCGGGGCGCGGGCGCTGGTGCGGGCTCTGGGGGTTCATGACCCGACGGTAAGTACGGTCCCGGGCCGCGCGGGATGACGGGAAACGTCACCCCGGCTGACCTCAACGCTCAACCCGGCTAACGTCGTTGACCATGGCGAAGCCGACGATCACCGTGCACCACGTGCGGGCCGTGCTGCGCGGCGCCGAGCGGCACGGCATCGACACCGTGCCGTTGCTCCAGGCGTCCGGCATCCCCCCGCTGCTGCTCGGGGACGACCGGGCGCGGGTCACCCCGGCCCAGTTCGCGCAGCTCTTCCGGGCCCTGTACCGGGCGACCGGGGACGAGTTCCTCGGGCTCGGCGGCGCCCCGAGCCGCCCCGGCACCTTCGCGATGATGTGTTACGCGGTGCTCGGCTGCCGCGACCTCGGCGGGGCGATGCGACGCGGCACCACCTTCTACGGCCTCTTCGCGCACGGGCCCGACCTCACCCTCGACATCACCGGCCCCGAGGCGGTGTTCGCGGTACGGGGCGATCTGATGGGCCGGGACGAGGACCGGTTCCTGACCGAGTGCCTGGTGATCATCTGGCACCGGCTGTGCAGTTGGCTGGTGGGCCGCCGCATCCCGCTGACCCGCGCAGCCTTCGGCTATCCGCCGCCCCCGCACAAGGACGAGTACGAGTCGCTCTTCGGCTGCCCGGTCCGGTTCGGGGACACCCGCACGGAGGCGGTGTTCGACGCGCACTGGCTGACCGCCCCGCTCGTACGCGACGAGGCGGCGCTGGCCCAGATGCTGCGCCGCTCCCCCTTCGAACTCCTCAGCCGCCACGCCTACGGGACGACGGTCGGCGAGCAGGTGGGCCGGGCTCTCTCCGGCGCCCTGCGCGCCTCTCCCCGGCTGCCCACCCTGGAGGAGACGGCGGCCCGCCTCGCCATGTCCCCGGCGACCTTGCGCCGCCGCCTGGCGCAGGAGGGCACCTCGTTCCAGCAGCTCAAGGACGCGGTGCGGCGCGATGCCGCGATCGCGGGCCTGGCGGAGGGCCGCGAGCCGATCGCGGAGATCGCGGCCCGCCTCGGCTTCTCGGAGGACACGAGCTTCCACCGCGCGTTCCGCCGCTGGACGGGCACGACACCGGGGTCGTACCGACTGGGCCGCTGAGCCCGGCCCCCGGAGCCTTCCGCCGTCTCCGGGGTCAGTGAAGGTGAGCGGTACGGTCAGCTCCGTACCTACCGGTCAGTCACTACCTTCTCCTCAACTGCCCGCGCCCCATAGGACCGTTGGGAGAGCCGCATGCACGTCCGTACCAGAGTGGCCGGTGCCATCACCGCCGCACTCCTCCTGTCGGCAGCCACCCCCACCGCGTTCGCCGACTACACGGCGACCGCTTCACCCGGGGACATCGTCACCCGGTCCCCCACCGAGTTCCATCCGCTGCCCGGTCAGTGGACCAACACCAAGGCCTGGCACGTCACGTACCGCTCCACCACCGCCAAGGGCTCCCCGAACGTCGTGTCCGGGACGGTCATCGTGCCGGACGACGGCCGCACGGGCCCGCGCCCGGTCGTGACGTACGCCGTCGGCACGGTCGGGCTCGGCGACTCGTGTGCGCCGAGCGCCAACTTCCCGTACGGGACGGCCGTCGAGGCCACCCTGATCAACCAGGTCGTGCAGAAGGGCTGGGCCGTCGCGGTCACCGACTACGAGGGCCTGGGCACCCCCGGCGACCACACCTACACGGTCGGCCGCGCCGAGGGCACCGCCATGCTGGACGCGGCCCGAGCGGCCGAGCGCCTCGGCATCCCCGGCGTCGACGCCAACTCGCCCGTGGGGATCATGGGTTATTCGCAGGGCGGCCAGGCCAGCAGCTGGGCGGCCGAGCTGCACGACTCGTACGCCCCCGAGCTGAAGGTGAAGGGCACCGCGACCGGCGGCGTCCCGGCCGACCTCATGAAGGTGGCCGCGTCCAACGACGGCGGCCTCGGCTCCGGCCTCATCTTCATGGCGGCGGCCGGCCAGGACGCGGCCTTCCCCGAGCTGAAGCTGGACTCGTACCTCAACCCGGCGGGCAAGGCGCTGGTCGACTACTTCAAGAACAACTGCGTGGCGATCGACACGACGGTGGGCTCGTTCAAGCACGTCACCGACCTGACCGTGAAGAACCCGCTCGAACAGCCGGACTGGCAGGCCAGGCTGGCCGAGTCGAAGCTCGGCACGCACCGCCCGGACGCGCCGGTGTACCTCTACCACGGCACGGTCGACGAGCTGATCCCGTACGCGGTGGGCCGGCAGCTCCGCTCCGACTGGTGCGCCAAGGGCGCGAACGTGGAGTGGCACGCACTGCCGCTGCTCGGCCACATCGGCGGGGTGACGGTGGGCGGAGTCCCGGCGGCGAACTGGCTGGCGGACAGGTTCGCGGGCAAGCCGACCAGCTCCAACTGCTAGCGGATTGAGTCGAGTTGAGCCCGCCTTCGGGATCCCCGGGGGCGGGCTCAGCGCATGCGAGCGCCCTACAGCCCGTAGCGCCGCGCCGATTCTTCCTGCTGGGCGAGGCGGTGCAGGGCTCGCAGGATCGGGTCGAAGAGGACGGTGGCGGCGACGGCGACCTCGACCTTCTCGGCCTCGGAGGGGTGGGTCTCGACGAAGTCGAGATCGCGGACGGCCGCCTGGTGCATGAGCTGGGCGTACGGGGCCATGAGCTCGGCGTCCCAGGGATAGCCGAGCCGGTTGAGCGTGGCGACGGCGACGATCAGAGCCCGGTGATCGGGTGAGAGTTCACCGAGCTCTCGGGCGGTGGACCACCCCAGCATGCCGAGCAGCCGGTCCACCTCGCTCCGGGCGGCGGCCACGGACTCGTCACCGTCGTCCGGGTCGGGTCCGTGGGGCAGTGCCCAGAGGGCCGCGCCGAGCCGGATGGTGCGGTCGAGGGAGTCGTCGTCGACGTACCCGATGACTTCCTTGGCCGTGGCCACCGGGAGCCGCCCGACCTCGATCAGAGCACGGACGAGGCGGAGCCGACGCAGATGGCTCTCGTCGTAGTCGGCCGTGGTGGCACCCACTTTGCGCCCTCGCGCGAGCATGCCCTGCCGCAGGTAGTACTTGATCATCGCGGCGGAAACCCCGCTCCGCTCGCTCAACTCGGCCAGCCGCATCCCTTGCGCCCTTCCTCGGATAACGCCATTATCCAAGATATCGACCCTGGGTAACTCCGTTATCCAACACGGGAGTTGGCAGCCGGGGAAGCCGTCCGTCGAGGAGCTGGAGGCACCATGTTCGCCAAGCCGAGCCCGAATCGCACGACCGCCGCCGCCGAGGGCGACGTGGTGGTGCTCCTGATCGGGATGCGCGTCAACCACTTCTGGGCGGTGCACCAGTGGGTGCCGGTGGGCGCAGCCATGTTCCGCATGCTCGGCGAACTCAAGAAGGACAAGAGCCGCGGCCTCCTCGGACACGTCATGCTGACCGCGTCACCGCGCACGTACTACGTGGTCCAGTACTGGGAGTCCAAGGAGAAGCTGTACGCCTACGCGCACTCGCCGGAGATGTTCCACCACCGGGCGTGGGCGATCCTCAACCGCAAGGAGCGCAAGGGCAAGCTGCGCGGGCACGTGGGCCTGTGGCACGAGACGTACATCGTGCCCGAGGGTTCGTACGAGTCGATCTACGCGGACATGCCACCGTTCGGCCTGGCGGCGGCGACGGACTCCCTTCCCTTGGAGGCCAGGGGGAGGACGGCGGCGGAGCGGTTGGGGCGGCGGGTGAAGGCGGCCACACCGGAGTAGCCGGCGCCTTCGCGGGGTGGGCGTCCTATGGGCGCCCTACAGGGGTGCGGGGGACTGCGCGACCAGCCACACACGACCCGCACCCGACATCCGACCCTCTAGGGGCGCGGGGAGCTGCGCAATCCCCCGACGCCCCGCAGCCGGCGCCTACTCCGCAGCGCGGCGGCGACGCGTGGCCACCAAGATCCCCGCACCGCCCGCAAGGGCAACGGCAGTACCCCCAGCGGCCCAAGGCAGCGCCGAACCCGCTCCGGTGGAGGCGAGGGAGGTGCCCCCGGCAGGGGTGTTCTGAGAGGCAGCGGTCACAGCCATACCCCCCTTGTCGCCGGTGCCAGTGCCGGTGGCAGCACCGGCGCCCTTGCCGGCCTCCTTGGAGGCGCCGGGCTTGGGCTCGCCCTTCTTCCCGTCGTCCTTCTTGCCCTTGTCCTTGTCCTTCGCGGCCGCGGCCGCGGCGTCGGCCTCGTCCTTCTTGCGAGCCTCGTACTGACCCTTGTCGAGGAAGGCCTGGACGTCTTCGGGGGTGCCGTTGAGCGCCTTCCTCGCAGCTGCCTTCACGGCGGGGCCGCCCTTGCTGGCGATCTGAGTGGCCAGCAGCTGGTTGTCGACGATGCGGGCCTTGAACTGGCCCTTGTCGATGAACTCCTGGACGTCCGCGGGGGTACCCAGGAGCGCCTTGATCCCGGCCTCCTTCACACCCGGGCCACCGACGTTGATGATCTGGCTGACGAGGACGCGGTTGTCGATGATGCGCTGCTCGAACTGCCCCTTCTCCAGGAACCGCACGCGGTCCTCGGGGGTGCCGTTGAGCGCCTTGTCGCCCGCCTCGCGCACGCCGCGGCCACCCTTGTCGACGATCTGGGCGATCGCCACACGGTTGTCGTTGTCGCGGGCCACGAACTGGCCAGTCTCAAGGAACTTCCGCATGGCGGCCGGACCGCCGTCGAGCGCCTTGTTCGCAGCCTCCTTGAATATGGGCCCCGCACCCTTCGCCGCCTTCAGCCGCAGGATCTCCTCCATGTCGGCGTCCGCCTGCTCGTCCGGGGTCTTCGACCCGGCGTCCGGCGCCGAGACGGCAGGCGCCTTGGCGTCGGCGGCGTACGCCGGAGAGGCGAGCAGAACAGCCGGCGCGATGGCCGCGGACGCGACGAGCGCCGATATACGCGTGAACTTCATGTGATTCCCCCGGTTGCCCAAGAAAGCCAGAAATGGTCATCCGCATGCTATGCCGCCCTTGACTTTCCCTTTACATGACCCCCACCCCTTCGTCACACGAATGGAGTTCCGCCCAGACGACCTTGCCGACGCCCGGCCGCGCCTTCACACCCCACGCCACGGCGACCGCCGCCACGAGCAGCAGCCCGCGCCCGCATTCGGCGTCCTCCGCGAGCGGCCCCGAGCCGACGGGCTCCTTCTTTCCTCGCGCATCACCCACCTCGATCCGCAACAGCTCCCCCAGCGCGAGCCGCAGCTCGAAGTCCCGCCCGGGTACGTGACCGTGGGTCACGGCATTGGCGGCGAACTCGGCGACGACGAGGGCCGCGGCATCGGAACGCGGGCTCCCGTACGGGATGCCCCACGCGTCCAACTGCTGCACCGCCAGCCACCGAGCGAGCCGCGCGCCGCGCCGCGTACTGCTGAACCTCTGGACGAACTCGGTTGCCGTGACGGCAGATTGGGGATTCATGTGACCGAGCGTGACGAGGCGTGCGTAACCTGAACAGGGGTACAACCACGACCCCGGCGAGCTGTACGCCCACGGGCCGCGCGATGTACGGGACGTCGGCCGTAACCGGGAGGTGCGGGGCATGAATCAGGAAGCCCGACCGGAGCGCCCGGTCGAATCGGACGGCACGGCCCACCTCTTCAAGGCGCTGGGCAGACAGATCAAGGTGCTACGAGAACGGGCCGGGCCGAGCCAGCGGGAGCTGGGGGCGGCGGTCAACTACGGCGAAGACCTGATCTCGGCCATCGAGCGCGGGGCGCGCACCCCACAACCCGACTTCCTTGAATGCGTGGATGAACTCCTCAATGCTGGTGGGGTGTTGAAGGCAGCAGTGCCGGAGGTACGAGAGGCCCTGGCCCGGTCACGGACCCGGCATCCGGACTGGTTCCGGGACTATGCGGACACTGAGGCCAAGGCGGTAGCGCTGCATGACTACAGCACCCAAGCAGTTCTGGGACTGCTGCAAACCGAAGACTACGCGCGGGCAGTCTTCACCCACCGCTGCCCTTTGCTGGATGAGGCGACCATCGAGAAGCGGGTCACCGACCGACTGGCTCGACAGCAGATCTTCGAGCGCCGGCCTCCCCCCCACGTTCAGCTTCATCCTGGGGGAGAGCGTTCTACAACGCCCAATCGGCGGCCGAAGCGTCCTGGCAGGGCAGCTACGACAGTTGCTCCGCATCGGAGGGTTGAGAACGGTGCAATTGCAGGTGATGCCCACCGATCGCGAGGAACACCCCAGCCTGAGCGGCGCGTTCACCCTACTCAACCCCAAAGGACGCCAGCAGGTGGCGTACACGGAACTCCACGGGCATCCTCGCCTGATCACCGAGCCGGAAGAAGTCCGCGTGTTCAGCGAGCGCTATGGGATCATGCAGGCGCAGGCTCTAACGCCCCGGAGATCGATGTCTCTGATCGAGGAGATGCTGAAAGCGCTATGAATTCCAAGGAACTTGACTGGTTCAAGAGCAGCTACAGCGACGGCGAAGGCGGCCAGTGCATCGAGGTCGCCTGCAATTGGCGCAAGTCGAGCTACAGCAGCGGAGGAGGTGGGGCGTGCATAGAAATCGCCGCCCACCCCACCGCAATCCACATCCGGGACTCAAAGACCCCCCAGGGTCCCCAACTGGCGGTGGCCCCAGCCGCATGGGCGGCGTTCACCGCGTACGCCACGCAGTAAAGACGCTCAGCCCTTCGAAAGGGCGGGGCTGACGTACGCGTCGTTGCCGGGCCCGCCCAGAACGGCCCCCGTCGCGATCAGCGAGCCTGCGGTTCGGCACTTCCCATGAGGAGCGCTGCGTCCCTCTCGGATTCCACTGGCGCAGCGGAAACGGCGGGGGACTCGATGACGACACGGGTCCGGCCGTGTCGGCGGGCGGGTGTGTGGAGGCGTACGTCTTCGATGCCGCGCTTCATGGAGTTGCGTATCCACTTGCCGACGGGGCGTTCCACGAAGCGGTGGATGAGCCATGCGGTGGCCATCATCAGCGCGATGACCGAGACCACGAGGACCGGGGCGGGGAGCCGGTCGCGGAAGTGGTGGATGAGGGTCATGCCGATGAACATGTGGATCAGGTACAGCGGATAGGTGATCGCTCCGGCGGTGGAGAGCCACTTCCACTGGATCTTGTCGAAGACCCCGAGGGCTATCGCGCCGACCACCGCGAACCCGGCGATGATGATCAGCCGGACCGGCCAGGTCGGCAGGTGCTCGGCTGCAACGTGCCCGAGGTTGCTGGCCATGCGGTAGTGGATGTACCGCTGCGCGAGCAGCAGTTGGAACAGGACGATGCCCCAGAGCAGGGCGTTCTGTCCGAAACGGCGCATCAGGTAGAAGGCGATGCCGGCGATGAAGAACGGCGCGTACTGCGGCATCGCGAACGCCGCCAGGGCCGGGAAGCCGAGGCTGGGCGCGAGCGCCGCCGCGACGGTCCACACCCCGATGAAGATGAGCAGGTTGCGATAGGTGACCCCGCAGAGCACCACGATCGCCATCAGGACGTAGAACTTGAGCTCCACGAAGAGCGTCCAGTACACGTCGTCGACGTTTCGTCCCAGCCACGTATCGACGTGATCTCAGGCCACTTCTTCACGACCAGCGCGGTGAGCGGCACGGCGACCCAGTAGGCGGGGAAGAGCCGGGAGACGCGGGAGACGGCGAAGTCGCCGAGGCTGCGGCCCCACACGCTCATACAGATGACGAACCCGCTGACCAGGAAGAACACCTCGACGCCCAGCCAGCCGAACTCGGCGAACCTGTGCAGCGTCGGGAAGATCGTGGCCGGGTTGTGGCCCCAGGGCCGACTGAGGGCGAGGTAGTGGTAGCAGACCACCATCAGAGCGGCGACGAGCCGGAGCCCGTCCAACGCCGCGAGCCGGGGGGGCCTGGCCGTCAACCGGCGCTGGGACATTGGGAAACCTCCACGGCGCCCTGGTCAGAAGCGCGACGGGTCGACTGTTCCCGGCAGCCGGGAATTACCTATGGGTAGATTGTGTGCGAGCCATGTTCTCACGGCCCTACCGCCCGAAGTCCATAGCTCCTGGTCAACACCTCATGTCGACAGCGTCACTCTCGTCCGGCAGCCGGGCCCTGCAGATGCGTGGCCCGACCACCGGCCCCTGGGGGTCAGGCGATTTCGATGGAGGTCTTCCAGGTGTTGCCGCCCCACACGTCCGTACCGGCCAGCACGCCGCCCTTGCCGTCGCCCCTGTAGAGGTGCATGGTGCCGTCGAACCAGACGGTCATGAGGTCGGAGACGCCGTCGCCGGTGAAGTCGCCGCCCGTCATGAACAGAGCGGTCTTCCAGGTGTTGCCACCCATGGCGACCGCGCGGCCGTCCGTGATCTGCCCCTCGCCGTTGCCAGCGTAGTAATGCAGAGTCCCGTCGGACCAGACGGCCATGAGGTCTGCAATGCCGTCACCGTCGAAGTCGCCGCCCGGAAGCAGACGGACCGTGTCCCAGGTGTTGCCGCCCACGGTGATGGTGCGCTGCTCCTCGAGCTGGCCGTCGCCCTTGCCCGGGTAGAGGTGCATGGTTCCGTTCGACCAGATGGTCATCAGGTCCGCGATGCCGTCGCCGGTGAAGTCACCGGCGGTCATCTGCTTGGTCGTACCCCAGGTGTTGCCACCGGCCGTGACGGTGACGGCTCCGGTCACGCCGCCCTTGCCGTCACCCTTGTAGAGGTGCATCGTGCCGTCGAACCAGATGGCCATGATGTCGGCCACACCGTCGTTGGTGAAGTCGCCCTTGGCGAGCTGCTTCATGGTCTTCCAGGCGTTGCCGCCGAGCTGCTGCGTCTGTGTCCCGGCCAGGCCCTTGGCCTTGTCGCCGGGGTAGAGGTGCATGGTGCCGTCGTTCCAGATCGCTGCCAGGTCGGCGATGCCGTCGCCCGTGAAGTCGTCCTGGGTGCGGAACGAGGTCTGCTGCACCCAGCCAGCCAGGTCGTCGACCCGGACGTCGAGCGCGCTGGTACGGGTCTCGGCGGCGTCCATCCCGAGGCAACCACCTTGCCAGGAGCGGGAGTTCACGGCGACCAGCTCCACCTGAGCGCCAGTGCCGCGAAGCGCCGGGGCACCTGCGTCGCCCTGGCACAGCACGGCGTCGGCCGAGCCGTTGAGCGCCACGGACGTGGCATCGGCGGAGGCGACGGTGAAGGCGGCCGAGTGCAGCTTGTTCGGCACCCACTCGGCCTTCGTCCGGCCGAACCCGGCCGACACGAGCTGGTCACCGGCGGCCGGAGCGGTCGTGGAGATCTGGACCGGCGTCACGTTCTGGACCCGGTTGGACAGCTTGACCATCACGAGGTCGCGATCCGCACGCGGAACGAGCTCGACGGCTTGCCGAACGGCGCCGGTCGTCTGCGTCAGATCGCTACGCCCCACGGTCACCGTCGTCTTCACCGCCGGCGCTCCCGCCTTCGCCGGCGCACCGTCCACGGCGAAGCAACTGGCGGCGGTCAGCACCCACTGCGGGGCGACAAGCGCGCCGGTGCACGCCGAGTTCTCACCTACATTGAGCTTCGCGGTGAACGCGTAGTTCCCCGCGGCTACGTCGACCCCGCCGAGGGCGGAGGCGGGGGCGGCGGTCAGGAGCCCGGCACCCATGGTGGTGGCGAGCAGGGCGGTTGTCCACGCGGCGCGTGAACCTCGTACAGACATGACAGTCCTTTGAATGTGATGGTTTGAGACGGGGTCACTCGACCCAGGGACCACGTAGCAGGCATGGGCGCTGATCCACGCCTTCGCGTCTGAGGGCGCCTCGCATGGAGGCAGCACCCTGAGGCGGCCGTCAGCCAGTGACGCGAAGCTCGACCAGGGCGGAACGCTTGCCGATGTTGCCGGTCTCGCCCACCGGGGTATAGCCGGTTTCCTGACCCGCCTCTGCTGCCGGGGCGTTGACAACGGACTGCTCACCGTCCGACTTGGCCGTCAGCGTGGCCTTGACGGGGTGCTCCTTGGTCCAGATTCCGTACGTGTCGGGCAGCTCCATCGTCAGGTAGCCCTGCTTGCCGGAGACGGCGAAGCAGAAGTAGACGCCTCCGGTGCGAGATTCGACCTGAATGTCCCACGCCGAGGCACAGTCGGTCAGCAGGATGCGCCCGTCACCCCGCTTCAGGACGATCTTCTGATCGGCAAGGATCTTCGCCGCGTTCGGATAGGCGAAGGTCTCGACGGTCGACGGCATGTCAGCAGCCGTGGTCGTCGCGGCCGCAGCGGCCGCCGATCGGGGAGCAGCCTCGGCCGCTGTGAACGCGACCAGCGCGGTGGCTGCCGCGGCAGCGCCGACAGCGCCCGAAATAAGCGCCTTTCGGGCACGAATTGTCGTCACAGAATCCTCACATTCGTGTAGCACAGGTACATGAGATACCCATGAGATGCACGTAAGTAAAACATATGTAAGATGCATGCGAGCGCGCGCCCAACTACGTGTGCACAGGTGGGGGGTTGCCGCTGACCAGACTCAGCGGCATTCGCTGCGACCTGCCTTCACGAGTGCATTCTTTTCCACTGACGACACCAAGACGGACATGTCCGCATTTCATCTCGCCTTCCCGGGCGGGCAGCCGCAGTTGAGCGCGCCCGACCCGAAAGGAACTGAGCAGGTGAAATCCCTCATGCGCTCTCCTGGAGCGCAACGCGCCTCAGCCACTCGCGCCTTGGGGCGAAAGTCCCTCGGCCTACGCGCCATGACCGCTGGCCTTCTGCCCGTCACTCTCACCGCGGGGTTGCTCGCGGCCACGCCCGCGGCTGCCTCTGAGGACCTCGAAGCGGCCGTCTTCCGCGGCCAGGCGGTCGAGTTGTGGGAGACGGGCGGAGCGGGAATCAAGGAGGCGGCGGAAAAGGCGCTCCTGGGATCTGACGAGGACATCAAACAGTTCCTCACCGACGCCCCCACCACCCAGGCCATCGACGACCGCACGACGGTCAGCCGCATCATCAACGCGGGTGGTCCGCAGGTGCGGGACGCGGCTCAGAAGGCGCTCGCCACCAAGAACCCCGATGACGTCGTCGCATTCATCAGGGACGGCTGGAAGGCCCCCCTCCAGGTCGACCAGCGCGTCGAGGTGTCGCGCATCATGAACCTGGGCGGCCCCGGCATCCAGGACGCCGGCAAGGCGGCCCTGGAGGGCACCCCGGACGACGTCGAGAAGTTCCTGACACAAGGCCAGTACGACACCAGGAAGGTCGACAACCGGGTCAAGGTCTCGCAGCTGATCAACTCCGGTGGCCCCGCCATGAAGGCGGCCGGAAAGGTCGCCCTGCAGGGCACCCCCGAGGACGTCGCCGAGTTCCTGGAAGTGGGGCAGTTCACCGCGCGCAACCGCGACCAGGAACACGCCACCATCGCCCAGTTGAACGCGCAGGCCATCGAAGCCGGCAAACAGGCTGAGGACGCTACCACGGCCTCCCAGGAAGCTTCGGCCAAGGCAATCGCCGCGTCCAAGCTCGCCATGGAGTCTGCGGCAACGGCAGCCGACGAGACCCGTGCCGCCAAGGGCAAGGCGGGAGAGGCCGCCCTAAAGGCGCAGCAGGCGGCCAATGCGGCGAAGGCCGCAGCTGAAGCCGCGCAGACCGCGATCGGCGCGGCGAACGCGGCTACTCGCTCCGCCCGCGTCGCTGCTCTCGCAGCGGCACAGACCGCGAGCGCCGCGGCCACGGCCGCGAGTGCGGCCAACGATGCGTACAAGGCATCCATCGCCGCCCTCGGCGACAAGAACAAGGCCGAAGAGGCCAGGAACTACGCCAAGAACGCTCAGATGGCCGGCGCCCTCGCCAGGACATCGGCGATCACGGCCCAGAAGGCCTCCCAGGCCTCCCTCGCCGCGGCCACTGCCGCCGTGGCATCGAGGAGTGCCGTCGGCAACGCCAACGCGGCCGCGGCGTCGGCCGACGAAGCCGACGCGGCCGCCCAGGCCGCCGGAGTCCATTCCGGTGTGGCCGCCGCTGCCGCCGCGGAGACTCGTCGTCATGCCGCCGAGGCCAACCGTGCCGCCAATGCGGCAGAGGCGCTGGCAAGGCGTTCGGCAGCGGCCGCGTCCGATGCGCGTACCGCCGCCAACGAAGCCGCCGACCACGCCGACAAGGCCGCGGCGGCAGCGGAAGACGCCGCCAACCACGCGGGAGACGCCAGCCGTGCCGCGGCTGAGTCCACCAAGCAGGCAGGTATGGCGAAGGAAGCGGCCGACCAGGCCACTTCCGCGGTCGCCACGGCCAAATCGGTCTTCGCCCTCGCGCGCGAAACCGAGGCCGAGGAACTCGCCACGCGCACCAACGCCGCCGTCGAGCGCGCCAAGTCCAACAAGGCGGCCGGTGACGAATTCACCAGGCAGTTGGCTCAGGTCGCCCTGGAGGACGCGAACATCACGTCCGACACCGCCGGGCTGGCCGCCGAGGCCGACAAGGACGGGGCCGACCTCAAGTCCATCGCCACGAAGGGCCGCGCGGTCGCGCTGCGCGCCCTGAAGCAGTACGGCTCCTGGCGCCAGGAGGCAGCGGCGCAGGCCCTGTCCGGTACGGACACCGAGGTAATCGCCTACCTCCGCACCGGCGCCAAGAAGGCCGCTGCGGACGAGTCGCGCCAACAAGTCTCCGACCTGGCCTCGGCCAGCCCGTACGAGGCGGTGCGGACAGCCGCCACGAATGTATTGAACGGTAAGGACCAGGAGGTCCGTGACTTCCTGACCACCGGCCAGTACGACGTGGCCTCCACCGACTACCGGGTTCTGATCTCGAAGATCAATAACGAGGGCGGGCCGAGCGTCAAGGAGGCCTCCAAGGCCGCCCTCGCCGACGGCAGCGCCAAGGCCATGGCAACGTTCCTCAACAGCGGTCAGTATCAGGCTCGCAACACCGATGAGCGTGTGATCGCGACCAAGCTGTTCAACGATGGCGGTCCCGAGGTCAAGGGCGCGGCCATGGCTGCGTTGCAGGGACCGGCAGACGAGTTGCACACCTTCGTCGAGTCCGGCCAGTACATGGCCGACCGCAAGGACCAGCTCGCCGCCAATCACGTCGCCCAGGTCCAGCGTCTGATCAACGAAGCGGACGGGATCGCGGCCACGGCGCAGCAGAACCGATGGCTTGCTGCAAAGGCTGCAGCCGAGGCGAATCAGGCCAGCAGCGAGGCCAACAAGGCCGCAGCCGAGGCCGATAGGAACGCCAAGCTCGCTGCGGGGTACGCCAGCGACGCCAAGACATCTGCCGACCAGGCCGAAGCCAGCGCGAATCGGGCTGCCGAGTCCGCCGCCACCGCGCGAAACGCCGCCGACGCCGCAGACCGCGACGCAGCAGCAGCCTCAGGATCTGCAGCCCAGGCTGCATTCTCCGCGAGCTACGCTCGGGCATCTGCCCAGGAAGCCGACAGCGCCGCATCCGATGCCAGAGCCTCGGCCCTGGAGGCGGGCAAGTCCGCAGATGAGGCCAACACCATTGCCTCGCAGGCTTGGGCAGACGTGCTGACGAAGCGGCAGGCCGAAGAAGCCGAAGAGCGCCGACTCGCCGAAGAGCTGCGCAAGCAACAGGAACAGAGCAAGCCCAAAACGCACGAGTGTATCCAGTTCGCTAGTCGGGACAGCCTCGCGCCCTGCCGATACGATGAAAACGCCGTCATCGTCGTCCCGACCACCGATCCCGCCCTCGCCAAGCTCCTTCTCCAAGGCGGAATGGAAGTCCTCGGCGTCAACGACCTTCTCGACTGCGTCAACGACCCCACCATCGGAAAGTGCGCCCTCGCTGTAGCCGGCGTCCTCCCGGTCGGAAAGCTCAAGCTCCTCAAGAAGGCCGCTGATGGGGTCGAGGACATCGCCGAGGCATCCCGCGCCAGCCGGCTGATCAAGTGTGCTACATGCTTCCTTGCCGGAACCAAGGTTCTGATGGCGGACAAATCCGCGAAGAACATTGAGGCGGTGAAGATCGGCGACAGGGTCGTCTCGACAGACCCCATATCCGGTAAGACCGAGCCGCAAGAAGTGTCCGACCTGATCATTACCGACTATGACAAGAGCTTCAACAAGCTCATCATAGCCACCGATCGCGGGAGTGAACTGCTCACTGCCACCTGGGAGCACCCTTTCTGGTCCCCGTCGGAGAGCAAGTGGGTGAAAGCTGGCAGCCTTCGTCCGGGAATGATCTTGAAAACCGCCGACGGCAGTATGGCGGCAGTGCAGTCCAATTCCCCGTTCACCGAGCGCGCCCGAACCTACAACCTGACGGTTGGCAGCCTGCACACTTACTATGTGTTCGCGGGACGTACGCCGGTCTTGGTCCATAACGAGGTTTGCGGAGTTCGAGTATCTCCAATGGCTTCGGACTGGGCCACGAAGGGAGCCCACCTCCACTTCGGTGCTGACGAGGTCCGCGTGTTTGCCAACGAATCCGGTGGGCTCGGGGCAAAGCCGCTCAGGATGAGCAACGGCTGGGCGTCCGACAAGAGCGTGCAAAAAGTTCTCGATACCCTCAACAACAGCCCCGAGCTCCGCGAAGATCTGCTCGATAAAGCCAGCGCTGCAATGGCCGAGATGAATAAGCACAACTGGGGCAACGAAAAGAACCGTGCAGCCGAGATGAGTCGCCTGATCAACGCACTGAAGAAGATGAGATGAACGGACCAGAATTTATCGCGAGAGCAGTCGCTACAGGATCGGTCTTCGATTTCTCCGTCGGAGCAAAGCTGGCCGCAGTCGACAAGAAGATCACTCTCGACTACATTGAGGAATTCCAAGGACGTCGAGGTAAAAGAAGTCTTCGGCGAGACTACGGCCTCTTCGAGGTCACCTTCATCGGTGAACCAGAATGGGTATGCCAGTCCGTCGTCCTGGAAATTCACCGACTTTCCTCCATGCCTGACCTTGCGGACAAGGTAAAGGGCTTGACAGGCATCGATCTTGCACCGTACACGGCCTGGTCGGACGTGGAGGACGAGCTCCAACGCCTGGGTGGCAGTCAGCCTTTCGATCCGCCATCCGTCACGCAGGAGTACAGAACGTATCGATCGAAAACGACAGGAGTAAGCGTCCACGTGATCGGCGATCCGGCCTCCGCGCGTGGCGTATATCCCGGGCATGGCGATATTTGGAGCCTGGATATCGTAGACCCGAAATTCCTGTGAGAAGTAAACGGGGCAGGTGACATAGCTCGGACTCATGCGTAGTCGAGCCCGCTGACCACATCTCCCCCGCGGGAGGAGAGCCGATGCCTCACCGCGCGCCCAAGCCATAGCTTTGCGCCTTCAAAGCAGTGCCCCTCGCCGGGAGCTATCTCGGCCGAGGGGCGCTGCCTTGTTGTTTGCGGGGACGGCTGGGACGACTCCCGCGCCCGGTCCGCCAGCGCGTTCGCTCACCCCCTTGGCGAAGGACATCGGGACGCCCTGGGACCCGAGCCGTCCAACGGAGCTGTTGTGTGGTGCGCAGCGCGGCCGCACTCCTTCCGAGAAGGGGTACGGCCACTGGCTGGGGCAAGTCAGGCCTGTTCGAAGGTCCACTTCTGGAAGCGGAGGCCCTCGAAGGGCTGGACGGTGAGCTGCGTGCCCTTCTGGCCCTCGGGGAGCGTCACGACGCCGTCCATGTACGGGAAGGCGATGCGGAACAGGTGCTCGCCGACGGGCTCGATCGACCAGCGCTCCGGGAACGGCTGCACCGCGATGCGCGGCGGGAAGATGCGCAGGGCGCTCAGCGCGAAGAACGGCTCACCGGTGCTGAGCGAGCTCTTGATGTGGAACTCGTTGATGCCGTTGATGCAGGTCAGACGCCACTTCTGGTTGGGCTCCTTGCTGAGCGGCCAGCCGATGATGGGCGTGTTGGGGTGCGGGCTCCCGCCGGAGACGTCCACGTACAGGTCTTCGGCCGCGTTCTTGATCAGGTACTCGCCATCGGGCAGGATCGGCATGAAAGCCTCCAGGTCAGGACGGTGTACGGGTCTGATCGAGCTCCCTCACCCTAGGTGTGGAGTGGTCGGAGCGTAACGGATGCGTCCGGCCGATCCGGCACAATTCAACTTGGCCTGGTTATAAGGGACTTGGGCGTACATATGCGCCCGGCGGGTGCATCGGCGCGGCGGGAATCCGGCTCGTCCGCGGTTCCGGATGCCCGTTCGCGTGCGGCCTGAGCGGCGGGCTCGTCTCCGTCAAGTGGGCTCCGCGCCAAGGTGCGAGAGGGCGGTCGGGACCGGCCACTGCGGCGCTCCACCATCCGCCCGGAAAGGGTCTCGGGGCCTCACGCCAGACGCCCGCACCCCCACACGGGCGGGGGCACGGGCGTCTCAGGAGTGGAGTGGTCAGGCAGCGGCCGAAACCGTCACCTTCTGCTCCGCCTCGCGGACGTCGTAGTCGTCGCCGACCGGAGAAAGGTGCACCGAGTCGAACGCCTTCCGGTCCAGGATGTTCTCCCGCGCCGACACGATGACCGGCACCAGCGCCTGGCCCGCCACGTTCGTAGCCGTACGCATCATGTCCAGGACCGGGTCGATGGCCATGAGCAGGCCGACGCCCTCCAGGGGGAGGCCCAGCGTGGAGAGGGTCAGGGTCAGCATGACCGTGGCGCCCGTCAGGCCCGCCGTCGCCGCCGAGCCGATGACCGACACGAAGGCGATCAGAACGTAGTCGCCGACACCCAGGTGCACGTCGAAGATCTGGGCTATGAAGATCGCCGCCAGCGCCGGGTAGATCGCGGCGCAGCCGTCCATCTTGGTGGTCGAGCCGAACGGCACCGCGAAGGACGCGTACTCCTTGGGCACGCCGAGCCGCTCGGTGACCTTCTGCGTCAGCGGCATCGTGCCGACCGAGGAGCGGGAGACGAAGGCCAGCTGGATCGCGGGCCAGGCACCCTTGAAGAACTGGAGCGGGTTGACCTTGGCGACGGTGGCGAGCAGCAGCGGATACACCCCGAACATCACCAGGGCGCAGCCGATGTAGACGTCGGCGGTGAAGGTGGCGTACTTGCCGATGAGGTCCCAGCCGTAGTCGGCGATGGCGAAGCCGATGAGGCCGAGCGTGCCGAGCGGGGCGAGCCGGATGACCCACCACAGGGCCTTCTGCAGGAGTTCGAGGACGGCCTCGCTGAGCGTCAGGATCGGCTTGGCCTTCTCGCCGAGCTGGAGCAGCGCGATGCCGGCGACGGCGGCCATGAACACGATCTGCAGGACGTTCAGTTCGGTGAACGGCGTCACCACGTCCGTCGGGATGATGCCCGTCAGGAAGTCCAGCCAGGAGCCCGTGTGCTTGGGCAGCTTGCCGTCCTTCGGGGTCAGGCCGGTACCCGAACCCGGGTTGGTGAGCAGGCCTATGACCAGGCCTATCGCCACCGCGATCAGCGACGTGATCATGAACCAGAGCAGCGTGCGCGTGGCGAGCCGGGCGGCGTTGTTGACCTTGCGCAGGTTGGTGATCGACACCAGGATCGCGAAGAAGACGAGCGGCGCGACGGCCAGCTTCAGGAGCTGGACGAAGATGCTGCCTATTTGCTCAAGCGTGTCCTTGAGCCAGCCGACGTCCTGGCTGCGGGCGAGCCAGCCGAGCAGGCCGCCGAGGACCAGACCCGCGATGATCTGGGCCCAGAAGGGGAACTTGGACGATATGGAGAAGCCTCGCTTGGGCTTCTCCTCGGTGGTCGCGGAGGACACGGAAACACTCCCTGGTGAGCGGAGACGGGGACGTTCAGACGTTCAGGAGACCTTCAGAGGTGCTGACGTTCTGGCGTTCTGACGGATGAGCGCGGCGCCCGTTCACAAGGGACCGGTCAGCGTGGACCGGTCACGTAACGCTGGGGACACCGCCGCATGATGCCGGGGTCAGACGTCGCGGCAACAGACCGCGGACATGCAGCGGCAGAGGTCGACGTGCAGACGCGCCACGAGCGGAACGGCTCCGCCGGTGGGGTGCTGGTGCACAGCTGCTGTCGTCATGTCGAACACGTTAACACTTGAACTTTGAGAACCTCAAAGCAGTTCTTTTACCCCGGGATGACCCCCGAGTACTCCCGGGTCGACCGGAAGCCACTCCAACTGGGCTGGAAACAGCGGCGGCCCGGTCCCGAAGCCGTGAGCTTCGGGACCGGGCCGTCCAAGCGTGTGAACTACCTGACGCGGATCGCCTACTGGACGAGACCGTCCTCCTGCGACCGGTTCGCCTCCAGCTTCGCCTTGGCGTTCTCCACCTTGTTGACGAGCTGGACGGACATCGCGTCGCGCTGCTTGCGCAGGAGTACGAAGCTCAGCGGCGCGGAGATCACGAGGGCGAGCAGGATCACCCAGATGAAGTTGGAGTGGCCGAGCCCCTTCGGCAGCACGCCGAACTGGACCAGCAGGCCGACGAAGACCAGGCTGCCGATGAAGATCCCCACGCGCAGCATGGTGTACCAGATGGTGGCGCTCGGCTTTGCGGCGTTCACTACTGACCTTCTCTCTACGGTGGCCCCTGCCCGACTAGTGAAGCACGCCCGCAAATGGATCAGTTCAGCGGGCGCGGCTCCCCGGGGCGGGCAGCACGCCCCAGGGCCCGCTCAGGTCAGCGGCAGCAGCATGATGATGTCGTCCCGGTCGTCGCCGTTCGCGACCCGGATCGCGCCGGGCACCCGCCCGACCTCCTTGTAGCCGCACGAGCCGTAGAACCGGTCGACGCCGGTGCCGCCCCGGCAGGTGAGCCGGATCGCCTCGATGCCGTCGAGGCCCCGCACCGCGTCCGCGGTCGCCGCCATCAGGTCGCGGCCGTACCCCTTGCCCTGGTGCGCGGGGTGCACCATGACCGTGTACAGCCACACCCAGTGCGTCATGAGGCGGTGCGTGTTGTACGCGATGAACGCGGTGGCGGCGACCCGCCCGGCCTCGTCGAACCCGACGAGCAGCCGCATCCGCCCCTCGGCCATCGCCACGAAGTGCTTGACCAGTTCGGGCCGTACGTCCTCGGCGGAGACCGGCGGGACGAACCCGACGGCCCCGTCCGCGTTGGACACCTCGGTCCACAGGCCGAGCAGCCCGTCGCGCAGGACGGGCGTGACCGGCGGGTCGAGCTGAAAAGTGAGCGCCATGGAGCAGGGCCCTCTCAGAAGCGCATGGCCTGCGGCGTCTCGCGCAGCTCCGTGTCCGGGCCCGGGTACTCGCGGATGATCTCGTACCGCGTGTTCCGCTCGACGGGGCGGAAGCCGGCCTCGCGGATGAGGTCGAGCAGGTCGTCCCGGGTCAGCTTGTTCGGCGTGCCGTAGTTGTCCGCGTCGTGCGTGATCTTGTACTCGACGACCGAGCCGTCCATGTCGTCCGCGCCGTGCTGGAGGGCGAGCTGGGTGGTCTGCAGGCCGTGCATGACCCAGAAGCACTTCACGTGCGGCACGTTGTCGAACAGCAGGCGGGAGACGGCGAACGTCTTGAGCGACTCGGCGCCCGTCGCCATCGTCGTACGCGCCTGGAGCTTGTTGCGGACCTTGCCGTCCTGCATGTCCACGAAGTCGTGCTGGTAGCGCAGCGGGATGAAGACCTGGAAGCCGCCGGTCTCGTCCTGGAGCTCGCGAAGGCGCAGCACGTGGTCGACGCGGTGACGCGGCTCCTCGATGTGCCCGTACAGCATGGTCGAGGGGGTCTTGAGCCCCTTCTCGTGGGCCAGGCGGTGGATGCGCGACCAGTCTTCCCAGTGCGTGCGGTGGTCCACGATGTGCTGGCGGACCTCCCAGTCGAAGATCTCCGCGCCGCCGCCGGTCAGCGATTCCAGGCCGGCGTCGATCAGCTCGTCGAGGATCTCGGAGGCGCTGAGCCCGGAGATCGTCTCGAAGTGGTGGATCTCCGTCGCCGTGAACGCCTTCAGGCCGACGTTCGGCAGCGCCTCCTTGAGGGCCTTGAGCGAGCGCGGGTAGTAGCGCCAAGGGAGCGTCGGGTGGAGCCCGTTGACGATGTGCAGCTCGGTGAGGTTGTCGTTCTCCATCGCCTTGGCGAGGCGGACGGCCTCCTCGATGCGCATCGTGTACGCGTCCTTCTCGCCCGGCTTGCGCTGGAACGAGCAGTACGCGCACGACGCCGTGCACACGTTCGTCATGTTCAGGTGACGGTTCACGTTGAAGTGGACGACGTCGCCGTTCTTGCGCGTGCGCACCTCGTGGGCGAGCCCGCCGAGCCAGGCCAGATCGTCCGACGCGTAGAGCGCGATGCCGTCCTCGCGGCTGAGCCGCTCACCGGCCCGGACCTTCTGCTCCAGCTCGCGCTTGAGTCCCGCGTCCATCAAGGCCGCCTCCCATACGTGTGTCTTTCAGGCTCCACCAAAGGTACGCCCCGCCCTACTCGGGAAGTTCCCCGACCCGGTTCTCCCACTTGGTGGAGAGCACGATCGTGGTGCGGGTGCGCGAGACGCCCTTGGTCGAGCCGAGGCGGCGGATCGTCTTCTCCAGGCCGTCCACGTCACCGGCCCGGATCTTGAGCATGTACGAGTCGTCGCCCGCGATGAACCAGCAGTCCTCGATCTCGGCGAGGTCGCGCAGGCGCCGGGCCACGTCCTCGTGGTCGGCGGCGTCGGAGAGCGAGATGCCGATCAGCGCCGTGACGCCGAGGCCGAGCGAGGCCGCGTCCACGGTGGCGCGGTATCCGGTGATGACACCGGCGGCCTCCAGCCGGTTGATGCGGTCGGTGACGCTGGGGCCGGAGAGCCCGACGAGCCGGCCCAGCTCCGCGTACGAGGCCCTGCCGTTCTCGCGCAGTGCCTGGATGAGCTGCCTATCGACGGCGTCCATATGCCTGAAGCCTTCCATTGTTCAGCGATACCGCGAGTTTACGTGTAGAATCTAAGGCATGCAGGGATGACACCCTGCGAATCATTCAGCTGCTTGCATGAATTTCCAGCAGATCAAAGACGATCTTTCAGGAGTTGTCACCGTGTACACGATCGAGATGGCCTACGCCCGGATGCGCGAGCTTCAGGACCTGGCCAACCGGTCCCGTGCCCACCAGCCGTCCGCGACGAAGCTCCGCGCCCCCAAGCGCGCCGCCAAGAAGCGCTAGTTCCCGCGAGAGCCTCCCCCAAGGTCTCGACCCCGGTCGACCAGGGGGGATCCCGATCCGAGCTCTCCCTCCCAACGGCGGTACAGGCCGTGCGGCACCCCTGCCGCATCCAGTACGCGCCCCGCGACGAAGTCCACCAGATCCTGGATGTGCGTCGCCCCCGCGTAGAACGCCGGAGAGGCGGGCAGCACCACTGCGCCCGCCTCGTCCAGCGTCACCAGGTGCTTGAGTGTCTGTCCGTTCAGCGGCGTCTCGCGCACCGCGACCACCAGCTTCCGCCGCTCCTTGAGCGTCACGCTCGCGGCCCGCTGCAACAGGTCCTTCGAAAGCCCCAGCGCCACCCCGGCCACACAGGCCGTCGACGCCGGCACGATCAGCATCCCCTTCACGGAGTACGAGCCCGACGAGGGCCCGGCCGCCAGGTCCCCGGCCGCCCAGTGCCGTACGTCCGACACGTCAGGCGCCGCGAAGGCATCCGGCTTGCCGTCCGCGCCCCGCGCCAGCCACGTACGCAGGTCGTCCTGCCAGTGCGCGTCGCGGAACGCGATGCCGGTCTCGTCGAGCAGCGTCAGGCGCGAGGCCCGCGACACCACCAGGTCCACGCTCTCCCCGGCCGCGAGCAGCGCGCGCAGCACCGCCGCCGCGTACGGCGTCCCCGAGGCACCCGACACGCCGACGACCCATGGCGTGCGCTGCTGACTGTGTACGTTCACGTGCTCCACGTGTCCGAGCCTATCCGGCGGCCCGCGGGCAGGGCCCGGCCAGGTGTCAGAGCGTCAGGCCCCGCACCAGCAGATCGATCAGCGCGCAGAGGAACAGGGCGATCCCGATGAAGCCGTTGACCTGGAAGAACGCCCGGTTGAGGCGGGACAGGTCGTGCGGCTTGACCAGGGTGTGCTCGTAGAGGAACGCCGCGAGCACGATGAGCAGACCCAGCCAGAAGAAGAACCCGGCGCCGGTCGCGAGGGCGTACCAGACGAGCAGGGCCATCGTCACGGAGTGGCAGCCGCGCGCGCCGTGGATCGCGGCCGGGATGCCGAAGCGGGCCGGCACCGACTTCACGCCGTGGCCGCGGTCGGCCTCGACGTCCTGGCAGGCGTAGATCAGGTCGAAGCCGCCGATCCAGATGCCGATGGCGAGGCCCAGGATCACCGCGTCCCACGACCACGAGCCCGTGATCGCGATCCAGGCGCCGACCGGGCCCATCGCCTGCGCGAGGCCGAGGATGGCCTGCGGGAAGTTGGTGAACCGCTTCCCGTACGGATAGACCACCATCGGGATCACCGCGACCGGCGCGAGCGCCAGGCACAGCGGATTGAGGGCGGCGGCCGCGCCGAGGAAGACGACGAGGGCGATGAGCGCGCCCGTCCAGGCGGAGCGCACCGAGACCGCGCCGGTGACCAGCTCGCGACCCGCTGTGCGCGGGTTACGGGCGTCGATCTCCCGGTCGATGATCCGGTTGCAGGCCATCGCGAACGTACGCAGGCCCACCATGGCGACGGTGACCAGGAGCAGCCGCCCCCAGTGGATGTTGCCGTCGAGCTGGAACATCGCGGTCAGCGCGGCGGTGTAGGCGAAGGGCAGCGCGAAGACCGAGTGCTCGATCATGACCAGGCGCAGGAAGGCTTTGGTGCGGCCCGGCTGCGGGACTGCTGCGGCTGAGGCGCTCACTAGAGTCCGTACTCCTTCCAGCGGCGGTCGACCTTCGCCGCCGTATCCGGGTCCGACTCGACCATGGCGGGCCAGCCGCCGTCGCGCGTGTAGCCCTCCTCGGGCCACTTCGCGGTCGCGTCGATGCCCGCCTTGCCGCCCCAGAACTGCTGGTAGGAAGCGTGGTCGAGGTGGTCGACCGGGCCTTCGACGACGGTCAGGTCGCGGGCGTAGTCGGTGTTCCCGAAGGCCCGCCAGGACACTTCGTGCAGGTTGTGGACGTCGCAGTCGGCGTCCACGATCACGATCAGTTTGGTGAGCGACATCATGTGCGCGCCCCAGATCGCGTGCATGACCTTCTGCGCGTGCTTGGGGTACTTCTTGTCGATCGAGACGATCGCACAGTTGTGGAAGCCGCCCGACTCCGGCAGGTGGTAGTCCACGATGTCCGGCACGATGATCTTGAGGAGCGGCAGGAAGAACCGCTCGGTGGCGCGGCCGAGGGGGCCGTCCTCCGTCGGCGGCCGGCCGACCACGATGGACTGGAGCAGCGGACGCCTGCGCATCGTCACGCAGTCGATCGTCAGCGCGGGGAACGGTTCCTGCGGGGTGTAGAACCCGGTGTGGTCGCCGAACGGGCCCTCCGGCAGCATCTCGCCCGGCTCCAGCCAGCCCTCGATGACGACCTCGGCGTTGGCCGGGACCTGCAGCGGCACCGTCTTGCAGTCGACCATCTCGATCCGCTTGCCCTGGATGAACCCGGCGAAGAGGTACTCGTCGATGTCACCCGGCAGCGGCGCGGTCGAGGCGTACGTGACGGCCGGCGGGCAGCCGAACGCGATCGCGACCGGCAGCCGCTCACCCTTCTTGGCAGCGACGGCGTAGTGGTTGCGGCTGTCCTTGTGGATCTGCCAGTGCATGCCGATGGTGCGCTTGTCGTGGCGCTGGAGGCGGTAGAGGCCGAGGTTGCGCACGCCCGTCTCGGGGTGCTTGGTGTGGGTGAGGCCCAGGTTGAAGAACGAGCCGCCGTCCTCGGGCCAGGTGAAGAGCGCGGGCAGCTGGTCGAGGTCGACGTCGTCGCCGGTCAGGACGACTTCCTGGACGGGCGCGGCCTCCTGCTTCACCTTCTTCGGCGGCACGTGCACCATCGAGCCGAGCTTGCCGAAGGCCTCGCGGATGCCGACGAAGCCCTGCGGCAGCTCCGGCTTGAGCAGCCCGCCGATCTTGTCGCTGATCTCCTCGTACGACTTGAGGCCGAGCGCCTTGAGCAGGCGGCGGTCGGTGCCGTACACGTTCATGGCCAGGGGCATGGACGCGCCCTTGACGTTCTCGAAGAGGAGGGCGGGGCCGCCGGCCTTGTTGACCCGGTCGACGATCTCGCCGACTTCGAGATACGGGTCGACCTCGGCCTTGATGCGCTTGAGGTCGCCCTCGCGCTCCAGCGCCCTGAGCAGCGATCGGAGATCGTCATAAGCCATGGGGTCAAGTATCGGGCACCCGATACCCTGGCCGGGTCACCGGGGCCGAGGCACGGCCCGCAACCGTTCCCGGGGGGACCCTCCAACCATGCTCAGGTATCTGCCGTTCCTGCTGGTCCTGGCGCTGTGGATCTACGCGTTCATCGACTGTCTCAACACCCCGGAGGCGGAGGTCAAGGGCCTCCCCAAGGTGGTGTGGATCATCATCGTGCTGCTGTTCGGGGAAGTCTTGGTCGGCCCGGTCGCCTGGCTCGTCGCCGGCAAGGTCCGCCGCGGGCCGGCCCGCTGGACGGCGCCGGATGACAACCCCGCGTTCCTGGCGTCCCTGGAGGACCGGAAGCGGCGCGACTTGGGCGAAGAGGCGTAGCCCTCCTCGCCGCGCGGGGTGCGTTGCCGGGGCTTTTAGGGGCGCGGGGAACTGCGCGACCAGCCACGCACGGTCCGCAGCAGGTGAACTCTCCCCCGGAGGGTTGCGGGAAGGGGCGGGGTGGGGCGAACTCCCCGGGGTCTGGGGCGGAGCCCCAGGAGGCCCGCCCCAGTACTGGGTGATCCCGTACCGGTCAGACGCCCGCGTAGGAGTGCTTGCCGTTCACGAAGATGTTCACGCCGTAGTAGTTGAACAGCCAGCACCCGAACGCGATCAGCGCCAGCGTCGCCGCCTTGCGGCCCTTCCAGCCGGCCGTGGCGCGGGCGTGCAGGTAGCAGGCGTACGCGACCCAGGTGATGAAGGACCAGGTCTCCTTCGGGTCCCAGCCCCAGTAGCGGCCCCAGGCGTCGCCCGCCCAGATCGCGCCCGCGATGATCGTGAACGTCCACAGCGGGAAGACCGCCGCGTTCACGCGGTAGGCGAACTTGTCCAGGGTGGACGCGGCCGGCAGCCGCTCCAGGACGGACGTCGCGAAGGCACCCGGCTTGCCTCCCTCGGCGAGCTTGGCCTCGTACCGGTCGCGGAAGAGGTACAGGATCGTGGCGACCGCACCGACGTAGAAGACCGCGCCGCAGAAGATCGCGGTGGAGACGTGGATCCACAGCCAGTACGAGTGCAGCGCCGGGACCAGCTGGTCGCTGGCGGTGTAGAGCACCGTGACCGCGAGGCCCAGGTCGAGCAGGACCGTGGTGACCAGCGGGAGGCCGAGCCAGCCGACGTTCTTCTTCAGGGCAAGCAGCGTCAGGTACACGCCGACCGCGACCGTGGAGAAGGTCAGGTTGAACTCGTACATGTTGCCCCACGGCGCCCGCTGCACGGACAGCGCGCGGGTCAGCACACCGGAGAACTCGATGAGGAAGGCGAGCACCGTGAGGGAGACGGCGATGCGCCCGTAGAGGTCGCCCTTCTCGTCGCCGCCGGAGGCACCGGGGCCGTCCGGCACGTCGCGGGTTCCGGCGGCCGACCGGGTCACGACCTTGGGCCGCTCCAGGACGGCGGTGCCGCCGTTCTTGGTGGCGACCTCGACCTTGACGGTGCCCGCGTCCTTGGCCTGCTGACCGGCGCCGGTCAGCGCGGCCGCCGTGCGGGCGACCTTGCTGCGGGTGCCGAAGAGCCACTCGGCCATGTTGGCGAAGAAGGCCAGCAGGTACACGGCCATCGACGAGTAGATGAGGTAGTTGCTGGTGTGCGCCAGGCTCTCATTGGTGGTGGCGGCGAGATTCACTTCTCAGCCCCTTCGGCAGGAACAACTGAGGGTTCGGGTTCGGGATCCGGCGCGGTCGGCGCCTGTGGGATGAGCGTGACCGCGAGATCGGCCAGCTCCTCGGGAAGCTTCGCGGACTCGCTGCGGCCGAGCCCGGCCATCTCGACGACGGTCACTCCGTCATCGCCTCGGACGGCCCGGACCCAGACCCGGCGCCGCTGGATGAACAGCGAGCCGGCGAGGCCGGCGATGGCCCCGATCGCGCCGGTGAGGGCGAGACCGTTGGCCGGCTGGTGGGAGATCTGGAAGCTCGCCCACTGCTTGATGGGGCCCTTGTCGAAGGTGATCGACCCGGCGCCGTCGGGCAGTTGAAGGGTCTCGCCCGGCAGCAGCAGCTTCTTCAGGATGTTGCCCTGGGCGTCCTTGAAGGGCTTGATGGAACGGCTGCTGGTGTCCAGCTGGTACACGTTCTTCGGCAGGCCCGAGTTGAGGCCGAGGTCGCCGTGGTAGGCGCCGATGTTGAGCACCGGGAAGTCGGGCGCGGGGAACTTCGAGAACATCTGGGTCGCGCCGGTGCCCTTGCCGCCGAAGGTCGGCACGAAGAACGCGGCGAAACCGAGCTGGTCCTTGTTCCCCTTGGCGTCGCGGTAGCCGTCGAGCACCTTGATGGCGCCGCTGGACGTGAGGTTGTTGTCCATCGGCAGCAGCGGGACCGAGCCCTGGAAGACGACCTTGCCCTGGCCGTCCTTGACGGTGACCGTCGGCGCGTAGCCGTGCGAGAGCAGGTAGACCTTGGAACCGTCGACGACGAGCGGCTTGTTGACCTCGACGACCTTCTGCTGCGGCTTGCCGTCGGCGCCCTCGGAGTAGGTGAGGTGCGCCTTGAACTCGCGAGCCGTGCCCAGCTCGGGCCCGCTGCGCTCGTACGACGCGTCGAACCGGTCAAGCGTGAAGCTGAACGGCGCCAGGTCCTCGGTGTCGAACAGCGAGCCCGACCTGAAGTCGTCGTACTGGGTGAGCGTGTTGGAGAACCCGTCGCCCTGGACGATCAGCTTGCCGCCCTCGGACTTGAAGAGCTGGCCGGTGGCGAACGCCACCAGGATCACGATCAGCGAGACGTGGAAGATCAGGTTGCCGGCCTCGCGCAGATAGCCCTTCTCGGCGGCGACGGCGTCCGAGCTGATCCGGGCGCGGAAGCGACGCTTCTTGAGCATGGCGAGCGCGGCCTCGCGGACCTGCTCGGGCTCGGCGTCGGTGCGCCAGGTCGTGTACGCGGGCAGCCGGGTCAGGCGGCCGGGCGCGGCCGGCGGCTGTCCGCGCAGCTGGCCGACGAACTGCCAGGTGCGCGGCACGATGCAGCCGATGAGCGAGACGAACAGCAGGATGTAGATCGCGGAGAACCACACCGAGCTGTAGACGTGGAAGAGGCCGAGCTTCTCGTAAATCGGCGTGAGGGTGTCGTGCCGCTTCTGGAAGTCGGCGACCTTCATCTCGTCGACGCTGGTCTGCGGGATCAGCGAGCCGGGGATGGCGCCGAGCGACAGCAGGAAGAGCAGGATCAGCGCGACCCGCATCGAGGTCAGCTGCCGCCAGAACCAGCGGATCCAGCCGAGGACGCCGATGCCGACGGGGCCGTTGGAGCGTTCCTCGGTGGGGGCGGTGGAGAGCTGTGCCCCGGCCTCGCCGAGGTCGGGCTCCGGAGTCGATTCGGTCTTGCTCATGCGTCAGACACCCACCTGAAAGCCTTGGGACCAGCCCTGTACCTGCTGGACGAGCTCCGCCCAAGCCCCGGTCAGCAGCAGCACACCGGTCACGATCATCATGCCGCCGCCGATCCGCATCACCCATACGTAGTGCTTCTTGACCCAGCCGAAGGCGCCGAGCGCCTTGCGGAAGGCGACCGCCGCGAGCACGAACGGCAGCCCGAGGCCGAGACAGTACGCGACCGTCAGTATCGCCCCGCGGCCGGCGCTCGCCTGGTCCATCGCCAGCGCGTTCACCGAGGTGAGCGTCGGGCCCAGGCACGGCGTCCAGCCGATGCCGAACAGCGCGCCGAGCAGCGGCGCTCCCGCCAGACCCGTCACCGGCCGCTTGTGGACGCGGAATTCGCGCTGCGTCATCCACGGCATCAGGCCCATGAAGAAGACGCCCATCAGGATCATCAGGACGCCGAGGACCTTGGAGAGCGTGTCGCCGTACTCCTGGAGGTTCCTGCCGAAGTAGCCGAACAGCGCGCCGCCGGAAACGAAGACCGCGGTGAAGCCGAGCACGAACAGACTTGCGCCCGCGACCATGCGGCCGCGCCGCGCCTCGGCCAGATCGGTGCCGGTGACTCCGGTGACGTACGAGAGGTAGCCGGGGACCAGCGGCAGTACGCAGGGCGAGAAGAACGAGACGAGGCCGCCGAGTACGGCGACCGGCAGGGCCACCAGAAGGGCCCCGCTGAAGACCGTCTCATTCATTCCGCCGACGGCGGCCAGTGCCATCACGCGATCACTTCTCCGCGATCAGCGGGTCGATCATCTGGTGCAGCTTTGTGTCGTCGAGCGCCATCAGGGCGCGTGCGGCGATCTTTCCGTTCCGGTCGAGAACGATCGTCGACGGAATGGCCTGCGGATTCAGGCTGCCCTTCGGGAAACGCAGAATGAGCTTGCCGATCGGGTCGTACAGGCTCGAATAGTCGACCCCGAATTCCTTCTCGAACTGCTGCGCCGGGCCCTTGTCGGTGTCGCGGGTATTGATCCCGACGAACTCGACGCCCTTGGCCTTCGTCTCCTTGGAGACCTTGGCCAGATACGGCGCCTCGGCACGGCAGGGCGCACACCACGAGCCCCACACATTCAGCACGACGATCTTGCCCTTGAGGGAGGCGACGTCGAGCTGTTTGCCGTCGACGGTCTCACCGGAGAGCTCCGGGGCGTTCTGGCGGTCGCCCTTGGCGACGGTGGCGATGCCGCCGGTACCGGTGACGAACTTGGTGTCACCGGAACCACCGGACGTACCACCGGAACCGCAGGCCGTCAGGGTCAGCGCACCGGCGGCCGCGGCAGCCGCGGCCAGCGTCAGGGTGCGACGGCGTCGGAAGGCAGGACTCACGGACATGTGAAAAGTTTCGCATGGCGGTTCCGGGGATCTTCCGCGCCCCCCTGAGTGCCCGTAAAGCCCCTTGTCAGGAAGGCTTAAACGGTCTTCATGAACGCGTTCCAGCCACCGGCGGGGGCCTCTCCCACGTTGAGCGTACGGAGCTTGGCGAGCACCTTCGGGTCCTGGACGTCGAGCCAGTCGACGTACTGCTTGAAGGAGACGAGCCTCACATCCTTCTTCTCGTCCCGCTGCGCCACGATGCCCTTGAAGGCCTCTTCGACGGCGTCCATGTAGATGCCGCCGTTCCACTGCTCGAAGTGGTTTCCGATGTAGAACGGCGCGCGATTTGTTTCATAGGCGCGCTTGAATCCGGCGAGATACGCCTCGGTGGCCTGCTTGCGCCAGCCGGGATAGTTGGCCGGCGGCGCCTTGGTCGAATTCTTCGACTGGTTGGCGAGGATGTTGTAGTCCATCGACAGGACCTGGAACGAATGCCCGGGGAAGGGTATTTGCTGGAGCGGCAGGTCCCACAGGCCGTGCCGCTTGACCGGCCACACCTGGGTGCCGCCGGGCGAGGAGGCGTCGTAGCGCCAGCCCAGCTTCTGTGCGGTGGGCAGCAGGTTGTCCTGGCCGAGCAGGCAGGGCGTGCGGCCGCCGGTGAGCTCGCGCTTGTAGTCGAACGGCAGCGGGTCCTCGTCCGTCCAGCCGGTGTTGGTCTTCCACTTGGTGACGAAGTCGATCGCCTGGTCTATCTCGCTCTGCCACTGGGCCGCGGTCCAGTGCTCCACGGTGCCGCGTCCGGAGCAGAAGTGGCCGTTGAAGTGGGTGCCTATCTCATGGCCGTCGGTCCACGCCTGGCGGACGTACTTCAGCGTCTCCTTGATGTGCGGGTCGGAGAGGTAGCCGATGTCGGAGGCGCCGACCGGGTTGTTCGGCGGCTGGTAGAGCCGCTTCTTGGCCTCGGGCAGCAGGTAGAGGCCGGAGAGGAAGAACGTCATGCCCGCGCCGTGGTCCTTGGCGAGCTGGAGGAAGCGCGGGAAGAGGCCGTTGCCGACCTCGCCGGCGCCGTCCCACGAGAAGATGACGAACTGGGGCGGGGTCTGGCCGGGTTCGAGCGGGACGGGCTTGTCGGGCTGGTGCGGCTGCTTGCCGGTGTCCGAAGTGGAACCGTCACCTATCAGTTTCGCGTCGGCCTTCTTGGCGGCCGCGTCGTCGCCGCCCTTGCCGCTCGATCCGCTACCGCCCGAAGTGCCGCAGCCGGTGAGCCCAGCCGCAGCCGCGGCCCCCAGACCCAGTCCCAGCATGCCCCTTCGGCTGAAGTTCCGGCCGATCTCCCGCATAAGCCCGTCCGTTCCCATCGCGTGCACCGTCGTCTCGTCGTCCTCGAAGCCCAAGTACGTCACCGCAGTTGGGCAATCTGTGAGATGCCGGGTGAAACAGGGATGGTTCCCCACAGCTCGCACAAATCTTCGTAAACCGTACGAGGTGAGGGGTGCGCGGTGGAAAGGCGGGGGGGGGCCGGCCGGCCGGTCCGGGTTGCCGGCGCGGGCCGGCTGGCCGGCCGGGGGGATCCGGCCGGCCGGACACGTCAGGCGCCGAAGGCCTTCGACTTGCCCTTGACCGGCTTGGCACCGGCCAGCAGATGCGCCGGTACGAGATCGCGGGCGGGCTCGCTGTAGCCCACGGACACGATCCGGTCGCCCTGATAGGTGAAGCTGGTCAGCGAGGCCAGCGTGCACTGCCGCTTGCGCGGGTCGTGCCAGAGCCGCCGCTTCTCGACGAAGCTGCGCACGATCCAGATCGGCAGTTGGTGGCTGACGCACACCGCCTCGTGCCCCCGAGCCGCATCGCGCGCCGCTTCGAGCGCGCCCATCATCCGTACGACCTGCTCGACGTACGGCTCGCCCCAGGACGGGCGGAACGGGTTCGTCAGGTGCTTCCAGTTGGCGGGCTTGCGCAGCGCGCCGTCGCCGACCCCGAAGGTCTTGCCCTCGAAGACGTTGCCCGCCTCGATGAGCCGCGGGTCGGTGGCGAGGTCCAGGCCGTGCGTCTTGGCGATCGGGCTCGCCGTCTCCTGGGCGCGCTCCAGGGGGGAGGCGACGACATGGGTGATGTCGCGGCCCGCCAGGTGCTCGGCGACCCGGTCGGCCATCTGCCGGCCGAGGTCGGACAGGTGGTAGCCGGAGCGGCGCCCGTAGAGCACCCCGTCCGGGTTGTGCACCTCGCCGTGGCGCATCAGGTGCACGACGGTGAGGTCGCTGTTGCCGGTCTCGCTCATGCGGTGGCCTCCGCTGCGGCACGGGCGGCGGCGGGCAGCGCGGCCGCGATGCGCTCGATCGCTCGCTCGTCGTGGGCGGTCGACACGAACCAGGACTCGAACGCCGAGGGCGGCAGGTAGACGCCCTGCGACAGCATCGAGTGGAAGAACCCGTTGAAGCGGAACGCTTCCTGCTTCTTCGCGTCGTCGTAGTCGCGGACCTCGTCGGCCGTGAAGAAGACCGAGAACATGTTGCTCGCGGTCTGCAGCCGGTGGGCCACGCCCTCCTTGCTGAGCGCGCCGGTCACCAGCGCCTGGATCTCGCGGGAGACGGCGTCGACCTTGGCGTACGCGGCGTCGTCGAGCAGCCGCAGCTGGGCCAGGCCGGCGGCGGTCGCGATCGGGTTCCCGGAGAGCGTGCCCGCCTGGTAGACGGGGCCGGCCGGGGCGAGGTGCCCCATGACGTCGGCGCGGCCGCCGAACGCCGCGGCCGGGAAGCCGCCGCCCATGACCTTGCCGAACGTCATGAGGTCCGGCACTACGCCGTCGACTCCGAACCAGCCCGCCTTGGACGTACGGAACCCGGTCATCACCTCGTCGGAGATGTACAGCGCGCCGTTCTTGGCGCAGGCCGCCTTCAGGCCCGCGTTGAAGCCGTCCGCCGGCGGGACGACACCCATGTTGCCGGGCGAGGCCTCGGTGATCACACAGGCGATCTCGCCCGGGTTGGCGTGGAACGCCGCGTGCACAGCGTCAAGATCGTTGTACGGCAGCACGATCGTGTCACCGGCCTGCGCGCCGGTCACCCCGGGGGTGTCGGGGAGGCCGAACGTGGCGACCCCGGAACCGGCGGCGGCCAGCAGCGCGTCCACATGGCCGTGGTAGCAGCCGGCGAACTTGATGACCTTGGCCCGGCCGGTGAAGCCGCGCGCCAGGCGGATCGCGGACATGGTCGCCTCGGTGCCGGAGGACACCAGGCGGACCTGCTCGACCGGCTCGATCCGGGCCACGATCTCCTCGGCGAGCGCGACCTCGCCCTCGCCGGGCGTGCCGAAGGAGGTGCCACGGGCGACGGCCTCCTGCACGGCGGCGATGACCTCGGGGTGCGCGTGCCCGAGGATCATCGGGCCCCACGAGCACACCAGGTCGACGTACTCGCGGCCGTCGGCGTCGGTCAGGTACGGACCCGCACCGGACACCATGAACCGGGGCGTACCGCCCACGGCCCGGAAGGCACGGACGGGGGAGTTCACGCCGCCGGGCGTCACGGCGGACGCGCGGTCGAAGAGGTTCTGCGAAACTGGGGCGTCGTATTCGTACGGATAGCTCACACACGCCATGGTGGCAGAGGGCCGGGCGATCTTGCGGACTGGTGTTTCACCGCACCCGCGCGGGGGAGGTCAATGACACGATGATCCGCAGATGATCGAGTTGCATCGGCGGATGATCGGGTTGCGCGGTGGGGGCCGTGCCATCTACAAAGCAGTCGGGCTACAAGCAGTCGGGTGAAGGATATGCATCGCGGTGGCGGACTGGGCGAAGGGACCGATGACCGGGGTCCCGAGCGCGCCCACCGTCGGGGACGGCACCGGCGACGCGACGCCCAGGACCGGATCGACCGGGTCGGGGACGGCGCAGGGGCGGGGAACGGAAGTGGCCGTGTGGGGGTGACCTACAAGTACTTCGGTGCCCCGGACGGCGCGACCGCTGCCCGGGTGCCCGTGACCATGCGCCCCGAGGAGCTCGGCGGTGACGAGCTGGGCATGGGCGGCATGTTCACCAAGATCAAGCCGGAGACGATGGCCGCGATGGTCCTCACCGGCATCCAGGGCATACCGCTGCACAAGGTCCCGCCCCTGGAACTCGTCGTCCTCCACCCCGACTACGCGGTGGTGAAGCTCCCCATGACGGTCGTCGACCCGCTGCGCGGCGTCGGCGAGGAGTCGGTCGGCGCTGCCGCCTTCATCTGGTCCACCGTCCCGGACCGCGGCGGCCCGCGCGACGCCTTCAACGTCTACCAACTCCTGCACGAATGGCAGGACTTCTCGCATCGGTTGCATGAGGCGGGGCATCAGCCCTACTGCCTGGTCTGGCCCTGAGCCCCTGACCGCCCGTCCGGGGGCGCCCGCCACGCGGGCGGGGAACCGCGGCGGGCGGGGAACCGCGGGTGGGGGAACAAGGCCCTGCGGGCCGCGGACTTGTGACCGGGGGCGGCGGGGCGTAGGGCCCGGCCGGGTGCGGCGATCAGCTTGGACCTTCATCCATTTGGCTCTGCAGCTGCGGCGTATGTTCCGCCGGACCCTTTGTATATGCGGCGTGAAGCCGCCTATCTTGTCGCACATGCAGTCCTACACCATCGGCCAGGCAGCGCGTCTGCTCGGCGTCAGCCCCGACACCGTGCGCCGCTGGGCCGACGGCGGCCGCGTCACGACCCATCGCGACGAAGGCGGCCGCCGACTCATCGACGGGCGGGATCTGGCCGCCTTCTCCATCGAAGTCGGCCAGTCCTCCAACGGCGAGGAAGAGGTGCCCTACACCTCTGTCCGCAACGCCTTCCCCGGCATCGTCACCGCCGTCAAGATCGGTGATGTCGCCGCCCAGGTCGAGATCCAGGCCGGTCCGCACCGGCTGGTCTCCCTCCTGACCCGGGAGGCCGTCGAAGAGCTGGGCCTTGAGGTGGGCATGCAGGCCACCGCGCGGGTGAAGTCCACCAGCGTGCACATCGACCGCACCTAGGTCGAAAACCGGCCACTCACGAACGTCCCCCCCGGCGTCGCCCTTCCTCACTCCTCGTTCCTCGCAGGGACGTCCGACAAAAGGACCTCCACCAAGGACGGCAAGCAGGGGAAGCCCTCACCTCCCGGCGCGGCTCGACAAGCATCCGAAGGAGCACCACCCCATGTCTGTCATGGCTCTCAGCACCAAGCGCCGCCGCGCCGCCGCGGCCGTCGTCTCAGCCGCCCTGCTCATCCCGCTGGCCGCCGCGTGCAGCAGTAGCAGCAAGGACAGCGGAAGCGACAAGTCCGCCTCCCCGTCCGGGAGTTCCAGCTCCGAGCCGAAGGCGGCGCAGCTGACCGTCCTCGCGGCGTCCTCGCTCACCGACGTCTTCAAGGCGGCGGGCGCGGCCTACGAGAAGGAGCACCCGGGCACCCACGTGAAGTTCTCCTTCGCCGGTTCACAGGAGCTCGCCGCCCAGGTGAAGCAGGGCGCCCCCGCCGACGCCCTGGTGACCGCCGACACCAAGACCATGGACGGCCTGAAGGCCGACGTGAACGACTCGTCGATCATCGCCAAGAACCGCCTGGTCATCGCGACCGGCAAGGGCAACCCGAAGAAGGTCGAAGGCCTCAAGAACCTGTCCGAACCCAACCTGAAGGTCGTCCTCGCGGCCCCCGAGGTGCCGGTCGGCCGCTACAGCAAGCAGGTCCTCGACGCCCAGAAGATCACGGTCAAGCCGGTCTCCCAGGAGCCGAACGTCCGCGCCGTGCTCAGCAAGGTCGAGCTGGGCGAGGCCGACGCGGGCATCGTCTACAAGACCGACGCCGCCTCCGCGAAGGGCAAGGTCGACACGGTCGACATCCCGGACGCACAGAACGCCGTCGCCCAGTACCCGGCCGCCACCCTCAAGACATCGAAGAACGCCGACGCCGCCGCGGCCTTCGTGAAGTGGCTGTCCACCCCCGAGGCCCAGAAGATCCTCCAGAACGCCGGCTTCCAGCAGCCGTAACCCCTGCGCCTGGCCTGTCCGTAACCACTCCAACTCCCTTCTCCCTTGCGGGGTCTGCCCGTTCACACCGGGCGGGCAGACCCCGCGCCATCAGGACACCGGGGACCTCCCATGACTCGCAGCCGCACCCGCCGGCGCCCGCCCGCCGCGCTGGCCCTGCCCGCGCTGCTCGCCATCGCGTTCCTGCTGATGCCGCTCCTCGGCATCCTGGCCCGCACCTCGTGGGGCGAACTGGGCACGCACCTGACCGGCCCCGATGTCACCGAGGCCCTGCGGCTCTCGCTGGTCGTCTCCTTCTGGGCGCTCGGCCTCTCCCTCCTTCTCGGTGTGCCCCTGGCCTGGCTGCTCGCCCGCGTCGACTTCCCCGGCAAGACCCTGGTGCGCTCGCTCGTACTGCTGCCCATGGTGCTGCCGCCCACGGTCGGCGGCGTCGCCCTGCTGCTCGGCTTCGGGCGGCGCGGTCTGCTCGGCCCCTGGCTTGAGGGCACCTTCGGGATCACCCTCCCCTTCCACACCTCCGGCGCCGTCGTCGCCGCCACCTTCGTCGCGATGCCGTTCCTGGTCATCAGCCTGGAGGGCGCGCTCGGCGGACTGCGGCCCCGCTACGAGGAGACCGCCGCCTCGCTCGGCGCCTCCCCGTTCCGCGTCTTCCTCACCGTGACCCTGCCCATGGTCGCGCCGGGTCTCGCGGCGGGCGCGGCACTCACCTGGGCCCGCGCGCTCGGCGAGTTCGGCGCCACCATCACCTTCGCCGGCAACCTCCCCGGCACCACGCAGACCCTGCCCCTCCAGGTCTACCTCCTCCTCCAGGACTCCCCCGAGGCCGCGACCTCGGTCTCCCTGCTTCTGCTCGCCATCGCCATGGCAGTGCTCATCGCCCTGCGCGGCCGCTGGACCGGCTCCGCCTGGGTACGGGGCGGCTCGTCGGCCACCACCGCACTTGCGGACCCCTCCCCGCTGGACTCCGACCCGGCGCCGACCAGCCCGGCCGATTCCGACTCCGCGCGCCCGGACGCGGCCGGCTCCCCCAAGGGCGGGCCGGAAGGCGCCGGACACACCCCGCAGCCCGTCGAGGATCTCAACTCCCCTGATTCTGCGCCGAGTTGGTCGCTGCACGCCGAGGTGACCGGCTTCAACGAGCTGACGCTGGAAGCGGACCCCGGCATCACCATCGCCGTCGTCGGCGAGAACGGCGCCGGCAAGACCACCCTCCTGCGGGCCCTGCTCGGCCTCACCCCCCGCGCCCACGCCGAACTGCGCCTCGGCGACCTCGACGTCACGGCCCTGCCGCCCCACAAGCGCGGGGTCGCCTGGGTGCCCCAGGACGGCGCGCTGTTCCCGCATCTGACCGCGCTCGCCAACACGGCGTACGGGCTGCGCGCCCAGGGCGTGGCCCGCGGCGAGGCCCGCGCCGCCGCCCAGCGCTGGCTCGACCGGCTCGGCGTCGGCCACCTCGCCCACCGCAAGCCCGCCCAGCTCTCGGGTGGACAGGCCCAGCGCGTCGCCCTCGCGCGGGCGCTGGCCGCCCGCCCCCGGCTGCTGCTCCTGGACGAGCCGCTCGCGGCCCTCGACCAGACCACCCGGGCCCACGTCCGCCACACCTTGCGCACCCACCTGGCCGGGTTCGCCGGGGTCTGCCTGATCGTCACCCACGACCCGGTCGAGGCAGTCTCCCTGGCGGACCGCGTCCTCGTCCTGGATGCCGGACGCACCCTCCAGGACGCGCCGCCCACCGAGGTCACCCGGAATCCCCGCTCCCCCTGGGTGGCCCGGATGCTGGGCCGCAACGCCTGGGCCGGGGAAGCGAGCGGCGACGGTCTCGCACTGACCGGCGGCGGGCGGATCGTCGCGGCCGAGCAACTGCACGAGGGCAGCCGGGCGTTGGCGATCATCGCGCCGGAGTCGGTGTCCGTGCACCGCAAGCGTCCCGACGGCAGCCCCCGCAATGTCTGGCCGGGCACCGTGCGGGAGATCACAGCGAGCGGGAGCAGGCTGCGGGTGCTCATCGGGTCCGCCGAATCGCCCGACCTGATCGCGGAGGTCACCCCGCAGGCGGCCGCCGAGCTGGGCCTGGTGGAGGGCGCGGCCGTGTGGTCGAGCGTGAAGGCAACCGAGGTGACCCTCGTATCCCTGTGAGCCGGCGCCCCTAGAATGGCTGCCCGGGGGCGACAGGAACGGCCACCACACCTAGGCGACGGGAGACGACGGTGACGACCACGAGCAGCACCGACCCGTCGGCCGAGGTGCTCGGCGAGGCAGCGGGCGTCTTCGGACTCCTTGCCTCGCCCGCGCGGCTGCACATCATGTGGACGCTGAGCCACGGCGAGTCCGATGTGTCGGGGCTGGCCGAGAGGGTCGGCGGTGCGCTGCCGGCCGTCAGTCAGCATCTGGCGAAGCTGAAGCTCGCGGGGCTCGTCCGGTCCCGGCGGGAGGGGCGCCGGGTCGTCTATCTCGTCGACGACCCCGATGTGGCCCAGATGGTGCGCTGGCTGGTGGCCCGGCTTGGCGGGGGCGTAAAGCTGCCGGGACCCTCGGGACTCGTCCGTGACCTGGGCGCCTGAGCGGATCTCTTCTCTGCAGTTGTCAAAGAGCACTCCTCTGCAGCTGCTGCGTTCACTCGGCTCCGGCCCCCGGGGGCTGGTGGAGTCAGAGGCCGAGAAACGACTCGCGCGGTATGGGGAAAACGTCCTTCCCGCGCGCCGGGTTCCCTCCCTCCCGATCATTTTCTTCCGCAGTCTGCGCGACCCGTTCACGGCTGTCCTCGCCTGCCTCGCGCTGGTCTCCGCGGCGGTCGCCGCCTGGGCCACGGCCGCGGTCATCGCGGTGCTCGTGGTGGTGAGTTGTGCGCTGCGGGCGGCCGGCGAGCACCGCGCCGACCGGTCGGCGGCCGGACTGCGGGAGCTGGTGGCGAGCACCGCGACCGTACTGCGCAGGACGGCCGACGACGCGGCGCCGGTGTCGCGCGAGGTACCCGTGGACCAGGTGGTGCCGGGCGATGTGGTGCGCCTGGCGCCCGGCGATCTCGTACCGGCGGATCTGCGGCTGCTGCGGGCCACCGGCCTGGCGATGCATCAGGCCGCGCTGACCGGGGAGTCCGCGCCGGTCCCCAAGTACCCCGTGGACGAGCCCTTCGCGCAGGTGCGGGCGCGCGCCGTCGAGGCCCAGGACTTCGACCGGCCCGAAGTCTGCTTCCAGGGCAGCAGCGTCGCCTCCGGCAGCGGCACCGGCGTGGTGGTCGCGACCGGTGCGGACACCCGGTTCGCGAAGGCCGACAGGCTGCCGGGCAACGACCGGCGCACGACCGCCTTCGACCGGTCGGTGTACGGCGTCTCCTGGATCCTGATCCGCTTCATGCTGCTCCCCCCGCCGCTGGTCCTGATGGCCAACGCCGCGCTCCGCGGCCGCGGTCTGGAGACGCTGCCGTTCGCGGTGGCGGTCGCGGTCGGACTCACGCCCGAGATGCTGCCCGTCATCGTGACGACCACCCTCGCGCGGGGCGCCTCCGCGCTGGCCCGCACCCACCAGGTGATCGTCAAGCGGCTGCCCGCGCTGCACGACCTGGGCGCCGTCGACGTCGTCTGCCTCGACAAGACCGGCACCCTGACCCAGGACCGGCCCGTCCTGGACTGCGCGCTGGACACGGCCGGCACCCCCGACGACTCGGTGCTGCACTGGGCCGCCGTCAACAGCCTGTGGACGTTGCAGCTCGCCGAACTGCCCAGCGCCGACGCCCTCGACGAGGCCCTCCTGGATGCCGCCGAGGACCGTTTCCCCGGAGGCCTGGACGCCCTGGAGTACGACGCCGTCACCGCCCTCCCCTTCGACCCGGTACGCCGCCTGTCCACCGCCGTGGTCAACACACCGCACCGGCTCGGCCACCACACCCTGGTGGTCAAGGGCGCGGTCGAGGACGTCCTGGAACGGTGCGCGCTCACCGACGACGAACGGGACCGGGCGCTGGCGCTCGCCGAACGCCTGGCCTCCGACGGACTGCGCGTCCTCGCGGTGGCGCTCGCCGAACGGCCCGCCGCCAGGCGCCCGTACACCACCGGGGACGAGCGCGGGCTGAGCCTCCAGGGCCTGGTCGGGCTGCGCGACGCGACGGCGGAGACCGCGGCCGACGCGCTCAGCGCCCTCCGCCACAGAGGCATCGCCGTGAAGGTGCTGACCGGCGACCACCCCGGCACCGCCGCCCGCGCCTGCCGCGAGCTCGGCCTGGAGCCCGGCGAGGTCGTCACCGCCGCCTCCTTCGACGCCCTCAGCGACGCCGAACTGGGCGAACTCGCCGACAGTAGTACTGTCTTCGCCCGCTGCTCCCCCGAGCAGAAGGCCCGGATCGTACGGGTCCTGCGCGAACGTGGACACGTCACCGGATTCCTCGGCGACGGCGTCAACGACCTGCCCGCCCTGCGCGCCTGTGACGTCGGCATCTGCCCGCCCGAGGCCGTGGACGTGGCCCGCGAGGCGGCGGACGTCGTGCTCGCGGCGAAGGATCTGACCTCGCTCGACCACGCCGTCGTGGCGGGGCGCAGCAGCGGCGCCACCATCGCGGGCTATCTGCGGATCACACTCTCCTCAAACCTCGGCAACGTCATCGCGATGCTGACCGCCGGTCTGCTGCTGCCGTTCCTGCCCATGCTGCCGGCCCAGGTCCTGGTCCAGAACCTGTGCTTCGACGCCGCCCAGCTGGCCTTCGCGTACGACCGGCCGCAGGACGGGGCGCTGCGCCGCCCGCTGAAGCTGCGGCCCCGCGAAGTCCTCGCCTCCGTCACCGGGTTCGGCGTGCTCAACGCCGTCGCCGACCTCGCCACCTTCGCGGTACTCGTCTGGGCCGTGAGCGACACCCGCGCCGAAACGGCCTTCCACGCGGGCTGGTTCACCGAGAACCTGCTGACCCAGGCCCTGGTGATGGTCCTGCTGCGCACGGGCCGCGGCGGCGGGATCCCCGTCACCGCCGGCGTCCTCGCGCTGACCGGTCTGCTGCTTCCGCTCTCGCCCCTGGGCCCGCTCATCGGCATGGCCGCACTGCCCCTGGCCTACTACCCGCTGCTCGCCCTGGTGCTCGCCCTGTACGCGGGCGCGCTGTACTGGTTCGACCGACGGGCCCGGCGCACGGCCACTCCGTAGGAGGCGACCGCTTCGTAGGATCGGCCCATGCCAGCGCAGAACTCCGGCCCGCGGCGCGACACCCGGGGCATCGTCGACGCCGCCGATCTCTTCGCGCACGTACGGTTCCGCCGCCATGAACCGGCGCCCGAGTTGCGCCCCTACTTGGAGCACTACTGGCTGATCGACTGGGACCTGCCCCAGCCCTACGCCTCGCACCTGGTGCCGCACCCCTCCATCAACCTGGTTTTCCAGCGGTACGACGACGGCCGGCCCGACTTCCTGGAGCTCTCGGGGGTCGGACTCGCCCTGGACACGCGGAAGTTGGCGGGCCGGGGACGGGTGTGCGGGATCCAGTTCCGGCCGGGCGGCTTCCGGCCCTTCGCGCCGGGGTTCCCGGTGTCGGAGTGGACGGACCGGGTGATCCCTGCCGACCCCGTGTTTCCCACCGCCGACCCCACGGCGGTGCTCTCACCCGACCGGGACGAGGACCGGGTCGCCGCCCTCGACGCCTTCCTGCTCGGCCTCGATCCGCGGCCCGACCCGCAGGCGGAGCTCGCGATGGAACTGGTCGACCGCATCCGCCACGACCGCACGGTCCGCCGGGTCGGCGCACTCGCCCGCGAGGCCGGGCTGTCCGCGCGCTCCCTGCAACGGCTCTTCGCGGCTCAGGTGGGCGTCGGCCCGAAGTGGGTCGTGCTGCGCTACCGCATCCACGAGGCCCTCGAACACGCCGAATCCGACGACGCCGTCGACTGGGCCCGGCTGGCCGCCGAGCTGGGCTACGCCGACCAGGCCCATCTCGTACGGGACTTCACCGCCACCCTCGGCGTGCCGCCCTCGGTCCTGCGCCCCGGGGCCTCCCGCGCCTGATCAACAGCCGTTGTCAGACCCGGCGTTTACTGTTTTCGACATGAGCGACACGACCCGTGAAGTTCCCCCGCACATCCGTCTCGAAGCCTGGTCGGACGGCGACCTCGGCCTGCTCCGGAGGAAGAACGCACCGGAGATGACCGACCACCTCGGCGGCCCGGAGTCCGAGGAGAAGGTGCTGTCCCGGCACGACAAGTACAAGGCGATGAGCGCCCGCCCGGCCACCGAGGGCCGGATGTTCAAGGTCGTCCTCGAAGGGACGGGCGAGACCGTCGGATCGGTCGGGTACTGGCCGCGCATATGGCAGGGCGAGGCGGTGTACGAGACGGGGTACGGCATCCTCCCCGAGTTCCAGGGCCGCGGCCTGGCCGTCGCGGCGCTCCTGGCGGTCGTGGCGGAGGCCCGTGCCGCGGGCGGCCGGCGCCGGCTGCACGCCTACCCCTCCGTGGACCACACCGCGTCCAACAGCACGTGCCGCAGGGCCGGGTTCGAGTGGGCGGGAGAGGTCGAGTTCGAGTACCCGCCGGGCACCTGGCTCCGCTCCAACGACTGGCGGATGGACCTGGAGGCCGGGGTCTGACCCCGTCCGAGCCGCCTCCCTCGCCCGCCGGGATCAGTCCAGCCGCTTGTCGAAGTTGAAGGCCGTCACCGCCATGCGCTCGCGGAAGTAGAAGCGGTGAGCGTCGGTGCGGTGGGTGCCGGAGTCGAGGTTGAGGGAGGTGCAGCCGGCCGCCCTCGCGTGGCCCTCCAGGTGCGCGAGGAGGGCGTGCCCCACGCCGGTGGAGCGGGCGGTCGCGGCGGTGACCAGGTCGTCGACGTACAGCTTGCGGACCGCGCTGGTGTTGACGATGATCCGCCACCCGGCGGCGCCGACGCAGGTCCCGTCGTCGCCGTAGGCGGCGGTGAAGCGCAGCCCCTGGGCGTGTCCCTCCCCGTAGATCTCGGCGAAGAGTTCATCGGTGAGGTGCGGGCGGAGCTCGCTGAGCACCGGCAGCAGGTCGTCCGTCAGACGCGGGTCGCCCGGCTCAAGGTCAATGATCTTCATGCGGGAAGGGTAAGGCCCCGCCCTGCCCGGCACCGCTTGACTCTGCCCTGCCCGGCCAGCCCCGGCCGCCCCCGGCCGGGCTGTCGGGCACCCCCCCGCCGGAACGCGCTTGACGAGTGCGGCCTCGTCGAGGATATTTATCTGCGTAACGCAGATTCTGCACAGTGCAATCTAATGGCGAAGCCTCAACCCGCTGGAGCGCCACCGACGCCCCCGTCGACGCCCGGGCGACACCCGCCGAGACCTCGCATCACGCGCCCACCGCGTCGGCGCCCGCCTCGACCAGGCGGCTGCGACGTAGGCTCGTTCCTTGCGTGTCAGCACTGCCGTAGCCCCTCAACTTCCTTTTCCCGAAGGGTATTTCCACCATGACGGTTCTGATCACCGGCAGCCGCGGCAAGGTCGCCGCCACCCTCATCCCGCTGCTTCGGGAGCGCGGCATCGCCGTTCGTGCGGCCTCCGCCAGCCCCGACAAGCTGACCCTTCCGGACGGCGTGGAGCGCGTCGTCCTCGACCTCGACGACCCTGCGACGTTCCCGGCCGCGCTGGCCGGGGTCGAGTCGGTCTTCCTGTATGCCAACCCGAAGCACATCGAGGCGTTCCTCGCCGAGGCGAAGGCCGCCGGGGTCCAGCACATCGCGCTGCTGTCCTCCAGCTCCGTGCTCGACACCGACGCCGACACGAACGCCATCGCGGCCATGCACCTCGCCGTCGAGCGCGGCCTCGAACGTTCCGGCATCCAGTCGACCTTCCTGCAGCCCGGCGCCTTCGCGGGCAACGCACTCGGCTGGGCCTGGGCGGCCAAGTCGTCCGGCACCGTGGACCTCCCCTACCCCGAGGCGCAGACCAGCCCCATCCACGAGGCCGACATCGCGGAGGCCGCGCTCGCCGTCCTCACCAGGCCCGAGCTGCGCGGCCGCGCCCACCACCTCACCGGGCCCGCCTCCCTCAGCGCCGCCGAGCAGGTGGCGGTGGTCGCCGAGGCCACCGGCCGGCCGATCGGCGTCAACGCCGTGAGCGGCGCGGCCTGGAAGGAGTCGATGGCCGACTTCATCCCCCCGACCATCGCGGACGCGCTGCTCGGCTACTTCGCCGCGCACGAGGGCCGCCCCGACTCCGTCACCGCCACCGTCGAGGAGCTGACCGGTCACCCGGCCCGCACCTTCGCCGCCTGGGCCGGCGAAAACGCGGACGCCTTCCGCCCGTAGGCGACGGTCGGCGGGGCAGGGCCGGGGCCGCGCCCCCAGGGCACCCCATGGCGATCACCCGCACCACGAGCGAGCCCCCGGTGCTCCGGCGTGAGCACCGGGGCGCGCCCCGAAATCCCTGGCCCCCGCCCCCGCGGCAATGCGATCCTGACCGCGTGAACGGACCGGAGATCCATATCGACTTCGCCCCTGAGCTGCGGCTCTTCGTTCCGACGAAGCGCCGCGAGGGGCGCAGCGCCGTCGTGACCGACGGCGTGTCCACCCTCGGCCACGTCGTCGAATCGCTGGGCGTTCCGCTCACCGAGGCCGGCCGGCTGCTCGCCGATGGCCGCGAGGTCCCGGTCTCGCACATCCCGGTGGCGGGCGAGTTCATCGAGGTGCGCGCCGTCGAACGCCCGCAGAAGGTGCCGGGCGCCCCGCTCCGCTTCCTCCTCGACGTCCATCTCGGCACGCTGGCACGCCGGTTGAGGCTGCTCGGCGTCGACGCGGCGTACGAGAGCGAGGACATCGGGGACCCGGCGCTCGCCGCGCTCTCCGCGCAGGAACAGCGCGTCCTGCTCTCCCGGGACCGCGGGCTGCTGCACCGCAGGGAGCTGTGGGCCGGGGCGTACGTCTACAGCCACCGGACGGACGAGCAACTCCGGGACGTGCTGGGCCGGTTCGCCCCGGCCCTCGCGCCCTGGACCCGCTGCACCGCCTGCAACGCACCGCTGCGGGAGGCCGACAAGGACACGGTGGGCGAGCGTCTGGAACACGGCACCCGCACCACGTACGACGTCTTCGCGGAGTGCGGCTCCTGCGAGCGCGTCTACTGGCGAGGGGCTCACCACGCCAGCCTTGAGGCGATCGTCGACGAGGCCGTCCGCGAGTTCGGCACAGCCGGGACCTGCCCGGCGGACCGGGCCGGATAGCGACGACCCCGGGCCTGCCGGTCGGGCATGGCCGCCTTCAACTCCCCACGACAAACGGCCTATTGGGGCCATCACCCATTAACGGCTTAGAGCTGCCCGCTCCTGAGGCGTTCGACCTGGGCCGCGCTGAGGTCGACGGTCCGGCGCATATGGGTGGCGATGAGCGCGATCTCGTCGTCCTCGTACGCGTCGAACATCTCCCACCAGGCACCGTTGAGCCGACCCCAGACCTTGCCGAGCTCCGCCATCCGCTCGGGCACCACCTCGACGAGCACCTTCCTGCGGTCCTCGCTGTCCCGGCGCCGCGTCACGTACCCGGCCTTCTCCAAGCGGTCGACGAGCCGGGTCGCGGAACCGGTGGTGAGCCCGGTCAGCCCGGCGATCCGCCCCGTGGTGACGGGCCCGGGTTCGAGCCCCAGCAGGTTGAGGCACTGGAGATCCGTCGGGTGCAGCCCCAGATGGTCGGCGAGCGCCTGGTTGAAGAGCGCGTACGAGGCCATGTAGCGGCGCGAGACGGCGCCCAGGTCGCGCATCAGACCGGCCCGCTCGGCGCGGTCCCGGCCCCCGGGGCTCTTCTTCTGTGCCATGCAGAAAGTGTACGGCGCAGAGGACTCGCGGGCGCACGGCGCGGCAGAGTCCCTGCGGGGCGGAGGCCTACGGCTGCTCGGTCGTGAGGTAGCGCTGCACCGTGGGGGCCAGCCAGGCGATCACTTCTTCGCGGGACATGGCGACCGCGGGCGGGAAGCGCAGTACATAGCGGGCCATCGCCATGCCCAGGATCTGCGAGGAGACCAGCGCGGCGCGGCGCGGGGCGTCGGCGGGGTCGGGGCAGACGCCGGCGGCGACCGGGATCATCTGCTCGGCGAATATCGTCCGCATCCGCTCGGCGCCGGCCGCGTTGGTGACGCCGACCCGCAGCAGGGCGGTGAGCACGTCGTCGGCCTCCCAGCGGTCGAGGAAGTGCGTGACGAGCACGGCTCCGATGTGCTTGCCAGGCAGTCCTCCCAGGTCGGACAGGCCCAGGTCCATCTCGGAGGCAGCGGCGAACAGGCCCTCCTTGTTCCCGTAGTAACGCATCACCATCGACGGGTCGATCCCCGCGTCCCGGGCGATGGCCCGGATGGTCGCGCGCTCGTAGCCGTCGGACGCGAAGCGCTCTCGGGCGGCTTCGAGGATCGCGGCCTTGGTGGCTTCGGAGGTGCGGCGAGGGCCTCCTGCGGGGGCTTCGGTCATCATGCCAACGACTGTAGGCCAACGGGTGTTGACATGCCAGCCGGGATGGTTCTACATTTGCCAACAAGTGTTGACCAACAACCGTTGGCACCCGAGGAGGCAGCCATGAACGACACCACAAACTCGTCCGGCTCCACCGGCTCGACGAACTCATCCGGCTCGCCCGACACCGCAAGTTCCCCGCGCGCGGCCCGACCCGAAGGCCCCTTAATCAGCGACGTCCTTGTGGTCGGCGCGGGGCCGACCGGGCTGTTGCTCGCGGGTGACCTGGCCGCCGCGGGCCTGAGCGTCACCGTCGCCGAGCGCCGGCCGCACGGGATCAGCAACATGACGCGCGCCTTCGGCGTCCACGCGCGCACGCTGGAAATGCTCGACGCCCGCGGCCTGGCCGACGAGTTGGTCAAGCGGGGCAGGGCCATGGGACGGATGAACATGTTCGGCCGCCTCACCCTCGACCTGAACAGGCTGCGCACGCGCTTCCCGTACGTGCTGATCGCTCCGCAGTACGAGGTGGAGCAGCTCCTTGAGCGGCGCGCCCTGTCCGAAGGAGTCCAATTCCGTTACGGCACCGAGCTGTTGGGCCTCCGTCAGGACGGCGAGGGGGTGACCGCCGAGCTGCGCGGCGCAGACACCGGGGAGCCCGTATCGGTCCGGGCCCGCTATCTCGTCGGCACCGACGGCGTGCGCAGCGGTGTCCGCGAGGCGCTCGGCCTGCCGTTCCCCGGCGTGGCCGTGATCCGCTCGATCGTGCTTGCGGACGTGCGGCTCACCGAGGAGCCGGAGGACATGCTCACCGTCAACGGCTCGGGCGACTCCTTCGCCCTCGTCGCCCCCTTCGGCGACGGCTACTACCGGGTCATGGGGTGGAGCCGGAACCGCCAGGTCCCCGACACCGCCCCCGTAGACCTCGACGAGCTCCGCGCGATCGCCCGCGAGGCCTTCGGCACCGACTACGGGATGCACGACGCCCGTTGGATCTCCCGCTTCCACAGCGACGAGCGGCAGGCTCCGGCTTACCGGGTCGGCCGGGTCTTCCTCGCCGGAGACGCCGCGCACGTCCACTCCCCGGCCGGCGGCCAGGGCATGAACACCGGCCTCCAGGACGCCGCGAACCTCTCCTGGAAACTCGCCGCCGTGCTGCGGGGCCGCACCGCCGACGCCGAGGCTCTGCTCGACAGCTATCAGGCCGAGCGCCACCCGGTCGGCGCGATGGTGCTGCGCACCAGCGGCGCGCTCGTACGGCTCGCCATGGCCCACAACCCCCTTCAGCGGGCAGGCCGTTCAGCGATCACCCGATTCCTCAAAGTCGTACGTCCTGTCGCCGACAAGGCGATCGGGATGATCAGCGGCCTCGGCATCTCGTACCGAGCAGAGCGCGGATCGCACCCGCTCACCGGAAAGCGCGTCCCCGACCTGGAGCTCACGGAAGGCCGCCTCTACGAGGTGCTGCGGCGGGGCGAGTTCGTGTTGGTGACACCACGGGACGGCCGGGTGGCGGCGCCGGAAGAGGCGACATGCGCCCACTGGAAGAGCGGGCGCGGCAGCACGCTGCTCGTCCGCCCCGACGGATACGTGGCCTGGGCAAGCGACCGCCCGGACGCGCCCGGCCTGCACGCGGCCCTCACCCGCTGGACGGGGCGCGCGTAACGGCGGGCCGCCTCAGGAGGCCCAACCCGCCCCATGCACCCCGCTGTTCAGAAGGTGTACGGGTCGCCCGTGGCCAGGGCCAGCACGCGGTGGGTGTTGTTCGCCAGGTTGCGGTCGCTCGTACCGCCACTCCAGACGGTGTCGATGGTGAGGCCCACCTCGGCCGGGATGCCGACGGTGGCCACGTCCAGGGCGAGCTGCACGCCGGTTCCCGCCGCCCGCATCGAGCCCGTGCCGCACACCACCATCGACGGGCCGGTACGCAGACAGCTCGGCGGCAGCGTGGCGCCGGGGGCGAGAGCCACCGAGAACCGGAGCCGCACGGTGGCTCCCGAGACCGGCGCAGGACCGTGGTTGGCCGTCGCGAGCCAGACGCCGACCCGGCCGTTCCAGAGGGAGACGTGCCCGTGATACGACACATCCGCCTCGTCCAGGGCGCCGCCGGCCACGGCTGAGGCGGGCGCTGCTGGGGCGGGCGCTGCCCGGGCGGGGACGACACCACGTTCAGGCCCAGCACCACCGACGGTCCCGGTCGCGCCGCTCGGCGCGCCCGTCGCGATCAGCGTCGCCGCCACGAGCACGGCGACGGAGACCGTCGCCAGAGTTCCGCGGGCCCGGGCAGGACGGGCGCCGGCCGAGCGGGCGCCGGCCCGGTGGGGCGCTCCAGCTCCGCCCACCCTGCTTGATCTGCTCATCACACGAACCACCATGAGCGAAAGGTACCTTTCACCCGAAATTTTCCAGGAACGCCACCCCGAGCGCCGCCCCGAACAACGCCATCCCGAACGAGGTCCCGCGCCATGCCACCCTGAGTCCATGCTCGTCGCACGCTCAGCTCTTCTGTTCGTCCTGGCCGCCCTCTTCGAGATCGGCGGGGCCTGGCTCGTCTGGCAGGGCGTCAGGGAGCACAGGGGCTGGGTCTGGATCGGTGCCGGAGTCGTCGCGCTCGGCATCTACGGCTTCGTGGCGACGCTCCAGCCGGACGCCGAATTCGGCCGGATCCTCGCCGCGTACGGCGGTGTCTTCGTCGCGGGCTCGATCGCCTGGGGCATGGTCGCGGACGGCTACCGGCCCGACCGCTGGGACATCACCGGCGCCCTGATCTGCCTCGCCGGGATGGCCGTGATCATGTACGCCCCGCGCGGCCGCTGAACACCGCCCCGACCTGACGCACGCCGCCCACCCCTGACACCGCCCGGCCCGGCCCGCACGCGCCCCGCCCACCCCCGGCCCCACCCGTCCCGGCCCAGCCCTGCCCGTCCCGGTCGGCCGTGCCGCGCTCGCGTCACCCCGCCTATCCTGGCCGCGTATCGGTTTCGATCACCTCTTCGACCACCGCCCTTCGACCGCCACCCCGCCGATCGCCACCTGCCGATCGACAACCCATCGACCACCGCCACACCCTCGACCGCAGCGCCGGTCGCCACACGCGCGAGGAGCACGACATGACTGCCGCCGGGACCCCGATCGCCGTCGTCACCGGAGCGAGCAGCGGGATCGGTGCCGCCACCGCCCGCCAACTGGCCGCCGCCGGATACCGCGTGGTGGTCACCGCCCGCCGCAAGGACCGCATCGAGGCGCTGGCCGCCGAGATCAACGAGGCGGGCCACCAGGCGACGGCGTACGCGCTGGACGTGACGGACCGGGCCGCCGTGGACGAGTTCGCCACCGCCTTCCGCACCATCGGGGTGCTCGTCAACAACGCGGGCGGCGCGCTCGGCGCGGACCCGGTCGCCACCGGCAGCCCGGACGACTGGCGGCAGATGTACGAGACGAACGTCATCGGCTCGCTCAATGTCACCCAGGCCCTGCTGCCCGCGCTCGAAGCCTCGGGCGACGGCACGGTCGTCATCCTCTCCTCCACGGCGGGCCACGCCACCTACGAGGGAGGCGGCGGCTACGTGGCCGCGAAGAACGGCGCCCGCGTGCTCGCCGAGACGCTCCGTCTGGAGATCGTCGGCCGCCCGGTGCGGGTCATCGAGATCGCGCCCGGCATGGTGAAGACGGAGGAGTTCGCGACGACGCGCTTCCGCGGCGACGCCGAGAAGGCCGCCAAGGTGTACGCGGGCGTGGCCGAGCCGCTCACCGCCGACGACGTCGCCGAGACCATCACGTGGGCGGTCACCCGGCCCAGCCACGTCAACATCGACCTGCTCGTGGTCCGACCCCGAGCCCAGGCCTCCAACACCAAGGTCCACCGCGAGCTGTAGCCGGACCGGGCCGGCCGCCCCACGCCGGCCCGCCACAGCCCGGCCGCCCAAAGCCGCACCGCGGCCCGAAACCGCACCCCGGCCCACCCCACCGGTGCAGGCCGGGGACCAAGCCCGGCCCCAGCCCCGCCAGACCTACTGCACCCTCGCCCGAAGCATCGGCGCCCGGGTGTGCCGCCGCTTCTCGCCCGCGTGGAACACCAGGATGATCATGCGGGCGCCCGGGGCCGCCATCGGCTGGGCGGCGCACATCGTCACCCAGCCCGGCCCCTGGGCCGCGTGGTTGAGAGGGCGTTCGTCGCCGTCGAGGTGGAGGTAGGAGCTGGCCCGGTTGTAGATCCCGGCGGCGAGCGGGTCCTCCAGGACCTCCTTCTCGATCTGCGCCAGCGTCTCGTCGGTGGGGTCGGCCGCCAGCGCGGCCCGCAGCTGGGGCAGCACCAGCGGCGCCCAGGAGTGCTCCCAGTCGGTCAGGGTCTCGCGGGCGGCGGGGTCGAGCGCCATCCACCGCATGGTGTTCTGCGGCACCCTTTGGCCGGGGAACATCTCGGTCCAGCGCTCGTTGTGGGCGAGCAGGTTCCACGACCGGTCATTGACGTACGCCATGTGTCCGATGCCGTCGACGGCCTCCTGCCACACGCCGGGGATCTCCTCTCCGGACTGCGAATGCAGCGGGAACGGCGGATCCTGGCCCAGGCAGTACCGCCACAGGGCTATCCACTCCTGCTCGTTCATGCCGAGCAGGCGGGCCACGTCCTGCAGCAGGTCCGCGGGCGGGTTGGGGTAGCGGCCGGATTCGAGGCGGCCGTAGGTGTCGGGGGCGCGGTGCAGGATCTGGTCGATCTGGGCCTGCGACAGGCCGGGCGCCCGCCGCCCCTGCCGGGTGGGTCTGCTCAGCCCGTGGCTCTCGGGCGTGATCAGCGCGCGGCGCTCGCGCAGCAGAGAGCGCAGAGCGGGCTTGTCCATCTGTGGTTCTCCCCCGGTAACGGGCGGCCGGCGACTTCGCCATTGGCCGCGCGGTTGGAACAGCCGCTCCCGGCTCTCGGTCCCGACTCTGCCATCGGCTCCGGGCCGGGTGATCGGCGTGCACCGGCTTCCCGGCGCGCGTCCCCTGGTCGGCGTACGTTCCATTGTCGGCGTACGTCCCATTGTCGGAGCGGATCGATTCCTCGGAGCGCACGGGGTGGCCGCGAGGCGCCGGGCGGCCCGTGCGGACCGGCGGGGGCGCGGCCCGCCGACAGCCGGACGGCCCCGGACGGGCCCGAAGGCGTCAGGGGCTGGGAGCACAGCGGTCACCGCGGTCTGGGCGTGGACGGCGTCGGCCATCACGGCCGGAACGCGGGCCGGGAGGTGATTGGCGAGGTGTGCCCTTTCGTGGACGGGTCGGGTACGGTCGGCCCCTCCGGGCACAGCTTTGGCGCCCGCCCCTTCGGGTGGCCACCGAGGCACCCGCCAGGAGAGACCCCACAGGTACGCTGACTCATGGGCTGTGCATGGATCAAGCGGTAGCGGGGTGCGCGCGTACGCAGGGCGCACACACGCAACGTCGCAACGGGGGCAGACATGGGCGAACCGGACAGCCGGGTGGCCAACGCCGGAGCGTTGTCGCCGGAGGCCGTCGACGTCTACGGCCGGGTCACCCGCCATGAGCACATCGACCCGGAGCGGGATGCCCGGGCGCTCGCGGAGCTCGCCGAGTGGGGCCTGGTCACCACCGACCCGCGGCTGCCGCACCTGCCCATCGCGCTCGACCCTCAGGAGGCCGGCCGGCGCCGCCTGGACGACGAGCTGCGGCGGATGGCGGCCAAGGCCGCGCTCGCGGCCCGTATCCCCCAGGTCACCGACGAGCTGAGCCTGCACTTCGAACGCGCCAAGTGGCGCTCGGGCCGCGGCTCGGAGTTCCTGGGCGAGCCCGAGCTCGTCGACGCCCGTATCGAGCAGGCCGTCGGCCAGGCCCGCGCCGAGTTGCTCACCGCACAGCCCTGCGGCCCCCGAACCCAGTCTCAGCGGTTGGCCATCGAGGAGCGGGACTGCGCCGCGCTCGCCCGCGGGGTCCACATCCGCAGCCTGTATCTCGACACCGGCCGCGACGACGTGGTGACCCGTGCCTACGTGAGCGCGATGACGGGCCGCGGCGCCCAGTTCCGTACCCAGGTCACCCAGTTCCAGCGCTGCGTGGTCATCGACCGGCGCCAGGCGTTCATCTCTGATCACATCGTCAACTCCGCGCCCGGCCATGCCTCCTGGCACGTGCGGGACCGGGCCGTGGTGGCGTTCATCGCCGAGGTCTTCGAGGAGTGCTGGCGGCGCGCCGACCCCTGGAACGGCGACCCGCACAGCGGCGCGCCCCGCTCGGCCGGCCGCAGCGGGACGCGCACCACGCTGCTCCAGCGCGAGATCCTGCGCGACATGGCCCGCGGCATCGAGCAGCGGCTCACCGCGCAGCGCCTGGGGATCGGCCTGCGCAGCCTTTCCAAGGAGGTGCACACCTTGCGGCAGTTGTTCGGAGCGTCCACGCTTCAGGAACTCACCTATCAGTGGGCCCTGTCGGACGAGCGCCTCATCGACGACCGCCCGCCGCACCACGGTCAGGCCACCGCCTGATGCACCGTCAGTTCAGCGGCGCCCCGCCACGGCCCGACGCGAGCAGTTCCCGCCCGGCAGCCCGGCGCATCCGGCCACCTGATCACCCGTATCCCGCCCGCCGGGCCGGATCTTTTCCCACCCCGCTTTTCAGCGGATAAATCTTCAGCGGAAAACTACCGCCGCTTCCTGCATGCTGGTTGAGGACGATCAATGGGACGCCCCGTAACGGGGCGGCACCGGATCGCCCAGACGTCCGCTGTCACGAGGACGTTGTCCGCGTACGCCAGAACCGGCAGTGCAGGGCATGGGCAGACGATGCCCTGCCGGGCGTCCCGCGGACACCGGGCGGCTTCTGCCACCGCCGCCCGGACAAAACCGGACCCCTCCCCGGTACGTCCTCGTGATACGGGCAGTGCCCGGCAGGCCTCCGGCTCGCCGAAGGCACAGCCGCGCGCCCCTTCCGGCGCTTTCCCGGCATGCGGGCCGGGAAGAGGCGGCGGCCGGGGGCGAAAGCCCCCGGCCCGGCCGCGCTCCCCCGGTACGAACCGGCCAGCCGCAGGACCGGCGACAACCTCGGCCCCCCTGGCCTCTGCGCCGGCGAGAACCTCAGCCGTTGACGTACTGGCAGGTCAGCGCCTCAGCCCTTGACGCACACCACCTGCTTCAGCTTCGCCACGACCTCCACCAGGTCGCGCTGCTGGTCCATGACCTTCTCGATCGGCTTGTAGGCGCCCGGGGCCTCGTCCACCACACCCGAGTCCTTGCGGCACTCGACGCCCCGCGTCTGCTCGGCCAGGTCCCGCGTCGAGAACGTCCGCTTCGCCGCGCTGCGGCTCATCCTGCGGCCCGCGCCGTGCGAGGCCGAGTTGAAGGACGCCGCGTTGCCCAGGCCCTTCACGATGTACGAACCCGTGCCCATCGAGCCCGGGATGATCCCGAAGTCGCCGGAGCCCGCCCGGATCGCGCCCTTACGAGTGACCAGCAGGTCCATGCCGTCGTACCGCTCCTCCGCCACATAGTTGTGGTGACAGGAAATGACCGGTTCGAAGGTCACCTTGGCCTTCTTGAACTCCTTGCGGACCACGTCCTGGAAGAGCGCCATCATGATCGCCCGGTTGTACTTGGCGTACTCCTGGGCCCAGAACAGGTCGTTGCGGTAGGCCGCCATCTGCGGGGTGTCCGCGACGAAGACGGCCAGGTCGCGGTCCACCAGGCCCTGGTTGTGCGGCAGCTTCTGCGCCTCGCCGATATGGAAGTCGGCGAGCTCCTTGCCGATGTTCCGGGACCCCGAGTGCAGCATCAGCCAGACCGAACCCGACTCGTCCAGACAGAACTCGACGAAGTGATTTCCGGATCCGAGCGTTCCCATCTGCTTCACGGCTCGCTCCTCGCGGAACTTGACCGACTCGGCGATCCCCCCGAACCGCTCCCAGAACCCGTCCCACCCCGACGTCGAGAGGCCGTGCAGCCGCCCCGGGTCCACCGGGTCGCGGTGCATGCCCCGGCCCACCGGGATGGCCTGCTCGATCTTCGAGCGGAGCCGGGAGAGGTCGCCCGGGAGATCGTTGGCAGTCAGCGAGGTCTTGACCGCGGACATGCCGCAGCCGATGTCGACGCCCACCGCGGCCGGGCACACCGCGCCCCGCATGGCGATGACCGAGCCCACCGTGGCGCCCTTGCCGTAGTGGACGTCCGGCATCACGGCGAGGCCCTTGACCCACGGCAGGGTGGCCACATTGCGCAGCTGCTGCAGCGCCCCCGAGTCCACCGACGCCGGGTCGGTCCACATCCTGATGGGCACCCGTGCGCCGGGCATCTCCACGTACGACATAATTCTTCGATCCCCCGAGAGCAGAAAACGGCACCAAAGCGCCTGAAAGTGCACATACGGCAAATCTGGCGCCAAGGTCCACATCCAGGACAGCGGACCGGCGTTCACAGGTGCGCGTGCGATACACATTGTGTCCGGCCACCGCCCTCGGGCGGCAACCGCTTTTTCCTACGTCGTCCTGCTGAAAGGAGCCTGGAAGCCGTGCAGCGAAAGGCGTACGTGCCCGGTCTCGCGCTGCTTGTGGCGCTCGCTTCGGGCTGCTCGGCGGCCTCGGGCGGCGACGGCTCCACCGACGATTCCAAGGCGGGCGTGCCCAAGTCGGCCGCCGCGCAGCCCGGCAAGTACCGCACCCTTCCCGAGCCCTGCCGGGCCGTGAGCAAGAGTGCGCTGAAGGACATGCTGCCGGGCGCGGCCGCCCTCGCGGAGGCCGACGCCACCAAGGAGTACGCGGGCACCGCCGATCTGACCTACGACACCGACCGACGGGTCGGCTGCCGCTGGAAGGACGAGACGGCCGACGGTGTGCGAAGGCTCACGGTCGACTTCGAGCGGGTCGTCTCCTACGACCCCGCGGTGAGCGACGACGACCAGACCAAGGAGCTGTACGGGAAGAAGGAGACGGCGGCGAACCTGCCCGCCCCCAAGAGTTCCGCACCCGCCCCGACCTCCTCCGCGGCCCCGACCCCGTCCGGCCCGCCCGTCTCCGGCGCCCCCCGCACCCCGTCCGCCTCGGTGGCCCCGCCGAGCGGTTCCCCGGCCTCCCCGAGCCCCTCGGAGAGCAGCGACGGGGACGGCCTCCAGCCGCGCCGGCTGAGCGGGCTCGGTGACGCGGCGTTCCTGAACGACGTATTGTCCCCGTCCGGCTCCGACGGCGGTTCGGGGGCCGGACAACGTACCGTCACTGTGGTCTTCCGCACGTCCAACGTGATCGTGACCATCGAGTACACCGCCCAGGCCGCGGCATCCGCCGTGGTCCCCGACAGCAAGGAGCTGCAGGAGCAGGCCCAGGCCATGGCCGGCAAGCTCGTCGAGCAGTTCAGCGAATAGCGCGCCAGCGCGAAGAACGAAGAGCGAAGGAATCATGCACCGATCAGCCCCGGCCACCCCCGAAAAGGCCCACGCCCCGGCCCCGCGCATCCGGCTCGCCCGTGTCCTCGCCTGTGCCGCCGTCCCTGTGATGCTCGTCGCAGTGGGCTGCTCCTCCGACTCGGGCGGCGACAAGAAGACGGACTCCTCGTCCTCGTCGACGTCCGGCGGCACGCAGGCCTCCGCGTCGCCCTCGCTCGCCCCGGCGAAGTTCAAGAAGCTCCCCGAGGCGTGCCAGACGATCGGCGCGGGGTCGATCGACAAGTACGTCCCGAAGGCGAAGACGAAGGCGGGCGAGGTCGGCAAGACCACGGACCCGCAGGCCCAGGCGAGCTGCACCTGGAACGGCCTCGACGACAAGGGCGTCCAGGGCTCGCTCTACCGCTGGCTCGACATCGACCTCAAGCGCTACGACTCCACGCAGGGCCTCGGCACCGGCGACTCGCTGGCCCAGAAGCAGTTCGACCGGGCCGTCTCGGCCGCTCAGTCGACGGCCGACGCGAAGAACGTGAAGACCTCGCCGGTCCCCGGCCTCGGCGACCAGGCGACCGCGATCACCTTCGACCTGAAGAAGACCGACGCGGACTTCAAGTACGGCGTCGTGGTGGTCCGCACCGCCAACGTCGTGCTCGCCGTCGACTACAACGGCACCGGCTACCAGGGCGCGGACGCCCCCCAGACCAACGAGGTCCAGGAGGGCGCCACCGTCACCGCCAAGGAGGCGGTCACCGCGGTGGCCACCGCGAACAACAAGTAGCGCTCGCGCAACGATACGGAGTCCGGCCCTCCCCTGTGGGCCGGACTCCGTACGCATGTGCCAGGCTGTGCCCGCCAGTTGCTTGACAAGGGGAGGGGGCGCGGGTGGCCGCGACTCAGCTGACACGCACGCACCGCATTCTGATCGGGGTGGTGGTCGCGGGTGCCGTGGTGATCGCCGGGATCGGTTTCGCGGGTTCGTACGCGGCGGTCCGCGAGCTCGCGCTCAAGAAGGGCTTCGGGAACTTCTCCTACGTCTTCCCGATCGGGGTCGACGCGGGCATCTGTGTGCTGCTCGCCCTCGACCTGCTCCTCACCTGGATGCGCATCCCGTTCCCGCTCCTGCGCCAGACCGCCTGGCTGCTCACGGCCGCCACGATCGCCTTCAACGGCGCCGCCGCCTGGCCGGACCCGCTGGGCGTGGGCATGCACGCGGTCATTCCCGTGCTCTTTGTCGTCTCGGTCGAGGCGGCCCGGCACGCGGTCGGCCGGATCGCCGACATCACCGCCGACAAGCACATGGAAGGCGTCCGCCTCACCCGCTGGCTGCTCTCCCCCGTCCCCACCTTCCTGCTGTGGCGCCGCATGAAACTGTGGGAGCTGCGCTCCTACGAGCAGGTCATCAAGCTCGAACAGGACCGCCTCGTCTACCGCGCCCGCCTCCAGTCCGTCTACGGCCGCGCCTGGCGCCGCAAGGCCCCCGTCGAATCCCTCATGCCGCTGCGCCTCGCGAAGTTCGGCGTGCCGCTCGCCGAGACCGCCCCGGCCGGCCTCGCCGCCGCCGGCATGGAGCCGGTGCTGCTTCCGCCCGCGCCGGTGATCGTGCAGCACGAGGCGCAGCCGGAACTGCCCCCGGCCCACAACCGCTCCGCCCCCGAGGAGCCCCCGCGCCAGGCCCAGGACCAGGCCAAGCCCCCGGCCCCGCAGCCCGAGGCGGAGCAGCCCACCACGCACGAGAGCCCCTGGTTCGCCGCCCAGCACGTCTCAGCCGAGGTGTACGAGGGCACGTACGACCCGGCCTTCGCGGAGGCGGGAGCAGCAGCGGAAGCCGAGCTCCAGCCGGGCCAGGACCCGGAGCAGGAGCCCGTGATGGTCCCGGCGGGCCCCGGCCGCGAACGCCGCCTCGGTGTCCCCGGCCCCCGCGCGGCCGGCCCGCAGCCCGTGCCGGAGCAGCAGGCCCAGCAGCAGGCCCCCGCCGAACCCGCCCCCACGGACGCCGAGTTCAACGAGTTCGCGGAGACGGCCTACGAGGTCTTCCGCCAGTACTCGAACCAGTACAGCAACTACCCCACCGTCGAGGTGCTCGACATACACCTCACCGACAGCCACGGGGTGAGCTACCCCGACAGCGCGGCCCTGCTGCGCAAGCTGCACCCCCAGTTCAAGCAGCGCTTCCAGGCGGAGCTCACCGAGGACCACATCGCCTGACTGACCGTCAAGAAGCTTCGCGGCGCGGCCTCTTGCCCATCTCGGCCCACACGGCCGGGACGGCGCCGAGCGCCAGGAGCGCCAGATAGCCGCCCGGGGGGATGTCGGCGATCTTGTGCAGGAAGCCCCAGGGGCCGTTGCCGAACAGCCCGCCGGCGAAGCCGAGCGCTCCTTGGATGCCGACGACCCAGCCGAGGGATCCGACGACCTGCTTGGTGATGTTCGCGTTCATGGGTCAACGGTCGCCCGCCGCCGGGCCGGGATCATCCTGCGCGAGACGGAAACCGCACTACACCCAAAGATGCACCGAGGGCCGCCACCCGGAATCGGGTGGCGGCCCTCGGCCGTGCGCTACGTCAGGCGGCGAGCAGCTTGCGCACCCGGTCCGCGCCGACGGCGAGCAGCAGCGTGGGCAGGCGCGGCCCCGTCTCACGGCTCACCAGGAGCTTGTAGAGCAGCGCGAAGAACGAGCGCTGGGCCACCTTCAGCTCGGGCGTCGGCTTGGCGTCGGGGGCCAGGCCCGCCATCACCTTCGGCACGCCGTAGACGAGCGTGGTGAGCCCGTCGAGCGACCAGTGCGAGTCCAGGCCCTCGACCAGCAGCCGCAGCGATTCGCGGCCCTCGTCGTCGAGCGAGCCGAGCAGCTCGGTGTCCGGCTCCTCGCGGACCAGGGTGCGCTGGTCGGCCGGGACCTGGGTGGTGATCCAGTTCTCGGCGCGGTCCAGGCGCGGGCGCACCTGGTCGAGCGAGGTGACCGGGTTCGCCGGGTCCAGCTCGGTGAGGATGCGCAGGGTCTGGTCCTCGTGGCCCGCGGTGATGTCCACGACCGAGGCCAGCGTGCGGTACGGCAGCGGGCGCGGGGTCCGCGGCAGCTCACCGGCGGCCGTGCGGGCGGCCCGGGCGTACGCGGCGGCGTCGGCGGGCAGCACCGAGCCGTCGGCGACCTTGGCCTCCAGCTTGTCCCACTCGTCGTACAGCCGCTGGATCTCCTGGTCGAAGGCGATCTTGAACGACTGGTTCGGGCGACGGCGCGCGTACAGCCAGCGGAGCAGCTGCGGCTCCATGATCTGCAGCGCGTCGGCCGGGGTCGGCACGCCGCCCTTGGACGACGACATCTTGGCCATGCCGCTGATGCCGACGAACGCGTACATCGGGCCGATCGGCTGGACGCCGTCGAAGATCGACACGATCTGGCCGCCGACCTGGAACGACGAGCCGGGCGAGGAGTGGTCCACACCGGACGGCTCGAAGATCACGCCCTCGTACGCCCAGCGCATCGGCCAGTCGACCTTCCAGACCAGCTTGCCGCGGTTGAACTCGCTGAGCCGGACGGTCTCCGAGAAGGCGCACGCGGAGCAGGAGTAGGTCAGCTCCGTGGTGTCGTCGTCGTAGGCCGAGACGACCGTGAGGTCCTTGCCGCAGCCGCCGCAGTACGGCTTGTACGGGAAGTAGCCCGTCGAGCCGGTGCCGTCGTCCTCGGCCGCCGCGCCGGAGCCCTCGGCGGCCTCCAGCTCGGCCTCGTCGACCGGCTTCTGCGACTTCTTGCCCGGGGCCTTCTTGGTCCGGTACTGCTCCAGGATCGCGTCGATGTCGCCGCGGTGCTTCATCGCGTGCAGCACCTGGTCGCGGTAGACGCCGGTCGTGTACTGCTCGGTCTGGCTGATGCCGTCGTACTCGACGCCCAGCTCCGCCAGGGCCTCGATCATCGCGGCCTTGAAGTGCTCGGCCCAGCTCGGGTGCGCCGAGCCCACCGGCGCCGGGACCGAGGTCAGCGGCCGGCCGATGTGCTCGTTCCACGACTCGTCGACACCCGCGACGCCCGCCGGCACCTTGCGGTAGCGGTCGTAGTCGTCCCACGAGATCAGGTGGCGGACCTCGTAGCCACGGCGACGGATCTCGTCCGCGACCAGGTGCGGGGTCATGACCTCGCGCAGATTGCCCAGGTGAATGGGGCCGGAGGGGGAGAGTCCGGACGCGACGACGACCGGTTTGCCAGGCGCACGTCGCTCCGACTCGGCGATGACATCGTCCGCGAAACGGGAGACCCAGTCGGTCTCTGTGCTGCTCTGAGCCACGGTCGGCACGTCCTTCTTTCTCGTAATGCCTTCGTCTGCCTCGAAGAGGCTGGCACGCCCATTCTCCCAGACGGAACGAGCTCCTCCGGGGTTGCCCGTATCTCAGGAGAAAGGGGAGGGGCCCGCGTGGGAGAATCGGGGGGCAATCGTCCTCACTCCCGACAGGAACGGCACCTCATGGCCTCGGTCCATTCCCTCGCTTCCACTGTCCAGCAGCGCCTGGCGGACGCCCTCTCGGCTGCCCTGCCGGAGGCCGACTCCACCGACCCGCTGCTGCGCCGAAGCGACCGGGCCGACTTCCAGGCCAACGGCATCCTGGCGCTCGCCAAGAAGCTCAAGGGCAACCCGCGCGAGCTCGCGACCAAGGTCGTCGACCAGGTCCAGGGCGACGCGATCAAGGAGATCGAGGTCTCGGGCCCCGGCTTCCTCAACATCACGCTCGCCGACCGGGCGATCATCGAGACGCTCGCGGCCCGCGCGGCCGACGACCGGCTCGGCGTGCCGCTGAAGGAGCACCCGGGCGTCACCGTCATCGACTACGCCCAGCCCAACGTGGCCAAGGAGATGCACGTCGGCCACCTGCGCTCGGCGGTCATCGGCGACGCGCTGCGCGGCATGCTCGACTTCACCGGCGAGAAGACGATCGGCCGGCACCACATCGGCGACTGGGGCACCCAGTTCGGCATGCTCATCCAGTACCTGATCGAGAACCCCGGCGAGCTGGCCCCGCCGCAGGACGTCGACGGCGAGCAGGCCATGTCGAACCTGAACCGGGTGTACAAGGCCTCGCGCGCGGTCTTCGACTCCGACGAGGAGTTCAAGGAGCGGGCCCGCAAGCGGGTCGTCGCCCTGCAGTCCGGCGACAAGGAGACCCTGGAGCTGTGGCAGCAGTTCGTGGACGAGTCGAAGGTCTACTTCTACTCGGTCTTCGAGAAGCTGGACATGGAGATCCGGGACGACGAGATCGTCGGCGAGTCGGCGTACAACGACCTGATGCCGGAGACGGCCCGGCTCCTTGAGGAGTCCGGTGTCGCGGTGCGCTCCGAGGGCGCGCTCGTGGTCTTCTTCGACGAGATCCGGGGCAAGGACGACCAGCCGGTCCCGCTGATCGTGCAGAAGGCGGACGGCGGCTTCGGCTACGCGGCGTCCGACCTCTCGGCGATCCGGAACCGGGTCACCGACCTGAACGCGACCTCGCTGATCTACGTCGTGGACGTGCGCCAGTCGCTGCACTTCAAGATGGTCTTCGAGGCGGCCCGCCGGGCGGGCTGGCTCGGCGACGATGTCACGGCGCACAACATGGGCTACGGCACGGTGCTCGGCGCGGACGGCAAGCCGTTCAAGACCCGTGAGGGCGAGACGGTCAAGCTGGAGGACCTCCTGGACGAGGCCGCCGAGCGGGCCACCGCGGTCGTCCGCGAGAAGGCCGAGAAGGTGGGCCTGACCGAGGAGGAGATCGTCGAGAACGGGCGGTACGTCGGCATCGGCGCGGTCAAGTACGCGGACCTCTCCACCTCGGCGAACCGGGACTACAAGTTCGACCTGGACCAGATGGTGTCCCTGAACGGCGACACGTCCGTGTACCTCCAGTACGCGTACGCCCGGATCAAGTCGATCCTGCGCAAGTCCGAGGGCGACACCGCCGCCGCGCACCCGGAGCTCGAACTCGCCCCGGCCGAGCGGGCGTTGGGCCTGCACCTGGACGCGTTCGGCGATCTGGTCTACGAGGCGTCGGCCGAGTACGCGCCGCACAAGCTGGCGGCGTACCTGTACCAGCTGGCGTCGCTGTTCACGACGTTCTACGACCAGTGCCCGGTGATCAAGCCGCGCCCGGCACAGGACGTGGTCGAGAACCGGCTGTTCCTCTGCGACCTGACGGCCCGGACGCTACACCAGGGCATGGCCCTGCTCGGCATCCGGACGCCCGAGCGCCTCTAGGGTCTGTCCGGCATCAACTCCCGTGTGGGGCCGCCCGGTTCACCCGGTCGCCAGGTGGTCCCACACGTTGGTGTCCAGGCGGTACTCGTACGCCGGACGGCCCTTGACCGCGCTGGTGCGGAACGGCTTCCCGTTGTCGTAGACCGGGATCTTGCCCGAGCGGTCGCCGCTGCTCCAGGTGACCTCCAGGTACCAGCTGACGTCGTGCGCCTCGGTGTGCACCTCCAGGTCGAAGACCTCGGGGTCGGTCGTGGACACCTTGAAGGGGAAGTCCTTGGCCGGCACGACCGTGTCGGCCTGCTTGCCGGCGACCGGCTTGCTGACCGGCTGGGCCGCGTCCAGATTGATGTCGAAGCTCTGCGGGACGATGCCGCCGCCGCAGCCCGAACCCATCGAGTACGCCGTCCAGTCGAGCGGTGCCTGGCGTTCCACCACCCGCACGTTGATGCCGGTGATCACCACCGAGTCCTGGCTCTTGCCGGTCGCGGTCAGCTCCAGCTTCAGGTCACCGCCGTCGACCGCGCCAAGCGCCCGCGCCCAAGAGCGCCGGTCCTGCTCGTTCGTCGGGGGCGGCGGCACCGCACCGGGCTTCTGGTCGAGCAGGTAGAACTTGCCGCACGGCGCGTCCCAGTCGTACGAGCTGATGCCGACGCTCAGCGGAACGCCTGCCTCCGGAGTGTGCTTCTGCTGACCCTTCGGGGCCGGGCTGCCCGATGAGGGGGACGGGGAGGGCGAGCCGGACGGGCTCGGGCGCGCGCTGGGCGAACCGCTCGGCGGGCGGGCCGACGGGCTCTTGAGCAGGGGCCCGCTCTGCTTGGCGTCGGCGACCGTGGAGCTCTTGTCGTCGTCCCGCCCGGACAGGCTCGCGACGGCGACGGCGGGCACGGCGAGCGCCACGACGGCCGCCCCGATGAGCACGAGCCGAACCTTCTTGCCGCTCAGTTTCCCGCTGCCGAATCGGCTCGTACGTTTCGGGGTGGTGGGCACGACGTCGGGGAGCTCGATGGAGGAGTCCGGCGTGGTCTCCTGCTCCGCGGGCTCGGGCCGACTTTCCTGGACCGGCGCGGGCTGGGGCTCGGGCTCCTGGACCGGCGCGGGTATGGCGGCCACCGGCGCCGGCTCGGCCGCGACCGGCCCCGCGTTCGCCCCTCGCGCGCGGCGCCGCGCCTCGTCGGCCAGGATCCAGCGCCGGTGCAGTTCGACGGACTCCTCGGGGGTCGCCCCGCACAGCCGGGCGAGCCGCTCGACGGGCGCGTATTCGTTCGGGACCGCGTCGCCGTTGCAGTACCGGTGGAGCGTGGACGTACTCATGTGGAGCCTGCCCGCGAGTACTCCGTAACTGCGCCCCGAGCGGTCCTTCAACTCCCTCAGCAGCGCCGCCAACTGCTCGGACTCCGTTGTCGCCATGCCCCGGTTCCCTCCCCATCCATCCCAGGAACGCATTCCAGGGACAGGTCATTCCCCCAGGTCACAGCCGTTCCAGCGTTCCAGCTTCCCCCATTGTCCCCCGTTGATTGCGGCCCGCTCCGACCGGCCCGCAAGGTAGGTGCAGCAACCAGCCGAACAGCTCGTTCCGGGAGCAGTCCATGCGATTTCGCATCCGGTTCAACGTCGCGGATTCGATGGCCGCGGTCGTCCTGGCCGTGTCCATCGCGACCCTCATCACGCTGATCCACCACTACCGAGCCTGACGCCGGCACGGCGTCCAGGACACGTACTTCACGCACTTCACGCACTTACCGACACACGGGGAGCACCACCATCATGCGTACCAACTTCCGCATCGCTGCCGCCGCGACCACCACGCTCGTCGCCGCCCTCGCCCTGACCGCCTGTGGCGGCGGTTCCGACGACGCGAAGGCGGGCGGCCAGCCTGACGCCTCGTCCTCGGCCGCCGCCCCGGCGACCGGCGGCCCCGCTCCGGCGGCGGGTGACGCGGCGGGCGCCGGCAAGGGTTCGGGTTCGGACTCCGGCAAGGGAACGGGTACGGGCTCCGGCAAGCACCCCGGCACCCCCGCCAAGGCGACCGGAAAGTCCACGAAGAAGCCCTCCGGGGGCGGCGCCACCGACGCGCCCTGCACCGGCGCCAACGTGAAGCTGACCGCGACCGCGGTGAACCGCCCGATCAATCACATCCTCCTGACCGTCACCAACACCGGCAAGACGATGTGCAACGCCTACGACGCCCCCGCCGTCTCCTTCTCCAACGCCCAGCAGTCCCCGATCGCGGTCGACAAGGACACCATCCCCCAGGCGGTGGTGTCGCTGGCTCCGGGCGCCTCCGCGTACGCGATGGTCCGCACCCTCGGCGAGGACGACGGCGGCAAGTCGTACAACACGGGCCAGGTCGTCGTGTACTTCCGGGGCAAGGTCGGCATGGAGTCCACGGGCCCCTCCGCGTACGCCGCGCTCTCCAAGAGCGTCGCGGTCGTGGACAGCCAGGCCATGGCCACCTACTGGCAGTCGGACCTGTCCTCGATCGAGGCGTGGTAGCCGGTCTGCGGGCCGGAGTTCCCCCACGGCAACCCGTGTTGCCGATTCCGGGATACGAGAGTGGACTGCCCTCCATGGACAGACCACCGCGCGAAGGATCATCACCCGCCGAACCCTCGCCCCACCAGGCGGTACTCGACGAAGTGGGCCCCCGCCTCAAGCGGCTGCGAGCCCAGCGCGGCCTCACCCTGGCCGCGCTCGCCGAGACGACCGGGATCTCGAAGAGCACCCTGTCCCGCCTCGAATCAGGACAGCGCCGCCCGAGCCTGGAACTCCTGCTTCCGCTCGCGAGCGCGTACGGAGTGCCCCTGGACGATCTGGTCGGGGCACCCGAAGTGGGCGACCCACGGGTCCGGTTGACCCCGCACCCCATGCCGAACGGTGGCACGTTCGTCCCGCTGACCCGGAGCCCCGGCCCCCTTCAGGCGTACAAGATGCTGATCCCGCACCGGGGCACCGAGCCGGACCTGCGCTCGCACGAGGGCTATGAGTGGCTGTACGTCCTGGACGGCCGGCTGCGGCTGGTCCTCGCGGAGCACGACCTGGTGCTCGGCCCCGGCGAGGTCGCCGAGTGGGACACGAAGGTGCCCCACTGGTTCAGCAGCGCGGACAGCCGCCCGGTGGAGGTGCTGAGCCTGTTCGGGAGGCAGGGCGAGCGCATGCACGTGAGGGCGAGGCCGAAGGCGTAACCAGCTTTCCAGTCACGGCAGTTCAGGCCTTGAGGGCGCGCCCGAGCCGCCCGAGCCCCTCCCGGATCTCGTCCGGGGCGGAGGTCACGAAGCACAGCCGCAGCGCGGCGGGGTCGGGCACGCCCGCGAAGAAGGGCGCGCCCGGAACGTAAGCCACGTCGTGCTCAACCACCGTACGCAGCAAGGCAGTTGCGTCGCTCCCCTCCGGAAGGCGGGCCCACAGGAACATGCCGCCCTCGGGCCGGTTCCAGGTGGAGCCCTCGGGCAGCGCGTCGGGGAGGCCCGCGAGCATGGCGTCGCGGCGCTCGCCGTAGGCGGCGCGGACCTTGGCGACGTGGGCGTCCAGGTCGCGGTCGGCGAGGTAGCGGGCGGCGGCGAGCTGGTTGACGGTCGGAGTGTGCAGGTCCGAGGCCTGCTTGGCGATCACACAGGCCCGCAGCAGCGCGCGGGGCGCCCGCACCCAGCCGAGGCGAAGCCCCGGCGCCATGATCTTCGAGTAGCTGCTGAGCAGCACGGTCCGGTCGGCGGCGTCCTCGTACGACGAAATCCACGGCACGTGCTCGCCCTCGTAGCGCAGCTCGCCGTACGGGTCGTCCTCGACGATCCACAGCCCGCGCCGCACGGCCACGTCGGCGACCGCGCGGCGCCGCTCGGCGGTCATGGTGCGGCCGGTGGGGTTCTGGAAGGTGGGCACGCAGTAGAAGAGCTTGGGCCGCTCGCGCGCGACGAGTTCGTCGAGGGCGGCGGGGTCGGGCCCGTCGTCGTCGCAGGGCACGGCGATGACGCGGGCCCCGGCGAAGCCGAACACCTGCAACGCGGCGAGATAGCAAGGATCTTCCACGAGCACCACATCGCCGGGTTCGATCAGCGCGGCGGCGAGGAGGGTGAGGCCCTGCTGCGAGCCGGTGGTTATCAGCAGGTCGTCGGCGCCGGTGGCGAGCCCGCGCGCGCTGAGCCGGGCGGCCGTCGCGGCCCGCAGCGCCGGGCTGCCCTCGGTGGTCGAGTACTGCAGGGCGGTCGCCGCCTCCCCTTCCATCACGGCGCGGAAGGCGGCGGCCATGCCCTCGCCGTCGAACAGCTCGGGCGCGGGGAGCCCGCCCGCGAACGAGATCACCTCGGGCCGGGCGGTCAGCGCGAGGATCTCCCGCACCGGAGAGGACCCGACGGACGCGGCCCGCGCAGCGAGCACGGGCACGGCGGCGGCCTCTGCGGCTCCGGCCGGTTCGGCGGCTCCGGCCAGCTCTGCGGCTGCCGATGAGGTGGCGGGCATGGGGCGGCTCCTGTCAGTTGCTCGGACGTCCAACTACCCCGCACCCTATGCAGCGTGCTGCCGCCGCGATCAGGCCGTTCCACGATCCGGGCGGGCGCGGGAGGGGCGGGGTGCGGGGCTGGCGGGGGTGTGCGCGGACCGCGGTCCGGGAAGGCGTACCGGGCGTACGGGCTGCGGCGTGCTCCGCCGACCGGGCCAGCGGCTGGACCGCTGTACGGGCGGGCTCACGGGCGGGCGTACGGGCCGCGACCTGCTGCGATGTTCGGGCCGATGGCGGCGGCGATGTCCGGGCCACCGCAATGGCCGCTCGCCGAGTCATGTCCTGAGGCACCGCCCGACCCACTGCCACAGCCCCCGC
>NZ_LGDD01000309.1 GCF_001279695.1 Streptomyces sp. WM6378
GAGTGGCGGCTGTGGATCACCACCGTCTTCCTGCCCACCCACCGCGCCATCCGCGACCTCGTCAACACCAGAGCGGACCTGATGGACGAGGCCGAGATGGCACCCGTCCTGTTGGAGGTCTACGCGCACGCGGCCTGGCACGAACTGCCCGCCGCGAAATGGGAACGCGGGGACCCGACCATCGAGCATCCGCCCCACGCGTTCCCGGCAACCGCGATACGCGCCTACGCCCGCGAGAACTTCCCACGACTCAAGTCCGAGCAGGCAGCTCTCCTCGGACGGCAACGCGGGCACGGCAGGCGCACTGCCACTCAACGCTAGCTCCGCCCGCGTGGGAGCAACGCCCCCTTCCACCGCCGGCTCTGCCCCAGGACTCCCAGGCCGTGATCGACCACAACCTGACCCGGGTACACGCCGCCTGCGACCTGGTGGACCACGGCGTCACGACCGCGAAAAGGGAGTCCAGTCGACCTGCTCGAACTGGATGGATGCGTAGGCGAGTTTGCCCTGGAAGCGCTCGCGGACCGTGGCCGTGGCGTCGCGGAGGAATGCGTTGATGCGCACGCCGAGCTCGCGCATCGCTTCGGCGCACCGCTCGGGTTGGCTCATCAGCTGCTCGACCCGCTCCTCGGGGCTCTCTCCGGGCAGGAACCCGCGGTTCATCACGCTCAGCTCGGCCCCCGCGACGAACACGACTGTGGCCCCCTGCTGCCGGAGCCGTTCCGCTCGCTCGGCGCAGTCACGGAAGCGCGTGAGGATCTGCTCCGGATCCAGCTCCAGCGGATAGGGCGAGAACCAGACCTCCAGGCCGAGCTCGGCGGCGGCACCGGCGGCCAGCTCCAGCCGGTCCCGGGCTCCGTGTCTGGGCATGGGGATGATCATCGCCCGCTCACCGGCCCTGATCCTCTCCGGCATTCCCCCACGAACACGCCGGATCCGCCTCAGGGCTGGCCAACGCCACCATCCAGCTCGGCCAGGCCGTCGGCGCTGCCCCCTTGAGCGGCGACGTCCTCGAAGCACTGGCCGGATCCGGCGCGTACGGCTGGAACGCGGTATTGAAGTCCGCGCGCCGGGCCGGGATCGTAGGCGGCCTCACGTTCCCCATTACATCGCGAGGTGCGCCACGGTGAACGACCGCTCCACGGTGAGCTACGGTCCCGAAGGCGATCAGGTCGCCGACCTCGCCGTCCCGGCGGGGGCGACCGGACCCGTGCCCCTGGTGGTGCTGCTGCACGGCGGCTTCTGGCGCGACCAGTACGACCGCCACTACCTCACGAAGGCGATCGACTCACTCACCGGGGACAACATCGCCGTAGCCAATGTGGAGTACCGGCGGACCGGCGCGGGCGGCGGCTGGCCTACGACGTTCACCGATGTCGCCCAGGCTCTCGACGTGCTCCCCGCTCTCTTCGAGCGCGAGCATCCGGGCCGGGTCGACCTCGACAGGGTGGTGTACGTCGGGCATTCGGCCGGCGGACAGCTCGGGCTGTGGGCGGCGCTTCGCCACCGCCTCGCCCCGGGGACGCCCGGTTGGAGTGCGAATCCCGCCAAGGTGGCCGGGGTCGTCGCACTGGCCGCTGTGGCGGACATGGCCGAATCGCATCGATTGAACCTTGGCGAAGGTGCGGTGGCCCACTTCCTCGGGGGCGGCCCGGAGGACGTGCCCGAACGGTACGCGGCCGCTGACCCGGCCGGCCTCGGCGAGTTGGGGATCCCGGTCTTCCTCGTGCACGGCGAGCTGGACGAGATGGTGCCGGTGTCCGTTTCCCGCAGCTACCAGGCCGCGGCCGGGGGCACGCTCATCGAGGTGCCGGGCGCGAGCCACGTCGACGTCGTCAGGCCCGGTTCCGCGGCCTGGCCCGCCGTCCAGGCCGCAGTGCATCATGTCCTGGACAAGGCGTGACGCGTAGGAGGCCCTCAACGGCTGGTCCCGCCGTCCTTCGCCGGGCGGAACATCTCGGCTACCAGGAAGGCCAGTTCGAGGGACTGCTGGGCGTTCAGCCGGGGGTCGCAGGCGGTCTCATAGCGTCCGGGGAGGTCGGTGTCGCCGATCTCCTGCCCGCCGCCGAGGCACTCCGTGACGTCTTGCCCAGTCAGCTCGACATGGATGCCGCCGGGGTGGGTCCCCAGGTGCTGGTGAACTTCGAAGAAGCCGCGCACCTCGTCCACGATCCGGTCGAAGTGCCGGGTCTTGTAGCCGCTGGTCGAGGTGTGGGTGTTGCCGTGCATCGGGTCGCATTGCCAGATCACGTGATGGCCGCTCGCGGTCACCTTCTCCACCACCGTGGACAGCACGTCGCGGACCCGTTCGCTGCCCATCCGGGCGATCAGCGTCAGCCTGCCCGGCACCCCGTGCGGGTCCAGGCGCTCCACGTACTCGGCCGCCAGCTCGGGGGTGACATTCGGCCCGAGCTTCACCCCTATCGGGTTCGCGATCAGCTCGGCCAGCGCGATGTGGGCTCCGTCCAGCTGCCGGGTGCGCTCTCCGATCCAGAGGAAGTGCGCTGATACGTCGTAGAGTTGGGGCCCCCGGCTGGTGTCCAGCCGGAGCATCGACCGTTCGTAGTCCATGAGCAGCGCCTCGTGGCTGGCGAAGATCTCCGTGCCCCGCACCCGGGCGTCGTCGGCGCGGCAGGCGGACATGAAGCGCAGCCCCCGGTCGATCTCGGCAGCCACCGCCTCGTACTTCCGGCCGGCCGGCGAGTCCCGCACGAAGTCCTTGTTCCACTCGTGGAGTTGGTGCAGGTCAGCCATGCCTGCCGTGTTCAGGGCCCGCACCAGGTTCATCGTCGCACCGGCGTTGGCGTAGGCCCGGACCATGCGTGATGGGTCCGGAGTGCGGGCCTCCGAGGTGGGCACGGCGGAGTTGACCATGTCGCCCCGGTAGGACGGTAAGCCCTGCGCATCAGTCGCCGAGGAGCGGGGCTTGGCGTACTGTCCGGCGATCCGTCCCACCTTCACCACGGGCAGGCTCGCTCCATAGGTCAGCACCACCGCCATCTGCAGCACGGTCCGGATCGTGGACCGCAGATGGGTTTCGGTGTTCCCGGCGAAGGTCTCCGCGCAGTCGCCGGCCTGCAGCATGAATGCCCGGCCGAGCGCCACCTCGGCCAAGCGCTCGCGCAATTGGTCCACTTCAGCGGGTACGGCGATGGGGAGCGCGCTCTCCAACACCGTCCGCGCCTGCGACAGCTGGGCCGGATCAGGCCAATCCGGTTGATGGGCGGCGGGGCGGGCCAACGCTTCGCGTAGCCGACGCCGCAACTCGGCGGGCAGCGACACCGCCTCCGGAGCCGGGTCCGGCGGCGGTTCCACCAGGCCGAACACCTCATCGGAACGCACGGTACTTTTCATAGGCACCTAATTCGTCGATTGACGTCCATAAGCAGCACACCGGGGCGTCGCGGTCAGATCACGCGGCGCCCTTGTATCGAGGCGCGCTAAAGGAACGCGCGCCCTCAGTTTCCGGCACCCGGCCGGCGTCGATTCAATCGGCGTGGCAGCAGCGCCGTCGGCACTCGGTCGACGGCGGCTCTCTTGGAAAGTCGATCACAGAGGCGTGGCCACGGAGCCACGTGAAGCGAAGCGCCACCCCTTCCCCCAGGGTCCCCCGAAACGCGCTGCGTCAGATAGTGGCCAGGATAGCCAGCCCACTCCCCATACGGAACGGACACGGCGACAACCAGCCACCACGATCATGGCAAATAAGCAACTTGGCTTGTCTACACCCCGGCGAATCCCTGCGAAGTACCACCAAACCGGAATGCCGACAATAAATTTCGGACGAACCGGAAAGCCCTTGCCACCAGCCGTGCGCCATGCAATGCTGCGGCGGCAGCGGGGATGGTGACGGTTGTGGAATATCACGATCCGTTTGACCGTGTCGATCTCCGCATCACATCCGTGGATAACTGCGTCGATAGCCGGCCTCCGGCCGTGATACCCGCACTGTGCACCGCGTTGAAATATCGATCTCAAGGCCGAGCGCACAAGGCTGTAGGCCGTATGCGCCCCATGCGAAACCGTCGTGCACCTACCAGAAGGGATATCGGCCCGCGCATTATGACAACCGAGACACACGCACGCTCGAACAACGTTGTCGGCGATCACGCGATAAGGCTCGCCGATAACCTCAATACCTTCAGCAGATCAGATCTGGAGCGACTGCGGGACAACAATCTTCGGGCCATGGTCGCAGCGGCGCGCAACAGCCCCTCGGTGAACCGGCGCTGGCCGGCGCTCGACCAGGTGACCCACCTCTCCGAGCTGGCCCGGTTACCGATATTGACGCCGCAGGACCTCGCCACGGGCTGTCCGCCCGGCTCGGACGAATTCCTCATCGACGGTGGGGATTCGGGCCTGGTGATCCGCTCCAGCGGAACCTCGGGCCTCAACAAAGTCCTCTACCACTCCTGGGAGTTCACCCGACAGGTGAACCGGCTCGGCGCCAGGGGCATACACGCCACCGCGCCCCAGCTGCCCCGCCGGGCGGCGAACTGCATGCACCCGGCGGAACTGGGCGGCGCCTTCACCTTCGTGCAGGACGTTCTCCAGCTGGTGCCCGCACTCGCCTTCCCGCTCGGCAGCAAGCCCACCATGGCGCAAATAGCCGAACTGGTGCGCGAGCACGGAATTGACACGATCGTCTCGTCCCCGTCTCACGGCGCCGAACTCGTGACGACCGAGACCGTGGCGACGGTTCCGCACCTGAGGCGACTCCTCTACATGGGCGAGCCGGTCGGACAGGTGCGCAGGGACGCGATCGCCGCCGTGGCCCCGGAACTGACGGTCCGTTCCTTCGCGTACTCGACGACCGAGACCGGTCCGATCGGATACCAGTGCGCCCATCTCTCCGCGACGGAACACCATGTGCACGAGGACGCGGTCGTGGTGGAGATCATCGACGAAAGCACCGGTGAACCCGTGCCCGCGGGCCGTCCCGGGGCGGTGGTCGTCACTCCACTCGCGACCACCGGAATGGCCCTGTTCCGCTACTGGATCGGCGACCGCGGCCGGCTGGACCCGCCGGGATGCGCGTGCGGCAGCCAGGCGCAGCGGCTGACGCTGCTGGGCCGGACCGGCCAGACGCTGATCGTAGACACCTGGAAGGTATCGTCCGACCAACTCATGGAGCGGCTGGCCGCGTTGGGAGTCCTGGACCCGGCCGACTGCCAATTTCAGGTGCTCTGGGAATTCCCCCACTACAGAGTGCGGTTGCTGCTCTCGCCCCGGACGCCGATAGGAATCACCACGGCGGCCGTCGCCCAGTCACTGCACGAAGCCCATCACATCCACCAGGTCATCACCGGTCCGCGGTGTGTCGAATTCACAGTGGAGCGGACGGGCCTGGAGAAGTTCGCACAGACCGAACGGAACAAAGTCCCGGTTCTCTACCAGAGGATGTGACATGCCCGTCGGCAATTCGGACCCACTCGAAGTGCTACGTGGAGAACTCGACCGCATCGATGAACAACTTCTTGACATCATCAGGCGGCGCATCGAATGCTGTATGCGCATAGCGGACTACAAGCGCGAGAATGACGTCCCCATGATGCAGCCCCATCGCATCGGGGTCGTGCAGCAAAGGGCGGCAGAATACGGCGCGGCCCACCATGTCGATCGCGATTTCCTTCGCCGCCTCTACGAAGTGATCATCGATGAGACCTGCCGCGTGGAGGACCTGGTGATAGCGGGTCCCATCGCCTCTCCGACGACGGGCGGCGGCAGTAGTCCAGAATGAGCCTTACTACGGGGGAAGTCTGGGATGCGTACACTCCTGATAGACAACTACGATTCATTCACCTACAACCTCTACCAATACCTCGGCGAAGTGAACGGCCGTCCGCCGACCGTCGTGCGCAACGACGTGAACGTCCAAGACATCGACTTCGACCAATTCGACGCTTTGGTCGTGTCTCCGGGCCCCGGCCGGCCCGACCGGGAACGGGACTTCGGTGTGAGCGCGGCGGCCATCCGGTCCAGCGGTCTGCCCACGCTCGGCGTCTGCCTCGGCCACCAGGGCATCAGCCATCTGTTCGGCGGAGCCGTGGAGCACGCGCCGCAGCCGATGCACGGCAGGGTCTCACCGGTCATCCACACCGACGTGGACATTCTCAAGGGCCTGCCCTCACCGTTCTCGGTGGTGCGCTACCACTCGCTCGCGGTGACCGAGATGCCCGAAGACCTCGAGACCATCGCGTGGACCCCGGACGGCATCGTCATGGCGCTGCGGCACCGGTCCGAGCCCATCTGGGGGGTGCAGTTCCACCCCGAGTCCATCGGCAGCGAGTACGGCAGGGAACTTCTCGCCAACTTCCGTGACTTGGCCAGCAGTTGGCCCCGCAGACGCGCAACGCGCGCTGCCGGCGTCCCACGTGCCGCGGCAGAGGGGACCCGGACGCCGACTCAAACCGGTGACAGCCCACTTCGGGTGCACGTCCGCCAGGTGCCCCACCTGCCCGGCGCCGACGCGGTCTACCGGGAACTGTTCGCGGACTCCGGGCTCAGCTTCTGGCTCGACAGCAGTGCCGTGCTCGACGGGCTGTCCCGGTTCTCGTTCCTCGGGGCAGCCGACGGGCCGCTGGCCGAGTACGTCACCTATGACGTCGCGGACCGCACGGTCACCGTGCTGCGCGCCGACGGCCGGACCCAGCAGATCCGGCAGCAGTTCTTCGACTACCTCGACGAGCGGTTGCGGCAGCGTGCGGTGCCGACGCCCGAGGGGCTGCCGTTCGACTTCAACCTGGGCTATGTCGGTTATCTCGGTTACGAGTTGAAGGCGGAGACCGGCGGCCAGGCGGCCCACCGGTCGCCTACCCCCGACGCGGCCATGCTGTTCGTCGACCGGCTCGTGGTCCTCGACCACCTGGAGCGGACCACCTATCTGCTCTCCCTCAGCGACGGCGAGGAAGCGGGCACCGGCGAGGCAGAGGCCGAGTCCTGGTTGGCCGACACGGCGGACCGGCTGTGCGCGCTACCGTCACGGGAGGCGTCCCGGGAGGCGCCGCCCACCGTGCTCACCGCCGAGCCCGACCAGCGCGAGGCCCGTCCGCGGCACGACAAGGAGGCGTACCTCAAGCTCATCTCCCAGTGCCTGGGCGAGATCCGTGACGGGGAATCGTACGAGATCTGCCTGACCAACATGGTCGGTGCGGCCGGCGCGATCGACCCACTGCGCACCTACACCCATCTGCGCCGGATCAGCCCGGTGCCGTACGGGGCGCTGCTCGACTTCCGGGACCTCGCGGTGCTGAGCGCCTCGCCCGAGCGATTCCTGTCCATCGGCGCCGACCGGGTCGCCGAGTCCAAGCCGATCAAGGGGACGCGGCCGCGCGGTGCGACACCGAGCGAGGACGAGGGGCTGCGAGCCGACCTGTTCGGCCACGAGAAGGACCGGGCCGAGAACCTCATGATCGTGGACCTGGTCCGCAACGACCTCAATGTGGTGTGCGACGTCGGCAGTGTGCACGTGCCCGTGCTCTTCGACGTGGAGACGTACGCCCCGGTGCACCAGTTGGTGTCGACGATCCGGGGCAGGCTTCGCCCGTCGGAGTCCGCGGTGTCATGCGTGCGGGCGGCGTTTCCGGGCGGTTCGATGACGGGGGCGCCCAAGCTGCGCACCATGGAGATCATCGACCGGCTGGAGGGCGGGCCGCGCGGGGTCTACTCGGGGGCGCTCGGCTGGTTCTCGCTCAGCGGGGCGGCCGATCTGAGCATCGTCATCCGCACACTGGTGTCGGCGAACGGGCGGACCACCTTCGGGGTCGGGGGCGCCATCGTCGCACTGTCCGACCTGGAGGAGGAGTACGCGGAGACAGTCGTCAAGTCGCGGGCCATGCTCGCGGCGGCGGCCGCGAGCGCGTCCGAGTCCGCCGTCCAAACTGCCGTCGAGCACGCGGAGTTGAGCCGATGAACGCCCTTTCCCTGGGCCGGTGCATCGTCGTTGGGGCCGGAGCGGTGGGCGCGATGTTCGCCCGGCTGCTCACGCGCTCGGGCGCCGACGTCCTGGTGGTCGACCGCACGCCCGCCTCGCCCAACTCCTCCGCGCTCCCCGCGTTCCTGCAGGGCGATGTCACCGACATCGACGCGGAGTTCGCCCGTGAGCTGAGCCGTGCGGACACGGTGTTCCTGGCCGTCCCCGAACAGGCCGCGCTGTCGGCGATCAAGCCCTTGACCGGGCTGCTCCGGCCCGGCACGCTGCTCGTGGACACCCTGTCGGTCAAGACCCCACTGATCAAGCAGGTGCGCGAGTCGGCCAGTGCGCTCGAAGTGGTCAGTCTCAACCCGATGTTCGCGCCCTCGCTCGGCATCGAAGGCCGCCCGGTCGCCACCCTCGTCGTCAACGAGGGCCCGCGCGGCCTGGAGTTGCTGCGACTCATCGAGGGCTGGGGCGGCCGAGTGGTCCTGGTCGACGAGCACGACCACGACCGGCTCGCGGCCGCGTCGCAGGCGCTCACCCACGCGGCCGTCCTCGGCTTCGGCCTCGCGATGTCCCAACTGGACGTGGACATCAAGGAGTTGCGCGCCATCGCACCGCCGCCGGCCGCCATGCTGCTCGCGCTGCTCGCCCGGATCACCGCCGGTTCCCCGGAGGTGTACTGGGACGTACAGGCCGCCAACCCGGAGGCGCCTGCCGCCCGCGAGGCACTTGCTGGGGGGCTGCGACGGATCGCCGACCACATCGGGGGCGTGGCGGACTTCGCCACTCTGCTCGACGAGTGCCGGGGGTTCCTCGGCTCCCACGGCGAGCACTACGCCGCCGTCTGCGCCCACGCCTTCGCGGAGATGAACACCACACGTTCCGCCGCGAGTTCGCCCACCTCGCACAATCCCCCGGGAGACGGGAGAGGAACGATGCCCCTGGCAGAGAAGGAGTCGAACCCGGCGAACTGGGTCGAGTCCCGGATCAGCAAGACCTCCGACTCGATGGACCGCGCCTTCGACGAGGGCCTGACCGGCCACGTCGTCACCGAGCGGACGGGCAAGCGCGTCCGCCTGCAGGACGGCTCGGAGTCGGTGGAGTTCGTCTCCTGCTCCTACCTCGGCCTGGAGGAGCACCCAGCCCTGGTCGGCGCCGCCACCGAGGCGCTGCGACGGTACGGCGCGCACCTGTCGTCGTCCCGGAACCGGATGCGCCCGGTGTACCTCGGTGAGCTGGAAGAGCTCCTCTCGACCGTGTATCAGGGCAACAAGGCCGTCGCCTTCACCTCAGTGGGCAACGTCCACCTGGGGCTGCTGCCACTGCTCGGGTCCGGTGCGCTGCCCAGCTATCCGGTCTCGCCCGGCGGCGTGACGTTCATCGTGGACCGCACGGCCCATGCCTCCATGCAGGTCATCCGGGGCATCCTGGAGCAGATCGGCCCCCTGCACCGCTTCGACCTCGCCGATCAGGAGGCGCTGGCCGGCATCCTTCGGGACTGCGGTGCGGCCGGGCGCACCCCGATCGTGCTGGTCGACGGCGTCGGCTCAATGGGCGGTCTGATCGACGTGGTCGGTCTGCGCGCGGCCCTCGAACCGTACGGCGGCCATCTGTACGTCGACGACGCGCACGGCATCTCCATCGCGGGCCCGCTGGGGGGCGGTTACGCCTTCGAGGAGTTCGGCGACCAGCTGCCGCCGAACGTGGTCATCGCGGGTTCGCTGTCCAAGGGGTTCGGCGGGGCGGGCGGTTTCGCGCTGGTTCCCGGCGACGCCGATGTACGCGTGCTGCGCAAGTTCGCCAACCCCCTGGTATTCGGCCACTCGATCATGCTGCCGATGCTGGCCGCCGATGTCGCCGCCGCCCGGCTGCACCTCAGCGGCGAGGTGGCGGCGCTGCAGCAGCGGCTGTGGCACAACGCCGACGTACTCGACGCGCTCACCGGCGGGCAATTGGTCAACGCCGGTCTGCGCTCGCCGGTTCGGGGCGCGCACTACCCCACCGAGGAGGCGGGGTTCGCCGCTGCCAGGCGACTGCGGGCGGCCGGAGTGCTCGTCCTGCCCGCATTCTTCCCGACGGTGGCCAAGGGCACCGGGCTGGTACGCCTCGCCCTGTCCGCCCTGCACGAGCGCGAGCACCTGGAGACCGCAGCCGAAGCTCTGGCGCTGACCCCCACCCAGGACTGACCTATCGTCACATCCGCCGACGCACTCGTTCCTGATCCCGCACCTTGCTTTCCCATCCATGAGGAGACAGCACTACCGTGACGATCACTCAGGAAGACAGGCACTCGTACGACGTCATCGTTGTCGGCAACGGGGCACTCGGCCTCTCGCTGGCACTCACACTGGCCCGCCGCAAGATCCGGGTCGCCCTCCTCGGACAGCCGCACCGCCCGTGGGCGGCGTCGACCGCGGCCGGCGCGATGAACGGCTGCTTCGGCGAGGTCACCACCACCCTCGTGGCCAGCGAACACGGCCGGTCCAAGCTGGAGATGGACATCCAGGCCCGGAAGATGTGGCCCGAGTGGTCGCAGCAGCTCGCCGAGGAGACCGGCCAACCCAACGTCCAGACCGCCGACGGAACGGTCGTCCACCTGAACACGGTGGGCCACCCGGGCATCGACGAGGGCAACTACGAGGCCATCCGCGCCGAGTTGGACCGCTATGACGAGCCCTACGAGGACATCGACCCGGCCGACATCGAGTGGATGGAGGCCCATGCGAGCCAGCGTTCACTGAAGGCGTTCTTCATCCCGGGCGAGCACGCCGTGGACTCCCACCGGCTCCTCGACCAGCTCCAGGCGGCCTACCTGAGCACCGGCGGGGTGCTCATCGCCGAGCACGCCGTGCGCCTCGAATACAGCAAAGGCAAGATCGACGGCGTGGTCCTGGAGTCCGGGGGCACCCTCTGCGCCAAGGACGTCGTGCTCGCGGCGGGCGTCCGGTCCCAAGACCTCCTCGACACGGTGCCCGACATCGCCCGCCGGGTGCCCCGCCTGGTCAGCGGATACGGCGTGTCGGCGCTGATCCAGACCGACGACAACACCGTGCCGCGCAGCGTCATCCGCACCCCGAACCGGGCGTTCGCCTGCGGTCTGCACATCGTGCCGCGCGGCGACGGCCAGGTGTATGTGGGCGCGACCAACATCATCTCACCGGAGCCGATGGACACCCCCGTCCTGCGGGACGTCCAGTTCCTCCTCGACTGTGCTCACCGCCAGGTCCGTACCGGACTGTGGAACAGCGGTCTCGCCAAGCTGCAGGTCGGCAACCGGCCGGTGTCCCTGGACGCCTTCCCGCTGCTCGGCGAGACGGAGGGCCTGGCCGGCCTGTGGATGATGACCGGCACCTACCGCGACGGTCTGCACCTGTCCCCGCTGCTCGCCAAGGAGATAGCCGGCCGGATCCTCGGTGAGAAGCCGGAGCTGGACATCGACCGTTTCCGGCCGGTACGGGCGCCGATCCAGCCGATGAGCCGCGAGGAGGCGGTGAATCAGGCGGTGACCCACATGCTGGCCACCGGTTGGGAGTACAACTGGCAGGTCACGGTCGACTGGCCGGTCATCGTCGAGTACAACATGCGCCCGTCGTACCAGAAGTGGGCGGAGGACTTCGACCCACAGTTCACACCGCCGCCCGAGCTGCTCGCCGCGTCCAGGATCCACCCGAGTCTGGTCAAGATGCTCCAGGACTACTACGAGGCCAGTCGCGCCGAGGCCTGATCCACCACGGTCCGCGGGGCGGCGAAAGCCGCCCCGCGTCCTGTCGTCCTTCCCGCACGCCCTCTCTCGTTCTTCCTGTTTCTTACCGTTCCTTCCCGTTCACGACATTGAAAGATCGAGGTCTTGGTGTCCGCACGCGATAGTGAACCGAACCAGATCCGACGTCGCGAGCTGCTGCGTTACAGCGGCGGACTGGCGGTAGCGGCCGAAGCCCTCTGGCTCGCCCCCTCGCTGGTGGGCAGGGCAGGTCAGGCGGAGGCCGCCCAGGTCACGGACGAGACCGCACGGTCGGTGGCTGTGCACGAGGGCTCCAACCTCCGTGCGGTGATGTCGCCCGACGGCCGCACCATCGCCATGGACTCCCTCAACTCGATCTGGCTGATGCCCGCGGACGGCGGGCAGGCGCGCCGGCTCACCGACGACGTACAGGACTCCACCCAGCCGGACTGGTCACCCGACGGAAAGAGCCTGGTCTTCCAGTCGTTCCGCGACGGCGTCTACAACCTGTGGCGGATCGACGCGGACGGCTCCGGTCTGCGCCGGCTGACCAGCGGCCCCGGCTACGACCTGGAGCCCCGGTTCTCACCCGACGGCAAGTACGTCGTCTACGCCTCGGACCAGGACCAGCGCAGCCGGATCCGCCTCCTGGAGCTGGCCACCGGGAAGATCCGCGCGCTCGTGGACGAGGGCCACGCCTACACCACGCCGTCCTGGTCACCGGACGGCTCCCGCGTGGTCTACGTCGTCGACTTCTCCATCATCGAGGCCGTCGACGTCGCCTCCGGCCACCGCGAACAACTGGTCACCGCCGAAGGCGACGCGACGTTCTACGGCCCGCAGATCGGCCGGGACGGCAAGACGCTCAGCTACATGCGGGTGACCGGACCCCGCGGCGAACTCGTCGTCGGCAACACCGTGGTGAGCGGGGACGAGGACGTGTCGCCGTTCGCGCCGGGCTGGCTGTCCGCCACGGAGCTCCTCTACACGTCCGACGGGAAGATCCGCCGCCGTCAACTCGGAGGCAGCGTACGGGACATCGCGTTCACCGCGGTCGTGCCACTGGCACGCCGGAACTACCGCCGCAAGGTCAGGGACCTCACCGCCGTGGGCCCCTTCGACGTCAAGGGGATCGCAGGCCCGGTCCTCTCGCCGGACGGCGGCCGGATCGTCTTCCGCGCGCTCAACGCCCTGTGGCTGCTGACGATCGGCGGCCGGCCCCAAAAGATCGTGTCGGACGGCTACTTCAACACCGACCCCGACTGGTCGCCGGACGGCCGCTCGCTCGTCTACGTCAGCGACCGGGCGGGCACCGCCAACCTCTGGCGCTTCGACATCGTCACCGGCCGCTCCGAGCGGCTCACCGACCTGCCCAACGCCCAGCTCACGCCCCGCTGGTCGCCGGACGGCGCAAAAATCGCGTACCAGGACGAGAGCGGCGCGACCTGGGTCTTCGACCTCGCGGCCAAGGCCGCCACCAAGGTCTTGCCCGCCATGTACCAGCCGGGCAGGCCAAGTTGGTCCCCCGACTCCACCCGCCTGTCGCTCGCCGCGATCCGACCGTACTCCCAGCGCTCCCTCGCGGGTCACAACCAGGTCCTCACCGTCGACCTGCGCGGCAACGAGATCCGGTACGAGGCCGTGGCGACCGACCGGTCCATCGCCACCCGGGGCGACGACGGCCCCGTGTGGACGGGCGACGGGAAGTACTTCGTCTTCGCGATGGAGAGCCTGGCGTGGCGGGTGCCGGTCGACGCGACCGGCCACATCACCGGCGCGCCGAGCAGGCTCACCGACGAGGTCACCGACTCGATCTCAGTGAGCGCGGACGGCCGGACCGTCCTCTACCTCTGCAACGGGGCCCTGCGCACGGTCTCCATCGACGGCGGGCACCCCCGCACGATCCCGGTCAACCTGACCTGGCGCGCGGCCGACCGCCCCGAGCGGGTCGTGGTCCGCGCCGGGGCGATCTGGGACGGCAGCAGCACGGAGCTGCGCCGTGACGTCGACCTGGTGATCGAGGACGGCAAGATCGCGGCGATCCTGCCCCGCGGCGCCAGACCCGGCGGCCGGGTGATCGACGCGTCCGGGCTGACCGTCATGCCCGGCCTGATCGACACGCACAACCACTGGCACATCCGGGGCCGCCAGTGGGGCGACCGCGCCGGGCGGCTCTGGCTGTCGTACGGCATCACCACCAGCCGCTCCCCCGGCGACCCCGCTTACCAGATGGTCGAGACGAGGGAGGCCCTGGCAAGCGGCTCCCGCGTCGGCCCGCGGTACCTGGGCACCGGTGAGACGCTCGACGGCACCCGCGCGTACTACAACTTCATGCGCCCGGTGTTCACGCCCGAGCAACTCGAACGGGAGCTGGACCGGGCGCGCGGCCTCGACTACGACCTCGTCAAGTCCTACATGCGGCTGCCGGTGTCGTTCGAGCAGCGCGTGGTGTCCTGGGCGCACGACCGGGGCATCCCGGTGACGTCCCACTACCTGTATCCCGCTGCCCACACGGGACTTGACGGCATGGAGCACACCGGCGGCGGCAACCGCCTGGGCTATTCCCGGACGTTGAGCTACGCCGGTGGACGCACCGCGTCGGACTCCGTCGCGATCCTGGCCGCGAGCGGCATGTGGATCTCGACGACGACCATCTTCGCCAGTGAGCTGTTCGTAGGGGACCGCTCGCTGCTCGACGACGACCGGACCAAGGTGCTCTATCCCGACTGGGAGTACCAGCGACTCCTGCAGAAGGCCGCGGACGCCGACGGCGGTCCCGGGTCCGACGTCAACCACGCATGGACCATGGGCGACGCCGACATGCTGCTGCGGGTGCACCGGGCCGGCGGGCTCGTAGTCGCCGGGACCGATGCCGCCCTGGACGACGTCGGCATCAGCCTCCACCAGAACCTGCGGGCGATGGTGAAGTACGGCTTCACGCCCCGCGACGCCCTGACCACGGCGACCGGTAACGCGGCCAAGTGCCTCGGCATCGACGACAAGGTCGGCTCCATCGCCCCCGGGAAGCTCGCCGACCTCGTCTTCGTCGAGGGCGACCCCCTGCACGACATCCGCGCGGCGGCCGCCGTGAGGACCGTGCTGGTCGGCGGTCACATCCGGACCGTCCCCGAAATCCTCGCCCCTTTCCGGAGTTCCGCGGCGAAGGGCATCGCCGGCCCCGGCGTGAAGGTCCGTGCCGACGCCCCCACCGCGCTCCACCGCGACGACCACTACTGGCACGAGCCGGAGTGGGCGCACAACGGCTGCTGCCGGGCCCGATAAGGAGATTGTGCTCATGCGCTCGTATCGCGACCTGATGACCGTGCCCGGTGCCGCGGCCTTCGTGGCCGCCGGATTCATCGGTCGGATACCCATGTCCATGCGGACGCTCGGCTGTCTGTTGATGGTCGAGGCGCTCACCGGTTCCTACACGCTGGGCGGCGCGGTTGCCGGGACGTTCGGTCTGTCGAACGCCTTGACCGCGCCGCTCCTCGCCCGGCTCGCCGACCGCCGCGGCCAGCGGCCGGTCATCCTCTGGTCGACGCTCGTCCACACCTGCGGAATCCTCGGCATCGTCCTGGCAGCCGAGTCGGGGATGCCCTCCTGGACGTACTTCCCCATCGCGATCCTGGCGGGGGCCTCCGCGCTGCCGCTGGGGTCGCTGGTGCGAGCCCGGTGGAACGCCGTGCTCAACGAGGGCAAGCGCATGCAGACTGCGTACGCCCTGGAAGCGGTGCTCGACGACGTCGTGTACATCGTCGGCCCGCTCCTGGTGGTCTGGCTCGCGGTCGACATCTTCCCGAGCGCCGGCCTGATCGGCGCGATCGCCCTCACCGTGGGCGGCTCGCTGGTCATGGCGACGCTGCGGCGATCGGAGCCGAAGATCCACCCGGACGCGGACCTGCCGCGGATCGGCGTGATCCGGATGCGCGGGATGCCGCTCCTGACGTTCGGCTACCTCGCCACCGGAACCCTGCTCGGCACGGCCGACGTGGCCGTCCTCAACTTCGCCGACAAACACGGCGAATCGGGGAGGGCCGGCCTGCTGCTCGCGCTGATGATCGTGGGCAGCATGATCGCCGGATTCGCCTTCGGCCTGGTGAACTGGAAGCTGCCGGTGGTCCGCCAACTCCTGGCCACCAATGTGGTGTTGTGCCTGACGATGGTGCCACTGGTGTTCGTCGACTCGATGGCGGCCATGTACGGGTTCGTCATCCTGTCCGGCGTGGGCATCTCGCCGGTCCTCATCACCGGCAGCACGGTGGTCGGTTCGATCGTGCCGCGCGAGGCGCTCGCCGAGGGCTTCGCCGTCGTCGGGAGCGCGCTCACCCTTGGCATGTCCGCCGGAAACGCCGTCGCGGGTACGCTCGCCGATCTGGGGGGCAGTCGGCTTGCCTTCGCCTTCGTGGTCGGCTTCGGGGCGCTGGCCGCCCTCACCACCGCGGTCGGTGGTCGCTCGTTCACCCCAGCCCCAGAGGAATCCGCCTCGATCACCGCAACGGTCATGGAGTAACCGAATGATCAGCCTGGGCCACCCGATCACCACCGCACACCTCGTGCTGCGTCCGTTCGTCGAGGACGACCTCGACGCGCTGTACGACATCCAGCGCCGGGAGGACGTCAACCGCTACCTGTACTCCTCGCCGCGCACCCGTGACGAGGTGCGGGCCAAGCTCGTCGAGCGGATCACCTTCACCACGCTGGAGGACGAGGGCGACACCCTGCTCCTCGCGGTAGCCCTGCGCGACTCCGGCACCCTCATCGGCGACGTCAACCTGCACTGGACGAGCCGAACCCACCGTCAGGGCGAGATCGGCTATGTCCTGCACCCCGACCATCGAGGCCGGGGGTACGCCGCCGAGGCGACCCGGCCCCTCATCCAACTGGGCTTCGAGAAGCTCGACCTGCACCGGATCGTCGGCCGCCTCGACGGCCGCAACGCCGCCTCGATGCGCGTCCTGGAGAAGCTGGGCATGCGGCGCGAGGCGCACCTGGTGGAGAACGAGTTCGTCAAGGGCGAGTGGACCGACGAGGTCATCTACGCGATCCTCGCCCGCGAATGGCACCCGGACAACTGACCACTGCGCCCGGCCCTGGGCCGCCGCTCCGCGAAGGCGGGGCGGCGGCCTGTCGGTCGCTGTCGAACGGGCCGAAGTGTGGGCGTTCTGTCCAACGGGCCCGACCACGGCCAGGAGGAGTGCTGCACCCCTCGCGTGCCCGTTCGGGCGGGGAAGTACGGGAAATCACCGACGGGCACCGAGCAGCAGTACGGTCCTTGACCGTGTCACCTGGTCAAGGACCGTTTCTGCCAGCGGTGGGTGTGCGATTTGAACCCGCGATGATTCGCGCCACGACGGTTTTCACATCCGGCCGCACCGCCCGCGGTGATTGAGAGTTCCGGTCCCGGTGAGCTGGTCGGCTGGTCCTGGCTGTTCCGCTCCTACACCTGGCACTTCGGCGTCGAGGCGATGCCACCTGTACGCGCCCACGAATTCGACGCCGCGCCGTGCGGATGATGATGGACGCCGACCCGGCCGGGATCCTGCGGAAGGTCCGGGAGTTCCCTGTGTTGTGCAGCGTGCGAGATGGGCTGCTGCCGCTGACGTGTGGTCAGCGGGTGGTGGTATCGGTGTTCCGGGTCTCTTCTACGCGCGCGCAGGAAGGGCAGGATCCCTCGCACCAGCAGAGCCCGCCGCCAGTGCTGTGCCTGCCGCCAGACCTTCAACGAGTCGTCGGCGTCCGGGTCGACACGCGGGGCAGTTCCGGGGCCAGCCGCCGGGCGGTTGCGTATCGCTGTGATCATCAGCCAGATCAGGTCGGCCAGGAGGCCGAGACCTGTGACGCCCGCGCAGATCCATCCCATGGCCTGGCGTTCTCCGGCCAGTTGAGGATGGCTGCTCGCCAAATGCAGGCCATAGCCGACGAGTAGGAAGACGACTGCGGCGATCCCTGCCAGCGCAGGTACGAGCACGGCCAGCACGGCGGGCAGTTGGTCGGAGGCGCGGGCTGACACGTTGGTGCGGCGCAGCCGCAGCACTCCGTGATATGCGGCGGCTGCCGTTGCGGCGACGCTCTCCCTGGCCTCCCAGGTCAGTGCGCGCAGATCTCCGGCGGTGATCATCCGGCCCATGGCGCGTAGCGCCTGCTGGATCTCGGCTGGCTCCAGGGCTTGCTGGAGGACCTCCTCGAAGGCGGGCAGGTCCTCTTCTCCGAGGTGGTCACACCACCCGCTGCGCGTGTTCCCGGTGCACGTTTCGTGCATGCGTTCTCCCCCCGTTGTGTGCTGAAGCAGGCGAGACCTGCGCACATGCCGCCGTGGGCGCCGGCGGACGTTGCGTGAGCGGCCTCACTATCATTATCGAGTTGCGCAACCTCTAAAGTGTTGCCATGGATGCGGACGACACGGCGGGCTGGGAATCGGCTGAGCTCGACGGCGGGCCGGCGCACGGGCTGCGCATGCGGATCGCCGGCCAGCCCGGGGTGCTCCAGGTGACGTACCCCTGTGCGGTGGAGCCGCAGGCGGAGAACGTGAGCGTCCAGGCGCTGTTCATCTACCGGCGGGACACGCGGCGACGCACCGGCGGTGATCAGCCGGTGCGCTACGGCTTCGATGCGGCCAGCCCCTGAGCCTTGGCCCGTCAGCTGCCGTCGACGTGCTGCTGGACGGTGCGGGCCGAGGCCGCATCGCCGGGAGCGGTCTGGATCGTCCAGTCAGGCGCCTCCGGCTGCGCGACCGGGGGAGAATCCGCCGAGGCCGCCGCTTGGGCACCCTCCTGCTTCATCGCCTTCGTCTCGCTCTTGAGGATGCGCAGCGACTTGCCCAACGCCCGGGCCGTATCGGCGGTTTCTACGAGCCGAACAGCAGGATGATCACAATCGCCAGGATCAGCAGATGCCATGGCTCCAGCCCGTTGCGGAACATTCCGCCCCCGCTTCCCCCCGTCGAACCAGGACACCTCGACGGGATGCGCCCACGGGAAAGATTGCTACATTGCGCAACTGTACAACTGTGGGGTGGGTTGAATCGGCCCCTTCTTTGGTGAGCCGTACGGACAAGGGGCGCGCGAGTGGCAGGCAGTCGTAAGGCGTCGAGTCGGCGTCGTGGTGGTGGCCGGGCGCTGGAGGCGAGCCGGCGGCGCAAGCGCAGCAAGACGAAGGTCGGGATCTGGGTCGCGGTCTCGCTGCTCGTGCTGCTGACGGCCGGCGCTGGCTGGATCTACCTTCAGCTCGACGGCAACATCGAGACCTTCGGTGCGGACGGAATTTCCAACAACCGGCCGCCCGCCTCCGCGAACGGGTCGAACGTGCTGGTCATCGGCACGGACGCACGGACCGGAGGGAACAGCGACCTCGGTGGCGGCGACAAGAGTGACATCGGTCGCTCCGACACCGCCCTCCTGCTGCACGCCTATGCCGACCAGAAGCACGCCGTCGCGGTCTCCATCCCCCGCGACACTCTGGTCGACATCCCGCCGTGCAAACTCCCCGACGGCAATTGGACCAAGCCCCAGGCCAACACCATGTTCAACGCGGCCTACTCCGTGGGGCAAACCCCCAAGGGCAACCCCGCCTGCACCCAGAACACCGTCGAGAAGCTGACCGGCCTGCGCGTCGACCACACCGTGGTCGTCGACTTCAAGGGCTTCGCGAAGATGACCGAGGCCGTCGGCGGCGTCCAGGTCTGTCTGCCCCAGGACCTCTACCAAAAAGACCTCAACCCCAACCGCCCCACCCGCGGTGCCCAGATCTTCGCGAAGGGTCCGCAGACCGTCTCCGGCCAGAAGGCCCTGGACTACGTGCGCATCCGCCACGGCATCGGCGACGGCTCCGACATGGGCCGCATCAAACGCCAGCAAGCCTTCGTGGCCTCCCTGCTGAAAAAGGTGAAGAGCGACGGCCTGACTCCCACCAGCCTGCTCCCGCTCGCCAACGCCGCCACCGAGTCGCTGACCGTGGACCCCGGGCTCGGCTCCGCCCAGAAGCTCATCTCCTTCGCCATGTCGATGAAGAACATCGACCTGCACAACACCAAGTTCGTCACCCTCCCATGGCGCTACCAGGGCGCCCGTGTCGCCATCGTCCACCCGGACACCGAAGCCCTGTGGGCCGCGCTGAAGGCCGACCGCACCCTCGACGGCCAGGACGCGGGCAACCACCACGACGAGCAGGCCAGTGACTCGTCCCCGTCACCCAGCGCCACGGAATCGGTGTCCGGCACGGGCATCTCCGTCGCCGTGTACAACGGCACCACCGTCACCGGCCTGGCCGCCCGCGCCGCCGACGCCCTCAAGCAGCACGGCTTCACCGTCACCAGCACCGGCACCGCCACGGTCCGCACCCAGAGCAAGACCGTGATCGAGTACGGGCCCGGCGAGAAGGACCAGGCCGAGAAGGCCGCCCAAATCTTCCCCGGCGCGGAAGTCACCGCTACGGCCAAGCCCAGAGTCAAGATCATCCTGGGCAAGGTCTACGCCACCGACCCCACCTCGACGGCATCAACCGCACCGAGTGCGGTGCCCTCCGGTATCGCCGGGGGCGCCCGCTCCGCCGACGACGACCCCTGCTCCAACCTCTCGTACGGCTCAGTACGAGTCCCACCCGCCCGACGCACCTGAGGAGAATCCCCCATGCCCGCCTACCCCCGGGCCGCACGACCGAGCTGGGCCACGGCTCTGGCCGCGTCGCTGCTCGCCCTGGCCGCCGCGCTCATCCCCGTTCCCGCACATGCCGCGAGCGGCACGGCGACGGTGGCCGACGCACTCAAGAAGAGCCCGGTCTACGTCGATCCGCGGGCCGAGGCCCAGCTGCCGAAGCCGGATGCCGAGGCGCTCGCGAAGAAGATCAAGGACGCGGGTAAGCCCGTCTTCGTGGCCGTCCTGCCGCAGAGCGCCGAATTCCCTTCCGGCTCCGTCCTGAAGGACGTGCGCTCGCTCACCGGCATCACCGGGCTGTACGCGATCCGGCTCGGCGACGGCTTCAACGCGGGAGCCGATCGGCAGGTGATGGCCAAGAACGCCGTCGAGAACCTGGTGGGCGCCGTCAAGCGGTCCTCGCCTCCGGACGCGAAGACGGAGCTGAACGCCTTCGTCGACCAGGCCCTCCACCAGGCCAAGGGCAAGGCACCCGGCTCCTGGTCGGGCGGGGGCGAGGACGGCTCCGCCACTGCCGCCTGGCTCGCCGTCGGCGGGGTGCTCGTGGTGGGCGGCGGCGCCGGATACGCCATTCTGAGGCGGTCGCGGAAGAAGCGTGAGGAGCGCGAGCGCGCCGAACTGGACGCCCTGCGCACCGTGGTGGACGAGGACATCACCGCCTACGGCGAAGAACTCGACCGACTCGCCTTCACGCCCTCCGAGTCCGGCGCCACCGACGCCATGCGCAAGGATTACGAGCACGCCCTCGATGCCTACGACAAGGCGAAGGAGCAGACGGCGGCGGCCCGTGTGCCGCAGGACATCCAGGCGGTGACCGAGACGCTCGCCGACGGCCGGTTCGCCCTGGCCACCTTGGAAGCCAGGCGCGGCGGCCGACTTCTGCCCGAGCGCCGACTGCCGTGTTTCTTCGACCCCCGGCACGGCCCTTCGGTGACCGACGTTCAGTGGGCCCCGCCCGGGGGCAGCCCGCGCCCGGTTCCGGCCTGCGCCGACGACACCGCACGCGTCAACTCCGGGCAGGACCCCGAAGCCCGCACGGTCCACACCGACCAGGGCCCGCAGCCGTACTGGAACGCCGGGCCCGCCTACGCCCCTTGGGCGGGCGGCTACTTCGGCGGCGCCGCCGGCGGCATCCTCGGCGGCCTCCTCGTGGGCACCGTGCTCGGCGGCCTCATCAGCGCGCCGAGCGCGTTCGCCGAACCGGGCTTCGCCGGGCCCGAAAGCCTGCCCGGCGGCGGCGAGTCCAGCGGCTCCGACTTCAACCCGGCCGACTTCTCCGGAAGTTTTGGCGGCGGCGGGTTCGGCGGTGACTCGGGAGGCGACTTCGGCGGCGGCGACTGGTAGCCGTCACGGCCCCAGGCCCGGCCCCGGTGCCGCAACCGGGGCCGGCTCCACCCCGCAGCCAGTCGGCCAGTTCACTCTCAAGCTCCACTAGCTCCCCTGCATTGCCGACGGAGGTCGAACGGCTCCCGGCCTCAGGACCCCACAGAACACAGGAGACGTTCAGGGGCCTCATCGGCGGTCCGCCTCAGCTGACGCACCATCAACTGCACGACGGCGACGATGTCCTGGTCGTCCACGTAGTAGATCTGGCGACGTCCTTCGCGGCGTGAGCCCACGAGGCCGGCGAGTTTCAGCTTCGCCAGGTGCTGGCTCGTCGCAGGGAGCGCGCCGCCCAGCCGCTCCGCGAGCCCCGACACATCGCTCTCGCCCTGCGCCAGCGCCCACACGATGTGCAGGCGCGCGGGCGAAGCCAGCAGGCCGAACGCCGCTGCGGCGTCCGCCAGGACCTCCGCGGTCGGGTCCATGCGCTCGCCGCTGCCCGCTGCCATCTCGTCCACCCTCCCGTCGCGTCCCGGTCACGTCCCGTGCCCGGGGGCAGCCTCAGTGTAGGCACGGCACTTGCCGTCTTACAGGGAGACGCCCTGCGCGGGCTCCAGATAGTTACGCAACCGTGCAACGGATTATTGCCGCCAGGCATCCGGCGTCCCCGGACGCGGCCGGATTTCTGCCGCGCCACAACGATGGCACGGAGGCATCGCGTGCTGCCCCTGTGCGGGCGCATGAACATGGCTCGTCGGCGCCGGGCGGAGCCTTGGGACCCGCCGATGGCGGCGGGTCCCAAGGGGGCTCATTCGGCCATGCGGACGCGCTCTGCTAGGTGGACGTGTTCGGCATGGAGCTCGCCGGAGCCGGTCACCGCCACGTAGGTGACGCGCAGTCCTTCGGTGAGGAAGGTTGCGCCTTCGATGGCTTCGCGGCGGACCAGGACCTCACGGCCGTCGTCCCCGTCGATGTACCCGTACCCCTTGGCCTGGTTGAACCAGCGGACCACTCCGCTGACCCTGTCGTTCACTCCTCTTCCTCCCCGCTGTGTACTGGACTTACCTGTCCCTCTGCCGCCTGTGATGCCCTTTCCTGGGGGGCGCACGCCGGAAGCGCCGGGTCAGTTGACGCAGGGCACGCCACCGGCCTTCACCGCCGGCCCGCTGTCCCCGCTGTCCGCCGCGGAGGCGGAGTCGCTGGGAGCGGGCGCAGGCGCCTTGCTGTTCGGGGGTGTGTAGTCGCGGCCCAGTGTGACGCGGACGTGTCCGGCCGGAATGGCGGAGCTGGCGGTGGCCGTACCCGACTTGAGGCGGGACGCGATCTGCTGGGCGGCCTGCTGTGCGCCTGCCCCGTAGGCCACGGTGGTGTGGGCCTGGGCGGGCGCGTTGCCGGTCTGTCCCGCGGTGTAGCCGAGTGCGGTCAGGGCGTTGAGCTCGGTGTCGGCGAGACCGCCGGTGCCGTTGCCGTTGCGGACGTCCACGGTGGCCGGCGCGGCCTTCGCGCCGGCCTTGGAGTCGCCGTCATCGGGCGCGGCGGACGAGGCGGGGCTGGGGCCGAAGGTCTGCTGAACGATTGCTTTGATCTTCTCGGCGTCGACGAGGTTGACCGATTCGCCCTTGCGGGTGGCGAATCCGGTGATGGGCAGGGTGTGGAACTCGACGTTGCCGCCGGTGAGGTTGGGTGCTTGCTGAGCGAAGTCCAGTACGTGCCAGGCACTGTCGAGGACCAGGTCCTTCTTCACGACCCCGAACAGCCCCTGCAGCTTGCCGAGGTCGCCGAAGAGGCCCTCGTCCTTGAGCTGGTGGGTGACGCTGGAGATGAATGCCTGCTGGCGGCGGGTGCGGTCGAGGTCGCCGTTGTCGAGGCCGTGGCGCTGGCGGACGAAGGCGAGGGCCTGCTTGGCGTCGACCTTCTGTACCCCGGCCGGGAAGTCCGCGCCGGAATAGCGGTCCTTGACCGGGTGCTTGAGGCAGACGGTGATGGGCTGAAGGACTTTGGCGATGTCGTAGAAGCCGAGCAGGTTGACCTCGGCGAAGTGGTCGATCGGCACGCCGGTGAACTGCTGCACGGTGGCGAGCGTCGCCTCGCGCCCGGCCTCGCGGCTCTTGCCTTCGAGGTCCGGGCCTTTGATGCCCTGCTTGGACAGGCGTTCGCTGGCGCCGGTGTAGGCGTTGGCGTACGCCTCCTTTATCTTGTGCTCGCCCTGGGAGGAGCCGTCGCCGTTGAGGGTCTCCACGTAGTCGTCCCGGGGAATGGAGAACGCGCTGACTTTGCCGCCGTCCGCCGGGATGTGCATCAGGATCAGCGTGTTGGTGTTGTAGTAGCCGATATCGCTGGACCCTGCGTGCAACTGGTCCTGGACGAACTCCTTGGGCAGGTCGTTGCCGTCCATGTCCTTGCGTGAATCGAGGCCTATCAGCAAGAGGTTCACCGAACTGTCCAGGTGCTTGGGCGCGTTCTTCTTCACGGCGTCCAGGGCATCCGACGTAGTGAGGCCGTTCGTCAGTGACCGGTACGCGAACCACGTCACGCCACAGGCGATGAGCACGACGGCGGAGGTCAGCCACACCATGGCGCGCAGGGCGAGGACCCACCGCGGTCGGCGGGTACGGCCGTCGGCCGGTGAGCCGGGCGACGACTTGCGGCGGCGGTTCTGCGGGCGGGAGGAAGGGTTGTCAGGCATGGTCGCGCCTCCTGCTGCGCAGGGACTGGAGGCCGAGTACCGCCAGCACGGCCAGTACCGTGCACTCTGCGGCGGCCATGGCGGGGAAGGCGGCTACCGCCCACCGGATCAGGTCCGTGGACGTCGACTTGCCGCCGGAGCTGGAAGGCCCGGTCAACAGGTGCACGGCCGCGGCCAGCGCGGCGACCACCAGGGCAGGCAGCGGCGCCACCCACGACAGAGCCTTTCGCCTCACCCCCAGCACGGCCGACGCGGCCGCACCGGCCACACCGCCCACCAGCAGCCCCCATCCGGAACCGGAACCACCTACGGCATCGACACAGGCACCCACCAGCGGCGGGACCAGCAGGGCCAGCGCCAGGGCCGAACGCGTGGGCCCTCGGCCGCGGGCCGGGCCGGACCGATGCCCGGCGGACACTCCCGGCGGCACAGAATCGGGCACTGGCCGCTCCCCCTGTACGGGCGTGCCACCACCGGGGCCCCGGCGTGGTGGATTGCCGCCCGGCACGGCCGGAGATCGCTGCTGCATGCACCCGTCCCTCATGACTCAGTCCGAGAGGCTCCCCTCCCGCGACCCCAATACGGCCACCCCTCATGCCGTTACCGCAGAGGAAGACGAGCCGCCCACCCCATTAGTTGCAGACTTACGCAATCTCGCAAGCATCACGGCTGTGACGAGAGTCACTAACCCGGGGTGGCTGCCCGGACTGGCCGCCTGAAGCCCTCGGGCTGATCCGTGCCGGACGGGCCGGTAACCGCGGACGGCGCGGCGCGAACTGCTTCACTCCGGCCCTGGCCACAGCTCCACACCACCCCCGCAGTCGTGTTCCAGCTCACGGACCTGGCTCGCGTACACGCGGTGGAGCAGGCGGTGCGTCTCACGGGCCAGCCGCAACCACTCCCCCTACATACGGGAGCGCCTGCGGTTCGCGCGCACCGGATGCAGGGTGCCTCCCGCCGCGATGCAGGCCCCGACTCCGCTCGTCACGTTGGTGCAGTTGCCGCCGATCAGCTCGACCGTCCCGCTCGGGGTGAGGATATGCGCGAGCGGCAGCACGATCAGACAGATGCCGAGTGCGGTCAGGAAGACGCCATGCGCCTTGCCGGCCAGGACGCGGAAGCAGAGCGAGGGCACGGTCGAAACGCCCCTCAGGGTGGGCGATATCCGTCAGCGACTCGACGGGCGCCGCCCCCCATCCTGGCCCCCGGCTCACCCGCGGGAGGGGCGGACGCGCCGAACTCTGCACTCATGCCAGAACCTCCGGATTCCGCCGGGCTGAACACGCAGTGGTTCCTCTACTACGGCTGGGAGGACGAACCGCGACACCGGATGGTTCCCTACTTGCGCAACCTTTAAAGTGTTGAGGGTGTGGCTCGCCGTGCTCGCGGCGTGCGGGCGCTTTGTCGATCAAGGAGCGAGCGGATGTTCAGTGAACTGAGCCCGATGAAAGTGGTCACCATCGCCATCGTCGCGATCTTCATCTTCGGGCCGGACAAGCTGCCCGAGTTCATCCGCAACGCGACCGGCGTCCTGCGCAAGGTGCGGGCCTTCGCGGACAGCGCCAAACAGGACCTCCGTTCAGAACTCGGCCCGGAGTTCAAGGATTTCGAGTTCGAGGACCTCCACCCGAAGACCTTCGTACGCAAACACGTGCTGGACGGCGACAGCCTCGCCGGGGTGGAGGAGATCCGCAGCGCCCTCGACCCGCGCCCCGAACTGGCGGAGATCACGGCCGCCGTGCGCGACACAGCCGACGGCCGGGCGCCGGGTGCCGGCTCACTGGCCAAGGGCGCACAAGCAACGCCGCCGACGCGACACGTGTTCGACCCCGACGCCACGTGACCGCCGACCGGCCAGGCAGCTCACACCACTGACGCCCTCCGACGAAGTGCCGCACGCCAGGAACGAGTTGGGCGTGCCCGTTCTAGACTTTCCCCCTCGGTTGTGGTGCTCGACCAGGACAGGGGGCAGCGCCGTGGAGTGGACGAAGCTGTGGCTCCAGGAGCCCGAGGAGCACGATTTTCCGGCGGCGGCCGACTACCTCAGCCTGTTGCTCAACGCGGACGAGGTGAAGCGCATCGTCGACGCCCTGCGCACGGCCCCCACCCAGACGAAGAAGGCGAAGGACATCATGCGGGCCTCGACTCTGCCGCTGCTGCCTGCCGACAACATCCACGTCAAGCACAACATCCAGAAGGTCAAGTCCGGCAAGAAGCTCTCCCCCGTGCTCCTGGTCTCCGGTACTCCGCTGGTCATCGCCGACGGCTACCACCGAGTCTGTGCCGCCTACCACCTGACGGAAGACCTGGTCGTGCCCTGCCGGATCACCGGCCGCTAGACCGCCGCCGGACTCCCCGCAGCACCTGGGCACCTGCTCGTTCGGCACGACTTCCTGGCGCATGATCACATCCAGATGATTGCCGGATTACGCAACTGGGCAACCCTCTCGGGTGTAACCGTCAACGCCGAGGGGTGCAATTGCCACAGGAACAGCTTCCGTCAACGGGCAGCGCGAACCTGCGCATTGGGGCGGCCATGGCCCAGATAGAGGGCCTCTACACGGCCCTGCGCCTCACCGGCCCCGGCCCTCGCAGGGAGCAGCTGGCTGCCGATCTCGCACGCGCCGCCCAGAGGCTCTCCGCCATAGCCCTCGCCACCGCAGGAGCGGACGTGATCATCCCGCCGCGCTCGCGCTGGCAGCGCCGCCGTGCGCTCGCGGCCCGCGGAGCCAACTGGCTCATCACCCGCACCTCCCGGCCCACACCCGACGGCCCGAGCCCAAAGGAAAAAGGGGCATCCGGCAAGGGGATGCCACCTATGTAAGACCCGCAGGGGGCTGCGGGGGCGGCGGTCGTGAACCTCAAGCCCAGTCTGCAACCGGCACTTTACGCCGTGGATGACGACCGGAACGCCTTGCTACCCACGTGGGCGCTGTCGGCGGATACGTTCGGCGATCTCGCTGTCCTCGGATTCCCACCAAGGGCGGACCAGGTCCACGTTCTGCCCCTGTGGCTGCCCAGGAAGGGCGGGTGAGGGGGTGAGTTCCGTCTGAAGGCGGCGGTCCAGCGCAGCCGCCTCCGCGCGGTCGGCGCGGGCCCACTGGACCAGGATCGCGAGCAGGAAGGGCACCGCGACCAGTTCGGCGATGCTGAGCATCGCGCCGCCGCCGAGCTGTTGGTCATGGTGGGCATCGGGCGCCCAGGACGGCGCGTGGTGCCGGCACCAGTCGCCCGCGATCAAGGTGCTGCCAGCCATCACCACGATGCCCGGCAGGGCGTCGACGATGCCGTCGAGGAAGACCAGTGCCCCGCGTACCGGATGCGTGCACCAGGACGGTGCTGACGAGCGGGAACGTGAGCAGCCGCACCAGGAGCCCGGTCGTCGCCCGCCGGACCCGCTGTGCCGCGCGGTCGGGTAACGCGCGAGCAGCCAGCTGCAGCGGGTCGCCGAGCGCGAGGCCGAGTGGTGCGATCAGGTCGAGGAGCACGTTCTGGACCGCGGCCGGCCAGAACAGCGCGCGGCCGTACACAGCGAGCGCAGACATCGTCGCCACCACGAGCGCGCCAAGCCCCAGCAGCACGAATGCAGCACAACGAACCAGCGGCCAGCGCACACCGCGCCGTTCCAGACGCAGCGCCCCCCAGCCGTACAGCCCGCCCAGGACGGCGACGAGAACAGCGCCGGAACGTCCAACTCCCAGCAGGACACGGCCGTTCCCGCGGTCAGCTCCTTCACCTCAGCCGCACTCCATGCCATGCCGACCGCCCCTCGCTCCCGGCTCGCGCTGGGGCCCCAACCCGGTTCACGCTAGACCCGCCTGGCGGGCCGGGTGTCGCGGGAGCGGGCAAGAGGGCAGCAGCGCCTTCCCAGCGCCAGGTGCTCCGTCGTTAGGCGGCTCACCCGGTGTCCGCCGCTTCGGACGGCGGGCCGTATTGTGGTCGCGATTAGTTGCATAATGGCGCAACTTAGCAAGTGTCTATGAAGAGAGCCACACCCGGAACCGGCTCAGGCCGCCCGCCGTCCTTCGATGCGTTGGCATCGCGAGCAACGGCGTAGCCATGCACCCGGGGCTGTGGCTCTTTCAGGGTGGGAGGTTTTCGTGCGGAGAGTGGCGAACGTGACCCGATCTCGGTCTGCAATGGGTGCGGGCTCCGAGGACGACTACGGGCACACGATGTCGTTCGCGGCGCTCGCGCAGGCGCCCAACCGGCGGCGCGCCGAGGCATGGCTGCTCGGCTTCGTCGTACTGATCACCGTCGGCGGCTACACCTGCACCGGTCTCTCCATGGACGGCCGGCTGCCCTCGGGGCTGCCCGGGTTCGCCGCCGCCGTCTTCCTGCTCGCGCTGGTGCCGCACCTGGCGGTGCGGCGCTGGGCGTCGAGGGCCGATCCACTGCTCCTGCCGCTCGCCCTGCTGCTGACCGGGCTCGGCCTGGTGCTGATGTACCGGCTCGACATCACCTACGCGGCCGAGCCCCGCCTGAGGATCCCCCAGGCCGGCAGCGGCCAGCTGATGTGGACGGTCATCGGGGTGGCCGTCTGCGTCGGCGTGCTGGTCATCCTGCGTGATCACCGCTGGTTGCAGCGGTACCTGTATCTGATGATGGCGGTCGCCCTGGTACTGCTGATGGCTCCGGCGTTCTTCGGCGCCGACCAGTTCGGCGCCAAGCGGTGGATCATGCTGGGGCCGCTGTCCGTGCAGCCCGGCGAATTCGTGAAGATCATGATCGCGGTGTTCTTCGCCGGTTATCTCACGGTCAACCGCGACGCGCTCGCCCTGACCGGCCGACGCCTCCTCGGCATGAGGCTGCCGCCCGGCCGGCAGATGGCGCCGATCGCGACGATCTGGGTGCTCAGCCTGCTGGTGCTCATCTTCGAGCGAGACCTCGGTACGTCCCTGATCTTCTTCGGCCTCTTCGTGATCATGCTGTACATGGCCACCGAGCGCACCAGCTGGGTGGTGTGCGGCCTGCTCATGGCCGTGGTCGGGGCCGGGGTGGTCGGCTCGATGGAGCCGCACGTCCACGGCCGAGTGGTGGCCTGGCTGCACCCCATGGATGCCTTCACGCCCGCCGGGCAGAAGGCCGGGATCTCCGAACAGCTCGGCCAGGCCCTGTTCAGCTTCGGCAGCGGCGGCATCACCGGCACCGGCCTCGGCCAGGGCCACCCCGAACTCATCGGGTTCGCAGGCAACAGCGACTTCATCCTCACCACCGTCGGTGAAGAGCTCGGCCTGGCCGGGGTGATGGCCGTCCTGCTCCTGTACGGCCTCCTCGCGCAGCGCGGACTGCGCATCGGCGTCCTGGCCCGCGACCCGTTCGGCAAACTCCTGGCGGTCGGCCTGTCCAGCGCGCTCCTGCTCCAGGTATTCGTCGTCTCGGGCGGCGTCATGGGCCTGATCCCGCTAACCGGCAAGGCCCTGCCGTTCCTCGCCAAGGGCGGCTCCTCCATGGTCGCCAACTGGCTGATGGTGGCCCTGCTGATCCGCATCAGCGACAGCGCCCAGCGCCGGCGCGAACCGACCGCCAAACCCTCACCTCAGCCGTAACATCCCACACCCACCCGACAGGATACGAACCCATGGGCCGATGAATACCCCTCAGAGGCGCCGCTCCTCCCTTACAGCGACCCCAGCAGGGAGGTCAAGGGTGAACCCGCCGTCAGCGAGCGGACCGTCAGGTCATCCGGTCAGGCGGGAACCGCCGGGATCTCGTCGATCCCGGCCGAGGCGGCTCGAAGATGCACTTCGTACCAAGCGTGCGGATTCCTGCGAGCCCGAGACGCACACGAGGAACAAGGGGGACCACGGCCTGCACCGTCACCTCGGCTGGGACGTGGCCGTCGACAAGAAGGCGGACCGCTGGGACGCCAAGCACCGCATCTGGAAGCACGGGAAGTAGCAGCACCCCTCTCCCGGCGGGGACCGGGAGAGCGCCTGACCCGCCCCAGCGTTCGGCGACGAGCGTGGGCGGGCCTGTGCTTCTTATGGTATGGGGCGTGAGGGGGCGGTCTCGCTCCCTGCGGTCTTTCACGCCATCCGCGCAGCGATCACCGCCCCGATGGCGATGGCACCGAGGATGCCCGCGATCACGGCGAGCATCCTCAGCAGCTTTCGGTGACCGTCCATGGGATTCGGTTCAAGAACAGGCAGGCGCTTCAGCCTCACACGAGGACCGAACTGCGCCCCAGAAGCTCCCCGTAGGAGCCTGGAGCCGGTGAGGAGGCGGGGCGCATGGATGACAGTCACAGTAGACAGGGCCGGCATCGGCCCCGCATCCGTCTGTCCACACACCTTTCCGACACGCTGTAACGCCAGTCCGTTGTGCGCCTTGTCTGGTCGGCCACCCTGCCGGCAAGGGGCGATAGGAGGCCGCCATGGCTGACCTGACTACCTTCGACTTCGCCCTGCGGCTCGCCGTGGGTGTCGGCTGCGGGGCCCTGATCGGTATCGAGCGGCAGTGGCGTGCCCGCATGGCGGGACTGCGCACCAATGCGCTGGTGGCAGCCGGTGCGACCCTGTTCGTCCTCTACAGCGAGGCGGTCGGCGACGCGGGCAGCCCGACGAGAGTCGCCTCCTACGTCGTCTCCGGCATCGGCTTCCTCGGCGGTGGCGTCATCCTGCGCGACGGCGCCTCCGTACGCGGCCTCAACACCGCGGCCACCCTGTGGTGTTCGGCCGCCGTCGGAGTCCTGGCAGCCTCCAGCCACCTGGAACTGGCCCTGATCGGCACGGGCGCGGTCCTCGCCGTCCACCTGGCGCTGCGGCCCGCCGGACGGCTCATCGACCGGGTTCCCCAGCATGACCCCGACACCGAAGGGGTACGCGCCACCGTCCACCTCGTGTGCGACCGCAGCGAGGACGCCCACATCCGCGCCCTGCTCCTGCAGTCCATGGCGAGCAGCGGACTCACCCCCACCGGCCTGCGCGTGCGCCGCGAGGACGACGACACCACCGAACTGCGGGCAGTCGTCGCAGTCGGCGGCGACCCCGCCCGCGCCCTGGAACAGCTCATCGCCCGGCTGTCGCTCGAACCCGGCATCCACGACCTGCACTGGCACCTGGACCCAACCGCCACCGAAGACGAACGGGACGCCGTGGCATGAACGACCACGGCCTTCCACCGGAACGCCGCGCCGTGCGGCTCGCCGCCCACCACCTGGCCGAGGAGGCGCCGGATCTGGTGGCGGCCTCCGCCGACGTGCTCCGTGCCGGCCTGGCCGCCCGCGCGGACACCCTGCGGCAGGCCGCGCTCACCGCGTGGAGGGCAGGCATCCCACCGCAGCACGATGGCCGAGGACTCGCGGCTGCCCTCGCCCACGTGCCTGTGTGGCCGCCGTCGCCGGGATTCGGCAGGCGCCCATGCCCCTCCGCGGCCTGGCATCAGTCGCGGTCTTGGTGTGCGTGGGCCGCGTCGACCAGGAGGGCTGCGACGTTGTGCGGCAGGCCGAGGCGTCCGACGATCCAGGCGGTGTCGTGGCCGTGGAGTGCCAGGACCCACGCCGTGTAGAGACGGTTGAGGTCCGGGGCATCGGGGCCCAGCAGCAAGGGGCGAACAGCCTCCATCGGGAAGCCGTCCAGGGTCCGGGCGGTGAACCAGGACGCGTCAACCGACTCCGGCGACACGGAGGGGCTGTGGCGGGCAACGATCCTCCGGTGCCGGTGTGCCAGGACGGCCGTCATGACGAGAACGGCGACGGATGCGCCGAGCAGAAACCCCGTAATCCCGGGGCGCAGTCCCGGTGAGGCGAGACGCAGCATGCGGCGTAGCGCGCACCCACTTGCTCCGTCAGCTCTCCCACCGAGAGTTCCCGATGATCCAGTGCCTGGAGCAGTCGTAACCGGATGGAGCCGGCCAGCGCCTTCAACACGGCTACCGCCGAACCCACTTCGGCGTCCTTCAGCGGCACGGCCGCCGCGAGGGCCGGGAGGATGATGTCGGGCTCCGTGGCAGTGTGTATGGAAGGGCCTCCTTGTCGACTGGGGCTTGCGCATCCGGGCGTTGGGTTCACGGTGCTGGCGCCAGTGCAGGTCGCGCACGCCGGGTTCCCGGGACAGCTGATCCACCAGCGGTCCAGGGGTGCGGTTCCCGGGCCGTCCAGGGCGATCGCAAGTCTCAGATGCGCGGTGGCCGTGTCGTGGCGGCTGATGTTCAAGCCAAGCAGATGTGCACTGGGCGCAGTGAGGGCCAGCGCTCACAGTGCCCGTACTTTGATCTCCGCACGCCGGTCGTAGTCGCTGTGGACGTTGGAAAGGGACGACGCCGAAGGGGCGGGCCGCCCCGCCCTCCTCGCCCGTACGCGGCGCAGGAATCGCACGTGGCACCTCCTTGAGACATACCCTTCGCCGGGCGTCGGCTAGGGGGGACGGGTCAGTGTTCGGTCGTGGGTGGCGCCGCGGCGGGTGACGGGTCGAGGGCGTAACCGACCTGCCGTACGGTGCGGATCAGAGTCCGGTGACCGGGGCCGAGTTTGCGGCGCAGGCGGGCGATGTGGGCATCGACGGTGCGCATGTCGCCCATGGGACGCTGCTGCCAGACGAGTTCCATCAGTTGCTGGCGGGTGTAGACGCGGTCCGGGTGCGCGGCGAGATGGGCGATCAGCTCGAACTCCATGCAGGTGAGCTGCAGTTGGCACCCTTCGGCGGAGACGCGGCGGGTTCCGCAGTCGACGACCAGGCCGCCCACACGGTGCACCGGGGCCTTGGGAAGTTCTGCGGCTTCGGGCCGGGAGGCCGACTGCGGTACGGGCGGCCGGGCCCCACGTGACCACCGCGCCCCCGTGGGTGCGGTCAGCAGATCGCGGTGAACTCGGTGGACCAATCGGTAGTTCAAGGGCATGTCCCCTCCTGTCGGGTCAGCACAGGGGCATAGTGCGCGCTGCGGGCATCGGGCCCCAGGGAAGTGAAGCCGCCCCCAGCGGATCGGTGCGGGCAGCTTGAAGCGGGCAGCCCCGTGCCGGGCGAAGGGCTCCGGGGCGCTCATGGGCGTTGCCGCCTGCCGGACCGGGAGCCGGGGCTAGTGCCAGGTGGCTTCGAGGTGACGTCGGCCGTCGGGGCCGGTGGCGGGGTGCCAGTGGGCGTGCGGGGCTGAGCCGCTCCGGGCACGCCCCGTAGTGGTTCGCACTGCCGCCGGGCCGGGAGCCGCGCGGATGACGGTGCTGTCCAGCGGGCTGTCGGCGAGGCGCCGCAGAATGCTGGTGAGCCGTGCGCGTACGGCACCGTGCTTGCGGGGTGTGGCGTGGCGGACGGGGAAGTGGATGGCGGTCAGGACGGACATGGGCGACTCACCTCCGTGCGGGGCGCAGGGCGCGGGCGGAAGGGGACGGGGTGGCGGTGGCGGCTCGGCTGATGCGTTGGGCGGCCGTCAGCGGCAGATCGGTGAACTGGGCCACCCAACGCGCTTCGCGGCCCTGACGGGCGAGCAGGTAGGCGAGGTGGACGCGGGGGTGGTAGGCGGCGTGCCGGGCGTGCGGGCCGGTGCAGTCGGCCGGGTCGTTCAGGAGATAGGTGCGCGGGGTGCCGTCGAACAGCGTCAGGGGCAGCGACGGACAGGCGCATCCTGGAGGGGCGACACGCCGGACGGCCGACGAGGTCAGTCTCGTGACGTACTGGAGAAAGCGCATGGAATCCTCCCTTGTCGAAGGGGAGTTGGGGGCGGTCTGGCGCTCCGGCCCGCGGGGCGGCGTTGGTCGCCGCCCCGCGCGGGGCTTACTGGCCGAGGGCGACCTGGACGATTTTGATGACGACCAGGATCATCGCGATCAGCAGGTAGGTGCGCAGGGCGCCCATGCCGATCTTGCGGGTGGTGGACATGGTCGGCCTGGTGAGTGTCTCCAGGGGTGGCATCCGCCAACCGTCGCGGCCGGTGCGGTCGATGGGGTCTTCCTTGGTGCCGGTGCGCCGCCGGGTGAAGGAGTACCCGGCCGCCAGGACTCCGGCCACCCCACAGGCGGCCATGATGTCGAGGATCGCGTTCGCGGTGATGTCGGGGAACAGGACGGAGGCGGTCAGGATGACGGAGAGGGTGACCAGGACGCCGACGACCGCTGCGGTGAAGGCGTTGGTCTTGGGACCGTTGACCCAGGGGCCAAGGACGGCCTTGTCGTTGCAGAGCAGCAGCAGGAAGACGGACGCGGAGGGCAGCAGGACTCCGGCCAGGGTCTGCACGCCCTGGGTGAGCAGGCCGAGCGGGGAGCCGGGGATCAGTACGATCGTGGCGGCCACGGCCACCAGGCCGGCGTAGATGGCGTAGAAGCCCTTGGCGCCCTTGACCCCGCGGTGCAGGGAGTGCTTCATGCCGAACACGTCACCGATGGCGTAGGCGGTGGAGAGCGAGACCGCGAACGCTCCGATGATCGAGGCATCCAGCAGGGCCACGGCGAAGAGCACGCCGGCAACCTTGCCGGCGTGGGCCTCGATGCCGGCCGCGACACCGGCGGTGTCGTCGAAGTTGCCGAAGCCGTTGGTCCCGGCGAACGCAGCGGCGGCCATGCCCATGACCGCGGCGGCGCCGATGATGACGATGGCTATGCCGATCCACAGGTCGGCCTTCTCGTACTTCATGAAGCGCGGGGTGATCCGCTTGTCGATGACGTACGACTGCTGGAAGAACAGCTGCCACGGCGCCACCGTCGTGCCCACGATGCCGATGATCAACAGCATCACCGTCGCCAACTCCCCTGATCCGCCCGGCATGTTGGGCACCACGAAGTCGTGTGCCATCTGTGAAGAGGCCGGGTGAATGATGAAGTACAGCGGAACCAGCAGCAGCGAACCCGCGCACAGGAAGATCGCGATGCGCTCGAACCGGCGGAAGGACCCGGTGAACGCCGAGGCGATGATGACCGCGGCGGCCAGGATCACCGACGTCGCCTTGGGCAGCCCCAGATACCCCGCGGCCAACGTGATACCGATGAACTCGGTAACGAGGGTCAGCGCGTTGAGCAGGAACAGGTCAATGACACTGAACGCGCCCCAGAACTTCCCGAACCGCTCCAGGATCAGGCGGGCGTGCCCGACGCCGGTGACCGCACCCAGGCGCAGCACCATCTCCTGGTTCACATAGAGCACCGGAATCAGCAGGAGCAGGGTCCACAGCAGGCTGGTGCCGTAGTTCTGCCCGGCCTGGCCGTAGGTGGCGAAGGCGCCGGCGTCGTTGTCGCCGACCATCACGATCAGGCCCGGGCCGACTATCGCAAGGAGCGTCTTGAGCTTGGCGGACAGTCCCCGGCGCTCGCCGTGGTCGTCCAGTTTGATGGTGCCGAGCGCGCCGCGGATGTCGCCGACGTGGGCGTCGTCCAGTACGGCAGTGCGGGGCTCCGGAATGACGGGCCTGGTGGGTGCGGTGGTCATGGTGAGCCTCCCAATTCCCCTGGCAGGGGGAGAACATGGGGGCACGCGGCAGTCACGTACGGCACACCGAAGCAGCCCGGCCGCCCGGGACGGCCAGAGGCCGTACGGGTGCGGGTGAAAAGAAGTGTGCGCAGGGAGTGTCGTTATCGCGTGCCGAGGACGGGCGAGGTCGATCGGATGCGGGGCCGACTGTGGCCCGGACTACTGCAACTACAGTCCACGTCTCTCGCCTCCTTCCGGCCGGAGCACACGCGGGTGCTGGACGACGCGGCAAGGAGCGGACCGGGCCCATCCCGGTTCACCCCAACTCGTCAGAGCTTTGGCACTGCACGGCGTAATCCCCCTACCGGGGAAGCCACTTGGAGTCACCCCTTAAGTCGGGGAGACCTGTCCTGACCCTGGGCGTCTCTCGACGTCGTGGGGTCAGTGGCCTGTGTCCGTACAGACGCCTCACCGAACGAGGTGCCCTCTTCAAACCTCCAGAAGCATAACCCCCTTCTTGCGCGATCACGCAACTACTTGGTGAACTCTTGACACGGGCGACCGTCTATGAGCATCCCCGCTCGGAGTCATTGCCACCTGCGCCCGCCAAGTGGACACTGCCGCCCGACTGCCACCCCGGGCACGGTTACTCTGCTCCGCGAACATCCGCACCACAGGGGGCTCATCGGTGAACCACGACCACAAGACCGCAGGCAGCACCGCCGTTGGGCATCACGTGCACTGGCGCGGGGTGATCCGGACCAGGCGCGCTGTCATCACAACGTCGCTCGCCCTCGGCGGGCTCGTCGTGTCGCTCACCTTCGGCGGCCTGCTCGGGAACCCGGACAGCCACCAGTCCGTGACGTCCCGGGTCGTCGCCGGCATCAGCGCCGGCGTCTTCCTGGTGGGGGCGCTGATCGCGGTGCGCGGGGCCACGGACGACCTGGTGAAACTGCTGACCGGCCGGATCAGCGACAACCGGTCCGCCGCGTTGCGAGTGATATGCCTCCTGTCCGGCTATGCCCTGGTGATCCTGGGCGCGCTGAGCCTGGTCCGGGTGCCGTGGGAGAAGCTGCTGGTCGGCGGTGCGCTGACCGGAGTGATTCTGGGCATCGCCGCCCAGCCGGTCCTGGGCAATATCTTCGCGGGCCTGGTCCTCCTGGTCGCGCACCCGTTCACGATCGGCGAGCGGATCAGCGTCCAGTCGGGTCCGCTGGGCGGCCGCATCGAGGGCGAAGTGACCGACATGACCCTGCTGTTCGTCCAACTCCACACCGACGACGGCAAGATGCTCCTGCCCAACAACGCGGTACTTGGCTCGGCCATCGGCCCGCCCGCCCATGAGACGCCCACGGCCTGAAGGCCGACGTTCGCGACGCGCCGTGCTGAGCGGCGTCAGCGCACGGAGGCGGTCGGAGTCCGGTCGGCCCGAGCGGCGGTGGCGGGGGTGTCGCGCAGGCCGAGGCGCAGGTGCTCCACGTGGAAGAGCGCCTGGTCAAGCAGTTCGGCCACATGGTTGTCGTACAGCGCGTAGATCACCGAACGGCCGTGCCGCTCGCCGGTGACCAGACCGAGGTTGCGCAGCAGGCGCAGCTGGTGGGAGCAGGCCGACTGCTCCATTCCGACGGCGCCGGCGAGCTCGGTCGCGGCGCAGGGGCCCTCTTGGAGGCGGGCCAGGATCCGCAGCCGGGACGGGGTGGCGAGGGCCTGGAGGGTGGCGGCGACATCGGCGGCGCCCACTGCTTCGAGGCGGTCGCGTGCAGTGGCGGCGTTCTTGTCGTCAGCTCCGTGGCCCATGCCCTCCATCCTACGGACATGAAATCATGAATGAGTGTTCACGTGTTCCTGCATGGTGAAGAGCTAGCCCAGGCGCGCTCCTGCGCCCGTACGCCGTGGCGCCCACTGAGCCCCCATGAAGGACCGCCCCCGTCATGACCTCCACACTCACTTCGTCGCCGGTCCAGGCGGCACCCGCCCTCGAAACCGCCGCGCCCCGGCGCCGCACCCGGGCCTTCGCACTGCCGGAGGCCCGCTGGGCAGCCGCGGCCACAGCCTCGCCACCTCCGGTGCCCTGGAGGCTCTGGCCACCGCACGGACCGCCGACTCGGTGCGCTGCCTGCTCGACCTGGCGCCCGCCACCGCCACCCGGCTCGATGCCGACCGGGGCGAACAGCCCGTCGCGGTCCAGGAGTTGGCGGTCGGTGACACGATTCTCGTACGCCCCGGGGAGCGCGTCGGCGCCGACGGCCGGGTCCTGGAGGGGGCCAGCGACGTCGACCAGGCGACCATCACCGGTGAACCGCTCCCCGTGGCAAAGGAGTTGGGCGATGAGGTGTTCGCCGGCACCCTGCCCCTGCCGCTCGGCGTCCTCGGCCACGAAGGCTCCACCGTCATCGTCGGCCTCAACGGCCTGCGCCTGCTGCGCGACGCCGCCTGGCAGCAGGCCGTCGCCGAGGGCACCAGGGCGATGCCGAGGGCGACGACCGCCGATGGGAGTCCGGCCACCGCGCCCAGCCAGTCGGCGAGTGGCAGGTGAGTCATGCGGCCGACCTGCTCGCCCGATGCCGGGGAACTTCCCCATCTGCGGAGGGTGGTCGCCGTCGGGACCGGGAGGCCCGTCCGCTGACGCCAGCTCACCATTCTCCCCCAAGTCGCGCGGTGTCGGCGGCACTCCGGCACCGCGCGCCCTTCGAGGAGTCGGCCCGTCGGGGGCGCGGGTTCCGGGCCGCCCGGGTGGCGCGGGTCACAGGAGCGCGGTGGTCCGCCCCGTAACCGGTTCACCGGGACGGGGCGGACCACCGTCGGGTCAGACCTGTGGCGACCGGTGTCCGCGACGGATCGCGATCACGGCGGCGGCCAGACCCAGCACGCCGACGACCAGTCCCGCGATGCCCAGACCACGGGCCGTGCCGTCACTGGACGACGCGGTGGCGGCCTTGGGGGCGGCGGGCGAGACGCTCGGGGACGCGGGGGCCGCCCCGCTGTCCCCGGTCACCGCCTTGGTGAGGCTCAGGACCGGCGCCGGGTTCGCCGGTTCGGGCTGGCCCTGCTTGGCCTCGTCGATCCAGCGGACCGTCTTGCCGTCGGAGTAGGTCTGCAGGGTCTTGAACGACAGCTGGTCGGTGTCGTCGGGCAGTTGGCCGAAGGCGACGTTGAAGTCCTGGTACTGGCCGGGATCGATCTTGCCGCCGGTCCAGGTGATCTCCGAGGCGGCCTCGGTGATGGTGCCGTCGTCGGTCTTGACGGGGGTCTTGAGCTTGGCGGTCGCCACCTGGGCGGTCCAGCCCGGCGTCTGAGTGACGAGGACGCCCAGCACGGGGTGGTCGGTGGGCACGAAGACCTGGACCTTCGTGGTGCTCGCGTTGTCCTCCTCGTTGGGGACGCGGAAGGTCAGGACGCCGTCCGTGGCGCCCTTCGCGTAACTGCCGGGGTGGACGGTGACGTGCGCGAAGGCCACTCCGGCGGCGGCCAGGACTCCGGCCGAGGCGAGCGCTGCCGTGAGCGCGGTCCGGCGCAGGGCACGCCGGAGGGAAGTGCGTATGGGGATCATGAGCGGAGCTCCGAAGGGGAGAAGTCGGGTTGGGGTCAGCGTGGTTACGTCCGCGCCGCCGGCGGCCCCCGACCAGACACGGCGTACCGGAGCAGCACCTGCCTCAGCGCCTGCGGAGCCGCCGCCCGTCGTACAGGTCCACGGCGCGCGGGATCCGGAAGCGCATCCGTCCCGGCCCGCCACCAGGCCGCGAGGCCGGGTACGAACGCCACGGCCCTGCGCAGCAGGGACCAGACGGCGGCTTCCCCACGCCGCAGCCACCAGGACGCCACCAGCGCCGCCGCGGTATGGGCCGCGAACGCATGGGGCGTCACCGCGTGGGCGTGCGTCATCCGCATGCCGTGCATGGCCATGGCGGTACGGGGCCGGGCGGCCTCGTACGCGAAGTGCAGGCCCGCCTGCCCGGCAAGTGTCGCGCCCCCGATCCCCGCCAGTGAACGCTCCCGGCCCCCGAGCAGGAAGCCGAAGGCGAAGATCCCGAAGAATCCGGCGCCGTCCGCCCACAGCGGTGGCAGTTCCCCCATCGCCAGGCCATGACCCCCGACGGCGAGCAGCACGCACATCGCGGCGAACACCGCCGCGCGCACGCCTCGTACCGTCATGGAGACACCCATAGTGGCCGCATCCTCCCACGCAGCACCGGCGACCAGGCCCACAAGTCGGCGTCCGCCTCCACGACGCCGTAACCGGCCTCCGCGTCGTCGGCATCGGCCCCTTCCACGGCGTCGACCACGACCGTACGGGTCGCCAGGTCCACAGTGACCTCACGGACGCCCGCCACCGCGGAGACCTTGTCCGATAGGCCGGTACAGGGCGCGGCGGTCGCCGCTCAGCGCGTAGTAGCGGGCCGCGAGGCCTTGTTCGAGGGGTTCGCCGATCTGCCCGCAGAACAGCGCCACACGGACGCCGGGCTCATTGTCGACCAGGCAGGCAGGGGCGACTTCGAGCATCAACTCACCCATGGCGTACGCGGCCGCCATAAGGCTGTCGACCACCCGCCGCCCCTCCCTCCGTTCCCTCACAGTTTCCTGAGAACATCCGGTGCCGCACCTTTCGTGAAGAGGGGTAGCGCATGCTCGGGTCATGCGCCAATACACGCCTCACACACAGCCCCCGCTCCCGGTTCCATTACCCCTCGACGCACCGTCCGGCGGGCCGACGGTGCGCCTCATCGGTGTCGACTTGGCCCGCGGCCTCGCCGTCTTCGGCATGTACGCAGCTCACGTCGGGCCGGATCCATCCGCCGGCGGCCCGGTCGGGCCCCTGATGGAACTGGGACACGGCCGCGCCTCCGCGCTCTTCGCCGTCCTGGCAGGCTTCTCGCTGATCCTCATCACCGGGCGCCGCGCCACCAAGACCGGCGAAGCAGGCCGCCGGGCAGTAGCGCGGGTCGTCGTCCGCGCCCTGATACTCCTCGCCCTGGGCAGTGCCCTCACCGCGACCGGGACGCCAGTCGAAGTGATACTCGCCTACTACGCCGTGTACTTCCTGCTGGCCTTGCCGCTGCGCAAGCTGTCGGCCGGCCGCCTGGCCCTGATAGCTGCCGGGGGTGCGCTCGCTCTGCCACAGGCGCTGTATGCGATGTGCAGCTGGATCAACGACGGGCAGTGGGCCTCCACCGTCATCTCCTACGACCCCCTGGCCCGGATCAGGGGCACGAACGGGGTGGTCGATCTCCTCTTCACGGGCAGCTACCCAGTGCTGACTTGGATGCCCTACGTCATCGCGGGCATGGCCGTCGCCCGCATCGACCTGGAGTCGGCGCGGGTGCGCCGCTGGCTGGCAGCGGGCGGGGCGGCACTCGCCGTACTGGGGTACGGCGGATCGTGGCTGGCCCTGCACCTGCTCCCGCACGCCCGCGCCGTCATCGCCGCCACGGGCAACGGGAACGGCTCCGCGTCGGCGGCATGGTGGTCGGACACCGTCGGCAACCCCGACTCACCGACCGCCGCCTGGCTCGTGGTCGGCGCCCCGCACAGTGAGACCACGTTCTCGATCGTGGGCAACACCGGAGTCGCGCTAGTCGTCCTCGCCCTGTCCGTCACCCTCACCGACCGCTTTCCCCGGGCACGCTGGGCGGCTCGTCCCGTCATCGCCGTCGGCACCATGTCCCTGACCGCCTACGTCCTCAACATCGCCGGTATAGCGGCCCTGAACATCAAGAACGTTCCGGGCTCTTCTCTGCTCGTCCTCCTCGGCTTCCTGTCAGCCATATCCCTCTTCGCCACGGTATGGCTCCGCCTCTTCTCCCGCGGGCCTCTTGAGCACCTTCTCCACCACGCCTCCTCCGGAACGGCCAGCCTCGCGGTACGCGGTCTTCGTCCTGCACCGCGTACCGCCCAACCGGGATAGCGCGGCGGCGCGGCATGGATTCCCCGCGCCACAGTTGTCCGAGGGCGAAGGGAAGACCGGCGGTGCCTACCGACGGCCGGATGCGCGGGGCCCACTCGTTCCGCCACCGGCCGGGAGTCTCCCGCACCCCGCCGCCGACCGAGTCGAACGCACGAGTGGGCGCGGTGCTCAGCCATGACGGAATCGGTGATCACATCTGTAGATGCCAGAGGGAGGCCCAGCGCCCAGCGGGCGCTGCGGATCCGGCTCCGTCGCGGTGCCGTACAAACCGCCGCCAGCCCTCCGGACATTGCCGAAGGACTACAGAAATGGGGTTCCTTTGCCGGGCTTTTCAAAAGCCGAGGGTGCTTCCGGAGCAACCTTTACGTGCCTCAAATGAGACGCAGCCTGATTCGGACCCTCCCCGCGGGGGATCGACGTATCCGTGTGCGACTTGACGGTGCGTCATGACTTCACAGCGTTGCCACGATGTTTCGCCGTTCGAGCCCCACATCCATCGACCGAGGACATGGGGACGCCCCGGCCCCTGGGGAGGCACGGCTCGTGACAGAGATCAGATCCGCCCCCGCCGCACAGGCTCATCCATACGACGTGCCCCCAGCGCAATCGCTGGCCGAGTTCTTCGAGCGATCGTGCGACCGCTCACCGGACTCCATCGCCGTGGTGTGCGGAGCGGAGCAGCTGACGTACGCAGAACTCGACTTGCGCGCCGACCAGTTGGTGCACCTGCTGTGCGAGCGGGGCGGCGGGCTGGCCTGGGAGAATACGCGAGCCGCTCACCGACCGGCACGTCAGCCCAGACTCTCCGTCGAGGGCGGTGACCACGAGGGCGTACGCGAGCCGGTGCCGATGTTCAGGCGCGGGTATCCAGCAGGTCAGCGAGGTGGTGCGGGAGAAGACGGGCGCTGTCGCGGGCGAGGGTGAGGAACTCGCTGACGAGGGGGTGCGGAGCAGGTCGGGCGAAGACGGCCAGCGCCCGGCGTTGGCGCGGCGTGAGACGCAGGACGGTGCCGGGAAAGTCCGGGGTGAGGATGTTGGCAGGCACCAAGGCGACGCCCAGGCCTGCGGCCACCAGTCGGGGAATCGCGGCGGTCTGGCGGGAGCGGATCGCGGCGCTGGGGGTGAAACCGGCCTGGGAGCATAGGTGTTGGACAGTCGCGGCCAGGCCGTGTGCGGAGTCGTACAGGACCCAGCGGCGCGCGGCCAGCTCGGTCAGGCGCACTGTCCGGCGACTGTGCAGGGCGTCGCCGGGCGGCACGATCGCGACGACCTCCTCCTCCCCCAGCGGGTGGTGCGGCCCGGACCAGTCTTCCGGCAGGGGGCCGATTGCGACGTCGGCGGTGGCGTCGGTCATGGAGGCGGCAAAGTCGTCGAGGTCCGCGTACTCGTGCAGAACGACATCGACAAGCCCGTGGTGCTGATGCCAGGAGGCCAGCACGGAAGGAAGCACCCCCAGCGTCACCGACAGCACGGACGCGAGGTGCAGCTCGCCGTGGGTCATCCCGGCCACAGCACGGGCGGCGCCGGTGGCCCGTTGGGCACCGGACAGCGCGTGGCGGGCACCCGGCAGGAAAGCACGACCGGCCGGGGTGAGGTGGACACCGCGCGGGGTGCGCTCAAGGAGCAGCGTGCCCACGCTGCGCTCCAGGGCCTTGAGCTGCTGGGAGAGGGTGGGCTGACTGACACGCAGGTGCGCGGCTGCCTCGGTGACGGAGCCGTGGTCGACAACGGCGAGGAGGTATTCGAGCTGCCTGAGCGTGGTCATCGACATAGGCAAACTCTATGGGTTGATGTGAAATTTCGTCTTTGAACTATACCGGCGACGTTTCTAACGTGGAGGGCGACTTGGACGAAAGGACTCTCCTCCATGACCACCCCCACCCCCACCCCCACACGCGACGAACGGGGCGCAGCTCAGCCTCGGCCCGCGCTTCCGCCCCTGAACGGCCTGGCCACCCTCGCCCTCGCCTACGGCATCATCGCCATCACGGCCGGCATTCTCCCCGCCGTCCGACAGTTCACCGGCAGCCTCGCCGTCCCCGCCATCGCCCTCGCCGCCACGGGACTGGCCAACGCCCGCCGCCTCAACGGCGTCGGCACGAAACAGGCCGCACTCGGCCTCGCCACCGGCCTCACCGCACTGGCCATCAACCTTGCCACATAGTCGAATTGGGCACTCCCTGTAGCTGAGAGCAGACGCCAGACCACGGCCTCCTGCGGCGCCACAGGCACAGACTCGATCGACGGATCCTCCGCACTCGACGGCCGACTCTTCGCCATACCAGCCATCACACGCCGCACCCCAGAACGCACGCGCAGGAACAGGCAACTCCACGACAGGAAACGGCGCTTGCGCTAGGCGCTTCACGACAGTCAACCGATCACCACGTATTGATCCGAAACGGTAGGTGTTCCGGGGTGACCACGAGATCATGGTCGGCCAATAGCACACCGGCGACGAGCACGGCCCAACCCACTACCAGTACGCCACGATCTCCGACTGACTCCGTGACCGGGAGTGTCCGCGGTATCGGTGCGGGTATGAACCAATAGCTTTGCGGGTCGGGGCCCTGCTGCCCCGTGTCGCGGACGGGGCGCGGCCCACGTATGCGGTAGCACCGACCGAAGGGCGTGCTGTCCGCGCGAGTGCCGTGACGGCCCGTCCGAACAGACACCTGCCGAAACCCGGGCGCACGTCCTGGCGCCTGGTCACCGATCCTGCCCGGTCGCCGCGCGGACCACGTGCGCAGTGGCTGCCGGGCTCGATCTATCCGGAGTGATGCGATGGAACTCGACCGCCTGCTTCCCGTCTACGACCTTCGCTCCCGGTTCGCCCGGCGGATCACGGCGGACCCGGCGACCGTGTGGCGGGCACTGACCGAGGTCACCGCCGGGGAACTGCCCGTCTACCGGACGCTGATGCGGCTGCGCCTGGGTGGCCGGGGCAGGGTCCAGGGGCCGTTCGTCGACGGTTTCCCCACCCCCACCCTGGTCACCGTGGACGGCGAGGAACTGGTCAAGGGCATGGTCGCCCGGTTCTGGAAGACCCGCCCCCAGCCCGCCCCGGTCACCCCGGGGGACGTCGCGGCGTTCATCGCATTCGACGAGCCGGGCTGGGCCAAAGCCGCCCTGAACCTGCGCGTCGTCCCGGACACCGGCGGCTCGCTCCTGTCGTTCGAGACCCGGGTGCACTCCACCGATGCCCATGCCCGACGCGCCTTCCCGGCCTACTGGCTGCTCATCCAGCTGGGCGGGGCGGCATACTCAGGATCGAGGTACTGCGCGCCGTGGCCCGCCGCGCCGAACACGCCACCGCCTCAAGCCACCCATAAACGGTGAGTGTCCGCGGACTCCCCGACCCACACACGGGCCACGTGCGCGGCCATCACCCGTTCCGCGAGCACCACGACGGAACGGCGGGCATCGCCGATCGCCTCCCGGATACCAGCAGTCATCACACGAGCCACCGTCTCGTCCAGTGGCAGCAAGTAACAAGCTCAGCCGGCCGGGATCGGGTCCTGGCCCGCGCAGGGTTGGATGGGTTCGCGTACCAGGCAGGTGGCCGCGAGGGAGAGGGTGGCGGCGGCGGTCGCGGCCCAGGGGACGAGGCGGACGTGTCCGGCGTCGGCCAGAGCTTCGGCCAGGAGGGGAAAGGCACCACCGAAGAGGGCGATGGAGAGGGTCAGGGGCAGGCCCATGGCCACCACGCGGATGCGTACGGGGAAGAGGCGGGCGAAGAAGACGTTGGCGGTGGCGAGGGGGCCGGCCAGGCAGGCCAGGACGAGGGTCGCCGCGATCCACGCGGGAAGGCGCCGTGCGCTGACCGCCGCGTAGGCGGGGACCGTGGCCAGCGCGGTGAGCAGCAGGCCGGCGCGGAAGACCGGCCGGGCGCCGACGCGGTCCGCCAGTGCTCCTGTGGCGGCCATCAGGGCGAGGAGCAACAGCAGCGGTGCGACCATTGCCGCGGTGCCCCGTGCGTCGGCCGTTCCCGCGGTGTGCCGTACGTATTGCGGCAGGTAGGTGATGGTGAGGTAGTAGCCGGAGGTGAGGCCGGCCGTCATGAAGAAGACGGCTGTGGCGTTGCGCCTGACCAGGCGCCGGGAACGGGAGCCCCGTGCGTCACTGTCGTGGCGGTCGGAGCGGGCGCAGGCCAGGAATTCCGGGGATTCCGCGGCCCAGCGGCGAATCAGCACGGCGGCGAGACCGAGCAGTCCGCCCAGGGCGAATCCGGCCCGCCAGCCGCCGTCGCGCAGCTGCTGCGGCCCGAAGTGGGCGAGCAGAGCCGCCAGCACCAGGTAGCACAGCACCGTCCCGAGAATCACGCCACCGTAGGAGACGCCGCTGTAGAGCATCCGTCGTTCCGGCGGAGCCGTCTCGGTCACGTACGCGGCCACGGTGGAATTCTCGGCGCCCACGGCCAGGCCCTGGACGATGCGTACCAGCACCAGGAGCACCACAGAGCCCGGGCCGAAGCGGTCGGCAGTGGGCAGGGCCGCAAGGGCGAAGCAGCCGGCCGCCAGCACCGTCATGGACAGCAGCATGGCAGCCCGCCGGCCCCGGCGGTCACCGAACCGTCCGAGCACAACACTGCCCAGCGGCCTCGCCAGGAAGCCCACGGCGAATCCGGTGTAGAAAACCAGTGTCCCCGCCGCGCCGGGCCCGACCAGCTGGCCGGAGAAGTACGGGACCAGCAGCGCGTAGAGCGTCCAGTCGAACGTCTCGACCGCGCTGCCCGCCATGGCCGCCCACAGGCTGCGGCTCCCCGCCCTCCGCCTGCCCCCGCCGCCGCCCTGCCTCCCGATTCCCACCTGCTCCCCCACCATGCTCCGTATCTCCCCTCTCTCCATGTGCTTCGCCCGCGTCACCCCTGCCCTCCTTCGGTATCGGCGAACGACCCGTCAACCTGGAGGCCCGGAGCCAAGTGCGCGCAAGCACACGGCCCTTGCGCGGTGGCGTTCGGGCGTGTCCGGCGAGCCGCGCGACGTGGATCGGGCAGCCGCATAAGGGACTCACGGAGGCGGAGGCAAAGACGGCCCGGCTGAAGGCTGCCGAAGTCGTAATCGGTCAGCGCTGACAGCGAAATCACCGAGCCCGTACCCGTCGGCCAGATCAAGGCCAGCCTCCGGCGCCATGGTGGTCTCGGCAAGAACGAGAACCGGGCGGAGCAGCGGGCGAAACAGCTCACCGACATCGACCCGACTGGAACTGCCCCTGGCCACCGGACTGGCACCCACGACCGCGTCCTCGCCCAACTCGCCGACACCGAGACCGGCGGCTTCCCACCCCTGATCGAACCCGGCGTGCTCTTCGAAAGGCGTACGGATGCACCTGCTCACTCCGCTCACGACGATCGAAGAGGACCGGAACCCTGCGGTCTTGAGGTGGACGGTGGATTGGCAACGCCACTATGTCGGCCTGAAGGCTCTGTTGGACGACAGGGCCACAGCTCGCGCAGTTCGTGCCCGGGTGACGTACCGCGGTGATGACACCGGGCGCCGGCCCGCCCGCCAGCAAAGCGACCTTGGTCGGCTGAATGCGGAGCAGCAGAAACAGCTCGCCGAACTCGGCATCGACTGGGCGTAGGCCGCGGTGACCGCGGCCGTGGCCGGTCGTCCCGTCCAAGCGGGTCCGCGGGCAGGACGGATGAGGTGGGAGCACCGGCAGGCCCCCGGGCAGGACACAGAACGCGGAGCCAGGGGCGGCGCCTTGGACAGGACACACCCCGCTTGGAAAGCCGGTTTCTCCACGGCTATCGCGTGGAGGAAAGGTGCCGGCGGTCCGATCGCCCTTCCCTCCTTCTCGTAGAGAAAAGCCCCGCCGGACCGGTGACGGCGCCGTGGCGGCGTACGTACCGGCCGACGACTGGTCCCGGATTTCCGGGTTCACCGCTGGCTGACCCACGCCTGCACGAGCTGCGCCACCCCGAAGACGACCACCAGCGAGAGCGGCACCGGCCACCAGCGACGCTTCGCACCACTCAACTCCTGCTGGTTGTACACGTCGAGGGTGGCCAAACCACGCAGCGCCCAGGCGGCGGCGAGAACGAGCGGCACAGCCAGCGCCGCGTGTACGGCCCAGGCACCGATCAGGGTCGGCCCGCCCCAGGAATGCCGGTATTCGTGCGTGTCCAGCACTTCCCCACGGCCCTGGCCACGAGGCCGGGCCGACACCGGGCGGGAGCGGGAGTGGGGGCGGTGTGCTGCTGCGTGACGTTCATAGATCCAGGCTCACCGATCCACGGCGCCGGATCGATGGTGCCAGCACGAAACCGAAGGGTGGGGTAAACCGAACCCCCGCCGCCAGAGCAGATCAGCACTGCCGGTGTGAGTTTGGCGGCGCTGGGCGCGTTCGCGGTGCACTCCTTCGGGCAGCCGTGACGTGGTCCCGGCACACCCGCTGGATTTCGCCCCTGCAGGCGGCGACGGACGAAGCTCCCTGAGCCGACTGGGCGGTGAGCCAGCGTGGCTGGACGTTCCGCAGTGGCCCCTCTCGTCCGGCAACGGGGGAACCGATGACGTTCCTCGTCCAGTTCCGCGTGCCGGGCGAGAGCGTCACGACGTACCTCTTCATGGACCTGCGGAGCACTCGCACCTGGCTGCCCAAGGGCAGCCACAACGCCTTGATCCGCCAGCTGTCGGGCCGGATCCCCCCGTTCATCACGACAGCCCCGTCGACGTCTATGCGGTGGCCGCGGCCGTGCGCGAGGATGTGTGACCATGGTGGACACTGCTGATACTCCGGATCCCTCCGCGTCGGCCCCTTCCGAACTGGTCACCCTTCTCGGCCTGCAGCCACACGTCGAGGGCGGCTGGTTCCGCGAGACCTGGAAGACCTCGGGCGGGACGGTCCCCGACGGATACGGCGGACCGCGAGCCTTCGCGACCGGGATCTATTTCCTGCTCCACCCCGGCGAGGTCTCCCGCTGGCACCGCGTCCGCTCGGACGAACTCTGGCTCTGGCACCGGGGCGGCCCGCTGCGGATGCGGCTGAGCGGACCCGGTGACGCCCCGGACGAAGGCGGGGCGGTCGAGGTGATGGTGGGGAACGGGATCGAGCACGGGGAGCAGCCGCAGTTCCTCGTTCCGGGCGGCGTCTGGCAGAGCGCCGAACCCGCGGGTGACGAGCCGGTCCTGGTGACGTGCGTCGTCGCCCCGGGCTTCGACTTCCAGGACTTCGAGATGCCGTAGTGCCTCAGCGGAAACCTCCGCCCACGACCAGAAACCCCGCTTCCGGTCATCCCGACCACCCAACTACCCTGAAGTCACGCCTAGTTGGGCTCTGGCCCGCACGCTGCGGTTCCCAGCCCCCGGGCCGTGCCGGGTCAGTGCGACCAGTTGGAGCCGTACCGCCGACACCACGGCTCCGGCCGCCGCCCTGCGGGCTCGACGACAAGCAGGGCAACTCCCCCAGCCCCGGCCCTCTGCTGGAAGGGCACCCGCGCGAGGACCGATCGAGGGGGGAGCCTCGGTCCCTCGCGCCCCTGGTCGCCTCACCACCGCGAGGTGCAGAGCTTCAGGATGAGCTGGTGACAGCAAGCACTCCCGCTCCTTCGTCCAGCTAGTCGGTCTCCGGGGCGCGCTGCCCGAACCGCCACAGCGCCTCCACCATCCGGGCGACGAACGCCACGGCTGCTGCAGCTCCCGCTGCGGCGACGAGTCCGCTCTTCGCCGCGCCGGACACCAGGCCGTACAGCACCGGCAGCATGACCAGGAGGAACGTGGCGCCGGCATACAGCGTCGAGGAGAACAGCGCGGAGACGGTCTCGATGGTCATCGCGTCCCGTTCGGCCTGAGTCCTGCGTGTGCGTGTGTTGGTCATGGCAATCGCTCCCGCCCCGCGCGTGTCATCCCGAAAAATATTGCAGAGGCGGAGCCCATGGACCAGGTGTTCGCCTCGCCCATGGACCCCGCCCCCCGAACGTGCGGGCCGGTGTCAGTCCCGCAGCGCCAGACCTCCTCATCTACCCCGACGCCGTTCGTGGCCCGGATGTTGAGCGAAGCCGGCCGCTGCCAACCCGGTAGCTTCCGGCGCGGAACGCGCAAGCGGAGTGCAGCACTTCGAGAACAAGGGCCGCATCGAAGAACACATCACCGCGCTCGGCCTGCCCGCCACTGTGCTGCGCCCCGCCATGTTCATCGAGAACTTCGCCGGAATGGGCCCGGTCTGGCAGGGCGGCGAACTCACCCTGACCCTGGCTCTTGCCCGAAACGACCCTGCAGACGATCGAGACCGACGACATCGGCCACTTCGCGGCCGAAGCGTTCGAGCACCCCGACGACTACATGGGCCGCCAGAGCAAGGGCGGAACCTGGTTCATGACCAACCATCACACGTCAAGGCGGTGGATGTAGCGGGCGGCTTCCAGCCCGCCGACATCCGGCATCAGTACGTCCAGAAGTACGAGCGCGACGTTGCCGTGCAACAGGGCCTTGAGGGCCCGCTCGCGGCCCGCTCCGGGTGACAACCGAGCGGGGCGAGGGCGCTCGCGACGGCGAACAGGCTGTCGTCGCGGTCGTCGACCAGGAGGACCTTGGCTTCATCAGCCATGTCTCGTTCACGCTCCCCGCGTGGTATCCAGTTCGAGCCGCTCCCCCAACGGGTGCCCGACCAGGGCCCTGGGACTCGTGCCCCCGATGGCCCAGGTCATCGGCCGGCCGTCGGCCAGGTCGACAACATCACCGGTCAGTTTCAACAGCTCGGGCTCGTCGTTGGCGACCCACCTCGACAGCAGGGACTTGTCCTCGGTGTCCAGCGCGAGGCCGTGATGGTGGCTCGTGCCTCTGCCGATCCCCGCCCATATCCGGCTCATCGTGCTCCTGACGTGCGTGTTGGTGCTGTACGTACCACGGACGACTTCGCCGGCATTGCTCTACTCAGCGACTTGTTCGCACTTCCTAACCGGCGGCCGAGTCGTCGTGGGGCGCCGGGCGGCGAAGCGACAGAAGCCACAGTCGGCGGCGGCCTGACAGCCGCACCCGGCACCCTTGGGTGTCCTCACCCTGCGAGGAGGAGGACCAACCCGGGCAAAAAGGTAGAGCAGTCTGACGACCGACTGCGGAAGGTTTTCGCCTCAGAGTTCCTCCGAGGGTCACCTCACTGCCGCCCTTGATCCCTTCCGGGTCCAACAAACCACCGGTACCCCAGCGGTCATGACCAGGCGAGCCGCCGTCGTCTGTCACACCTCCACGTCGGCGATGACCCACTCGCTGATCTCCCGCCATTGGCGGATCGCCTCCTGGTGGAAGGGGTGGATCAGATACTGCTCGACGGTCGCCATGTCGTCCATGAGCCCCTCGACGAGAAAGTCGTAGGCGACATCCCGGGGGGATATGTTGCGGCCGTAGCGCCAGTCGCGGAGTTCGGGAACCTCGCTGCCCACTTTGGCCGCGGTGCGTTCCGCTGCCGCCGCACGTGGATCGTCCCAGTTGATTCCCGGCTTGAATTTGAAGAGTACGACGTGGCGTATCACAGAACGTCTCCTGTGGGTCGCGAAGAGGAATCAACCGGATCTGCGCCGCCCCGGCACAGTTTGAGGACGTTCATTGCGATCTGCGTTCCGTCCGCACCGAGCTCGTTCCGGTAGCGGGCCAGAACGTCCATTTCCCGGGAGAACACCGTGCGCGGGCCGCCGGAACTGATGCGGCTCTGCTGGATGCCGGCAGATATCCGGGCCCGTTGGGCGAGCAGGTCGATGATTCCCATGTCGAGTCGGTCAATCGCTCCTCTGGCTTCCTCCATACGGGCTTCGGGTTCGGTTGTGTCGGTCATGGTCGAGCTGTCCATCTGTGTCCTTTCAAAACTCGGCGAGCCTGGCAACTGCTTCCCGAAGCCGGTCCTCGGGTGCCAGCAGGCTCACCCGCACATATCCTTCGCCGTACTTTCCGAACCAACGCCCGGGCGCCACCGCCACCTTGGCTCGGGTGAGCAGGTCGTCCGCGAACGCGACGGAACCGCCGCCGCCGGGTATCGGCAGCCAGGCGAAGATCGACCTGGGCACCTCGACGTCCCAGCCGGCGGCCCGCACTCCGGCCACGAAGATGTCCCGTCTGCGTTCGTAGATCTTCGAGAGTTCGTGGACACATTCCTGGGGGCCACTCAAGGCTGCGGCCGCGGCCCGTTGGATGAACGGCGGGAGCGACACGTAATAGTGCTCCTGGATGAGATTGATCGCCGCGATGACGTCAGGATTTCCGACGACGGCGCCGATCCGCCATCCGGCCATGTTGAACATCTTCGAGAGCGAGATGAATTCGACGCCCACTTCTTTGGCACCGTACGCCTGCAAGAAGGAGACCGGAGCCTGTCCGTCGAACCCCAGCGCCGCGTAGGCAAAATCGGATGCCACGATCACTTTGTGCTTGGCGGCGAACCGTACCGTGTCCTCATAGAACTCCACCGGCGCCGTCACCGAGGTGGGATTGTTCGGGTAGTTCAAGAACATCAGCTTGGCCCGGTCGCACACGGCCGGGTCAAGAGCAGAATAGTCCGGCAGGAAGTTGTTCTCCCGCCGGAGGGGAACGGTGTGCATGTGCGCCCTGGCGAGTACCACGCCTGCCCAGTAGTCAGGGAAGGCCGGGTCCGGCATCAGGCATACGTCGCCCGGGTTCAGGAAGCACTGGCTGATCTCCACGAGGCCGGCCTTCGCGCCGAAGAGGATCGCGACTTCCTTCTCCGGGTCCAGCCGTACCGAGTAATTGTCCACGTACCACTGGGCGACGGCGGCTTTGAGTTCGAGGAGCCCGGAGAAAGAGGGGTACCGGTGCGTGGCGGGGTCGAGCACCTCCTCGCGCAACGCTTCGACGATGTGGGGCGGTGTGGGGAGGTCGGGATTTCCCTGGCACAGGTTGACGACGTCCTCGCCTGCCCCGATGAGTTGGTCGATTCTGCCCGTGGTCGTCGCGAACGAGCTTCGCGGCAGATCGAGGAGCCGCTGCGCGAGTTCAGTCATCAATTGCCGCCGCCTTTGCCGGGAGAGCCTGGCCGGTTTCGCCGTCGCGGGCCGGGGCCTGCGCGTCGCGTCGGCGGTGCGCCCATCCGCTCAGGGCGAAGGCGATGAGTGTGATGGCGGCGCAGACCCAGCCCACGGCGGAGAATCCGTACGCCGTGAACAGCGGGCCGAGTACGGCGGCCCCCAGGGCCACGGCGAGGTTGGTCGCGAAGCTGTAGAAGGCGAGGATGGTCCCGCGGTGCTGCTGCGAGCACTCGCTCAGGAGGGTGCTGAGCAGAGTGACGACCAGGCTCTGCATCGCACCCCACAGGAAGAGGCAGAGCACCAGGGGCACTGTCCAGTGGACGACCAGCGGGATGACCGCCAGGGCCGGAACCAGCCCGGCCAGCAAGGTGACAAGGACGCGTTCCTTGCCCAGTTCGTCGGCCCATCTGCCGGTGACGAAGCTGGTGGAGAATCCCAGGCCGTACAGAAGGATCATGATGCCTGTCATGGAGCTTCCGCTGCCGAACCGGAATTGCAGGGCGCTGCCGAGATAGGTGTACATCCCGTAGAAGCCGAGCATGTTCAAGAAGGTCGCCGCCACATAGACGGACACCTTCGGTGTACGGAAGACCCCGGCGGCGGAACGCAGCCAGCCTTGCGTCGGCGAGGCCGTGTTGGCTTCCGCCGATGCAGCGGAAGCGTCATCGGCGGCGTTCTGGCTGTTGGTGCGCAGCAGCACGCAGGTCAGGAGGACTCCGAGGATCGAAAGCAGTCCGAAGACCCACCTCCAGCTCAGCCATTGCCCGACGAACGATCCCATCGGTACGCCGAGGACCAGCGAGATCGACCAGCTCGACACGATGATGCCCATGGCCTTGGCGCGGTGCCGGTACGGAATCTGGTCACCGACGAAGGCGTACGCGGTCGGCACGAAGACGCCCGTCGCCAGGCCGGCCAGCGCCCGTCCCGCGAAGAACACGCCCGGTCCGGCGGCGGACGCGCACAGTACGGTCCCGAAGATGAACGCCGTCATCCCGATCGCCAGACCGACACGCCGCGACACCCTGTCCCCGAGCGGGGCGTAGAGCAGCGCTCCGATCGCCGTACCGATGCCGTACGTGGTGACCGACAGCGCCATCACGGCCACCGACGTGTCGAACGACTCAGCCATGTCCACGAGCAGCGGGGAGACCACCAACTCCTCCGAGCCGACCGCGAAGATCCCCGCCATCAGGGCGAGGACCGTCAGCACGGGGAACCCCCCGGTACGCTCCTCGCCGGTCAATCGGTCCGACACTCCAGCCAACCTTTCCTCGGTGCGGGTGAATGAGAAGGACGGCTAGATGGCCGTGTAACCGCCGTCGACGGTGAGTGCGGCACCTGTGATGAACGACGACTTGTCCGAAGCGAGGAACAGGATCGCGTTCGCGACGTCCTCAGGTGTTCCCAGGCGCCCGATCGGATTCAGCTTCGCCTTCTGTTCCTTGACTGCCGCGTCATGGCCGATGGACACGTCCGTCATGGGGGTGTCGATGATGCTGGGGCAGACGCAGTTCGCGCGGATGCCGTACTTGGCGTAGTCGACGGCGAGTGATTTCGTGAGCATCATGACGCCGCCCTTGGTGGCGTTGTACGCGGCGATGCCGGGCCATGCCACCAGCCCGCTCACCGAGCAGACGTTCACGATCGCTCCCGTGGACGCCTCGATCATCTCGCGCAACGCGTACTTCGAGCACAGGAACATGCTCTTCAGGTTGGTGTCGACCAGCGTGTCCCACTCGTGCACCGGCATCTCGTGCAAGGGCGTGGAGATCTCCATGCCGGCGTTGTTGACCAGGACGTCGACCCTGCCGAATGTCTCGGCGGCTGTGGTGATGAGGTTCTTGCAGTCCGGTTCGCTGGTGAGGTCGGTCCTGACGAACAGCGCGTCGTGTCCGTCGTTCTTCAGGTCGGCGACGACGTCGGTGCCTCGCCTCTCGTCGATGTCCGCGACGACGACCCTCGCGTCCTGCCGGGCGAATTCGATCGCGGTCTGCCTACCGATGCCGGATGCGGCGCCGGTGACCACGGCCACGGTGTCCTTGAACACGAGCCCATCTCCTTTCACACGCATGTCAGTTGCCCGCCGTCCACCGAGATCTGCTGGCCGGTGAGGTACGACGACTCGTCGGACGCCAGGAATCCGATGACCGCGGCAACCTCGTCGGCGCCCCCCGGCCTGTCCATGGGAATCGCCCGTCTCATCCGGTCCTCGGCCTCTTGCCGCGAGAGTCCGCGGGTCCGGCTCACCTGGTCCACCGCACGGTCATAGCGCTGCGTCCGGATGGTCCCGGGGTGCACGCAGTTCACCGTCACGTTGTCCTTGGCGTACCGGGTTGCCAGGTACTTGCTGGCATTCGAGACGGCCGCGTTGACCAGGCCGGAGAGGAACATGCCGGAGGCGGGTTCCTTGCCGATGTTGCCGACGATGTTGACGATCCGGCCGAATTGTTGGCGAACCATCACTGGTGCAACGGACTTGATCAGGTCCAGGTATGGCACCAGTTTCTGGTCCATCGCGGATGTCACGTCGCCGGCATCCACGCTGTCGAAGGATCCCGGTGCCGGGCCGGGCATGTTGTTGACCAGCACGTCGATCCGGCCGAATCTGCGCTCGACGTCGCCGACCAGTTCGGTGCGGAAGGCTCGCGACGTGATGTCGCCCGGAAGGACGTGTACGCGAGTGTCCTGCCCGCCGCCGGATTCCTGCGCGACTTTCTCCAACGCGCTCTTGCTGCGCGCACACAGAACCGTCGTGTAGCCCTTGGAATGCAGATGCAATGCGGTTGCGCGCCCGATGCCCTGGCTGGAGCCCAGAACTACCGCCACCCGCGTCACGGGGATTCCTGCTCACTGTCCTGGTCGTCCCCCGGCTTGGGGACCCGGTGATACCGAGGCGGAATGAAGATGTTCAAGGAGCGCGCCATTCTGGTATGGGGATTCGCCGCGCTGTGCCCTTCCTGGCTCGCGCAGAAATATGTACCCCCGAACCGCAACTCGTGGCTCGTCTCCTCGACGGTCATGTCGTACCGCCCTTCCAGGCATATCCCGATCTGCTCGTGGGAGTGCTTGTGGTAGGGCATCTCTCCGCCGCCGGGGATATCGGCGATCATCAGCTCGATCCAGTCGGCCAGAAAGAACGTGACGTCCATCTTGACGAACTTGCGGGATTCGAGCGGTTCGAGGAAGTATCCGCTCGGGGCGGGGCAGTTCTCTCCCGCCTTGTCGCGCCTGATCTCAAGTACGACGGTTTCACTCGACGATGTGTTGACGGCCGAAAGCTCGACGCCGGGCGGAACGACATAGACGTCATGCTCGGGCTTCATCAGCTTCGTCACTCCCCCGACCGTCGCGGAGAGTTCACCATGGAAGACCATCCCTACCTGCGCCTCCGCTCGGGACTGGGCCGCTACCACGGCACCCGGCGGGAGGTAAGAGACCCGCACTTCCGTGTCGTCACGCCGATACGAATCGAAGCGGATCCCATTGTCGTGGAGCACCGCGTCGGGAGCCGGGAAGTAGAGCCGTTCATGCGCCTGCGTGGTCATTGCGGTCCTTCCTGCGGGAAAACACGGTCCAGGTCATGGGAATCCGTGAGAACTTGTAGACGAACTTGAGGTTGTGCTGCTTGACCGCCTGCTCGTTCGTGATGGCGATGCTGTATCGCCCGTCGGCGACGTGACCGGCCGCCTGGCTCGTGGAGTTCGCGGTGACCAGGTTCACGGGGCGGTCGAAGTGGTGCCTCAGCAGCGGGATCGGTGCCGGGTGCGATACGACGGTGTCGGTGTAGAGCAGTTCTTCGTGAAAGGCGAAGTCGGATCTCGTGGCCAGGCCGTACTCGGGTGTGCTGCCACGGAATACGAGAGCGGGCTCCAGGTCCGGGTTCATGTAGAAGGCGTTGATCTGAGGATAGGCGTGAGCCACCAGGACAAGATCGACACGATCCGCAGTGAGGGAGTCCACGCACTGTTCATAGGTGTCTTCCAGCATGATCCGAAAGCCTCCGCGCTCACCGAGGGCGCGGGACATCAATTGGGCGATGTACTCGCTGCTGGTCCCTTCGGGCCCCAGCGTTCCAAGCTTTGTGGAGTGGGTGGAGTCGGCCGGGACGAGCGCATTGAACGCTCGTCTTTCGATGTCGGGGATCTGGAGTATCTCCACGCCTGGTCAACTCCTCTTGAACTGGGCACGCAATGACGGCTGTTCGCACACAAATAAGGAGATCAGCGCTACTCCCTCGATCAGGGCGCCGGGCCCGCCTGGCCAGGCAATTGCCTGTCTTTCAGCGGCAGTTGACCTCTTGTTCAAGCCGCACGTCACTATAGGCATCTTGATCTTGAGGCAGTCAAGGGACTTGATAACCGGAAAGTCTTATGCCGTCCAGTTTGCGAAAACCGGAAACGAGACCTTAACCATGTTTCGCCGAGAAGTCCCGACGTGAGCAACTGGGCCTGCGAGGGGGCCCGTTGAGTCAGGCGAGTCGCCGCGGATTGCGCTTTCCGCCTTCCCGGCCGCCTTCGCGAGCGTCGTTCTCTTCGTATACAAGCCAGGGCGGCGAAGAGTCCGGGACGCGACCCGTCGAACTCGCCGACATGATCACCAGAGGTCGGGCATCGGCGCCCTGCTGGGCGCCGAGTTCCTGGCCGCCGTGGGCAGCGAGACGGCGCCCTTCGCCGCCCCGGACCGGCCGGCTGCCTTCGCCGCCCCGGCCCCCGCCCCGCCCGACTCCGGAACGCTCCACGGAAACCTGCACCAGCCACAGCAGTATCACCGCGGCGTTCAACGCGTCTTCTGCACCTCCGCACTGATCAGCACCCGCAGCGAGCCCAACTCGCGCCGTTTCCACGACAGAAAGCGAGCCGAGGGACCATGGCGTAGCGGACGGCGCCGATGCCGGTGGCGACGTAGTTCTGGGTGGCCAGGCGCAGCCCGCCGGCGCGGGTCTGCGGGTCCGGTGCCGGAGCGGGTGCTCGACCAGGTCCCTCGCACTGACCCACGGCACCCGGCGCGAAGAGCCCGCTGAAGATGTCGGTCGAGTCGAGTGGCCTGTTGTCGTTCGTCTCGACCAGGATCGGCCGGGCCGAACCTCCGTCGGTGATCAGCCCCCCTCGTAGTCGCCGAGGAAGTGTCCCCAGCCGGCCTACGGCGCCTGGAGCCAGTCGAAGACGTGGCTGATCCGCCACTCGCCCGGATACCCCTCGCCGCCGCGCGGAACGTCACGAGCCAGGCCGACGTGGGCAGCGTGGTTGGTGTCGCCGGGGTAAGGCAGCGCAGGTCGTAGTACGTCAGCGCCGGGCGGGATAGCGAGCCGACTCAGCCCCCGCTACGAACGCCACCCCCCTGCAGCTACCTGGCCCTCCTCGGCCTCGCCGCCGCCCTCTGCTGCTACGAGCGATATATCCGCCACACCACATGGGCCACGGTCTGAATCACCGACGCAGGAACCCTTCCGCGCTGCGTCGCCGCCGCCTCACGGGTAACGACCGCGAGGCTCGACGATCAGAGTCACACCGCGGTGATTCCCGCCACCCCATTCAATCCATGAGATCGGCGTAGCCGCACATACTGGCGGGAGCGCCCTCCCCCGCCTGCGTGACGCCGCGAGCGGGGGCGGCGGCCGCATTGAGGCAGGAGTTACCGAAGGCCGCGTTTCCCGTCGCGCCGGCCATGGGGGCGGCAGCCACGACCAGGGCGACAGCGCCCACCGCGGCTGCCGACACGGCCCCCAAAGACTTGAGCATTCCACTTCTCCTAGCGAGATCACGGGCCATCTTGACCCACCGCCACCGAAGACCAAGCGGCACGGTGCAGGTATCCGGGGTTCATACCCCTCGAACTGAGATCACCACTCCAACGACCAAAGAGCGGGGCCCGTCACGCCCCCAACTGCTGTACTCCCTCCAGCCCGTTCGGCAGGTCGGTCGCCCAACTAGTGATCATCAACGGATTTGCCACACGAGAGGGCCGCGGACGCGCAGAAGGTCGCTCCGGCCGTCGGAGCGAGGGCCCGAGCTCACGGACCCGCGGCGGGAGTTCGGTTCTGCCCAAAGGGTCGGACTCTAGCCAAGCCGGGCATGCGCCACTGGAAAATGCCAGAACTCCCGCCACCGAACGCCACGGTGCGTAACGTCGCCGTCACCGCCGCACGCTCGTTCCGGCGGCCCGAACACATCCATGCGCCGCGCCGAGAGGGGGTTCCGCGTGCCCGGAATCGACCAGTGCCTGCTTGAGGCGATGCTGTTGCCCGGAGCGCTCGGAGCCGGCGTGGTCGACTGGGCCAGCGGACTCTCCCTCGGCGCCATCGGCGACTCGCCCGGCGGCGACCACGAGGTCACCGCCGCCGAGACCGCAGAGCTGGCACGGACAGCCGCCGAGCACCCCGACTTCGGCGCGTCCCCCTCGCGCCACGGCGAAGACCTGCCGGCCGTGGGCCCGCCCGCGACGGACCTGCCGGTCGAGGACCTGATCATCACCACCCGTACCGCCTACCACGTGCTCTGCTTCGTCGAGACGGCCTTCGACAGCAGCGTCTTCCTGCACCTGTGGCTCGACCGCGAGGAGGGCAATCTCGCCCTCGCCCGGCTCCGGCTGCGCGGCCTGGCCGAACGTCTGGTGCTGTGATGAGCCCGCCGACGGACACCCCGGCGGGACCGGCTCCTCGGACGCGAACGCCCGTCTCCCCCATGCTCGTCCGCCTGGTCGCCGAGCGGGCCACCGGTGCCCTGCTGCGCGACCGGGGCACCCTGTACCTCTGCGACGGCCAGGTGGTGCACGCGGAGAGTCCCGCGGCGCCCGGCATAGACGTCCTGCTCACCACCTCCGGACGCCTGCGGCCCGAGGGCTGGCGGGAGGCCGTCGACCGGGCGGGCCCGCGCGGCCGGGTCGGCCGGTTCCTGGTGGAGAGCGGCCAGGTCGGCGACGGCGAGCTGGAGATCTGCCACCTCGGCGCACTGCACGACGCGGCGTTCTTCGCACTGGCCCCCGGCAGCGGCCCCACCCGATTCCGTTACGGGGTGGCTCACTGGATCGGTCCCGTCAGGCCCGTGCCCGCCGAGGCGGTGGAGCGGGAGGCAGCCCGCCGCAGAGAGCTCCTCGACCGGCTCTGGCCCTGCCCGGACCTGGACACCGCCCCCGTGGTGCGCAGCCGGCGCCGCCCGGACGCCCCGCTCACCCCGCGCCAGCGGGCGGTGCTGACGCGGGCCGACGGGGCGCGTACCCCGCAGGACATCGCACGGGCGCTCGGCCGCCCCGCGTTCCACACCCTGATCGACGTGCGAAGGCTGGCGGCCGTCGGGGCCGTCGAGACCCCGCGAGCCCGTACGCCGCCGCCGGACCCCGTCCCCACATGGTTCGCCCGGATGTCGGCGGAGACGGCCGATCCCGATGTCGCGCTGCTCCGGCGACTGCGCGACGCACTGGAGGCCACGCTGTGATCCGCGCACTGCGGCAGCGCGCCGAGAGGAGACAGCTGATGGCGGCGGAAGCACAGATCGCTGAAGTCCTCGAAGAACTGCGGAGGTTGAGAGCCAGACTGCCCCAGCTCACGGGAGCCCTCGCGGCGAGCTCCGACGGCTTCGTTATCGCCCAGGACGGCACCCCACAGGCCGCCGAAGGCATCGCCGCCCTCACCGCCGCCGCACTCGGCGTCGCCCAGCGGCTGACCGAGACCACCGGTCAGGGCGGCTTCCGCGAACTGGTCGTGCGCGGCGAGGCGGGTTACCTCGCCACCTACGCAGCAGGCTCCACCGCCGTACTCACCCTCCTCGCGGACCCCCGTGTCAACGTCGGCCGGCTGCACCTCGAAGCACGCCGTTCCAGTACGCGCGTCGGCGAGCTGATCGACGGCGCCCTCGACCGGCAGGAGACCCCATGAACGGCACCGGCACACCCAGCCGGAACAGCCCCCGAAGGAAAGGAAGTACAACGCCGATGACCAACACCGAGACCACCCTCAAGGAAGCGATGACCGTGATCGAGGGCAGCCTGGGCGCGGCCCTCGTCGACTACAGCAGCGGCATGGCACTCGGCATCCTGGGCGGCGGCAAGGACCTCGACCTGACGGTGGCCGCCGCCGGGAACACCGATGTGGTGCGCGCCAAGGTGCGGACCATGGAGATGCTCGGCCTCAAGGACGAGATCGAGGACATCCTGATCACGCTGGGCGGCCAGTACCACCTCATCCGGCTCCTCAAAGGCCGCGGCAACAGCGGCCTGTTCCTCTACATCGCGTTGGACAAGAAGCGGGCCAACCTCGCGATGGCCCGCCACCAGCTCAAAAAGATCGAGAACGAACTGGAAGTGTGAACTCGGGCCTTCCGCAGGCCCGTTCAATGACGCCGCGCCCCACCGGGCGCGGCGTCACCCGCACCGAGTCTGGTCACCCGCGAGCCCCACACCTCATGCATCGCTTCATCGGAGGTCTGGCACGGCGAAGCACACATGGTAGAAGGCAGTCATCCACCCATGATCGAACACGTCGCTCCACATGCGCGGGGGAATAAAGAGCAAGGCAGCCCCGGGTCAGGGTGCTGTCACAGAGGGTGCCGAACAGCGAGCCTGAGCTGTTGCAACTGATCGAGGACGTCCTCACCCCCCTCGATCAAGGTCCCCTTGGACCGGAACACCACATCACTGGTCAAACCGTTTGCCCGGCTGCCCTCAGGTCGTCCTCAGTTCCCTGTCACGGCCGTCACGCTCACCGATGCCACTGCCGCCACTCCTGCTCCGCGCGTTGGCATACAGGACAAGCAGCGACGCCATCACCGTGAAGGCCAACGTGATGATCACCGACCAGGTCGCCACATGCCCGTAGCCTCCCGGCTCGCGGGGGTCGAGAAAGTCGTACGGATACCAACCGGCACTCGGCCCGCGCAGCAGCGAGTAGGCAAGGTAGAGCAGTGGGAAAGCAAGCCACGGGAGAGACCTGGTCCAGGAGATACGGCGCAGCGGCGGGCGCAGTAGCCAGTCGGCGAGGAAGACGGCCGGCATGACACCGTGCACGACATCGTTGGCCCAGATGATCGTGTTCGCGTCGATGGTTCCGGCCAACAAGGTCCAGTAGACCGCTCCGGTGATCACGAGATAGAGGGTGGCGGCGCCGCGCAACAGGTCGGGGACGGGGCGGGTGACGCGCAGCAGGGCCAGCCCACCGGTCAGCAGGACGCCGGCGCCGAGCAGGTTGGAGAGATTGGTGAAGTACGAGATCCAGTTCGCGGCGCCCTCGTCGGTGTGCGCTGCTCGGTTCAGCGAGGTGGCGAGGGCGGCGACGGCCAGCAGAGCAAGCCCCGCCTTGACCGACCCTTCCAGCCTGGTGCTTAGTGACATGGCCTGGATGTTACTTGTATGTAGATCGGTGGACAGCTCAGTAGATCGCCTTCGCCGCACTGATCCCCACACCCCTCTGCCCCGAGAACTGGGTTGCGGAGACCAGCCGATGAAGGCAGCGCCCAGGCATCGTCGACGAGTCCTCCACTCGCCTCGCCATCGCCGAGACCCACGCGACGGACTGCCCACCGGCTCTGCCGATCAGGCGGCAGCGTGTCACGGGCGGCAGCCAGGGCTGCCGCCCGTGACCGTGCTGCTGGATTAGCGGACGCTGACGGTTGCGGTGTCGGAGGTGCGTTCGCGGACGGGGTGGCTATCTGTGGGGGTGGTCAGTCCGTAGACCACCGCACGGTATTCGACGATGCCTGTGTGGGCAGCCTTGATCTGCATGACGTCCTGGGCCTCGGTGCCGGCGGTGACTATGCTGCCGCAGGAGATCTGCTGCCAGACTCCACCGCTGCTGCGGTCCTCGATGCAGACGCGGAGAAACGGTGCGGCGTCGTCGTTGCCGTGGCCGGTGACCCGGTAGGTCTCACCCACGTGCGTCGTACGCTGCGCAGAGATGTCGACACTGCCCTTGGCGAACGCCGGCGTCGCGGCCAGCGTCACGGCGGCCAGGCCCAGTGCGCCGAGTGCGACGAGTCGGCCACTTCGTGCACGTATGGCGGTCTTCTTCGTCCTGGTCATGGACTACTTCCTTCCTACGGATCGCCCCGCGGGGGCGGCGACCCTCCCCTGTGGTGAACGCGCCCAACGCGCTTCACTGACAGGCCAGATGAGCGGCCGACCCGGCCCGTTGCGTCCAAGACGCTGCCGTTACAGACCCCCGACAAAACCTGGTGCATTCGGGCACGACGGGCATGTCCGCCCGAGCAGCATCGGGAGGACATGCGGTCCTTTTGCCCACATCTCCCCAGGCCGCGCTGCTTCTTCCACCTGAAGGACCCACCGAACACCGTTCCTTCTTGACCCATGGGCCCACGCCACTGACCACGACCGGGCTGCCGAGGGGGGCGTCGTCGCGCCCGACGAGGGAGCGGGCGCCGGTCGCGGCGACCAGGCCGGCCAGCGCCCGGTGGCGGTCCCAGTGCTGGTGCGTGGTGAACACCGTGCCCAGGCCGCCGTCACCATTAAGGTCGAGTAGAGGTTGTCCCGTAAGCAGCGGCTCACACCCTGGGCAGGAACAGACACCAATGTGCGACCTGGTGTTTTGTGGTTGCTCGGTAGTAGTTGGTCTCGAATTCGACGGGCGGTGTGTGCCCGATCTCACCGTGCAGTCGGCGGTGGCAGTACCAGTCGATCCACTCAGCGGTGGCCAGTTCGACCTCCGGGGGGTGCCTACCAGAGCCGCCGGGATTTGATCCGGGGTTTGATCAACTCGGTCTTGAACAGGCCGATCGTGGACTCCATCAGCGCGTTGACGTGGGCATCGCTGACCCATCCGATCGACGCGGCGATGCCTGCCCGGTCGAGGTGCTCGGCGAGTGCGAACGATGTGTACTGCGCCCGGCATCGGAGTGATGTATCAACTGACCTTCCCTGCGGGGGTGTTGGTATCGATTGCGCTGCCACTGGGCCATCTTGAGGGCGGCCAGGACGAGCCGTGTCTCGTTCGATGTGGCTGCGGACAAGCCGACGATGCGGCAGAAGGTGTCCACGACGAAGGCGATGTAGCCGACGGCGCCCTTTGACGACCGGGTGGTGTTCTCCTGCCGGGACATCGGCCCAAGGAGCAGACTGGGGGCAGCGCCGGTGTCGTCGAGGGGGAGATCCTGGCACCTCTGGAGACCGAGCTGGCGATGACGACGGCCGTACGCCGGGTCGCCACGAAGGAGACAGGGCTCCCCGGAGCGGTGGAGGGCCTGGCGCCACAGGATCGCGTCCACGCCATCGCGATCTGCACCGCAGTCATGCTGCTGGAAGTACGTGGCCGCGCCACAGTCGTAGAGCGGCTCGATGCCGAAAACGTGCGATATGAGCAGATGGGTTACCCCAGGCCCTACACGATCACTAGACCACACCGGCTGCTGCTTCGCTCCGGAGCGGCGGCTGGCCGCCGCAGATCGGACTGGTCCAACTTCGATGACATCCGTTTAGGCTGCCTCGCATGCTGATCGCCTGGTGGGTCCTCGTCGTGGCAGCAATCTGCGGGAACCTCGCGTTCTGGATGCGTCGACTCCGCCGTGTCCGCCGCAGGTTCATGGCCGAGCACCCGGCCGAGTGGGCCCGGATGGGCCGTCGCGAGCAGAGCAATCCGGGCCCGGAGTCCGGCCGGATACTCTTGTGGCACACACTCACGTTCATCCTGCTGATCGCCGTGGGCGGGGTCGGGGCGGCCGGAATCTCCGGCACGTTCTGATGGAACAGCCAGCCGCGCCGCGCATGCCAGCGGGGAGTTGACAACGGCGCTCACCCCTAGTTCATCACCTAGGTTTCCCCGTAACCCGGGGCACTCGGATGCGCTGCAGGAGCTGCACTCGGCTGGGGTGACGATGTCCGGGCGAGCGTCTTCATGGGTTCGGTCACCGGTCAGTAGTCCGCGAGGCTGATCAGTTCACGTCCTGCGCTGCCCCGGACGGACACGGCATCGGCCTGGCCATCGTGCGCTGGGTGGCCTCCCTGCACGGCGGCTCGGTGGTGCTCGGGGTGGCGCCCGGCGGCGGGGCGGTGGCCGAGCTGTGCCTGAAGCGGGGCCGGTAGGGCGCCTCATGTTCCCCTCATGAAGCGGACGGCACACTGATCCCATGCCATCGTTCTTCAGGCGCCCGCGCGCCCTCGTCCTCAGCCTCGCCGTGATGGTCGGCGGCGGTACCGTCTGGTACGCGCTGCCCTCGCACGGCACACAGCCGGGCGCCGTCATCCGGGTCGACCAGGCCGGATACCTCGCCGACGCGAGCAAGGAAGCCTTCGCCATGGGCAGCGAGGACCAGCTGGCCGGTGCGCACTTCGAGGTCGTCGACGCGGCGGGCGGCACCGTCCTGGACGGCCGTGCCGGACCGCGCACCGGCGCCTGGAACGGCAGCTACGGCTCCGTACGGACCCTCGACCTGTCCGCGCTCACCCGGCCCGGCACCTACCGACTGCGCCTGACCGGCACGGCCACCGCCGAGTCGCCGTCCTTCAAGGTCGCCCCTGCGGCCGAGCTGATGAAGGGACTCGCCGAGGACAACGTGCGCTTCTTCCAGGCTCAGCGCGACGGCGCCGACATCGTGCCCGGCGCACTGGACCGCAAGCCCTCCCACCTGACCGACCGGGCCGCGACCGTGTACGCGGCGCCGCACTACGACAAGGACGGCACCGAGCTGAAGGAGCCGCTGCGCAAGGTCGGCGGCCCCGTCGACGTGTCGGGCGGCTGGTTCGACGCGGGGGACTTCCTCAAGTTCACCCACACCGCCGCCTACTCCACCGCCCAACTCCTCCTTGCCCAGCGCTCGTTGCCCGACACCCCGGGTCTGGCCGCCGAGGCCCGGCACGGCCTGGACTGGCTCGACAAGATGTGGGACGGCCGCAGCGGCACGCTCTACGCCCAGGTAGGCATAGGCGCCGGCAGCAAGGACGTCCGCAGCGACCACGACGTGTGGCGGCTGCCGCAGGCCGACGACGCACTGGAGGCGGCGGGCCCCGACCGCATGCTGAAGAACAGGCCCGTCTTCCGCGCCAACGCACCCGGCGCACCCATCAGCCCGAACCTCGCGGGACGCGTCGCCGCCGTGTTCGCGCTGGCCGCGCAGACGGACGCCAAGGACGACCCGGACCGCGCCCGGCAGTGGCTCCTGAAGGCGGCCGCCGTGTACCAGCAGGCCGACACCGGCCACACCGGCGCGCTCGTCACCGTCTTCCCCGCCTCCTTCTACCCGGAGGACTCCTGGCTCGACGACATGGAGTTCGGAGCGGCCGAACTGTCCCTGGCCGCAAAGGAGCTGGGCGACGCAAGGGCCGTACGGTGGCAGGGCGAGGCCGGTGACTGGGCGCGCAAATACATCGCCTCGGACGCGCGCGGAACGCTCGGCGTCGCCGACGTGAGCGCGCTCGCACACGCCGACCTCATCAAGCTGGGCCCCGCACAAGCCGCCACCGACGACCTGCGCAGGCAACTCGGCGACGGGGAACGCCGCGCCGCCAAGGACCCGCTCAGGGCGGGCGCCGTCTACACCGACTTCGACGCCGTCCCGCACACCTTCGGCCTCGTCGCCACGGCCCGGCTCTACGCACAGGCCACCGGAGACCACCGCTACGACGCGTTCGCCGAGCAGCAGCGCGGCTGGGCACTCGGCGCCAACGCCTGGGGTACCAGCTTCATGATCGGCACCGGCGAGGTCTTCCCGCACTGCCCCGAGCACCAGGCCGCCAACCTGGCCGGCAGCCTCACCGGTGCCGGGAAGATCCTGCGGGGCGCGGTCGTCAACGGACCCAACGGATCAGGCAAGCTGACCGAGCACAACTCCTTCGACCAGATGCGCAGTTGCGAGGCGGGAACCGCGGAGTGGAAGCGCTTCGACGGGAAGGACGCCCGCTATCTCGACCACGTCGGCGCCTGGCAGACGGTGGAGCCCGCCGACGACTTCACCTCGACCGCGCTCCTCGCCTTCGCGCTCACCGCGGCCTGAACCGGCGGCGGATCACCCCTTGCCCCCGTACCGCCGCTCGAAGGGTCCCTGACTCGCGCGGCGGGTCAGGGCAACGTCCGCCTGGCCGTGGCCACCACCGACCCGGCTCCCCGCGCGTCGCCGACTCGCCCTACCCGCCCGCCGACCTCACCGAGATCGTGCGGATCTGCGGACTGCGGCACTGGGTCGAGCAGAGCCACAAACCGGTCAAGAACGAACTCGGCTGGGCCGACTTCCAAGTCCGCTCCAACACCGCCATCCGACGCCACCAGCCCCTGGTCAACTGCGCGTTCAGCTTCTGCTCCCTCCTTCCGCTTCCAGCCGAGCACATCATCGAAAAGGGTTTGGCCTCCCTGGGCGACCACCTGGTGACCAACACGCCCAAGCTCACCTTCTTCGGCCTCGTCCTGGGGGGCGCGAACCCGGCCGAGCGCGCCACGCGCCTGACCGCCCTCCCTCGCGTCGGTACGCGACATTTCAAGGCCGCCGTCCTTGGCCCGCTGCCGATCTCGATGTGCGCAGGACGGAGGCCCAGGCGGCCTGACAGGGCGTCAACTCTTTGGTGTGGTGCGTTTGGGGGGCTGCTGTGGGAGCAACGGGGCCCGCGGTACCGCGCCAGCGGTTGACCTCGATGTTCTCCAGCGACGCCCAGCGCGTCGGACACCAGGATCGCGGCCGAGTAGTACGCGGTGACCAGGTACGAGATGATCGCCTGCTCGTCGATGCCCATGAGCGGACCGACAGGCTCGGCTCGATCTGGTCCGGGATGCCGGCCCGCCCGGGTCATGGCGTCGAGAGCGTCTTGCTGAACGGAGTGGCAGGGCGTTCCAGTCGCTCGCCGTCCACGGTGATGTCGACGGCCTCGTTGTAGAAGGCGAGGAGGCCCCGGACGGCGCCCACCGCGGGCAGCGGATCCGGATAGCTCCAGACGACGTTCGGCGGCACCTCGGCCTCGCCGCTCCACGACCAGTACTCGGCGGTGCCCTTGTACGGGCAGCCCGTGCTGTGGTCGGTCGGTTCGAACAGGTCCAGGCGCACCTCCTCGCGAGGGAGGTAGTAGCGCGTGGGCAGTCCGGTCTCGAAGAGCAGCACCGGGCGGTGTGTGTCGGCCACCGTCGTGCCGCCGATGTCGACCTGGACGTGCCGGCTGCTGGGGATCGCGTCCACCCGTTTGTGCGGGTCGCGGGGGTGGATGAAGATCTCTTCCTCCTCCTCGTACCAGTGGTCCGGGCCGCGGCCGACGCGCCGGAACCACTCGAAGGCGATGTGCGCGGCCAGGTCGTCGGCGGGGAACGTCCAGGCCGCGTTCTCCATCAGTTCGCCATCGGCTTCGAGGTCGTAGAAGATCTGCGAGCCCGTGTGCGTACCCGCCCGTGGGTTCTTCGCCGGGCGGAGCAGGTCCTCGCGGACCTCCTCGCGTGGGAAGGCGTACAGCGGGACGGGCACTCCGGGCTCCCACACGAGGATCGGGTGCCTGCTGTCGACGACGGTGACATCGCCTTTGCGGCCTCGCACCCACCGTTCGCTGGGTTCCCACACGAGGCCCTCCGGGGTGGTTCTGACGTCTCGCGCGGTGGGGAACGTGGTCATCAACGACTCTCCTTCTGCCGGCCCTGCATGCCGCTTCCAGCCGAGCTCAGGCGGCCCGAGCGAGCGATTTCGCAGGCTGTCCGTTGCTAATCTCCCCTGACGGCAGTTGGTCCAGGGACAGCAGTCAGCCGAGGAAAGGAACCCGCCCCGTGTCCGCCGAACTCTCCGATGAGCTGAAGAAGCTCATCGACGACAGCCCCGTCTTCGCGACCGTCGCCACCATCCAACCGGACGGCAGCCCGCAGCTGTCGATCACCTGGCTCACCCGGGACGGCGACGACCTGCTGGTCTCCACCACCATCGGCCGCCGCAAGGAGATGAACCTGCGCCGCGACCCGCGGATCACCGTCATGATCAACCCGGCCAACGCGCCCTACACATACGCCGAAGTCCGCGGCTCGGCCACGCTCACCACGGAAGGCGGGCAGGAACTCATCGACGCACTGTCGCGCACGTACACGGGCAAGGACTACGCGGACTTCAACCCGGCGTCGAAGGACGACGCCGAACGCGTCGTCGTCCGCATCACCCCGCGCAAGATCGTCGGCTCGCTCTGACGCACGTCTCCAACAGCCGCCCCCTCGCAACTCCGTTACAAGACAGTGCCGTACAGGGCGCAGCGGTCGCCGGACAGGACGTAGCGGCCAGCCGCTACGTCCTGTTCAAGGGGCTCGCCGATCTGCTCGCAGAACAGCGCGAGACGGCCGACGGCCTCATCATCGCCAAGGCAGGCGGGGGCGACTTCGAGCATCAACCCGCCGACGTCGGGCCGGCATCGCGCGCGAGGAACACGAGGAACCCCAGCACCGCGCCATCCCCGCCGCACCCCCAACCAATCCCCCACACCTCCATCATCGGGCGCAGGGAGACGGGTAGAAGGAGGCCTCTCCGGATCCGGCCGGAGCAGGACGGCCCGTTTCGCAGGACGAGCGGGCCGGGCGTGTGGAGAAAGGCCATGCTGACCACGGCCACTGACACTCCTCGGCCGACCTCACCGTTCCTGACGCCGCTCGTACTACCTGGGGCGACTCCTTTTTGCCTTCGTCTCGAGTGCGGAGTCCCTGCGAGACGGCTTCTATGGTGTCTCGCCGGTGACGTGCCGGGCCAGCCGCAGGCAGAGCGAGGAAGCTCGGGGGCATCGCGTGCCCAGTCGGAGGTGTCGATGCCGCCGGCCACTCCCGTCGCCCATATCGCCGTCAGCAGCCGGGTGGCCAGCTCTTGTTGGTCGGCGGTGGCTGCGGGGGCCAGGCGGCGGATGGCGACGGCGGCCCGATCAGTGCGGGTTCCAGCAGTCGGCCGATGCCAGCACCCGCCTCGATGAGGAACCCGCAGTGCACGGACAGGAAGACGCGGGCGTTCTCGGAGTCCTGCTCCCGGCTCGTCCTTGCGGTCGGTTTTCTCCGGTTTCACTCCTGCCGCCGCTGGCACGTTCTGCGGGGCTGTGCGCTCTGGTGTCGCTAGTCGGCCAGGGCCTGGTCCAGGGTGTCGTGCACGGTGAGTGCTCCGTCGATACCTGTGAGCCGCAGTACCGCGTGTGGCCACCGGCCGGAGGCCACCAGATGGACGGCGAGGCCCTGGTCCGTCGCCCGGCGCCGGAAGTCCTCCAGTACGGCCACACCGGCCATCGTCAAGAACGTGGCAGCGGCTCAGTCCACAACAACTTTGCTCACGGCGTTACGGGAGTCCGGTTCCAGCCGGGTGCGGCACAACTCGTGCAGGTCGGCACGGACCGACTCCGCGTTGCCGATGTCCACTTCCGGGGGCAGCACCACGACCAGAGCGTCCTGTTTGCGGGAGATCCGAAGTGTCATCCCCGACCGCCTCCTCACGGCCAACTCGACTACAGGTGAAGCCACTTCTCGGCTCGCCAGCATTATGACCGGCCCGCACCGGAGTTTTCACCCGGTTCTCGCCCTCTGGCGAAGCCGGACCGTTTCTGCCCGAGCCTCGCCCCTGCGCCGCTCTCTCTCGCGGGGTTCTTCGGACGCGGGTGGAGTTCAGGGGGGTGTGAGGCTGTCGAGTTGTGCTGCGAGGTCGGGGCGGGTAGAGGCCAGGTGGGGGCGGGTGGCGTGGAGGGGGCGGAGGAGCTCGGCGGGGTCGTCGTGGGCCAGGGCCGCGTGGAGCTGGCTGAGCGGGAGGAGGGCCGCAGGGGGCAGGTCGGTGAGGGCGGTGATCTGGCCGGCGATGCTGCGCAGGGCGGCCGCGTTGCGGCGGGCCCAGGTGGCGGTGACGCGTTCGGCGGCCCGGCGTTCCCGGGTGGCCTGGACGCGCTGTTCGCCGGTGGTTCCGGTGGGGCCGGGCCGGTTGCGCAGGTAGCGGCGTTCGGCGGCCTGGCGGCTGGCGACGCCGAGGGGGTGGGCGAGGTCGGCCCAGCTGGCCCCTGCGTGACGGGCGGTCTCGATCAGGCCGGTTTCCCATCCGGCGAGTTGCTCGCGCACCTGCCGCAGCAGCAGAAGCGAGGCCAGCGCCTGCTCCGGGCCGACGTCTTGAGTCCCGGCGGTGCCGACGGTTTTGTGCCGGGCGGCATGCAGGGCGTCGTCTATGGCTTGAAGGGCTGCCGCGGCGGCGAGGAACGACGCCGGGCTCTGGGCGTCGGCGCCGGGTGATGCCGACTGGTCGGCCGGGGGCATGGACACCTCCCTCAGAGGGTCATCGTTCGGCTGACACCTTGTTTGTCATCCATTGGATGACATGTTACAACGGATTCAGTGAAGCGCATTGGCAGCAACTGCCCGAACCTTCCGGAGGTGTATTCCTATGTTGATGCGCACCGACCCCTTCCGTGAGCTCGACCGGCTGGCGCAGCAGCTGGTGGGCCCGGGCACCTGGTCACGGCCGTCCCCGATGCCGATGGACGCCTACCGCGAGGGCGACGAGTACGTGGTGGCCCTCGACCTTCCCGGCGTCAGCGCGGACGCGATCGACATCGACGTCGAACGGAACATGCTGACCGTCAAGGCCGAGCGGCGCCCGGTGGCGAAGGGCGACGACGTACAGATGGAGCTGTCGGAACGGCCGCTGGGCGCCTTCTCCCGCCAGCTCGTGCTGGCCGACGCGCTGGACACAGAGCGCATCCAGGCCGACTACGACGCAGGTGTACTCACCCTGCGCATCCCGATCGCCGAGCGCGCCAAGCCCCGCAAGATCGCCATCGGCGTCGGATCCGGCCGCAAGGAGATCTCCGGCTGAGCCGGATGGGCCAGGGCTCAACGCGGAGGACGGCTGTCCGATCTCCCCTCTCAGCCGTCCTCCGCCCCCCAGTGGACCTGGGCCGTGGAAGAGGAGGCAGCTGCCGTGACTGTGCGACGGGAAGTGCTTCTCGACCACGTCAAGGAAACGCGGCGAGTACGACACTCTGCCGGAAGCCGAACGCGCGGCCCGCGTGGTGCTCGCCCTGCTGGGCGCACACCTGGTCGGTCAGGTGCGCGCCCAGCTGGCGGCGCGTCTGCCCGAAGGCTTCGCCCTGTTCCTCCTCAACCCGCTGCAGAGCGCGGAGCCGCTGCCGCCCGACCGGTTCGTGCGGGTGACTGCGGCCTGGATCGAAGGGGCCACCGAACAGACCGCCGCGTGGGACGTCAGAGCCGTCCTCAGCACCGTCGCCGGCGCCATCGACGACGACCTCCTCACCGAGATCCTGCTCCAGCTCCCCGCGGGCTACGACCTCCTCTTCGGCCGCCCTCAGCCCACCTGACCAAACCCCCGGTGACCGCCCGCCGGCCACCACGACCCCGGTGACAGAAAAGGAACCACCGCAGTGATGTCCGACCAGAACGCACCGACCCAGCAGCCCTGCGGGAGGGCGTACGAGCAGATGCTGGAGAGGGTCCGCTACGACGGCGCCTACCCCACGCGTGAGAAGGCTGATGAAGCCGTCCACCTCGTCCTGGCGGGACTGGGACGCCAGCTGACCGGCGACGAACGTGTCGAACTGGCCGCCCGCCTGCCCCTGGAAGCCGCACGTGTCCTCACCGCCCAGATCCCCGACATCCAGCCGCTGACCGGCTGGGCCTTCGTCAAGGATCTCGCCGCCCGCACCGGCGCTTCCCTGGCCACGAGCCGCTGGGACACCGGATCCGTCTTCTCCGCCGTCGCGGCCTACGCCGGACCCGACCTCCTGACCCGCATCCTTCAACAGCTCCCTCCCGGCTACGCGCTGCTGTTCGGCCGCGCCGAACTCACCACCGCCGCGTAGACCGCGACGTGCCCGGGCCGGTGAGCGTGGTGGGCGACTTCAACGACTGGGACCCGCACGCCCACCCCCTCCAGGGAGGTCAGGGCACCACACGGACGGTCACGGTCGCCTTGCCGACCGAAAGCAGCCACTCCTTCCGGTACCTGGCCGCGGGCGACTACTGGTTCCACGATGAATCAGCTGATGGCCAGGAGGGCCCCAACAGCCGAGTGCTCACCTGAGCCGGTCGGCAGTGGAGTCGCCGTGAACCGGCAAGTCGGCGAGTCGGCGAGTCGGCGAGAGGAGGAGACAACCATGGTTTTGGTGACGGCGGATCTCGTGGGTGCGCCGTGCTGGCTCAGTCTGGCGGCACGTGACCTGCGGGCGGCCGAGCAGTTCTAGCGCGGTGCTGGGCTGGACCTTCCGGCGCGGCACGCTGGGCAGCGTTCACCGTACCCGTCGCGTGGACCCCGTACTTCGCCGTCGGCGACGCCGACGAAGCGGTGGCCCGGATCCGCGAGCGGGGCGGCACCATCGCCGTCGACCCGGTGCCGTACCCGCCTCGCGGGCGAGCGGCCCTGGCCGCCGACCGCGAGGGTGCGACCTTCGGAATCTGGGAGGGGCGTGTCCTGGCCGGCTGGCGGATCGGGGGCGGCGCGGCCCCCGCGCGGCTGGAGCTCCACACCAGGGACGCGCTCGACGCCGCCGTCTTCTACGGTGAGTACCTGGAATGGGCCGCGGACGGCGGTTCCGGCTGCTGCGAGGTGTCCTACGAGCAGGACCAGGTCGTCCTGTGAGGTTCAACCTCGGGAGTGGACACCGGGTTTCATGCGACGAGTGACAGCGGCCACGGCCATCTCGATGGCGTCGGTGACCAGGGACCACCTGGTGTTGAGCGCCGACGCGGTGAAGTCACGCATCATCAGGTCCGGGACTGGCGGTGCCCTCCTGTCCGCGACCGTCGTGCGATTCTTGCGCCGCAGGTGCCGGCCGATGACGTGGTTGATGCGCATCAGCCGGGCCACGCGCTCGCGGTTGATCCTGTGCCCGCGTGAGCGGAGTTCCGCGTGGACGCGCGGGGCGCCATAGGCGCCGTGGTGTTCGGCATGGATGGCACGGATCTCCGCGACCGTCCCGGCCTCCTCGGCCTGGCGCTCGGCCCGGGCCAGAGCGGTGGCCTGGTGCCGGCAGTAACCGGACCGGGACACGTCCAGCACCCGACATATCCGCTGCACACCGAAGTCGGCACGGATGTCGGAGATGAAGTCCCAGCGGCGGGGGCTCACTTCACCTCGCGAGCGAAACAGGCGGCTGCTCGGCTCAGGATCTCGCGCTCCGGCTGCCATTCCTTCTCGGCCTTGAGCAGCCGGGTGCTTTCCGCCCGCAGCCGGGCCAGCTCGGCGGCCGGGCTCTCCCCGGCGCCGCCACCGCGGTACTCGGGCACCGGCCGGACGGTGTCCTTGCGCAGCCATGTGCGCAGGGTCTCCCCGGTGATCCCGAGATCCGCGGCTATCGCCGCGTACGTACGCCTCCCGCCGGACGCGCGGTACAGCGCGATGGCGTCCCTCCGGAACTCCCCCGGGTACGGAGACTGACGTCCCACCTGGACGTCCCTTCCTGGATCCTCAAGATCCATTGTCAGGGTGTCCACTCCACGGGGCGAGCCTCGACCCGGAGAAACTAGCGCGACTCGACAAACCTGCCGACCTCACCAGGTAGACCGCGGCGCGGGTGTTCCGGGCAGGACGTACCCGGAACACCCGCGCCGCGGCGGCCTCAGTCGAGGACCATCACTGGCCGCAAGGAGAAGTCACGGGCCTATCCCGAGGCGATCGAGCGTTCGCGGCGCCCCCGTGCTGTCGCCGGGGGGCAGCCGCCGTGTCCGTCGTGCCATAACCCAGCGCACTTAGTTGCTCGACTCTAAAAGTTTACTCGTTGCACTTATTTAGTCGATGTGCTTTTCTGGAGTGGTGAGGCCGCGCGGCACAGCTCGGCCCGTTCCGCACGCTCTCCTCTGCCCGAAAGGCGTGACCAGCCATGCCCACCCACCGCATCGCGATCATCGGCGCCGGCCCCGGCGGCCTGACCTGCGCCCGCATCCTGCAGCAACACGGCATCACCGCAGCCGTCTACGACCTGGACCCTTCCCCCACCGCCCGCAACCAGGGCGGCACCCTCGACATGCACCCCGACTCCGGCCAGCACGCCCTGCGCGCGGCCGGCCTCTGGGACGACTTCCTCGCCCGAGCCCGACCCGAAGGCCAGCAGATGCGCCTGGTCAGCCGCGACGGCCGCATCCTGTTCGACGCGATCCCGCCCGAGGCCGACACCGCTGAAGGCAACCCCGAGATCGACCGCGGACAGCTCCGCGACCTCCTCCTCGACTCCCTCAAGCCCGACACCGTGCACTGGGGCCACAAGCTCACCCGCACCGAAGCCCTCGGCGGCGGCACCCACCGCCTGCGCTTCGCAGACGGCACCAGCACCGACGCCGACCTCGTCATCGGAGCCGACGGCGCCTGGTCCCAGGTCCGCCCCCTCCTGTCCGACGCGACGCCCCTCTACACAGGCGTCACCTTCGTCGAGACCGGACTCAACGACGCTGACACCCGCCACCCCCACCTCGCCGCGCTCACCGGCAACGGCACCATGCTGGCCCTCGACAACAACCAGGGCTTCGTCGCCCAGCGCAACAGCGGCGGACACATCCGCGTCTACATCGGCATGCGCACCGCACAGGACTGGCACCAACAGGCCGGCCTCGACACGGCCGACACCGCCGCCGTCCGCGAGGCCCTCCTCAAGAAGTTCACCGGCTGGAGCCCCGACCTGCTCGGCTTCATCACCGCCACCGACACCGGCTACACCAACCGGCCCCTGTTCGCCCTGCCCGTACCCCACACCTGGACCCACACCCTGGGCGTCACCCTCCTCGGCGACGCCGCCCACCTCATGTCCCCCTTCTCCGGCATGGGCGCCAACCTCGCCATGCTCGACGGCGCCGACCTCGCCCACGCCCTCACCGAAAGCCCCACCATCAACGACGCCATCCGCACCTACGAAGCCGTCCTGCTGCCCCGCTCCATCCAGGCAGCCGAAGGAGCCGCAGAGGGCATCGACAGCACCTTCTCCCCCGACAGCGCCACCCAGACCCTCGCCCACATGACCCAGCACCACTGACATCGCACACCCGCAACCTTTATGAGTACACCGTGCTGCCCAGCGGCCCACCCCCTCCAGGGAGTGTCCAATAGACGGCCCTGTCTCGCTTTCGGTGGTGACTGAGAGTCGTGAGGGTCGTTGACATTGCCGTGAAAGATGTCAACGAGCTTGTGCAGACGGTCTTCTCGGGTCTGTTCCCGCTGGCCATCGAGGAGGTCGCCGACGAGGGCGAGCGGATCGTGGTGCGAGCCCGGACGCCGAGGGACGCCGCGGTCTGCCCGGTGTGCGGGGCGCCGTCCGAGCGGGTGCATGGGTATCAGCAGCGGACGGTGGCTGACGTGCCGGTCGATGGCCGTCGGGTGGTGGTCCGCGTACGAGTACGGCGTCTGCTGTGTCCTACCCAGGGCTGCTGCCACACCTTCCGTGAGCAGGTGCCTGGCGTCCTGGAGCGATATCAGCGACGGACCGCCCGTCTGGCCAGGCAAGTCAAGGCCGTGGTCCAGGAGTTAGCGGGCCGGGCGGGATCGCGCTTGCTGGCGATGCTCGCGGTGAGCCTGTCGCGTCACACGGCCTTGCGTACCCTGCTGCGGATACCGCTGCTCGCAGGGCGGGCACCCCGAGTGATCGGCGTCGACGACTTCGCTCTGCGCCGGCGCCACCGCTACGCCACGGTGATCATCGATGCCGAGACCCACGAGCGGATCGACGTGCTGCCCGGCCGCACGGCCGACACCCTGGAAGCGTGGCTGCGCGAACATCCAGGCATCGAGATCGTGTGCCGTGACGGCTCGGCGACCTATGCCGAGGCCATCCGTCGCGCTCTGCCCGACGCGGTGCAGGTCGGTGATCGCTGGCATTTCTGGAAGAACTTGCGCGAAGCCGCCCTGAGCGAGGTCAAGGCGCACAGCAACTGCTGGGCCACCGTGCTGGACGCGCCGATCTCCGACGGGCCCCGCGCTCAGACCACCCTGGAACGCTGGCACCAGGTCCACGGACTGCTCGACCAGGGCGTGGGGCTCCTCGAGTGCGCCCGGCGTCTGCAACTGGCGCTGAATACGGTCAAACGCTACGCCCGCGCCGACCCGGCCCGAGCGGATGCTCCGCGTTCCTAAATACCGTGCCAGCCTGGTCGACCCCTACCGTGAACACCTTCGCGAACGCCGAGCTGAGGACCCCGGCGTCCCCGTCCTGCACCTCTTCGAAGAGATCAAGGCCCTCGGGTTCACGGGCTGCCTGAACCTTCTGCACAAGTACATCAACCAAGGCCGCGCGGATGCTGAGCGCAGCCATATCTCCCCGCGCCGACTCGCCCGGATGCTGCTGACCAGGCCCGGCAACCTCAAGGCCGAGCAACATGAGCTCCTGGCCAAGCTCACGGCCGCCTGCCCCGAGATGACCCAACTGGCCGCCAGTATCCGGGGCTTCGCCCCGCTCCTTGCGCCACACGCCGACAACGTCGACGCGCTCACGCTCTGGATCGCCCAGGTCCGCGACGCCGACCTGCCTCATCTCCATGCCTTCACCCGGGGCCTGGACCGAGACATCGACGCCGTGATCGCCGGGCTCACGCTGCCGTACAGCAACGGCCCTACCGAAGGCGTCAACACCAAGACCAAACGGATCGCACGCCAGATGCACGGACGAGCAGGCTTCACCCTGCTCCGCCACCGCATCCTCCTCGGATAACGCCACCCTCAGTCACCACCGAAAGTGAGACAGGGCCGTTGATTGGACACACCCGAATAGTGCCGGCCACGGATACGAGGAAGGCCCCGGTGGCAAGTCGATGACCCGAGATCGCTGGTCGGAGTGCACTCCGCTGCCCCGTGCGTCCGGCCGGAACACAAATCGGTCGGGCCCTAACGTGGATCAAAACGATCCCGGCGTACCGCCGCCAGGATCCCGGTCTTTCGGAGGCGCCTCACTATGACCGTCGACATCTCTGAACTCACCGGGGACTACGTCCTCGACCCCGCCCACACCCGGATCGGCTTCGTCGCCCGCCACGCCATGGTCACCAAGGTCCGCGGCGCGTTCCACCAGTTCGACGGAACCGCCCACCTGGACGGCACCGAACCGGCCCGGTCCACCGCCCAGGTGGTGATCAAGGCCGAGAGCATCGACACCGGCGTGGAACAGCGCGACCAGCACCTGCGCACCAACGACTTCCTGGACGTTCCCAACTTCCCCGACATCACCTTCCGCAGCACGTCGGTCGAGCCCCGCTCCGACACCGAATACCGCGTCACCGGCGACCTGACCATCAAAGACACCACCCGCCCGGTCACCATCGACATCGCATACACCGGCAACGCCGTCGACCCCTACGGCAACCTGCGCGTCGGCCTGGAAGGATCGGTGACCATCTCCCGCAAAGAATTCGGCGTGACCTGGAACGCACCCCTGGAAGGCGGCGGCGTACTCGTCGGCGACAAGATCACCCTGGAGTTCGACATTTCCGCGATCAAGCAGGGCTAACTGCCGCCGAAGCCCGCCCATCAGCCGGCGACGCCACCGTCCAGGGAAGTGACCATGCACCGCGGACTGCGATGCCCGGGTCAAATACCGTCCTGTGCCCGCACAGCAAACCTCGTGCGGGACAGGACGGAAAAGGCACCGGGCCGCCCGCTCGAATCCGATGAGCACCATCGGCCCCAACTGGGCCGCGCCGTTCGCCGGGCAGGCGACGGCCCGCTGTGCGGGCTGGCCCGCTGCAGCTTGGAGCGTGATCACAGTGCTGCTCGTGGGAACAACGGTCTGGGGCGCAACTCTCGGGCTTGTTCGGCTGGGCCTGGCTGGAGACGAAGTCCACCTGCGTCTTGCCCAGTGTCAGACCGAAGGCGGGGGGCGTGGGGGGGGGAGCTACGTTCAGTGCTCCGGGCAGCTTGTGGGTGACAAAAGCACGGACACCGTGAAGATCCGCCATGACGACCAGCAGGGAGAGGTCGTGCCCGCCTACCGCTCAGAGCTCCGGGAAGGGCGCCGCCTCGTCCATCACCTACAGCAGTTTGCGTGCTGCTCCGGCCTCTTCCGGCCGCACAGATGAGGCGAGGCCCTCGATGATCGGTCGGCCGGCGAGCACAGCCGCCCTGGCTGCCGCCTCCGAGGCGGGTTGTTCCTGGAAGCTCTTGTTCCTCGGGCCGCTCGCCGCCGCGGCAGAGTGCCATTGCTCTGTCTGGCAGATGCTCCCCAGCAGGTCCAGTAGTTCCGTCTTGCACGGCACATGCGGGGCCCGGCCAGTTCCAGGAGGAAGGGAACGGCCGGGGCCGTCGCCTCCCCGACCACGATCCCCAACGCGCAGATGACATCGCCGAGTTCCTCTATCGCCAGGTGGGCGGTGTCGTCGCCTCCGAAGGCGATGCCGGAGAGTAGGGGCGGAATGCCGCCAGCGGGGGTCTGTCGCGTGTCGCGCAGCTCGTTCCAGCGCACGCTGGAGACGCCCTTCAGCGGACTTCCCACGCGCATCCCACCTTCATCCATTCATCTCTCGTCAGAGCTCGGTGTCCTGTGGTGGCGATCGGCGTCAATCCCGGTTTGCGTTCTGATCTGCAGCCCCGCCGTGGCACTTCCGCCGGGTGGACGATCTTGGTTATGTCGAGTGTGATCACGGCGTCGGAGCCGTCCTGGATAACGCCGTTCACCGGGCTGAGCCCGCGCTGCTTCACCAAGCTGGTGACCGCACTGCGGCGCGAGGGCTCAGACGAGACACGTCGAGGACGCCCCTGGAGCTTGCCCCTCCCGGACCGTGTGCTGCTGGTCGCAGCGTACTGGCGCGCAAATCTAACGATGCGACAGCTCGCTCCGCTCTTCGGTGTCTCCAAGTCCACAGCCGGACGCCTGCCACCGCGGCCAAGAGGCGAACCTGCTGGTCGAGGGTGAGCCAGCGCGCTGCCTCCGGCACCGCGTACGCGAGTCCGGCGAGCGTGCCCGTGGTGCCGTCGCCGACACCGCCCTTGCCATAGCGGTCCACGCCGTCAGCATCGCCGGGATCGAGGACCGTCATCGCCATCTCGACGGCGTCGGCAAGCGGGCCCCGGTCCACCGGTCAGTCACGGGGACGGGCAGGTACCGGACCCAGTCCGCCGCACGCCGACCGACGGCCGCCGCGGCTTCGGCCAGCCCCTCGGCCTCGCCCTCCCACAGCTCACGCGGCGCCGTATCGGCCTGTTCGGCAGGGAGGTTGAGAATCGTCATACCCGGCTCACGGGCGCAGCCGTCATCAGTCACCGGCGTGCTCCGCACTCCGGCATCGCCGCGGGCTAAACCTGGTTTTCGATGACGGGTCGGTCGATCTGCACGTGCTCGACCTCGACTCCGATCTCCTCTTCCTCACGGGGGTATTCCGCGGCGATTTCTGCGATGAGTTCTGTCGTCGTCGGTGCCACCGGACGGCCAGATGCCTCACGGCCGCCGCCTGCGGTCCAGCCTGCGCAACGCTCACCGTCGTAGCGGGGTGGGCGGCGGGCGGCGCGGTGAATGCCCTGCGCATGTCTCGCCGCCGTCGAGTCGCAGATCAAGCCTCCGGGAGCACGGCGTCGGTCTGCAGCGGGCCTGCAGTGATGCGCAGCGTCCGGATGCGGACCGGCTCTTCCTGGTCGAGGTAGAAGATGTGCATGAACGGGGCCCGCACCACGTGGTCCGGTTCGCTCTTCCTGGCCATGGTTGCCTCGCCGCGCAGCAGACGGACCCCGTTGTCCGCGGTCCAGAACTCAAGAACCTCATGGGTGATGTTCAGCGGCGAGTCAATCTTCACGAAGAACGCCTTGATGGCTTCGACACCGTGCACATGCGCGGTGCCGAAGAACATGTCGGTGTCCTCGGTCAGTGGCGCGAAGCCCTCGTCGAATTCCAGGGTGTCAATGGCGTCCATGAACTTCAGGACCCAACCGGCCACGGCCGTCGTTTGTGCGGTGCCTGTCATGGCGATGGTCTCCTGTTCATGCGGCGGACAGGGCGGCGCGGAAGGCACCGCTCTCGACACTGACGCCTCCGGGATGGGGCGCAGCGCGCCAGCGTCAGTCTCGGGGGCGTTCGAACAAGGGGGTGGCCTGCGCGTCGTACGGCAGGGTGGAGACGGCGGCGGCGTAGCCCTGGTCCAGTGTCTGCCGTTGGCGAGCAGTGTGCGGGCCCTTGGGGAGCGCGGCCAGGCGCGCCAACCGTTCCTCGTACGCCCCGGCGGCGTGCTCCGCGGTCGCCTGCCAGTCAGGTTCGTCCGGTACGCGGACCAGTTCCACGCAGGCCGGCTGCGTCCCCTCGGCCAGCGCGGCCGCAGCCCGGTCATGGCCGTCGAGAATCAGCCAGCCATCCAGAAAGGACACCCACCACAGCAGGACGGGGGCGAGGGTGCCCTCGCGGACGTGTTTGCGGTACGCCTTCACACGCGAGGCATCCGGGGCCGGAAGTGGACGCAGCGGCAGGACACCGTGCCAGCCGCCCCCGCAGAGCATGTCGAGGGTGACGTCCGGCCAGTCCTGGACGAGGTCGCAACTCCAGATGCCCGGAGCGAAAGTGGTGCGCGGGGTCAGGCGCCATCGCCCGCGGTGCAACGGACCGTGCCCCGTCTCCTCCAGCCACCGGGCGTACCTGTGCGACCACTCGGCCCCGGCCCGCATCGCCGCGGCGGTCAGAGGTGGCAGTGGAGAGCGGTAGCCGGGAAGGCGGCGCAGGTGAAGGTCGCGGCAGCAGCCCTCGCCCTCCGGCCGGGCCTCTATCAGCGGTTGTTCGCCCTGCCGGAGGTACCACTGCCTGTCCATGCCCCGCTCAAAACGCAGCGGAGGCGGCCCCGGCCACCCGTCCGGCACGCCCAGAACGAGACCGCCCGCCGGTAGAAGCTCCCTCGCCGCCCTGATCATGCAAACAGTGTCAACACGAAGGCCCCTTCCCCGCAAGGGATTGGGTCTGGTGCACGATCGGGTGTTATCTGAACTGGCTTGCCCTGTGGGGCGGGTGGGAAGGATGTCGCTGTGCCCAAGCCTTGTCCGGAAGAGTTCCGCGAGGACGTCGTGCGGGTCGCGAGGAACCGCGGGCCGGGCGTGACCGTCGAGCAGGTGGCCGCCGACTCCGGAGTGCACGCGATGACGCTGTGGAAATGGATGCGCCGCGCGGACATCACCGCGCGGACATCGACGACGGGACGAAGCCCGGGACGACCAGCCAGGAGAGCGCGGAACTGCGGGAAGCACGGCGGCGGATCAAGCTGCTGGAGCAGGAGAACGAGGTCTTGCGCCGGGCCGCGGCCCACCTGTCGCAGACACATCTGCCAGGAAAAGGATCTACCCGCTCGTGAAAGAGCTGACCGGAGACGGTGTGCCCGTCACGGTTGCGTGCCGGGTTCTGAAGCCCGCCAGACAGCCCTACTACCGCTGGCTGGAGCGGCCGGTGACCGGTGCCGAGTTCGAGCAGGCCACACGTGCGAACGCGTTGTCCGACGCTCACCGCGAGGATCCGGAGTTCGGCTACCGATTCCTGGCCGACGAAGCCCGCAGCGCGGGATCCGGCATGGCTGACCGGACTGCGTGGCGGATCTGCCGGGACAACAACTGGTGGAGCGTGTTCGGCAAGAAGCGCGGCAGTATCAAGAAGGCCGGCCCGCCGGTGCACGACGGCCTCGTC
>NZ_LGDD01000310.1 GCF_001279695.1 Streptomyces sp. WM6378
GGCTCAGCCGGTTCAACGCGCTGCACGGGCGGGTGGGTGGGAGAACGCCCGGGGCTGGGGCGGAGCCCCAGGAGCTCGGCCCCCAACCCCCGCTCCCCGGCGGAGCCAGGGTGTACGGGCGCGGGGCGCAGAGTGCCAGGTACAGTGCGGAGATCAGCAGACCGTACCGTGAGGCCCCCTCGTGTTGATGCAGACCACCACCCGGGTCCTCGAACCCGGCGACCTCGGCGCGGCGCTCGCCATCCTGGAGAGCGACCCGGTCGCCAACGCGTTCGTGACCTCGCGCGTGCAGATCGCCGGCCTCGACCCCTGGCGCCTCGGCGGCGAGATGTGGGGCTGGTACGCGGACGGCCACCTCCGTTCCCTGTGCTACTCCGGCGCCAACCTCGTACCGATCTGCGCGACGCCCGAGGCGGTGCGTTCCTTCGCCGACCGGGCCCGCCGCACCGGCCGCCGCTGCTCCTCGATCGTCGGCCCCGCCGAATCCACCGCCCAGCTGTGGCGCCTCCTGGAACCGCACTGGGGCCCGGCCCGCGACGTACGCCCGCACCAGCCGCTGATGGTCGCCGAGAAGATGCCCGAGGACATCGCCCCGGACCCGTACGTCCGCCGGATCCGCAAGGACGAGATGGACGTGATCATGCCGGCCTGCGTCGCCATGTTCACCGAGGAGGTCGGTGTCTCCCCGCTCGCGGGCGACGGCGGCCTGCTCTACCAGGCCCGCGTGGCCGAACTCGTGGGCTCCGGGCGCTCGTTCGCCCGTATCGAGGACGGCAAGGTCGTCTTCAAGGCCGAGATCGGCGCCGCCACCAACCAGGCCTGCCAGATCCAGGGCGTCTGGGTCGCCCCCGAACACCGGGGCAAGGGCCTTTCGGCCACCGGCATGGCGGCCGTCCTGCGCTACGCGCTCGCGGACGTCGCGCCCATCGTGAGCCTGTACGTGAACGATTTCAACGCCCCGGCCCGGGCCTGCTACCGACGGGTCGGTTTCCGTGAGACCGGGGCGTTCATGAGCGTGCTGTTCTGAGAGCCCCGCTCTGAGGTTAGGGTGCGCCCATGCCTGCTGACTCTGACGTACTGGTCGGACCGCTCGACCTCGCGGCCCGCGTGGACGAGGCCCTCGCCGTACAGGCGGTCGCCTTCGGACTCAGCGCCGAAGAGGTCGGGGTGCGCCGCCACATCGTGCTGCGGCACCTGTCCTACCCCGGAGCCAGGGCGCTCGGCGCCACCACCTCCGACGGGCGCCTGGCGGGCTTCGTGTACGGGATGCCCAACGACCGGGCCCACTGGTGGTCCACCGTCGTCGAGCCGTATCTGCGCAACAACGGCGCCGACTGGTGGCTCGACGACTCCTTCGTGATCACCGAGCTGCACGTCCACCCCGCCTTCCAGGGCCGGGGCCTGGGCCGGGCGCTCATCACCACCATCACCGACACCGCCGCCGAGCCCCGCTCGATCCTCTCGGCGATCGACACGGAGAGCCCCGCCCGCGCCCTGTACCGGGGCCTGGGTTACGTCGATCTGGCCGGCCAGGTGCACTTCCCGAGCGCCGCACGACCGTACGCCGTGATGGGCGCGCCTCTCCCCCTGCTGCGGCACGGCCAAACGGAATTCCGCTAAACGGATTTCCGCGCACTCGGGCCGCCCGGCTAACCTCCAGGCATCACCCCGTGCACGTACAGGAGAGAAATCCATGGCAGCCGCCCAGGTTCAGCGCATGTCCCGTCTGATGGCCAAGACATTGCGCGACGACCCGGCGGACGCCGAGACGCTCAGCCACAAGCTCCTGGTCCGCGCCGGATACGTGCGCCGCAACGCCGCCGGCATCTGGACCTGGCTGCCGCTCGGCAAGAAGGTCCTGGACAACATCTCCACCGTCGTACGCGAGGAGATGGACGCCATCGGCGCGCAGGAGGTCCTGCTGCCCGCGCTGCTGCCCAAGGAGGCGTACGAGGCGAGCGGCCGCTGGGAGGAGTACGGCGACCTGCTATTCCGCCTCAAGGACCGCAAGGGCGGCGAGTACCTGCTCGGCCCGACCCATGAAGAGATCTTCACGCAGACGGTCAAGGACCAGTGCACGTCCTACAAGGACCTGCCGGTGATGCTCTACCAGATCCAGACCAAGTACCGCGACGAGGCCCGCCCGCGCTCCGGCGTGCTGCGCGGCCGCGAGTTCCAGATGAAGGACTCGTACTCCTTCGACACCACCGACGAGGGCCTCGCCGAGTCGTACGCACTGCACCGCGCCGCGTACCAGAAGATCTTCGCGCGCCTGGGTCTCGACTACCGCATCGTGTCCGCCGTCTCCGGCGCCATGGGCGGCTCCGCGTCCGAGGAGTTCCTGGCCCCGGCCGCGGCCGGCGAGGACACCTTCGTGGACTGCCCGGCCTGCGACTACGCGGCCAACACCGAGGCCGTGACCTTCGTGGCCGCCCCCGTCGACGGCTCCGCGCACGGGCCCGTCGAGGAGCTCGACACCCCCGACACCCCCACCATCGAGACCCTGGCCGCCCACCTCGGCGTCCCGGCCTCGGCCACCCTGAAGAACCTCCTCGTCAAGGTCGACGGCGAGATCGTCGCCGTCGGCGTGCCCGGCGACCGCGAGGTGGACCTCGGCAAGCTCGGCGAGCACCTGGCCCCCGCCGTCGTGGAGCTCGTGACCGCGGAGGACTTCGCGGACCGCCCCGACCTGGTACGCGGCTACGTCGGCCCGCAGGGCCTGGAGAAGGTCCGCTACATCGCCGACCCGCGCGTCACCCCTGGCACCGCCTGGGTCACCGGCGCCAACAAGCCCGACACCCACGCCCGCAACGTGGTCTGCGGCCGCGACTTCGAGGTCGACGGCTACCTCGACGTCGTCGTGGTCGAGGAGGGCGACCCCTGCCCGTCCTGCGGCGCCGGCCTGAAGCTCGACCGCGCGATCGAGATCGGCCACATCTTCCAGCTCGGCCGCAAGTACGCCGACACCTTCCAGCTCGACGTCCTCGGCAAGGAGGGCAAGCCGGTCCGGGTCACCATGGGCTCGTACGGCATCGGCGTCTCGCGCGCCGTCGCCGCACTCGCCGAGCAGACCGCGGACGGCAAGGGCCTGTGCTGGCCGGCCGAGATCGCCCCGGCGGACGTGCACGTCGTCGCCGCGGGCAAGGCGGTCCAGACCGAGGCCGCCCTCGATGCCGCCGAGCAGCTGCGCGCCGCAGGGCTTCGGGTCCTGGTCGACGACCGGGCGGGTGTCTCGCCCGGCGTGAAGTTCACCGACGCGGAGCTGATCGGCGTGCCGAAGATCCTGGTGGCCGGGCGCCGGGTCGCCGAGGGCGTCTTCGAGCTGAAGGACCGCCGCAGCGGTGAGCGCGAGGAGCTCCCGCTGGCCGACGCGATCGCCCGCCTGACGGCCTGACCTTTCCCCACCCCGCCCCTTCCCCTAGACCCTCCGGGGGTGGGGGTGGGCTGAGGTCCGTTGCCCGGGGGCGCTGCCCCCGGGACCCCCGCTCCTCAAACGCCGGAAGGGCTGAATATGTCGCTGGTCGACTGCGGGCCGTGCGTGGTGCTCGCGCAGTTCCCCGCGCCCCTAACAGCATGCGGTACGGGCATACCCAGCCCGTCATGGGGGTCCCCCCTGGCCCTTGAGGCCTTGGGGGAGTTTGAGGACGAGCGCCGTTCAGGCGCGATACGGGGTCTGGGGCGGAGCCCCAGGGGTCCTTCAACCCCCGGAGGCCACGCGGCGGAGCCGCAGAGTGTCACAGCGGGAAGGGGCGGGGTGGGGAACTACAGCCAGTCCGCGAATTCCAGCAGTAGCTCCGCGTCGCGGTCGCGGCCCGCCGCACGGGCGCGCAGGCCCGACTCGACCGCGCGGAACAGCGTCCAGCCGTGCAGCCGCGCCGGGTCCACGTCGAGGGAGTCGGCGAGCTTGTTGACGCGGCGGCGGGCCGCGGACGCCCCGCTCGGTGCCGCGATCAGGTCCTCGACCCGGTCGCGCACCAACCGGGCCAGGTCATAGGCCCGTTCACCCACCACCGGCTCGGGCCCGACCGTCAGCCACGGCGCCCGCTCGCCCGAAAGCACCTTGCTCTGCCGGAAGTTGCCGTGCAGGAGCATCAACTCCGGTGCGGAGGTGGTCAGTTCGTCGCGGGCGGCAAGTGCGGACGCCACGAGCGGGGCGAGTTCGGCGTCCCGCTGCGCCCGCATCGGCTCGCTCTGGCGCTCGGTGCGTTCGGCCACCGTCTCGAAGGCGTGGCCGCCCGGCGGCTCGACCCACAGGCGCCGCATCGTCCCGGCCGCTTCGAGCAGCGCCTTCGCCTCGGGCAGCGAGCGCAGCGACACCTCGGGGTGCAGCCGCTCCAGGAGCAGGGCGTCGTCGCGGGCCTCGTCCTCCAGCAACTGGGCGGCGCCCCAGCCGTTCCAGTGCGCGAGCGCCGCCCGCTCCAGGTCCGGGCGGGCGAAGGAAGGGGCGACCTTGAGGGCGGCCGGAGTGCCGTCCGGGCGGTGTACGAGGGCGACCAGGCTGGAGCGGCCCCCCGGCGCCTGCACCCGGTCGACGGCGAGCCCGCGCCGGGCCGCCGACTCCTCGGCCAGCTCCGGCAACCGGTCGAGCCAGGGCCCGGCCAGCGTGTCCCCGTACGTCTCGCCGAGCGCGCGTACCAGCCGCTCAGGCGGTTCGAAAGCCATGCGTGTATTGCCCCTTGCTCAGGTACTAGCCGGTGGAACTCAGGTACTGGCCGGTGGAACCGGTGCGCTCGGGCGTTCCGCGAGCCCAGGAAAGGCTACGCTCCCGCCCCGCCAGCGAACGGCCCGCACCGCCGCCTCCCGCAGGGCGCCGGCCGCCTCCCGGCGCAGCGGACCCCCGGCGGCCCGGACGAGGTCCGAGTAGACGTCGGCGACCCGGTCCTCAAGATCGGCGGCGAGCCGCAGCGCCGAGGCGGCGTCCGGCACGGCGAACGGCAGGGCGTACGCCGCAGCCGCCGCCACCGGCGATCCGCCCAGGTCACGCACCGTACGGGCCAGGGAGTCGCGGCGGGAGCGGTGCGCGGCGTAGGCCTCGCGGGCCTCGGCGGCACGGGCATCGGAGAGCCGGCCGCCGAGCACCCCGTACCCGTACACCGCCGCGTGCTCGGCGGCCAGCGCGGCCTGCACCGCGTCCAGGGTCCCGGCCATCAGGCACCCCCGCCGAGGAGGAAGGCGTGCCCCGCGTTGGACGCCGCGACCGAGGCGAGCAGCCGGGCGAGCTCCGGCGGCGCGGTCGCCAGGGCCGCCAACTGGGCGTCGGAGGTGCGCTGTTCGGCAGCCGCGAGCGACTTCAGGGCCTCGTCCGCGTCGGACGCCACCGCCGAGACCGCGGCCGGGGCGCTGGGGGCGGGGGACGCGGTCGAGGCCGGCGCTAGGGCCGTGGCGTGCTGGGCGGCCTGGTCGCGCAGCGGCGCGAGCCGGGTCCGCAGCGTCGGATGCATCGCGAGGACCGCGTCGTACTGGGTGACGAGGGCCTGGCTCGCGGCCGAGGTCCGGAGCCGCAGCGCGGCCTCCGCGCGGGCCGCCTTCTCGCGCGCCCCGGTCACGGAAGCACGCGTACCGCCGTCGGAGCGTTCGCCCGAGCAGCCGGTCAGCAGCCCTGCGGCCGCCACTCCCGTCACGGCCAGCACACGCCTTCGCGTGGTCCCCGGGTGCCCCACGTGTCTCTCCCCTGCGTGCCGGTCCGCCGGTGACCGAGTGATCACCGCAGGCGAGCGTACCCGCGGGCCCCGGGCCGTGGACGGCAACACCCTCCGGGACCGGATACCCTTTGAACTGACGGCGGCGGTCCGATGACGGCCGCCGTACGCGACGACGATCCCCACAACAGCAGACGCGGCCGAGGAGTCACCCGGATGAGCACGACCCAGAGCGACAGGCTGCGCGGTCTCCTTGAACCGCTCGTCAGCGCGAAGGATCTGGACCTCGAGGAGATCGAGGTGTCCCGGGCGGGCCGCCGGCGCGTGCTGCGGATCGTGGTCGACTCCGACGAGGGCGTGGAGCTGGACACCTGTGCCGAGCTGAGCCGGGCCGTCTCCGAGCTGCTCGACGAGAGCGACGCGATGGGCGAGGAGGAGTACGTCCTCGAAGTGACGTCTCCGGGCGCCGAGCGCCCGCTCACCGAACTCCGCCACTACCTGCGTGCCACCGGCCGGCTCGCCCGGCTCCAGCTGCACGACGGCGGCGAGCTGGTCGCGCGGATCCTCAAGGCCGACGAAGAAGGCATCGACACCGAGATCCCGGGTGTGAAGGGGCGCAAGCCCACCGCCCGCCGGATCGCCTTCGCCGAGATCGCCAAGGCGCGGGTCGAGATCGAGTTCAGCCGCAAGGACGGGAAGAACGAGATCGCCGAAGACAGCAAGAACGACATCCTGAACGACATTCAGAACGAAGAGGAGGCGTAGCCGTGGACATCGACATGAGTGCCCTGCGGGGTCTGGTCCGGGAGAAGGAGATCTCCTTCGACCTGCTGGTCGAGGCGATCGAGTCGGCGCTCCTCATCGCCTACCACCGCACCGAGGGCAGCTTCCGGCGTGCGCGCGTGAAGCTCGACCGTGAGAACGGTCATGTCACGGTGTGGGCGAAGGAAGACCCGGCCGACCTCGAAGAGGGCCAGGAGGCCAAGGAGTTCGACGACACCCCGTCGGACTTCGGCCGCATCGCGGCGAGCACCGCCAAGCAGGTCATCCTGCAGCGGCTGCGCGACGCCGAGGACGACATCACCTTCGGCGAGTTCGCCGGCCGTGAGGGAGACGTCATCACCGGCGTCGTCCAGCAGGGCAAGGACCCGAAGAACGTGCTGGTCGACATCGGCAAGATGGAGGCCATGCTGCCGGTGCAGGAGCAGGTGCCGGGCGAGGAGTACACGCACGGGCTGCGCCTTCGTACGTACGTCGTACGGGTGGCGAAGGGAGTGCGAGGGCCGTCGGTGACCCTGTCGCGCACCCACCCCAACCTGGTCAAGAAGCTGTTCGCCCTTGAGGTGCCGGAGATCGCCGACGGCTCGGTGGAGATCTCGGCGATCGCCCGCGAGGCCGGTCACCGTACGAAGATCGCGGTGCGCTCGACGCGCAGCGGCCTGAACGCCAAGGGCGCCTGCATCGGCCCGATGGGCGGCCGGGTCCGCAACGTCATGGCCGAGCTGCACGGCGAGAAGATCGACATCGTGGACTGGTCGGACGACCCGGCCGAGATGGTGGCCAACGCGCTGTCCCCGGCCCGGGTCTCCAAGGTCGAGGTCGTGGACCTCGCGGCCCGCTCCGCCCGGGTGACCGTGCCGGACTACCAGCTCTCCCTCGCCATCGGCAAGGAAGGGCAGAACGCCCGGCTCGCGGCCCGCCTCACCGGCTGGCGCATCGACATCCGCCCGGACACCGAGCAGCCGACTGAGGACTGACTGGGCTGACCGGCCCGACGGGAATAAGAAGTGGCTCTGCCCCTGTTGGGGGGGCAGGGTTAGCTTTCTGGACAACAACCGTTCGATTTTTGCCCCAAAGGGGTGAGGTCGGTGCGGGGAGGTAGACTTAAACGTGTCTGGCCGGACGCACGCCCGCGCCTGCCCTGAGCGAACCTGCGTGGGATGCCGGGAGCGAGCGGCCAAGAGCGATCTGCTGCGCATCGTGGCGGTCGAGGGTGCTTGCGCCCCTGATCCTCGCGGTACGCTGCCCGGCCGGGGTGCATATGTACACCCCGCCTCGGTCTGTCTCGACCAGGCAGTCCGCCGCCGGGCGTTCTCCAGGGCCTTCAAGGTCAAGGAAGCGCTCGACACCGCGGCACTGCGGGAGTACGTCGAGCAGGCAGCAACGTAAGAAGAAGTACGGCACGGAATCCCGTGCGGTCAGGTACCTCGCGAGTTGGAAGTAGGTCGAGATTGCGATGAGCACTCGATGAGTACGCGATGAGTACGCCCATGAAGTAGCGACGGTCCGGCGGTAACCCGGACCTAAAAGGAGCGAAGTGGCTAAGGTCCGGGTATACGAACTCGCCAAGGAGTTCGGGGTTGAGAGCAAGGTCGTCATGGCCAAGCTCCAAGAACTCGGTGAATTCGTCCGTTCGGCGTCCTCGACGATCGAGGCGCCGGTTGTACGCAAGTTGACTGACGCACTGCAGGGGCCCGGCGGCAACGCCGGCAAGTCCGCTGCCAAGCCCGGCGCGCCCCGCAAGGCCGCGCCCGCCAAGCCCGCAGCGCCCTCCCCGGCCGCTGCGGCACGTCCCGCTGCCCCGAAGCCCGGCGCCCCGGCCCCCAAGCCGGCGCCCGCCGCGCCTGCGGCCCCGGTCACCCCGGCCGCCCCGGTGAGCAGCACCCCCTCCCAGGCTCCGGCCGCCTCGGGCCCGCGCCCGGGTCCGAAGCCCGCCCCGGCCAAGCCGGCCCCGGTCACCCCGGTGCCCGCCGCCGAGTTCTCGGCTCCGGCTCCGGCCCAGCCCGCGGCGCCCCAGGCCCCGCGTCCCGCTGGTGCCACCCCGGGTCCCCGCCCCGCGTCCCGTCCGGCCCCGGCCGGCGGTCAGCGTGACGGTGGCCAGCGCGACGGCGGCCAGCGCGGCGACCGTCCGGCCCGCCCCGCGGGTCAGGGTGCCCCCCGTCCGGGCGGTGCCCGTCCGGCCGGTCCGCGCCCCGGCAACAACCCCTTCACCTCGGGTGGCTCCACCGGCATGGCGCGGCCGCAGTCGCCCCGTCCCGGTGGCGGCGCTCCGCGTCCCGGCGGTGCCGGTGCCCCCGGTGGTGCCCCGCGTCCGCAGGGCGGCCCCGGCGGCGCTCCGCGTCCGCAGGGTCAGGGCGGCGCCCGTCCGAGCCCGGGCGGCATGCCCCGTCCGCAGGGCGGTGCCCCGCGCCCGGGTGGTGCTCCGGGCGGTAACCGCCCGAACCCCGGCATGATGCCGCAGCGTCCGGCCGCGAGCCCGCGTCCCGGCGGCGGCCCCGGTGGCCGTGGTCCCGGTGGCCCCGGTGGCCGTCCGGGTGGCGGCGGCGGTGCCGGTCGCCCCGGTGGTGGCGGCGGCTTCGCCGGCCGTCCGGCCGGTCCCGGTGGCGGCGGTCGTCCCGGTGGCGGCGGCGGCTTCGGCGGCCCCCGTCCGGGTGGTGGCGCTCCCGGTGGTGGCGGCGGCTTCGGCGGTCGTCCCGGCTTCCAGGGCCGTCCCGGTGGTCCGGGTGGCCGCGGTGGCACGCAGGGTGCCTTCGGCCGTCCCGGCGGGCCCGCCCGTCGTGGTCGCAAGTCGAAGCGTCAGAGGCGCCAGGAGTACGAGGCCATGCAGGCCCCGTCGGTGGGCGGCGTCATGCTGCCCCGCGGCAACGGACAGTCCGTCCGCCTGTCGCGCGGTGCTTCGCTGACCGATTTCGCCGAGAAGATCGGCGCCAACCCGGCGTCGCTCGTCGGCGTGATGATGAACCTCGGCGAGATGGTCACCGCCACGCAGTCCGTCTCCGACGAGACGCTGAAGCTCCTCGCGGACGAGATGAACTTCATCCTCGAGATCGTCAGCCCCGAGGAGGAGGACCGCGAGCTGCTCGAGTCCTTCGACATCGAGTTCGGTGAGGACGAGGGCGGCGAGGAGTCTCTCGTCGCGCGTCCGCCGGTCGTGACCGTCATGGGTCACGTCGACCACGGTAAGACCCGCCTTCTGGACGCGATCCGCAAGACGAACGTCGTTGCGGGCGAGGCCGGTGGCATCACGCAGCACATCGGTGCGTACCAGGTCACGACCGAGGTCAACGAAGAAGAGCGCAAGATCACCTTCATCGACACCCCGGGCCACGAGGCGTTCACCGCCATGCGTGCCCGTGGTGCGAAGTCGACCGACATCGCGATCCTCGTGGTGGCGGCGAACGACGGTGTGATGCCCCAGACGATCGAGGCGCTGAACCACGCCAAGGCGGCCGACGTGCCGATCGTGGTCGCGGTCAACAAGATCGACGTCGAGGGTGCGGACCCGACCAAGGTGCGCGGTCAGCTCACCGAGTTCGGTCTGGTGGCCGAGGAGTACGGCGGCGACACGATGTTCGTCGACATCTCCGCCAAGCAGGGCCTCAACATCGAGTCCCTCCTGGAGGCCGTCGTCCTCACCGCCGACGCTTCGCTCGACCTGCGGGCCAACCCGGAGCAGGACGCGCAGGGCATCGCGATCGAGTCCCACCTCGACCGCGGCCGCGGCGCCGTCGCGACCGTCCTGGTCCAGCGAGGCACCCTGCGGGTCGGCGACACGATGGTGGTCGGCGACGCGTACGGCCGAGTCCGCGCGATGCTCGACGACAAGGGCGAGAACGTGGAAGAGGCGGGTCCCTCGACTCCGGTCCTCGTCCTCGGTCTCACCAACGTCCCGGGTGCCGGCGACAACTTCCTGGTCGTCGACGAGGACCGTACGGCCCGTCAGATCGCCGAGAAGCGTGCCGCCCGTGAGCGCAACGTCCGCTTCGCCCGCAAGGGTGTGCGGTTCTCCCTGGAGAACCTGGACGAGGCCCTCAAGGCCGGTCTGGTGCAGGAACTCAACCTCATCATCAAGGGCGACGCGTCCGGTTCGGTGGAGGCTCTTGAGTCCTCGCTGCTCCAGCTCGACGTCGGCGAAGAGGTCGACATCCGCGTCCTGCACCGCGGCGTGGGTGCGGTCACCGAGTCGGACATCGACCTGGCGACCGGCTCCGACGCGATCGTCATCGGCTTCAACGTCCGCGCTGCCGGGCGTGCCCAGCAGATGGCGGAGCGCGAAGGCGTCGACGTCCGGTACTACTCGGTCATCTACCAGGCGATCGAAGAGATCGAAGCGGCCCTCAAGGGCATGCTCAAGCCGGAGTACGAAGAGGTCGAGCTCGGCACGGCGGAGATCCGCGAGATCTTCCGCTCGTCCAAGCTGGGCAACATCGCCGGTGTCCTGGTCCGGTCGGGCGAGGTCAAGCGCAACACCAAGGCGCGCCTGCTGCGCGATGGCAAGGTCATCGCGGAGAACCTCACCATCTCGGGGCTCCGCCGCTTCAAGGACGACGTCACCGAGATCCGCGAAGGCTTCGAGGGCGGTATCAACCTCGGAAACTTCAACGACATCAAGATCGACGACGTCATCGCGACGTACGAGATGCGCGAGAAGCCGCGCGGCTAGTCCGCGCAGCCGATCCGTACCGCTGGGGGCCGAGGCCTCCTGAGGAACGCAGTGTCGGGGCCGATCGGCGGGAAGATATTTCCGTCGATCGGCCCCGGCCGTTCCGGTACGGTTCTTGATGTCCCTGCCAAGGCTTTGGCGGGGTCCTCTAACCCGTACCGGCGGGACATCCGGACATACATGTATGTGGGGACGCTGTCCTTCGACCTGCTCCTCGGCGACGTACGGTCGCTGAAGGAGAAACGCTCCGTCGTCCGGCCGATAGTCGCCGAACTCCAGCGCAAGTACGCGGTGAGTGCGGCCGAAGTCGGCGACCAGGACCTGCACCGCAGGGCCGAGATCGGCCTCGCGGTGGTGTCCGGGGACACGGGGCACCTCACAGACGTACTCGACCGGTGCGAGCGGCTCGTCGCCGCCCGGCCCGAGGTGGAGCTGCTCTCGGTGAGACGCAGGCTCCACAGCGACGAAGACTGAAACACTGAGCAAGGCTTGAGAAGGAGAAGGACCAGTGGCCGACAACGCGCGGGCGAAGAAGCTGGCGGACCTCATCCGGGAGGTGGTGGCCGAGAAGCTGCTGCGTGGCGTCAAGGACCCGCGCCTCGGAACGCACGTCACCATCACGGACACCCGGGTCACCGGCGACCTGCGGGAGGCCACGGTCTTCTACACGGTGTACGGGGACGACGAGGAGCGGGCCGCCGCCGCGGCCGGCCTGGAGAGCGCCAAGGGCATCCTGCGCTCCGCGGTCGGCTCCGCCGCCGGCACCAAGTTCACGCCCACCCTGACGTTCATCGCGGACGCGCTCCCCGAGAACGCCAAGACCATCGAGGACCTCCTCGACAAGGCACGGGCCTCGGACGCCGCGGTGCGCGAGGTGTCCTCGGGCGCCAAGTTCGCCGGTGACGCCGACCCGTACAAGAAGCCCGGCGACGAGGACGACGCCTCCGAATGAGCACCGCAGCAAAGACGCCCGACGGCCTTGTCATCGTCGACAAGCCGTCGGGCTTCACTTCGCACGACGTCGTGGCCAAGATGCGCGGCATCGCCAAGACCCGCCGCGTGGGCCACGCCGGCACCCTCGACCCGATGGCGACCGGTGTGCTCGTCCTGGGCGTGGAGCGGGCCACCAAGCTGCTCGGGCACCTCGCCCTGACCGAGAAGGAGTACCTCGGTACGATCCGGCTCGGCCAGGACACCGTCACCGACGACGCCGAGGGCGAGATCATCTCCTCGACCGACGCGTCCAAGGTGACCCGCGAGGGCATCGACGCGGGGGTCGCGGAGCTGACCGGCGCCATCATGCAGGTGCCGTCCAAGGTCTCCGCGATCAAGATCGACGGCAAGCGGTCGTACGCGCGGGTGCGCGGCGGCGAGGAGTTCGACATCCCGGCCCGCCCGGTGACCGTCTCCTCGTTCCGGGTCTACGACGTCCGCGAGGCCGTCGCCGAGGACGGCACCCCCGTCATCGACCTGGTCGTCTCCGTCGTCTGCTCCTCCGGCACCTACATCCGGGCGCTCGCCCGTGACCTCGGGGCCGGGCTCGGCGTCGGCGGCCACCTCACCGCGCTGCGCCGCACCCGCGTCGGCCCGTACGGCCTGGACGCGGCCCGCACCCTGGACCAGCTCCAGGAGTCGCTCACCGTGATGCCGGTGGCCGAGGCGGCGGCCGCCGCGTTCGCCCGCTGGGACGTCGACGCGCGGCGCGGCTCGCTGCTGCTCAACGGCGTACGCCTGGACATGCCGGACGAGTACGAGGCCGGGAAGGCGGTCGGGGTGTTCGGGCCCGACGGGAAGTTCCTCGCGCTGGTCGAGAGCCAGAAGGGCAAGGCCAAGAGCCTCGCCGTGTTCGGCTGAGACACGGGCTCTGACGCCCACCGTGGAGCGGGCGGGGCGGCCCGCTCCACGATCCCCCTCGCAAGGGGTCTATCCGTCGCGCCTGGGGGATTCACCCCTACGAGCAGGCGCTCGGAGTGAACCACGGGAGCGCAGGGGGGCGCTTTCCCTCGACATTCTTCTCGGGCGGATCACCCCAGAACTACCGTTTCGGACATGGGACGCGGGGCTGGGGGAGAGGGCGGGGAGACGCTCGTACGGATCTGTGATCTGGCCGGGCGGACCCGGGGGACGGGGTTCGTCGCGGACGACCGGGGGACCGTCGTCACCAGTCACGAAGCCGTCGACGGGCTGACCAGAGTGGTGCTGCACGCACCCGGCGAGCGCACCTGGCTGGCCGAGGCCGACGACCTCACTTTTCTGCCCGAGGCCGACCTCGCCCTGGTGCGCACCGACGGGCTCGGGGTGCGCCCGCTGCCCATCTCCGCGCGGGCCGACATCCGTACGGGCACCTATGTGCGGGTCGCCGCCCACGGTTGGCGCGAGGCGCGGGTCCTCGGCACCTCTCCGGTCACCTACACCGCCACCGACCGCTTCCATCTCCTGGGCGGCGTACTGGAGTTGGCGATCGGGACGGCCGGCAGCGAGGCCATGCGGCTCGGCGGTGAGGCCAGCGGCGGGCCCGTCGTCGACACCGTGACCGGGGCCGTCCTCGGCGTGGTCGGGACCGCCCTGCACGCCGCCCACCAGGCCTCCGGGTTCGCGGTGCCGCTGCGCGCCGGGCACGGGCCGCTCGCCGAGCTGCTGCGGCGCAACGCCGCCACCGTGCCCGCCTACGGCCGCGACCTGAACCTGGCCGGGGCGCTCCAGCTCACCGCGATCTCCGTCGGCTCCGTCGGCGGGCCCAGCGCCTGGCAGGACCCTGTTGAACGGCCGTGCACGCGCAAGGAGTTCGGGGCCTTCGCCACGGGCGACGCCCTCGTGCTGGGGCTCGTCGGAGACCCCGGGACCGGGCGCACCACCGAACTCGCCGCGTTCGCCGGCCGCCGGGCGCACGGCGCCGAGCCCGCGCCCACGCTGTGGCTGCGCGGCGCCGACCTGCGGCCCGACGACGCCTCGGTGGCCGACGCGGTCGCCCGCGCGCTGGCCCAGGCGGCCCGGATCGTGGCCGCCTCCCCGCCCGGCTGCCAGGACCCGGCCACCCCCGACCGGGTGGCGCGGCTGGCCCGCGAGGCCGGGCGCCCGCTGCTCGTCCTGCTCGACGGGCCGGAGGAGATGCCGCCCGTGCTCGCCCACCGGCTGGCCGAATGGACCGCCGGGACCGTGGACTGGCTCGGGGCGGCCGGGGTGCGCATGGTCGTCGCCTGCCGGCCCGAGCACTGGGAGCAGGCCGGGGCGCACTACCCCGACGGCGCCCTCCACCCGGCACCGCTGCCCCGGCTACCGGACGCCGTGCGCATCGGCGACCTCGGGCGCGAGGAGGCCGCGCGGGCCCGCGAGCGCTACGGCATCCCCGAGGGCGCGCTCGCCGAGCGCGACGCCCGCCATCCGCTGACGCTGCGACTGCTCGCCGAGGTGCGGGCGGCCCTGCCCGGCGAGGTCGAGGGAAGCCCGGACCGCGAGGAGGTCTTCTCCGCGCACCTGGACCTGATGTGCCTGCGGATCGCGGTACGCGTCGCGGCCTCGGCCCGCCCGCCGGTGCGCGGCAGCGCGGTGCGCAGGCTCGCGGCGCGCGTCGCCGGACAGGTGCACGAGGCGGCCCGGCGCTGCCTCGGGCCCGGTCAGGGCGAGCTGGACCGGGAGTCGTTCGAGGAGATCTTCCCGTGGCGTACGGGGTCGGCCTCCGCGGTGCTCACCGAGGGGCTGCTCGTGCCGGCCGGGTCCGGCTACCGCTTCGCGCACGAGGAACTCGCCGACTGGGTGCAGGCCGCCCACCTCGACCTGGACGCGGCGCTGTACGCGCTCGTGCACCGCTGGTACGACGAGAGCGACCCGCAGACCGTCGTACGGCTCCCCTCGCGCCCCTCCCTCAGCGTCGTGCCGGGCGGCCACGTACCGCCACCGCCGGGCTCGGGACCCGCCACCGCCGGGCGCTCCCTGCCGGTGCCCCGGCACCGCATCGGGCCCGTCCTGGAGGCCATGCTGCTGCTCGGCAGCCAGCAGGGTTCCACCCAACTCGCCCTGAAACTCAAGGGGTTGGTGGAAGCTCTGGACCGCACCCCGGCGGCCGGCGCAGGCCACGCCCGGTTCGCGGACGCCCAGTGGTGGGCGGTCCGCCTCCTCACCGAGACGCTGCTGCGCGTTCCGGACGTACGCCCCTACCAAGAAGTACTGCGCCTGCTCGCGGACCGGATCAGCCGCCGGTCCGTCCGGGAAGGGGGGCCCGCGAACCTGGGCGCGCTCGGGGAGTTCGGGCCCTGGTTCTGGATGCGGCTGCGGCTCAGCGACGACCGCAGGCTCGAACTGCTGCGCCGTCTGGTGCCCGCCGACGGGGTGCCGGGGGCCTCGCCCGGCTGGGAGCGCTACCTCGACGCGGTCGACGCGCGGCTCGCCGTCGAACCGCGCACCGTACAGCCGCTGCTCTGCCGCTGGTTCACCGACGAGCGGCCGCTGCCCGTGGCGCCCGGGACCGAGGTGCGGCCCACCGTCGCGCGGGCGGCGCAGGCCCTGCTCTACGCGCGGCGGGCGCTGGCCGTGGACGACCTCACCGAGGCGCTCGTGGCGACCGTCCACGTCCGCGCCGACGAACTCCTCACCCAGCTCGCCGAGGACGAGCCGTCCGCGCTCTGCCGGGCCGTGGACCGCTGGGCCCACGACGACCGGCCGGAGCGGCGCGCCGCGGCCGCCACCTACGGGCCGCGCGTCGCCCTCGGCATCCGTACCGCCGCCGACCGCGAGCTGCTCCGCTACGCGGCCCTCGCCCTGCTCGCGCGCCCGGCGGACACCGCACTGCACGGCGCCGCCCTCGCCCTCCTGGTCCGCGACCCGCGCACCCGCGGGCGCTACCTCGACGAGGCCCTCGCCGTGTACACCGCCGGGGACGCCAGGTTCCCCGCGTCCGCGCTCGCCGCCGCGCTCACCACCCACCCCGAGCCCGTCCTCGCCGCCTTCCAGGCGCGGCTGCACCGGAGCGGCGCCGGGGCCGCCGACGTCCTCGACGCGCTCGCGGAGATCAACACCCCGGCCCTCGCCCGGCGCGCCGCCGCCCTCGTCCAGGACCACGTCGAGCGCCACCCCGAGGCGGCCGAGCACGCGGCGGACTTCGTGGACCGGCGCCTCGAATACGGCCCCGCCGCCCGCGCGGTGCTCTTCCCCATGGTCACCAGCCTGCTGCGCGGCAGCGACCACCCCGTCCGCCGCGCGCTCGCCCCCGTGCTCGCCGCCCCCGGCACCCGGTCCTCGCGTCCGCTGCGCTCCGAGCTGCTCGACGTGCTCCTCGAATTCGAGCGGTACGAATCCCGCGACCTGGCCGTCGTCGACGCGCTGCTCGGCGCCGCGGCGGCGGGTTCGGCGGAGCGGGCCGAGGCGCGCACCCGCGACCTCGTGCACCGCACCGGGCTCCTCTTCGTCCGAACGCCCGAGGGCGCGGCCTGTTTCGACCGGCGGCTCGTCGAGCTGTGCCAGGAGGTCCCCGGCTTCGCCGCGCAGGTCGCCGGATGGCTCCTTCAGGCGCCGCAGGAGTGGGCCGCGCTGGTCGGCCCGAGCGCCCGCCGGGCGGTGGAGACGCTGGGCTCTCCCATGCCGATGCGATCCCGGGCGGCCGGGCATGGCAGTCTTAGACCTGCATAACGCGTAAGGGTCAACGACGTACACGGGTTCGAGGAGCGGTCACAGTGCAGCGCTGGCGTGGCTTGGAGGACATTCCCCAGGACTGGGGACGCAGCGTCGTCACCATCGGCTCCTACGACGGGGTGCACCGCGGGCACCAGCTGATCATCGGGCGGGCCGTGGAACGCGCCCGTGAGCTCGGCGTGCCGTCCGTCGTCGTCACCTTCGACCCGCACCCCAGCGAGGTCGTGCGCCCCGGCAGCCACCCGCCGCTGCTCGCCCCGCACCACCGGCGCGCCGAACTGATGGCGCACCTCGGCGTGGACGCGGTCCTCATCCTCCCCTTCACCAGCGAGTTCTCCAAGCTCTCGGCCGCCGACTTCGTGGTGAAGGTCCTGGTCGACAAGCTGCACGCCAAGCTCGTCGTCGAAGGCCCGAACTTCCGCTTCGGTCACAAGGCCGCGGGCAACGTCGAGGTCCTGGCAGAGCTCGGCCGCACCTACGACTACGAGGTCGAGGTCATCGACCTGCGGGTGCGCGGCGAGGCGGGCGGCGGCGAGCCGTTCTCCTCCACGCTGACCCGCCGCCTGGTCACCGAGGGCGACATCGAGGGCGCCGCCGAGATCCTCGGCCGCCCGCACCGCGTCGAGGGCGTCGTCGTGCGCGGCGCCCAGCGCGGCCGCGAGCTCGGCTACCCGACCGCGAACGTCGAGACGCTGCCGCACACCGCGATCCCCGCCGACGGCGTGTATGCGGGCTGGCTCACGGCCGACGGCGAGCGGATGCCCGCGGCGATCTCGGTCGGCACCAACCCGCAGTTCGACGGCACCGAGCGGACGGTCGAGGCGTACGCCATCGACCGCGTCGGCCTCGACCTGTACGGGCTGCACGTCGCCGTCGACTTCCTCGCCTATGTGCGGGGCATGGCCAAGTTCGACTCCATCGAGGACCTGCTCGAAGCGATCGGCAACGACGTGAAGCGGTCCACCGAGCTGATCGAGGCGTACGAGGCCGGGCGGGACTAACCCGCTTTCGTCCGGCGTCACTTGAACCGGTCAAGTACTGGTCAAGCAGCGGCCTGAAACCGTCCAAGTCCTCGCATCGACTGCGTATCGAGGACGGGTTATGGGCGGTTTTTGGCGTACAGGGGCCACTGCGCTGCGCGTAGGTTGAACCGCGATTCAGCCATATCCCGCTAGGGGGAAACGCGTGGGCGAGCAGCCCGTGTCCCGCCTCCTCGGCCTGGTCGGCGACGTGCCGGCGCAGGGCGCGCAGCAAGGCGTACCGCCGTACCACACCCCGGTGTTCATCCCGGCCCATCCGCGCTATCCGGGCGGCGGAGCCGCGCCCCACGTCGACTACGAACTCTTCAAGGGCCCCTCGGGACCGCCCGTCCCGGTCGCCTTCACCAGCCTGCGCGGACTCGTCGAGGCGCTCGGCCCGGCCCAGCCCTGGGTCGCGGTCTCGCTCGGCCCGTTCGCCGAGGCGATGCGGCAGGCCAAGCTGCCCAAGGTGCGGCTCGACCCGGTCGTCGACCCCGGCGGCCGCAGATGGCGGGCCGAGGACCTGGAGCGGGCGTACGGCGGCGAGGAGGGCAACCGATGAGCGTGGACCTGAAGCTGGTCCTGGCGGACCTGAACGCGATGGCGGGCACCTTTCACAAGGAGGCCGACAACTACCGCAGGATGCACCAGAACGTGAAGCCCGCGATCGTCGGCTCCGGGGACGCCGGGTGCGACGCGGCGATCAAGGCGGTGGCCGACCTCATCGCGGGCCTGCACGACAAGCTGTCGGACCGTCTGGACGACCGCAGCGACAAGCTGAAGTACGCGCACGACTCGATGGCACGCCACGACATCGACGTGCACGGCCTGTTCGACGACCTGATGAAGGACCGCACATGACGGACAGCTGGGTCGGCGGCGACATCGGCGGCCTTCGCGCCATGGGGGAGGCCTACAAGAAGGCCAAGACCGACCTCGAATCCATCGTCAAACCGCTGAGCACCAGCGTCGACGCGCTCGCGAAGGACACCGGTTGGCAGGGCGAGTCGGCGGAGTCGTTCCGGGCCAAGTGGACCGAGGACTCCATGACGGCGGGCGGACTGGCCGAGCTGGTCTTCGCGGCGGGCCAGATCCTCACCGACCTCGCGGACCACCTGGGCAAGGCGGAGGCCGCGCTGCAGAACGCCGAGGACGTCGCCGTGCGGGCCGGGGTGCCGATGCAACCCAAGGGCGTACCGGGCGAGTTGATGACCAGCACCGACCATCAGAGCGACGCCGAGAAGAAGGCCCTCAACGCCCTCAGCGACTACTGCACCGTACGGGGCGAGATCCTGCACACCGCCCAGCAGGCCCGACTGGACGCGGCGGAGGCGCTGCAGAAGCTGTACGCGGACGACACGAGCGCGGCGGTCTCGCCCGGCGACAAGATCACCGTGGCGGACTATCTGCGCGGCCTGTACGCCTACGACTCCGAGCGGACCCGGGTCAAGGGGCACGACGCCGCCGACGCGCTCGACGACGCGAAGAAGCAGGCCGACGATGCGAAGAAGGACCTGCGCGCCGAGCGCAAGGCGTGGCAGAGGGATGGAAAGACGCTTCCCAAGGACGCCGAGGCCCGCGTCGCGTACAAGGACGCGCTGAGCAAGCTCGACAGCCTGGAGACGGACATTGCCCGTGGCGAGGCGGGCAGTTCCAAGCTGCCCTACGACCACGTCCTCAACACCAAGATCGCGGACGTGGCGGACACGCTGCGAGTGGGCAAGAGCCTGGAGAGCCTTCCGGAGTTCCTGAAGGAGATCCCGGTGGTCGACGTCGCGGCGGCCGGCGCCTGCGGGCTCCTGGAAGCCAAGGACGACCACGAGAAGGGGTGGTCGTGGACGCACTCAGTGGTGGTCGACGGCGGAGCCGCGCTGGGCGGTCTCGCCGTGGGTGCGGCCGCCACGGCAGGCGGCGTGGCGCTCGCAGCGAGTGCGGAGATCACCGTGCCGGTGGCCGTGGTCGCCGGGGTTGGCGGCGCCGTCGTCATCGGGGCGACCGACCTGCTCGACGAGAGCTTCCACGAGCACTGGAGTGAAGACATCCACGACCACGGTGTTCTGGGTGGCCTCTGGCACGGCAGCGGCAACGTCCTCTCCAATACCGGAGACGACCTGAAGCGGCTCGGCGACGATGCGACGGGTCTGGGGAAGAAGGCGTGGAATGGCTTCAAGGGTCTCTTCTGAGAGCGCGGGCCCCGCGAAACTCCCCCTCCTGGGTACTTCCTGGTACCGGCGTGGCGTGGGCTACTGGCTCCGGCGTATCCGGCAAGGAGTGGTCCTGCTGGGCTTCGGCGCCCTGTTCGGGTGGCTCTCGGTGGCGATCTGGCAGGACATCGAGTCGGGCCTGCCGACCGGCTGGCACCGGGCCGCCGACGTGACCATGGGAGTACTGAGCCTCGTCGGGTTCGTCCGCGGCTGGTTCTGGGGGCGGCGGACCATCCGGGCCAAGCTCGCCGATCCGCCCACGCCCGAGCAGGCCTGGATCCGGCACCGCCAGGCGCGGCGCGGGCGAGGCAGCGCGAACCCGGACTTCGGCAAGCGGGGCGGGGCGCTGCTGTTCTTCGCCCCGTTCTTCCCGCCGTGCGTCGCTTGGTGGATCGGGTCGACCTTCGGAACCCTCCTCGTGCGCGAGCTCCCCTCCGAAGCAGGCGCCCGCAAAGCCCTCAACCGGACCTGACCGCCGCGGCCCAGTGGCAGGCCACCTGCGCCGCCGTGCCGCCCGCCAGGACCGGGAGGTCCTCGGTGCGGCAGCGGTCGGCCACGCCCGCCCGGTCCGCCTCGCCAGAGGCGAGCACCTGGCAGCGGGCGTGGAAGCGGCAGCCGGGCGGGATGCGGGACGGGTCCGGGGGCTCGCCCGTGAGGACCACCGGATCGCCGGGGGACTCCGGAAGGACCGACAACAGGGCCTGGGTGTACGGATGTTGAGGGTTCGTCAGGACGTCTTCGACGGGGCCCGTCTCCACGATGCGGCCCAGGTACATCACCGCCACCCGGTCCGCGATGTTCCAGGCGAGCCCGAGGTCGTGGGTCACGACGAGGGCGGACAGGCCCAGCTCGTCCCGCAGGCGCAGCAGCAGCGCCAGGATCTCGCCGCGCACCGAGGCGTCCAGGGAGGCCACCGGCTCGTCGGCGACGATCAGTTCGGGGTCCAGGACGAGCGCGCCCGCGATCACCACGCGCTGGCGCTGGCCGCCCGACAGCTCGTGCGGGTAGCGCAGGAAGAACCGCTCGGGCGGGCGCAGACCCGCCCGGGACAGCGCCCGGGCCACCGACTCCCGCTCGTCGTCCGGGGATCCGTGGATGCGCAGGCCCTCGGCGACCGCGTCGTACACCGTGTGCCGGGGGTTGAGCGAGCCGCTCGGGTCCTGGAGGACCAGCTGGACGCGTCTGCGGTACGCCTTGAGGGCGCGCGCGTGGTGGTCGAGCGGGCTGCCGTCGAAGGCGACCGTGCCCCCGGTCGGGGCGACCAGGCCGAGCAGGGCGCGGGCGAGCGTCGTCTTGCCGCAGCCCGACTCGCCGACCAGGGCGACGATCTCGCCCGCCCCGACGGTGAGCTCGACGCCGTCGACCGCGTGGGCGGGCGGGGCGCCGCGCCGCCCGGGGAAGCTGACGCGCAGACCGGCGGCGCTGAGCAGGGGGGCCGTGGTGGTGGTCATGCGGTGCTCCTCGACAGGGTCCCGGCGTGCACACAGGCCGCCCGGTGGTCCGGGCCGGCGTCGCGCAGCGGCTGGTCGTCCGTCGCGCAGACGCCGATCGCGACCGGGCAGCGCGGATGGAAGGTGCAGCCCGCCGGCAGCGCGGACGGGTCGGGCGGATCGCCCGGCAGGCCCCGGGGCGCCCGGCGCGATGCGGGGTCGCCGATGCGGGGGAAGGCGGCGGACAGCGCCTGGCCGTACGGGTGCCGGGCCGCCGCGTAGACCTCGCGGGCCGGGCCCTCCTCGACGATGCGGCCCGCGTACATCACCGCGAGCCGGTCGCAGGTGTCGGCGAGGACCGCCAGATCGTGGCTGATCATCAGCAGGCTGATGCCCTGGTCGGCGACGAGCCGCTCGATCAGGCGCAGGATCTGGGCCTGGATCATCACGTCGAGGGCGGTCGTCGGCTCGTCCGCGACGATCAGCTCCGGGGCGCAGGCCAGGGCCATCGCGATCATGACGCGCTGGCGCTGGCCGCCGGACAGTTCGTGCGGGTGGGCGTCCGCGCGGGCCGCGGGCAGGCCGACCTGTTCGAGGAGTTCGCCGACGCGGGTGCGGGCCGCGGCCGGGGTGGCGAGGCCGTGCAGCAGGATCGGCTCGGCGATCTGGTCGCCGATGCGGTGCACGGCGTTCAGCGAGTGCATCGCGCCCTGGAACACGATGGACGCGCCCGCCCAGCGCACCGCCCGTAGCCGCCCCCACTTCATGGTGAGGACGTCCTCGCCGTCGAGCAGCACCGATCCCGTCAGCTCGGCCGAGGCGGGCAGCAGCCTCAGCAGCGCCATGGCCAGGGTCGACTTCCCGCAGCCCGACTCGCCCGCGATGCCGAGCTTCTGGCCGGGTGCGACGGTCAGGTCGACCCCGCGCACGGCCGCCGCCCCGGTCCCGTACGTGACGTACAGGTCCCTGATCTCCAGCAGGCTCATCGGGCCCCCAGCTTCGGGTTCAGTACGGCCTCGACGGCGCGGCCGCAGAGTGTGAAGGAGAGCGCGACGAGGGCGATCGCGACGCCGGGCGGGGCCAGGTACCACCAGTGCCCGGAGGAGACCGCGCCCGCCTCGCGGGCGTCCTGGAGCATGCCGCCCCAGGACACCACCGTCGGATCGCCGAGGCCCAGGAACGCGAGCGTGGCCTCGGTCAGGATGGCGTTGGAGATGCCCAGGGTGGTCTGCGCGAGGACCAGCGGCATCACGTTCGGCAGCACGTGCCGGGACATGATGTGGCCGTGGCCGCCGCCGAGCGCGCGGGCGCGCTCGATGTACGGGCGCGACTCGACCGCGATGGTCTGCGCCCGCACAAGCCGCGCCGTCGTCGGCCAGGACGTCACGCCGATCGCCAGGATCACCGTCCAGAGGCTGTGCGACATGACGGTGGCGAGGACGATCGCGAGGACCAGCGTCGGCATCACCAGGAACCAGTCGGTGATCCGCATCAGGACGGTCGAAAGCCAGCCGCCGTAGTGCCCGGCCAGGATGCCGACCAGGGTGCCGATCGCCACGCTCAGCGCGGCCGCGAGCAGCCCGACGGCGAGCGAGATCCGGGCGCCCCAGATCAGCAGGCCGAGCAGCGAGCGGCCGAACTGGTCGGTGCCGAGCGGGAATTGGCCGCTCGGCGACTCCAGGGCGGTGCCCGGCGCGCTGGTCACGCTCTGGACGTCCTCGCCGACGGTGAGCGGCGCGGTGAGCGCGATCAGCGCGATAACGGCCAGGCCCGCGAGCCCGTACAGGCCGGCCCGGTGCGTGCGGTAGGAGCGCCAGAAGCGGGCAAGGGAGTCGCGCCGGCGGGCCCAGGCGAGCGAGCCCGCCTTGTCGGGGGCGGTGGTCGTCGTCATCGGCCCACCCTGGGATCGAGCAGCGGATAGAGCAGGTCGGCAAGCAGGTTCATCAGGATCATCGCGCCGGCGAAGACCACGAACAGGCCCTGCACCAGCGGGAGGTCGGGCACGCTCAGCGCCTGGTAGAAGAGTCCGCCCAGGCCTGGCCACGAGAACACCGTCTCGACCAGGATCGAACCGGCCGCCACATGGCCCAGGTTGATGAACAGCATCGTGACCGTGGGCAGCAGCGCGTTCGGCACCGCGTGGTGGCGGCGCACCGCGTCGTCGCGCAGGCCCTTCGCGCGAGCCGTCGTCAGATAGTCGCCGCCCATCTCGTCGATCAGCGAGGACCGCATGACGAGCAGGGTCTGCGCGTACTGCACCGCGACGAGGGTGAGCACCGGCAGCACCATGTGGTGCGCGACGTCCAGGACGTACCCGAGGCCCGTCGTGTCGCCGGACTCCATGCCGCCGGTCGGGAACAGGCCCGGGATCGGGCCCGCGCCCACCGAGAACGTGATGATGAGCAGCAGCCCCAGCCAGAACGAGGGCACCGACCACAGGGTGAGGGCGAGACCCGTGTTGAACCGGTCGCCGAGCCCGCCGCGGCGCCAGGCCGAGCGGGTGCCGAGCCAGATGCCGAGCGCCGAGTAGATGACGACGGCCGTCCCGGTCAGGAGCAGCGTCGCCGGGAGCTTCTCGGCGATGAGCGAGCCGACCGGCGCGTGGAACTGGTACGAGGTGCCCAGGTCCCCGGTCAGCGCCTTGCCGCAGTAGTCCGTGAACTGCTGCCACATCGGCAGGTCGAGCCCGAACTGGCTGCGCAGCGCGGCGAGTTGATCGGCGGAGACCTGGCGGCCGTGGGTCATGGTGCGGACCGGGTCGCCGGGGATGATCCGGAACAGGAAGAAGCTGGTGACGAGGACGGCGAACAGGGAGACCACGGCCCCCGCCAGCTTGCCGCCCACGTAGCGCAGATAGGTGAGCACCGGGCCCGCGGCCGCGAATCGGCGGCCGCGGGGCTCGGTGCGCGCCTCGGCGACCACCGCGGGGGTGTCGGCCGGACTCGCTGTCGTCACGGCCTACTCGCGGTCGTCGGCGCCGGCGCGGCGGCGCAGCACGAGGAAGGCACCGATCCCGGCGAGCACGATCACGCCCGCGACGATGCCGAGGACGACGACCGCCGAGGAGCCGCCGTCCGACTTGGCGGCCGACCCGGCCGCGGGGACGGCCGACCACCAGCTCCAGTAGCCGTCCTGGCCGTAGATGTTGCCCGCGGCCTCGGGCATCGTCATGATCGACTCGATCTGGTCGGTGCGGTACGCCTCGACCGCGTTGGGGTACGCCATGACGTTGATGTACCCGGTGTCGTACAGCCGCGACTCCATCTGCTTGACCAGGTCCGCCCGCTTGGCGGTGTCGTACTCGGCCAACTGCCGCGCGTACAGCTCGTCGAACTGCTTGTCGCAGACGAAGTTGTCCGTCGGCCCGGTCGCCTTGGGGGTCGCGGGCAGCGCGGCGCAGGTGTGGATGGACAGGACGTAGTTCGGGTCGGGGCTGACCGAGTAGCCGTCCAGGGCCAGGTCGTACTCGCCGGCCGTCCACGGGTCGGTGACGTTGTCGACGCAGTCCACCTTCAGGCCGATGCCGAGCTTGCCCCACCACTCCTGGAGGTACTTGCTGACCGCCTTGTCGTTGGGGTCGATGGCGTGGCAGAGCAGCCGCAGGCCGAGCGGCTTGCCGTCCTTGCCGAGCCGTTTCCCGTCGGCCCCCGCCCGGTAGCCCGCCTCGTCGAGCAGCGAGGCCGCCTTCGCCGGGTCGTACGCGACCTTCTGGTCCGGGGCCGGCTTCCAGAAGTAGTCGGCGAACCGGGGCGGGATGTAGCCCTCGCCCTCGACGGCGTGGCCCTGGAAGACCTTGTCGACGAGCGTCTTGCGGTCGACGGCCGCGAACAGCGCCCGGCGCACCTTCGGGTCGAGCACCGCCGGATTGCCGTCGCCGAACTTCTGGCCGTCCTTGGATTGCGCGCCGGGGTTGGTGGCGAGCGCGAAGAAGCGCCGCCCGGGGGCGTCGTTGACCTTGATGCCGGGCGCGGAATTCAGTGAACTGGCTTGCGCGGGAGTCAAGTTGGAGACGAAGGACACCTCGCCCTTGCGCAGCGCCGCGACCGCCGCGTCATTGTCCTTGTAGTACTTGAAGACCAGCTCGTCGAACTTGGGCGCACCCCGCCAGAAGCTCTTGTTCGGCTTCAGCTTGATGTACTGGTCGACCTTGTAGTCGGTCAGGACGAACGGCCCGTCGCCGACGACGGGGAATTGCTGATCGTTGTTGAACTTGGTGAAGTCGCCGACCTTCTCCCACACGTGCTGGGGCACGATCGGGACGTCCAGGGCCGTCATCGTCGCCTGGGGCTGCCTGAGTTCGACGACGAGCGTCGCCGGGTCGGGGGCGGTGACCTTCTTGAAGTTCGAGACGAAGCTGCCGTTGGCGGTCGCCGCGCCCTTGTCGGTCATCATCTTGTTGAACGTCCAGGCCGCGTCGGCCGCGGTGACCTGCTGTCCGTCCGACCACTTCGAATCCTTGCGGATCGTGTACGTCCACGTCAGCTTGTCCGGCGAGGTCTTCCAGGCGGTCGCCAGGCCCGCGATCGCGTGGCCGTCCTTGGCGTCGTAGTCCGTCAGGTACTCGTACATCAGGCGGTGCACGCTGGTGCTGATCAGCCGCTGGGCGAGGAAGGGGCTCAACGAGTCGACGCTCTGGGAGACGGCGACGGTGAGGACCTTCTCGCCGCCCTTGGCGTCGTCGGCCGCCGCGCCCTGGGCGGGGAGTACGGCCGAGACCGTCAGCGCCAGGGCGGCGGCCCCTATGGCCGGCCGACGGCCGGGCCGCCACGGTCGCAGGGTCTTGCGCGATGGAACTGTTCTTGCCATGGGACGGTGACCTCGCGTCATCACTCGCACGGAAAAGCAGGGTTGATCGCAGGTTGAGCGTCGTTCGAACAGGAGGTGGCGGCCGGTGTGGGCGCAGGTTTACCAGCGGTGGTCTAGACGTGTCAACGGCGCATCGCAGGCCATTTGGTCTGCGAAAACGCCAGAGGGCCCGCACCGTTCGAACGGTGCGGGCCCTCATTGGTCCAGTCCTCTGACGCCTTACTGCTGAGGGGCTGACGGCGGCTGCGGAGCGTGTCCGCCACCGTCCTGCCCGGGCCATCCGGCCGGGGGCACGGGCCCCTGCGACTCCGGCTGCCCCGGGGCGCCCTCACCCGCCGGGGGCAACGGCTGCGGCGGCTGGAGCTGCCACGAGGTGGACGGCTGCGGGGCACCGCCGGGGTAGGGCTGGCCGGGCTGGGCCGGAGGGAGCTGGCCCGGCTGGGCTCCGTACGGCTGCCCCGGGTAGGGCTGACCGGGCTGCGGCCGGCCGGGGTTGGGCTGCGCCTGGTTCGGGAACGGCTGGCCCGGGGCGGGCTGGCCCTGGGTCGGGTAGGGCTGACCCGGGTACGGCTGCGGCTGGCCGGGGTAGGGCTGGCCGGGCTGGGCCTGGCCGGGGAACGGCTGGCCGGGGGCGCCCTGCTGGCCCGGCATCGGCGGGGCCTGGACGGGCGGCGGGTTCAGACCGTCCCCCGTCCACAGCCCTTGCTGCTGCTGGGCGCGTACGAAGTCCTCGGCCACCATCGCCGAGAGGTTGAAGTACGCCTCCCGGGTCTTGGGCCGCATCATGTCGAGGTCCACCTCGGCACCCGCCGCCAGGTGCTCGTCGAACGGCACCACGACCACCCCGCGGCAGCGGGTCTGGAAGTGCTGCACGATGTCGTCCACCTTGATCATCTTGCCGGTCTCGCGAACGCCGGAGATGACGGTGATGGAGCGCTGCACCAGGTCGGCGTAGCCGTGCGCCGAGAGCCAGTCGAGCGTGGTCGAGGCGCTGGACGCACCGTCCACGGACGGCGTCGAGATGATGATCAACTGGTCGGCGAGGTCGAGCACGCCGCGCATCGCGGAGTACAGCAGACCCGTGCCCGAGTCGGTGAGGATGATCGGGTACTGCTTGCCAAGGACGTCGATCGCGCGCCGGTAGTCCTCGTCGTTGAACGTCGTGGACACGGCCGGGTCGACGTCGTTCGCGATGATTTCGAGACCGGACGGCGCCTGCGAGGTGAAGCGGCGGATGTCCATGTACGAGTTGAGGTACGGGATCGCCTGGACCAGGTCGCGGATGGTGGCCCCGGTCTCGCGGCGCACCCGGCGGCCGAGCGTCCCGGCGTCCGGGTTGGCGTCGATCGCCAGGATCTTGTCCTGCCGCTCGGTGGCCAGGGTCGCGCCGAGCGCGGTCGTCGTGGTCGTCTTGCCGACGCCGCCCTTGAGGGAGATGACCGCGATCCGGTAGCAGGACAGGACCGGCGTGCGGATGAGGTTGAGCTTGTGCTGCCGCGCGGCCTCTTCCTTCTTGGCGCCGGGCTTGAAGCGCGAGGCCCCGGCGGCCGGGCCCCGGCTGCTCTTCGCCTTCGGCTTGTTGTTGCGAAGGAGCCGGTCGGATGAGAGCTCGACGGCGGCCGTGTACCCGAGCGGAGCGCCCGGGTTCGACCGCTCCCGCTGGTCGTGCGTCACGGGCGAGGGCCAGGCGGCGCCGGCCCGAGGGTCGGCGGGGGGTGCGGGATGGCCCTGCGGGCCGGGCTGACCCTGCTGCACCTGCTGGGGGAAGCCGCCTTGGGCGGCGTTCGGCATGGGCTGCGGCTGGGCCTGCGGCGCGGCCGGGGGGTTGGCGGCGGGGTGCGGGAAGCCGTAACCGCCTTGCTGTGCAGGGGAGTTGGGGGTGCCGAAGGGTACTGGCTGAGCCTGCGGGGCGGGCGGGTTCGGGACAGCCGGGGCGTTGGCTGCCGGGTGGGGGAAGCCGTAACCGCCCTGTTGGGCGGGGGCGCTCGGGGCGGCGCCCTGCTGCGGGAAGCCGTAACTGCCCTGCGGTGCGGGGGAGTTGGCGACCTGCGGGGGCTGCTGGCCCTGCTGGGGGAAGCCGTAGCCGTTCTGCGGCTGGGGTGGCTGGGGCTGCTGAGGCCACGCGGGTGCCGGGCCGGCCTGGGCGGCCGGATCCGGGAACGGCCCCGGCATCGGCTGCGCTTGAACCGGCCACTGGGGCGCGGCAGTGGGCGCGGCGGGCTGGAACGCGGGCGGCAGCGGAGGCAACCCGGGCTGCGCACCGGCGGACGCGGCCCAGGGCTGGTCGGCGGGGGGCGCGTCCTGGGGCTCGGGCGTGAAGGCGTCCGACGGTGCGGGGTCGGCGACGGGTACGGCGTCCGCGATCGGCGCGGGGTTCGCGATCGGTGCGGGTCCGGGCTGGGCGGGCTCGGGAGTCGCGGTGCCGGAAACCGAGTCCGCGACGGGGGCGGCATCGGAAGGGGCCGCGTCCGCAGGAGTGGTGTCCGCAGGGACCGCGTCGGTGGGCGCGGCATCGAACGGCGCGGGTGCGCCGGCCGAGGCGTCATCCTCGGACGGGGAGCTGTCCGCCTCGCCGGAGGAGGCCTCGGGAGCCCCGGGCGCTTCTTCCGTGCCGGCCGACGCCATGGACGTATCGCCGAAGGGCTTGCCGGAGGCGTCGGCGGAGTCGTCAGCGGATTCGCCGGATGCGCCGGAGTCGGTCGAGACCGCCCGGTCCCCGGAGCCCGAGGCCTCCGAGTTGTCAGGGGCATCGGAGGCATCGGGGGCTTCCGCGTCGGCGCGCGGACCGGCCGCGGTGTCGGCCGCCTCGGCCCCGGAGCCCTCGGCGGAGGAGGACGTGGTCGAGGGCGACGTGGTGGTGCCGCTGTCCGGGAGTGCGGCTGACTGTTCGTCAGAAATCGTATCCGGCACGGAAGTCGGCTCCGCTTCCGGCACCGAAGCCGCCGGCGCCGCCGCGGATTCGCCGCGCGTGGCGGCTGCCGCCGCTTCGAGCTGCTCGAACTCCCGCTTCAGCGCGGAGGGGGAGAAGCGCATCGTCGCGCCGCTCTCGATGTCACCGCCTCCGAAGGCCTGGCCCTCGTCGGCGGGGCGATTGGCCGCGGCCGCGGGTGCGGGTGCGGGCGTCGGGGGTGCGGGCGCGGGGAAGACGGGCGGGGGAGTGGGCGACGCGCTGGGTGCCGGGGCCGGGCCCGGGGGCGGCGGCGTGGGGCTCCAGTTCGGCTGGAACCCCCCGGCCTGCGGCAGTCCGGGCACGTTGAGGGGCTGGCCGTGCGGCGGCGGGGGCGGGGGCAGCGGAACCCCCGTGCCGCCGCTCTGCTCAGGAGCCGGAGCCGGAGCCGGAGCCGGGGCGGCCGGGGTGTCCTGCGAGCCCTGGGTGTACCAGGCGGGCGGGGTGTAGTCGATGGTGAACTCACCCGTGGTCTCGGGATCGGCGTCGGACCGATTCTCGTCGCGCGCGTTCCCGCCGGTGCGGAACTGGTCCTGGTCGCTGTTCACCGGTTTCCTTTCGTTCGCCTGTGACCGGGTGTAGGCCGTGGGGTTCATTGGCATGTACGGGCCGGGGTGGGGCAGCCCCTGTGCGGTGGGCGCGCAGTCGTGCGCGGTCGCCCGCCCCTGTCCGCCGCGAGCGCCGCGGCATCCGCGACGTACGGACGACGCAACCTCGCCGTGGAGTCCCTGCCCCCGGTCCGTCCCACCCTAATCGTCGTCAATACCGCCGGGGCAGGCCCGGTCGCCCCGATCGCCTGTCCCTTTCGTCACCCTCGCCTCGCGAGTGACGTCGAAGTGACCGGCCGGGGGCGGAGTGTGCGGGGCGAAACGGTCAGATCAGGTCAACTTTCGCCGCTGCCCCGTTGTTCAGTCGACGCGTCGGGCGTTCCCCAACAATCCGGTCTCGGTGTCGGTCGCCTGAGTCATGGCGAAGGAGCGGTCGCGCTCGTTGCACCAGAGCGTGACTCCGTCGGCGAGCGTCGAGAGCCCGTCCTGTTCCGTCCGCGGCAGGCTCATGATGCGGCCTATCTGCGCGGCCTCGTCCGGCGAGACCCGCTGCACGCCCACCAGCCGCGCCTGCCGGATCAGCCGCGGCGCGACCGGGCTGACATACGGGAGCAGGGTGAGCACCGCCTGCCAGGGCGCCGACACCACCCGGCCGCGCGGCGGACGCATCCCGCAGTCCCGCACCACGAGCACCGGTTCGCCGGCCGAGGCGCCGAGCGGGGGCACCCGGCCCACGTCGTGCACGGTCATGCCGCTCTGGCTGGCGATCGCGTGCACCAGCTGCGCCCAGGCCTGCGGCCGCCCGGTCTCCACCGCGACCCGTATGCCCGTCGCGGCCGCCCGCAGCGCGAGCACCTGCGCCGTCCACAGCCCGCCGATGAGCACGATGTCGTACGCGGTCGGCCTGCTCACGCCGAGCACCGCGGGCCGGCCCCCGGCGTCCACCCCGACGACCACCCCGTCGTCCCCGATGGGCAGCGCCAGCGTGTCCAACTGCTCGGCGGGCAGCGTGTGACGGCGGTGGCGGGGGCCGACGAGGCCGAAGCCGGTGCGCGGCTCGCGGCGCGGACCCGAAGTCGTCGTGGCCATCAGCGGGCGCCTCCGAACGGCAGGGTGGCGAGCATGCCGGGCAGCTGCTCGTGGTCCAGCGGCACGATCTGGGCCTTCGCCTCGCGCGCGGAGCGCTCCAACGCCTGGCGGGACGTGGCCAGTTCGGCCTCGCTGCGGCCCGTCACCCTGAGGTGGCCGCTGATGCTGCTCTCCTGGGCGCCGGCCCGGGCGATGGTGAGGCTGAAGGTCGTCGCGAGCGCCGGAATCGCCGTGAGGAGCGCCACGAGCTGCGGCAGCCCGCCGGTCCCGGAACCCGCGTCGATCCTCGGCCAGCGGCGCACCCAGTACGTGGTGTGGCGGCGGTTGTCGCAGCGCCAGGAGCGGCTCGACTCCTCGGTGCGCCGCTGCGGCGTCTCCGTGCGGCCGGCCTGAGCCGTCACCAGCGGGTTGGCGCAGGCCGAGGTGGCCACGGCGTCCGCCAGCTCCTCCTCGGTCAGGACCGTGGTGTTCAGGCCCGCCCCGGTCAGCCGGCTCGCCAGGTGCAGCGCGCTGCGCGCCGCGCACTTCCGGGCGCCCTCCAGGCCGCCGCCGCGCGCGGCCACCGCCTCCGGGCACAGCTCCGGGTTCAGCTTCAGCGCGATCCAGGTGATGCGGACCGCGGGCGAGGAGGTCTGGGCGTGCAGCGGCGCGTAGTTGGTGACGGCCACCGACTGCTGGGGCAGCCGCAGCGCGGGCGCGGGCTGGGTGTGCAGCAGGATCTGCGCGGATTCGAGACGGATGTCGTCAACCTCAAGGGCGTCCCGCACCAGCCCTATGGGGAGCGGGCGTTGGCCCCGCTCGGCCCGCAGCGCCGTCGCGTCCGACTCCACTTGGAGGACGACGGTGAGGAATCCGCCGTCGCCGATCATCCCGATCGGCCGCTGGTCCCGGTCGCCGTGGCTGTACGTGCGCAGCGTGGGATCGCACTCCACGGCCGGGGCCAGGCCCGGCAGTGTGCCCGGCGGCACAACGGCGTCGCTCGCCCGTTTCAGCCGCGCCCGCAGCGCCCAGGCGGTGCCCAGCCATTCGGGCAGCGAGCGCCCCCGGCGGCGTACCACCGCGAGCAGCACGAGGGCCACCGCGACGACGCCCGCCGGCACCAGCGCCATCGTGTCGACGACCCACGCGGCGAGCAGCAGGGCGGCGGCCGACTCGATCAGGATTAGCTGTTGCAGACGAAACGAACCAAAGCGTCCGGAACGGGACTTGAGGTGGGGCACCACCGGCCCGACGGCCACGGGTGCCGCTGCCCGGCGGACCGGAGCGGGCGGCTCCGCACGCACTCCGGGACGGGAGCCCGCGCCGCTCGGCGCGCCGGATCGGTCACGGGAGCGCGACCGCGTCCCAGTCGACGAAACCATCCCCGAACCCCCCGAACTCCTCGAAAACCCCTGGCCAGTAGGGCCCTTGAGGACCCGTCCACCCTACCCGGCCCGGGCGTACGATCACGTAACAGGCATAGTAGGGGGCCGGTCTGACAACGACGGGCGGGGGACGGGCTCCCTGGGGCTCCGCACGGGGACAACGGAGAAACACGGACACTCATGGCATCACGCCGGGACGAGCTCAACGCGTACACCTTCGCGAAGCGTCGCACGCTCGCGTCGTTCATCCAGCCCTCGCCGACGGGCTCGGAAGAGGGGGCGCCCAGGCCGCTGCGCGCCGTGCTTCCGGGCGGCATCGTGGCGGTGGTGCTGCTCGCCGCGTTCGGGGCGTGGGGGATGTTCAAACCCACCGCGCCGCCCGGCTGGGACACCCCGGGCGAGAAGGTGATCATCGCCAGCAAGTCCACGACCCGCTACGTCGTGCTGACGACCGACGGCAAGAAGGAGCTGCACCCGGTCCTCAACATGGCGTCCGCGAAGCTCCTGCTCGACCCGGACAAGGGCCAGGTCGTCAACGTGGACGAGTCCGTCCTGGACAAGGGCTCGCTGCCGCACGGCGCGACGCTCGGCATCCCGTACGCGCCCGACCGGCTGCCCTCCCCCGAGGAGGCCGGGTCTGCCAAGCGCTGGGCGGTGTGCGAGCGTCCGGGCGACGGCGGCCGCGCCATCCAGAAGGCCGCGTTCGTCTTCGCCGACCGCGACAAGAGCCGCACGGACGGCTCCGCGCGGCTGACCGGCGGCGAGCTGATGTACGTCGTGGGACCCGACAACAAGACCCGTTACGTCGTGGACGCGCAGGGCACCAAGTACCAGGTCGGCACCGACGAACTGCTGCTGCGCGCCCTGGTCGGCGCCGGCCGTGAGCCCGAGCGGGTTTCCAAGGAGTGGCTGGAGACCCTTCGTTCGGGTGATCCGGTCGCGTTCCCCAAGGTCGAAGGGAAGATCGGCGACGCGGCGGGGGTGGCCGGAGGTCTGGCCCCCGAGGCGAACCGGATCGGCATGGTCCTCAAGGCGCCCAATGGAGCGGGCACCCAGTACTACCTGGTCCAGCAGGGCAAGGTCTCGCCGGTCTCCGACTTCACCGCGAAGCTGCTCCTCAACAGCCGTGATCTGCGCGGGCTCATGAAGACCGGTCAGGCGACGGAGACCAACGCGGCCGCGTTCACGCCCGAGGCCACCGAGTTCGAGGCCAAGAAGAACTGGCCGCGCCAGATGCCGGTGGCCGTCAACGACGCGGGCACCAGCAGCGGCAGCCGCAACACCGTGTGCAACGTGCTGCGCGACGTCAACAAGGACGACGGCGAGACCACCATGAGCACGTGGGCCGGCACCGACTTCCCGGCGCCGCTGCCCACCGGTTCGAGCAGCGCGTACGTGACGCCCGGCTCGGGCCAGCTCTTCCGCCAGATCCAGGGCTCCGAAACCAAGGCGGGCGGTGTCTTCCTGGTGACCGACACGGGGCTGCGCTACGCGATGCAGTCCAACAGCGACAGCGCCGACGGTGACGCGGCCACGGGCCTGACGGCCGATCAGCGCAAGCAGGCCGACCAGGAGGCCCAGCAGGCCCAGACGCGGCTCGGCTACGCCAAGTCCGAGCCGGCCCCGATCCCGATCAGCTGGTCCACGTTCCTGCCGACCGGACCCCGCCTGTCCACCGGGGCGGCCCGCCAGCCCCAGGGCTCCTGAGAGGCGGCACCACCATGGCGTACGCACTCAAGGCGCTGGCCCTGTCGGCCGCGGCGACCCTCACGGTGCTCGCGACTCCGGCGGCCGCGGTCCCGGCCGACGACGGGGGCAGCGACCAGTGCACCTTCCCGTCCAAGCCGTACGCGGGCCGCCCCTGGGCGCTCCAGCGCGTGCTCCTGGACGAGCTGTGGCGCCAGTCGACCGGCAGGGGCACGAAGGTCGCCGTGATCGACACGGGCATCGACATCAAGAACGCCCAGCTCAAGGGTGCTGTGGACGCGTCCAAGGGCAAGAACCTGCTCCAGAAGGACCTCAAGGACCCCAACGGCCAGCCGCTGCCGCGCGGCGCGGAGAACGGCACGACGGACACCGTCGGCCACGGCACGAAGGTCGCCGGGATCATCGCGGCCCGCCCCGCCAAGGGAACGGGCTTCGTGGGCCTCGCCCCCGACGCCACGATCATTCCCATCGAGCAGAACGACGCCGACGGGCACGGCACCGCGCAGACCCTGGCGGACGCCATCCGCTACGCGATCAGCGCGGGCGCCGATGTCATCAACATCTCCCAGGACACGGCGAACGCGGTCGAACCGGCGCCCACCCTGAAGCAGGCGGTGGACACGGCCCTCGCGCACGACATCGTGGTGGTCGCCTCGGCCGGCAACGACGGCCTGGGCGGCAACGTCAAGCAGACGTACCCGGCTTCGTACCCCGGCGTCCTCGCGGTCGCGGCCTCGGACCGCAACAACGAGCGGGCGGCGTTCTCGCAGTCCGGCGAGTTCGTGGGCGTTGCCGCGCCCGGCGTCGACATGGTCTCCACGGTGCCCGGCGGCGGCCACTGCGCCGACAACGGTACGAGCTTCTCGGCCCCGTACGTCGCGGGCGTGGCCGCCCTCGTCAAGGCCAAGCACCCCAAGTGGACCCAGCGCGAGGTCGTCGCCCAGATCGAACAGACCGCGGAACGCTCGGTGTCCGGCCACGACCGCCTGGTCGGCTGGGGCGTGATCGACCCGGTCCGCGCCCTCACGGAGGACGACCACCCGATCGAGACCCCGGTGGCCCACGAGGGCGTCACTCCGGCCAAGGCTCCGACCCCCGCGGCCCTCCACCTCGGCGAGACGGACGAACAGCGCACACAACGCCTGGCCACGTACGTGGCGGTGGGGGTGGCGGTTGTGGCGGCGGTGTTGAGCGGGGCGGCAGTGGCGATCCGGGACGCACGGCGGCGACGCCGACGGGTGTCCGGAGCGGAATGAATGCGAGGGCTTCGTGCAGAACGCGTCAAGAGCGTTCTAGATCTGTTCTCCGTGTGCCAGAAGGTGACAGATGCTGATGAGAGTTGAGTAGAACTGAGTAGACGTACTCATGTGGCGTGAGGCGAGCCCTCGTAGTGTCGAGGCGGCCGGGGCAACTCGGCCCCGCCGATAGTCCGTTGGGCAGGCGACTGGTGTTGGCTAGAGTGACTGCGGTGCGATAAGCGGTGTCAAGAGGGCGGCAAGCGAACAATTCGGCACGCCGGATCGCAACGCGGGTGAACGGCAATTGGTTTACGGGGAGGGGTGTCATGGGGCGTCCTGCCTGTATGCGTAAAGGCGGCGGCGATGAGCGGTGACCTCGAGAAGGGCATGGAGGCGCTGACGACCTTCAAGAAGAAGGTGGACGCGGTGCTCACCCAGTTCGAGGGCTCGCACGGCAGCCCCACGAAGATCGGTGACCAGCAGATCGCCCGCGCGTCCTTCAGCGCCGGAACCGCCGCGTTCCCGGAGGCGGACGGCCTCTTCACCCAGTACCACCGCGTACACGAACGCCTGACGTCGCTGTCGAAGTCGCTCGCCCACCAGATCGAGGCGATGGGGATCGCCGCGCATGGGGCGGATGTCGGGTTCGACAACCTGGATGAGGAGATGCGGCAGCGGTTCTGGGCGATCCAGTCCGCGACCGACTACGACGCCGAGCAGGCGCAGCGCGAGAAGGACGGCAAGCCGAAGCCGCAGCGCACCGACGACAAGTCCTCCGGGACGGGGTGGTAGCGATGACCGACAAGAAGCCTCAGCAGTCCCCGCCTCCCGCGCCGCTGACGGACACACAGCGCGTGGGCCAGCAGGTGGGCTTCACCGACATGACCACCACCGCGGGGGAAGTGCTGTCGGGCATGTTCCCCTTCGGGGGGCCGGTCCGCCTCTTCGGGAAGACCGATTTCGAGGGCCACCAGCTCAACGACATGATCGACCTGGTCGAGAACGCGAACCCGGAACACCTCACCACTGCTGGACATGCTCTTTTCAACGCCCGGGACGCGATCAGAGATGCGGCGAAGGAGCTGAAGGCAAACATCCACGTGGTCCACTGGGAGGGCGAGTCGGGTGACGCCTTCCGGACGTGGGGCGACAAACTTGTGGGCAACACACACAAGTTGGCGGACTTTGCCGACGTAGCGGCCGTTCAGATCAGCGCGGCCGGCTCGGGCCTGGCCTCGGTGAGCAAGGCCATGCCCACGCGTGACCACCGCGCCGAGCCGGTGAAGGTCGCCGACATTCCGCCGGCGAAGAGGATCGCGGGGAACGCGGAATACGAAGCGGCGGTGGCGGTGGAGAAGGACCGCCAAGAGGCGATCAACCAGATGAACCGCCTGTCGTCCTTCTACTCGGTCTCGGAACAAACCCTGGCCGCACAGCAGCCGCCTGTATTTGAGGCCATGCCTAAGGTGGGGGTGCCTCAGCCTGAGCGTTCTTTCGGGCAGGAGCCGATGAGGCCCCTTCCGGAAAGGGCGACCAGCCCTTCGCCAGAAGGAGCGACTTCGGTACGGTACTCAGACAGCGCTCTCGCGAGTCACGAGCGGATGGAGACCGTGGGAGGCCCTACGGAAACGAGCGGGCCTTCTTCTCGTGAAAGTATCCCGGGCGGCAGGCCGGTGAGTACGGAGATCAACAGCACCCCGCCCTTGCTGGATACGGCGCCAGGCTGGACTGTTGTGACTCCGACGCCGCAGGTCGCGCCGACAGCCCCTGGGGTGACTGCGGCCCCTCCTCCGGCCAGCGCATTCTTCCACCCCACGGTGAACGGTTCTGCGCGGGCTTTCGGTGGCGAACGCGGGCTCGGTATTGCCGAGCCTTCAAGGGGGCCTGCCAGCGCCCCAGGCCGAGGGAGCGCGAGTCCTACAGGGCGTGTGGGAACTTCGGGATCGGAAGTCGCCAGAGGTGGCTCTTCCGCCGTCGGCCAGTCGCCGATGGGACGGGGCATCTCGGGTGGAACTCCCCGTGTTGGTGGAACTGCGGCTCGCCGTGAGGGGACTGCGGGGGCGGGCGGCAGCGGGCGCAACGGAATTGTGGGTGGCCGGCCGAATGCTGGAGCACCAGGCTCCGCTTCCCCGCAGAGGTCCAGACCAACGGTTGTCGGCGCTGAAGGGGCGACCGGCCAGCCAGCTCCAACCAGTCGCCCGAGCCAGAGGGGGGTGGTTGGAGCCGCCGAGCCTCCCTCGACTGGCAAGGCGCGGACGGGTGGGCGCGTCAAGGGCAACGCGGACGGGGTGGTTGGCGTTCCGCAGAGCCGCTCCACCGGTAAACGCGGAAGCCGCACCGGGCACACGAGCGGCGGGTCCGGGTTGGTCAGAGCGTCGCGGGAAGAACAGGCTCTGGACGACGAGGACGAGACCACGCTGCTCCCTGGTCGCTCGAGCAGTGACGAGGAGCAGGGCCAGCCCAGCCGGTAGGAACCAGCACCACCAGTGATCGACTAGCACAGGCGAGGACGTAGGAACGCATGAGGTCAGGAATCAGCGGACCCGGTCGGGTCAACTCGGCGACGAGAGTGGCCAGCCGGAGACGCCTCGCGACTACGTGCGCAGCCCTTGGCGCCTGGGTCGTCGTGGCCGGTGGACTGGCTCCTCATGCTCTCGCAGATGGCACTGCTGCGCCGAACCAGTGGTATCTGGCGGCTATGCATGCACCGGAGATGTGGAAGGTAAGCACGGGCAAAGGCATCAAGGTTGCCGTTGTGGACACGGGTGTGAATCCCGATACCCCGTCTCTGAAGGGCCAAGTGCTTACTCAGAAGATCCCGAAGTCCGCCGCATACGGAGCGATTAAGGACTATCAGGGCCACGGGACGACCATGGCCGAGTTGATCGCGGGCACCGGAAAAGGCGATGGGATCAAGGGCCTGGCGCCTGACGCCAGAATCATCCCCTTCCGTGTTTCCCTTGACTCGCTCAAGGACCCGGCAGAGAAGAAGCTCACGCAGTCGTCGGCGGCGGGCATCCGCGCTGCTGCGGATTCGGATGCAAAGATCATCAACCTCTCGTTCGGCGGCCCAGCGGGGACGCCGGAAGGAGCGGATGCGGTTAAGTACGCCATTTCTAAAGGCAAGTTGTTGTTCGCTGCGACCGGAAATGACGAAGCGAAGAGCGATGGGATGTACCGCGAGTTTCCTGCTGCCTACCCTGGTGTCATCGGTGTTAGCGCGGCGGATGAGAGCGGCACCGTCGGCAAGTTCTCCCAGTCGGGCAGCTACATCGACCTGGCGTCACCGGGCCTCAACGTGCCTGCGTGGTGCGACACCACCTTCCAGCAGTACTGCACCAGCCAGGGCACCAGCCCAGCCTCCGCAATCGCCTCCGCCTCAGCCGCCCTGATCTGGTCCGCCCACCCCGCCTGGACCGCCGACCAGGTGCTGCGCACGATGATCGACACCGCCGGGCGGTCCTGGGACAGGAACACGCCCAGCAAATACCTCGGCTACGGCCTGATCCGGCCCCGGCTCGTCCTGGAGCAGGGCGACATCAACCCGGGCCCGGCCGACGTCGACCCCCTCGCGCAGGAAAACGGGGGGAGCAGCGCGCCGCCGGCCACCCCGGCTGCGCCCAGTTCTTCGCCTGCCCCGAAGGGCGAGGCCGTCGCCAAGGGCGAGGACAAGGGGAACGGCGGGGGCGGGAACACCCAGTTGTGGGCCGTCGGCGGAGCCGTCGCCGGGCTCGTCGTGATCGGAGGCGGCGTGTTCGCCTTGATCAGAACGCGGCGCCGCGCGACCTAGCCCGGCCCGAATCCAGCCACAACCATCCGCACCACCACTATCACCACCACGAAGGGAAGGCCTGGCATGACTCAGGGCCAGCGGGTATCAGACAGCGAAATGGCCGCGCTTGAGGGGAAGATCCTCCACAAGTTCGACTCGGTCAAGAGCCAGCTCAATCACCTGCAGAACGTGATCAACAGTCTCGAAGGGGCATGGGAGGGCATCGGTGCCCACGCCTTCGACAAGAAGCAGACCAGCATCAACAACCAGATGGTCCACATGGGGCGGCTGCTCCTGGACTTCCTGGAGGCGATGAAGGCGACCCGCACGCTCAAGGGCGACACCGAGGAAGAGGTCCGCAAGGCCCTCATGGGCATCGACGTCGTGGACGGCTACAGCGGCGACGCGGGGGCCACGGCCTCGATCACCTCGAACCTCAGCACGTACTAGTCGCGCCGGGTTCGACCCACAGTGCGCGGCGTCAGTCCACAAGAACCTTATTCACCACAGAGATTGGGGAAGCCATGCCCGACAACAGCGGCGATGTCCTCGGAGTAAAGTACGGCAGCCTCGAACTCGCGGCCGGGGACATCAAGAATCAGGCCGACAAGCTTCAGGCCGACCTCGATGAGATCAAGCTCCTGGTTGCCCGGGCCGCCAAAAGCTGGGAGGGCGAGGCCCACGAGGCGTACGCCACCAAGCAGCGCGACTGGGACAACACGGGCCACAATGTCCACACCGCTCTGATGCAGATCGCCCAGGCCGTAGCCGAGGCCGGCCCGACCTACCGGGCCGGGGACCACAAGGCGGCCGGTTACTTCCATTAGGGAGTGCCGGGCGACGGCGGACGGGGTGGGCGCGCGCGGGAGGCGCCCACCCCGTTCTGCGTTTCTGTGTCCGCGAGCGGTGACTACGGCGCCTCGATGCCGCCGTTGCGCACCGACGGCTCCAGGTCGAACTCCCCGTCCCGCGCGCCCAGTACGAACGCCTGCCACTCCGCCTCGGTGTACCGCAGCACGGTGTCGGGGTCCACGGAGGACCGCATGGCCACCGCGCCGGCCGGCAGATAGGCGATCTCGACGCGCTCCTCGTCCTCGGACGTGCCCGGCGCGCTGTGCCACTCGGCCCCCGAGATGTCGAGGGCGTACAGCTCGTTCTTCTCGCGCTCCTTGCGCTCCTGGAGTTCCCTGTCCTGTTCCTCAGCCATGACGGAGCGATTCCTTCCAGACGTGCCGACCCGGACGTGCCAAGCGCAGCCATACGTACACCAACCAGCTGTCCGCTCAGCCTACTTGCCGCCACCCGACGCGCACGGCGGGCCGGGGAGGATTCACGGGTACGAAGGAGGGGGCGCCCAGTTCGACACGGGCGCCCCCTCCACGCGGCTCCTACTCCATCAACCCCGTCTGCACCAGCGGCTTCCCACGCTTGCGGGAGACGAACGTGCCGCGGCCCGTCGGCATCGGGCGGGGGCGGACGCCCGCCAGGATGTCGCCCTCGGAGGGGTCGCCGGCGAGGACCACGCCTTGGGCGCCCAGTTCCTTCATGCGCTGGATGAACGGCTCGTACGAGGCGCGGCCCGCGCCCGCCGTGGAGCGGGCGATGATGAAGCGGACGCCTACGTCGCGGGCGAACGGCAGGAGCTCGGTGAGCTTGCCCAGCGGGTTGCCGCTCGACGTCGACACCAGGTCGTAGTCGTCGACCACCACGTACACCGTGGGGCCGCGCCACCAGCTGCGGTCCCGTAGCTGCTGCGCGGTCACGTCCGCGCTGGGTGCGCGGCGCTGCATCAGGTCGGCCAGGGCGTCCATGTGGTGGTCCATGGCGTTCGACATCGGGATGTACTCGGCCAGGTGCGAGGCCGGGGTCACATCCAGCAGGGCGCGCCTGTTGTCCACCACGAACAGCTTGCAGGCGTCGCCCTCGTACCGCTGCGTGAGCTGGGTGATCAGGAGGCGCAGCAGGTTCGACTTGCCGGACTCGCCCTCGCCGAAGATGAGGAAGAACGGGTCCTGCTCGAAGTCGACGAACACCGGCTCCAGGTTGTTCTCGTCGAGCGCGAAGGCGATGCCGCGGTCGGGCGAGGCGTAGCCGGGCGGGAGTTGGGCCGCCGGGAGTTCGCGCGGCAACAGGCGGACCGCTGGCGCCCCCGGCGCCGTCCAGTGCCGGGAGACCTCGGTGGCCAGGGCGGCCGTCGCCTCGGCGAGGTCGGTGTCGGACTGGAGGCCGTCGATGCGCGGCACGGCCGCCATGAAGTGCATCTTCTGCGGTGACTGGCCGCGGCCGGGCACGCCGACGGGGACGTTGGCGGCGACCTTGCGGTCGAACTCGGAGTCCATGGTGTCGCCGAGCCGGAGCTCCAGGCGGTTCATGAGGTGGTCCTTGAGGTTGGCCCGGACCTCCATGGAGCGCGACGCGGTCAGCACCAGGTGGATGCCGTAGCCGAGGCCGCGCGCCGCGATGTCCAGGACGACCTGCTCAAGACCCTCGTACTCGGTACGGAAGTTGCCCCAGCCGTCGATGACGAGGAACACGTCGCCCCACGGCTGGTCGGCGACCGAGATGGTGCCGCGTGCCCGGCGGGCCCGGAAGTCGGCGATCGAGGCGATGCCCGCCGAGCGGAAGTACTCCTCGCGGCGGGTCAGCACGCCGTACACCTCGGCGACCGTACGGCGCACCCGCTCCGGGTCCAGGCGCGAGGCGACGCCGCCGACGTGCGGGAGGCCGGCGACCGCGGCCATGCCGCCACCGCCGAAGTCGAGCCCGTAGAACTGGACTTCCTGCGGGGTGTGGGTGAGCGCGAACGACGCGAGCAGCGTGCGCACCAGCGTCGACTTGCCGGACTGCGGGCCGCCCAGGATCTGCAGATGGCCGGCCGCGCCCGAGAAGTCGCACCACAGGGGATCGCGGCGCTGCTCGTACGGCTTGTCGACGAGGCCGAGCGGCACGACCAGGCGCCCCGCGCCCTCGTAGTCGGGCTGGGTGAGCCCGCGACCCTGCACCGGCGCGAGGCCGGGCAGCAGCGAGTCCAGCGCCGGCGGGCTGTCGAGGGGCGGCAGCCACACCTGGTGGGCGGCCGGGCCGCGCGCTTCGAGGCGGCGCACGATCACGTCGAGCACCGTGTCGGCGAGCGCGTCGTCGGTGCGCGGCCCGGTTTCGGCGCGGGGCCCCGGCACGGTCTGCGGGGCGTACGTCACCGGCACTTCGGCCGCGGTGAACAGCACGGGGCGCCGGTCGACGGGCACGGGACCGCCGAGCGCGGCGGACCGGTCGGCGCCCGTGCGGTACACGCCGGAGACGTACGCCGCCTTGAAACGGGTCATCTCGTCGGTGCCGAACTTGAGGTAGCCGGAGCCCGGGACGCTCGGCAGGTGGTAGGCGTCGGGGACGCCGAGGGCCGCGCGCGACTCGGCGGCGGAGAACGTGCGCAGACCGATCCGGTAGGAGAGATAGGTCTCCAGACCGCGCAGCCGGCCCTCCTCCAGGCGCTGCGAGGCGAGCAGCAGGTGCACGCCGAGGGACCGGCCGATGCGGCCGATCTGCACGAACATCTCGATGAAATCGGGCTTGGCGGTGAGCAGTTCGCTGAACTCGTCGATGACCAGGACGAGCGAGGGAACGGGCTGGAGCGGGGCGCCGGCGAGCCGGGCCCGCTCGTAGTCGTGGATGTTGGCGTAGTTGCCCGCGTCGCGCAGCATCTCCTGGCGGCGGTTGAGCTCGCCGCGGATCGAGTCGCCCATGCGGTCGACCAGGGTGAGGTCGTCGGCCAGGTTGGTGATGACGGCCGCGACGTGCGGCATCTGCGCCATGCCCGCGAAGGTCGCGCCGCCCTTGAAGTCGGCGAGGACGAAGTTCAGGGTCTCCGAGGAGTGGGTGACGGCGAGGCCGAGCACCAGGGTGCGAAGGAGCTCCGACTTGCCCGATCCGGTCGCGCCGACGCACAGGCCGTGCGGGCCCATGCCGTCCTGCGCCGCCTCCTTCAGGTCGAGCATGACGGGCCGGCCGTCCTCGCCGACCCCGATCGGCACCCGCAGCCGCTCGGAGGCGGAGCGCGGCCGCCAGGTGCGGGCGGTGTCCACCGAGTCCGCGTCGCCCAGGCTCAGCAGATCGGTGAACTCTAGGTTGGCGAGCAGTGGTTCGTCGTCGTCGCCACCGGAAGCCATGCGCAGCGGGGCCAGCTGACGCGCCAGCGCGTCGGCGGACTCGTAGGACATGAGGTCGGGCGTGCCCTCGTACACGAGGCCGTGACCCGACTCCAGGCGCAGCGTGCGCGGGTGCACGACAACCGCCAAGTCGCCCCGGGCGCCGGTGAGTTCACCCGGTACGACCTCGACGACCGTGACGCCCTGCAGGCCCTCGGCGGAGGCGAGGACCGACATCGGGGGCGGCGAAACGCCGTCGAGCACGACGACGATGTGCGGCTCCTCCGGCAGCGGCGCGCCCTCCGGGTGGAAGCGCGGCCGGCCGGTGAGGCGGGCGGCGAGCAGCTCTTCGAGTTCGGCCGCGCTGCGGCTGATCAGGCGCCGGCTACCCGCGCCGTCACTGAGGCCGGGAGCCTGGGTGTGCGGCAGCCACTTCGTCCACTCCCAGTGCGCCGATGCGGACGGGGACGCGGCGACCGCGATCACCAGGTCCTCCGGGGAGTGCAGGGAGGCCAGCGAGGCGGTCAGGGCGCGCGCCGAGGCGCGTACCGTCTGCGGCTCCCCGCTGACCGTCAAGTGGTAGAAGGCGCGCAGCGAGACCGCCATCGGTAGGTCCTCCACCGTCTGGTGGGTGGCCAGAAAACGCTGCATGGCGCCCGCCGTCAGCGGCTCCAGCTGGTCGACCGGCGCGGTCTGCGGAGGCACCAGCGCGGTGGCGAGCGCCTGCGGGCCGAGCCCGATGCGCACCTGCCCGAAGTCCTCGTCGCCCGCCCGGCGTTCCCAGACCCGGCTGCCCTCGGCGACCAGCGCCCACAGCTGCTCGGGGGAGGGGTGCAGGTAGTACTGCGCGTCGCGCTGCTTGTGCGCGGCCTCGGCGGCCGAGCGCCGGGTCTGGCCGAGATAGCGCAGGTAGTCGCGGCGCAGGTCCGCCAACTGACCCTGGGAGCCCTTGCGGTAGCGCACGATCATCGCCACCGACATGGCCACGGTCGAGGCGACCATCACCATGCCCATGACCTTCATGAACGGCTGCGAATTCGGCATGAAGAAGAACACCACGGAGCCGCCCATGCCCAGCATGGGCAGGAGTTGCATCAGCGCACCCTCCTGCTGTCCGCGTGGCAGCTCCGGCGGAGGCTGGAGAACGACCTCCTCCGTGGGCACCTCGGACGGCAGGGCCCGCGGTGGGCGCTTGACGATGATGTGGCTCACAACGCACCAATTCTCTTGGCGGTCGAAGAAGTTCAGCCCGCCGCCCCGTGTCCGGCGAACGCCGACCGCGGTGGGATCCTACTGACATCCGATGTGATCGGCTGGCGATAGGGTGCCGTCTGTTCGCGTAAGCACCCGCGAACAGAGCGAAGAAAACCGGGCAATTGACGCGACGGCGGACGGCCCGGCACCGGGAACCGCGAGCGCGACCGGTGAAGCCAGCGAAGGGGGAGCCGAGGGTGAGCACGACGACCACCGCGACGACGGCCGCCGAGCCGAACCGGCCCGGCCAGACAACCGGGGCGGGCCTCGGCTTCTGTCGGGTGACGATCGTCGCGCCGGACGGCCGCATCGACGTGGCGCTGCCCGACGACATCCCGGTCGCCGACATCTACCCCGAGATCCTTCGGCTCGCGCAGCAGAGCCCGCAGGAGGGCGCCCCCGTCGGCTACTCGCTGGTGCGCCGCGACGGCACCGTCCTCGACAGCGCCCGCTCGTTCGCCGCCCAGTCGATCCTCGACGGCGAGCTGCTCAGCCTGCGCCCGTTCTCCGAGTCGCTGCCCCCCGCCGTCTTCGACGACGTGTCCGAGGCCGTCGCCTCCGCGGTCACCCAGGACCGCACCCTGTGGAACACCGAGCTGACCCGCGCCGCCGGCCTCATCGGCGGCGGCGTGCTGCCCGCGCTGCTCGCCTTCGCGGCCTGGACCGGCGCCCCGCGGCACGACATGCACGGCCTGCCCGGCATCCTCGCCGCCGTCGCCGGTGTGCTCCTGCTCACCCTCGCGGCCGTACGCGCCCGGATCTACGACGACCAGCTCTCCGCCGTCGCCCTCGGCCTCGGCTCCCTGCCCAACATCGCGGTGGCCGGCTCCGGGCTGCTCCCGCTCGCCGCCCACCACGGCATCGGCCGGCTCCAGATGCTGCTCGCCTGCGCCGCGGTCCTGATCGCCTCGTTGGTGCTCACCCTGCTCTCGCCGCGCGGCGACGGGCCCTTCGTCGCCTTCGTGCTGGCCTCCGCGGTGGGCGCGCTCGTCGTGTTCGTCTCGATCCTGACCGGCATGAAGCCCACCGAGACCGCCGCGGTCTGCACCCAGCTCGCCGTCGGCGCGCTCGCCTTCCTGCCCGGGCTCTCCATGCGCTTCGCGCGGCTGCCCATCGGCTTCGACGCGCCGCACTCCGCCCAGCGCGACCTCGGCGAGGACGTGGCCCCGCAGCCCGTCGACGCCGAGCGCATCGCCGCCCAGGCCCGGCGCGGCCACGAACTGCTCGTCGGCCTCGTCGGCGGCTGCGCCCTGCTCGCCGTCGCGGGCTCGGCGGTACTCGGCTTCAGCGACAACCACTGGGGCCGCCTGCTCGCCCTGGCCACCGGCGTCGCCATGCTGATGCGCGCCCACCTCTTCCGTTACACCGCCCAGGTGGCCGCCACCCTGACCGCGGGCCTCGGCGCGCTCGTCCTGCTCGGCCTCGGCCTGTGCATCAACGCGCCGCGCGGCCTGATGGCGGACGCCCTCAAGGGCGACACCGCGGCCCTGGACATCCGCACCCTGTGGCTGGTCGCCGCGATCGCCGCGGCCGGCGCCCTGGTCACCGCGATCGCGCTGATCGTGCCGAACCGGGGCGTCACCCCGTTCTGGGGCCGCTTCCTGGAGATCGCCGAGGGATTCGTCCTGCTCACGCTGCTGCCGCTGACCCTGGCCGTCTTCGACGTGTACGCCCGCGCCCGGGCCCTGACCAGCTGACCTGCGCGCGCTCACCGCGGGTCAACCGCCACCCGGGGTACTGGTACGCTGTGTGACGGCCGTTTGTGTACGCGTTTCCGGATCATCTGGAAGCTGCGCTCATCGGACCTTCGCCTCCGAGTCACGGAAGCTCCCCAGAGATCAAGACCTGGGGCACTCGTGGGCGCATCGAACAACACTGAGGAGTAAGCGTGCCGCTCGACGCCGCTACGAAGAAGCAGATCATGTCCGAGTTCGGCCAGAAGGAGGGCGACACCGGCTCCCCCGAGGTTCAGGTCGCCATGCTCTCCCGCCGCATCTCGGACCTGACGGAGCACCTCAAGACCCACAAGCACGACCACCACTCCCGTCGTGGTCTGCTGATCCTCGTCGGCCAGCGCCGCCGCCTTCTGCAGTACCTGGCCAAGAAGGACATCCAGCGCTTCCGTACGCTGGTCGACCGCCTGGGCATCCGCCGCGGTGCGGCCGGCGGCGCCAAGTAAGCATGCTGTCGAGGGAGCGGTTCCCACCTATTAGGGGGCCGCTCCCTTTGCTGTACATGCGAGACGTACCGAACGCTCAGTAGTCTGGTACGCACAACAGAACAAGCTTCACCGAACAAGCTCCACCCAAGACGCTTCACCGCGACGAGCGAGCAGAAGCCCTCCTCCCCGCCGCCGGTCCTCGGTAGTGGCCCCCGGAACGCAAGGAAGACCGGGTGCTTCGATCGAAGACCGGCCCGCCCTCAGGAGCGCTTCTCCGCCGTCACCCCACCGTCCCCGCGCCACACGGGCCCGGGGACGAAAAGACGACAAGCAAATGGAGAAAACGCTAGTGGAGAACGAGACCCACTACGCCGAGGCCGTCATCGACAACGGCTCCTTCGGCACCCGCACCATCCGCTTCGAGACGGGCCGCCTGGCCAAGCAGGCCGCCGGCTCCGCCGTGGCGTACCTGGACGACGACACGATGGTCCTGTCGGCCACGTCCGCGTCCAAGAACCCCAAGGACCAGCTCGACTTCTTCCCCCTCACGGTGGACGTCGAGGAGCGGATGTACGCGGCCGGCAAGATCCCCGGCTCCTTCTTCCGCCGCGAGGGCCGGCCCTCCGAGGACGCGATCCTCACCTGCCGTCTCATCGACCGCCCGCTGCGCCCGTCCTTCAAGAAGGGCCTGCGCAACGAGATCCAGGTCGTCGCGACGATCATGGCGCTCAACCCCGACCACCTGTACGACGTCGTCGCGATCAACGCCGCGTCCGCGTCCACCCAGCTGGCCGGCCTGCCCTTCTCCGGCCCGATCGGCGGCGTCCGCGTCGCGCTGATCAACGGCCAGTGGGTCGCGTTCCCGACGCACACCGAGCTTGAGGACGCCGTCTTCGACATGGTGGTCGCCGGCCGCGTCCTGGAGGACGGCGACGTCGCGATCATGATGGTCGAGGCCGAGGCCACCGAGAAGACCATCCAGCTGGTCAAGGGCGGCGCCGAGGCGCCGACCGAGGAGGTCGTCGCCTCCGGTCTGGACGCCGCGAAGCCCTTCATCAAGGTGCTCTGCAAGGCCCAGTCCGACCTGGCCGCCAAGGCTGCCAAGCCGACCGGCGAGTTCCCGATCTTCCTCGACTACCAGGACGACGTCCTGGAGGCGCTCACCGCCGCCGTCAAGGGCGAGCTCGCCCAGGCGCTGACGATCGCCGGCAAGCAGGACCGCGAGGCCGAGCTGGACCGCGTCAAGGGTCTGGCCGCCGAGAAGCTGCTCCCGCAGTTCGAGGGCCGCGAGAAGGAGATCTCCGCCGCGTACCGCGCGCTGACCAAGAAGCTGGTCCGCGAGCGCGTCATCACGGACAAGGTCCGCATCGACGGCCGTGGCATCACGGACATCCGCACGCTGGCCGCCGAGGTCGAGGCGATCCCGCGCGTGCACGGCTCGGCGCTGTTCGAGCGTGGCGAGACCCAGATCCTGGGCGTCACCACCCTCAATATGCTCCGCATGGAGCAGCAGCTGGACACCCTTTCCCCGGTGACCCGCAAGCGCTACATGCACAACTACAACTTCCCGCCGTACTCGGTCGGCGAGACCGGCCGCGTGGGCTCGCCCAAGCGCCGCGAGATCGGCCACGGCGCGCTCGCCGAGCGCGCCATCGTGCCGGTCCTTCCGACGCGCGAGGAGTTCCCCTACGCGATCCGTCAGGTGTCCGAGGCCCTCGGCTCCAACGGCTCGACGTCCATGGGCTCGGTCTGCGCCTCGACCATGTCGCTCCTGAACGCCGGTGTGCCGCTCAAGGCCCCCGTCGCCGGTATCGCCATGGGTCTGATCTCCCAGGAGATCGAGGGCAAGACGCACTACGTCGCCCTCACCGACATCCTCGGTGCCGAGGACGCGTTCGGCGACATGGACTTCAAGGTCGCCGGTACGAAGGAGTTCGTCACCGCGCTCCAGCTCGACACCAAGCTCGACGGCATCCCGGCCTCCGTCCTGGCCGCCGCCCTCAAGCAGGCCCGCGACGCCCGCCTCCACATCCTCGACGTGATGATGGAAGCGATCGACACGCCGGACGAGATGTCCCCCAACGCCCCGCGGATCATCACCGTCAAGATCCCCGTGGACAAGATCGGTGAGGTCATCGGCCCCAAGGGCAAGATGATCAACCAGATCCAGGAGGACACCGGCGCCGAGATCACGATCGAGGACGACGGCACCATCTACATCGGTGCCGCCGACGGCCCGGCCGCCGAGGCCGCCCGCGCCACGATCAACGGCATCGCCAACCCGACCATGCCGGAGGTCGGCGAGCGCTACCTGGGCACCGTCGTGAAGACGACGACCTTCGGCGCGTTCGTGTCGCTGCTCCCGGGCAAGGACGGTCTGCTGCACATCTCGCAGATCCGTAAGCTCGCCGGCGGCAAGCGGGTGGAGAACGTCGAGGACGTCCTGGCCGTGGGCTCCAAGGTCCAGGTCGAGATCGCCGAGATCGACTCCCGCGGCAAGCTCTCCCTGATCCCCGTGATCGAGGGCGAAGGCGCCGACGACGCCGAGAAGGACGACGCTGCCAAGTGACGTCCCGTAGTTCCGCGACGACGGCCCGCCCCTCTTCCGAGGGGCGGGCCGTCGCCCGTACCCAAACGCTTCTGAAGGGTCAGAACGGCATCGGCACCGTCCGCCGTACGACCCTCCCCGGCGGCCTCAGGGTCGTCACCGAAACCCTTCCCTCCGTACGGTCCGCGACCTTCGGCATCTGGGTCCAGGTGGGTTCGCGCGACGAGACGCCGACGCTGAACGGCGCGACGCACTACCTGGAGCACCTCCTCTTCAAGGGCACCAAGAAGCGCAGTGCCCTCGACATCTCCTCGGCGCTCGACGCGGTCGGCGGGGAGATGAACGCCTTCACGGCGAAGGAGTACACCTGCTACTACGCGCGGGTGCTCGACACCGATCTGCCGCTGGCGATCGACGTCGTGTGCGACATGCTGACGGACTCGCTGATCCTCGCCGAGGACGTCGACGCCGAGCGCGGCGTGATCCTCGAAGAGATCGCGATGACCGAGGATGACCCGGGCGACTGCGTGCACGACCTGTTCGCGCACACCATGCTCGGCGACACCCCCCTCGGCCGCCCGGTCCTGGGCACCGTGGACACGATCAACTCCCTGACCCAGGCGCAGATCTCGCGCTTCTACAAGAAGCACTACGACCCGCGCCACCTGGTCGTCGCGGCCGCCGGAAACGTGGATCACGCCACCGTCGTACGCCAGGTCCGCAAGGCTTTCGAGAAGGCCGGCGCGCTGTCCCGCACGGACGCCGTTCCCCTCACCCCGCGCAGCGGAGCCCGCACCCTGAAGGCCGCCGGCCGGATGGAACTGCTGAACCGCCGCACGGAACAGGCCCACGTGGTCCTCGGCATGCCGGGCCTGGCCCGCACCGACGAGCGCCGCTGGGCGCTGGGCGTCCTGAACACGGCACTGGGCGGCGGCATGTCGTCCCGGCTGTTCCAGGAGGTCCGCGAGAAGCGCGGCCTGGCCTACAGCGTGTACTCGTACACCTCGGGCTTCGCCGACTGCGGCCTGTTCGGGGTGTACGCGGGCTGCCGCCCGAGCCAGGTCCACGACGTCCTGAAGATCTGCCGGGACGAACTGGACCGGGTCGCGAACGAGGGACTCTCGGACGACGAGATCGGCCGCGCGGTGGGCCAGCTCTCCGGCTCCACGGTCCTGGGTCTTGAGGACACCGGCGCGCTGATGAACCGCATCGGCAAGAGCGAGCTGTGCTGGGGCGAGCAGATGTCCGTCGACGACATGCTGACCCGGATAGCCGAGGTCACCCCGGACGACGTCCGCGAGGTGGCACGTGATGTCCTGGGGCAGCGTCCCTCGCTGTCCGTCATCGGCCCGCTGAAGGACAAGCAGGCCGATCGCCTCCACGAAGCGGTCTCGTAACCCCTAAGGAATCAAGCGAATGAGCAAGCTGCGCGTGGCGGTCCTCGGTGCCAAGGGCCGGATCGGCTCCGAAGCGGTACGAGCCGTGGAGGCCGCCGAGGACATGGAGCTGGTCGCGGCCCTGGGCCGCGGCGACAAGCTGGAGACGCTCACCGAGACGGGCGCCCAGGTCGCGGTCGAACTGAGCACCCCCGCCTCGGTGATGGACAACCTGGAATTCTGTGTACGCCACGGAATCCACGCCGTCGTCGGCACCACGGGCTGGACCGAGGACCGCCTCGCACAGCTGAACGGCTGGCTCTCCGCCTCCCCGGAGACCGGCGTGCTCATCGCCCCGAACTTCTCCATCGGCGCCGTCCTGACCATGAAGTTCGCGCAGCTCGCGGCCCCGTACTTCGAGTCGGTCGAGGTCGTCGAGCTGCACCACCCCAACAAGGTCGACGCCCCCTCCGGCACCGCGACGCGCACCGCCCAGCTGATCGCGGCGGCCCGCGCAGAGGCGGGGGTCGGCCCCGCGCCGGACGCCACGACCACGGCGCTCGACGGCGCCCGCGGCGCCGACGTGGACGGCATCCCGGTGCACGCCATCAGGCTGCGCGGACTCCTGGCCCACCAGGAAGTGCTGCTCGGCGCGGAGGGCGAGACCCTGACCGTGCGCCACGACTCCCTGCACCACAGCAGCTTCATGCCGGGCATCCTGCTCGGCGCTCGCCGCGTGGTGACCACTCCGGGCCTCACCTTCGGCCTGGAACACTTCCTCGACCTCAACTGAGCGGCACCGTCGGCCTCATGCGCGCAAAAATCACCTATCTCGTCACGGCCGCCGTCCTGGTCTTCTACTTTGTCCTGGCCGGCAGCCGCGGCGTGCTCCTCCTCGAACAGGGCACCTGGATCACCGTCACCATGGGCGTGGCCGTGCTGGTCCTGCCGTTGATCGGCATCTGGTTCCTGTGGGCGAACACCCGCTTCGTGACCAAGGCCAACAAGCTGGCGGCGGAGCTGGACGCCGAAGGCGGCCTGCCCGTCGACGAGTTGGTCCGCACCGCGGGCGGCCGCATCGACCGCGACTCGGCCGACGCCGTCTTCGCCCGCCGCAAGGAGGAGACGGAGGACGCGCCGAACGACTGGCGCTGCTGGTTCCGCCTCGCCATCGCCTACCAGGACGCCCGCGACACCCCGCGGGCCCGCAAGGCGATGCAGCGCGCGATCGCTCTGCACGAGAACAAGCCCGCCGGGGCCTGACGCGGCAGAGGATCAGCCGCGGCGGTACTCGTCGCCCCAGGCCTCCACCAGGTCCGCGGCCCGGCCGAAGGCATCGCCGCGCCCCAGGAAGTCCGCGCTGTGGTCGGTGAGCAGCGCCGGCAGCGCCTCGCCGCCCTGCGGTTCGGCGATCAGGGCCTGCCCCTGCACGGTCCGCGGCAGCCCGAGCCAGCGCACCGGCTGCTGCACCGTGCGTACGCCGCGGATCCGCGGCCACGCGACCGTGGTGGTGGTGAAGAACGCGACCCGCCGCAGCCCGGCCCGGCTGACCCAGACGCCGATCCGCAGCAGCCGCAGCGACGAGGCGATCACGAGCACGGCGATGAACAGGACGACGACCGCGCCCGTCGGTTCCCCGGCGGCGGCGATGATCACGGCGGCGAGCAGCACGAACGAGGCGAGGAGCAGCAGCACGGCCGCGGCCCCGACCCGCCAGGGGCCCGGCCGGTAGGGCCGCCGCCAGCGATCGTGGTCGTCGAAGGGCAGCGCGACCTCGTCGGAGTACTCACCGGATGCGTCGATGGCGCGGTCGGCCGTCAGGAAGGGCAGGGGCACGACTGATCCTCACTCACAAGCACGCTCGATTGGGCTGTGCGGGGTGAGGCTACCCAGGAGGTCACCGCGCGGCCACATCCGGGGGTCCGGGCGCGCGTCGGCGCGTTTGGCCCCGGTCAGCGGCCGTTGGAGGCCTCGGACTGCTGGCTGTGCGCGGGGGACTGCGGGCTCTCCATCGCGGGCAGCCCGAAGAGCAGCGCACCGGTGAGCCCGGCTATGACGGTGAGCCCGACCAGCGTCCGCCCGACGAGCTGACCTGCGCTCGCACGCTCGCGAGGCGGCGGCTCGACATTGCTGCGGTAGCGGTCGGCCTCGGCGACGAATGCGAACGGAACGGGCTCACGCCGGCGGAACATGGGGGCACATCTCCTCGGAAACTCAAGTGGCTGTCGAACTGGCTGCTGCTTACTGGTACAGACGCACAGCAGTGCCGATTGGTGCCCGAATTCCCCGAATTGGCCGAAGAATGTGGTGACGACCCGTCAGAGAGGGAGTTGTCAGTGCCGGGCCGTAGAGTGGGCGCCGCCCGAGCGACGCAATTTGGAAGGACCCGCCGGTGACCGACACCCCCGCCCCAGACCTCAAGCCCAGCTTCCGCAGCGACGTCACCGTCGAGCTCGTGAAGCACTCGGCATCCGACTCGGACGTGCTGTGGGCAGCCCGTGTCTCCACGGCGGGCGAGCAGTCCCTGGAGGAGCTCCAGAAGGACCCCGAGCGCTCCAAGGGCCTCATCAACTACCTGATGCGGGACCGGCACGGCAGCCCCTTCGAGCACAACTCGATGACCTTCTTCATCAGCGCCCCGATCTTCGTCTTCCGCGAGTTCATGCGGCACCGGGTCGGCTGGTCGTACAACGAGGAGTCGGGCCGGTACAGGGAGCTCCAGCCGGTCTTCTACGTCCCGGGCACCGACCGCAAGCTGGTCCAGCAGGGCCGCCCCGGCAAGTACGAGTTCGTCGACGGCTCGGCGGAGCAGCAGGAGCTGACCTCCCGCGTCATGGAGGACTCCTACCGCCGCTCCTACGAGGCGTACCAGGAGATGCTGGCGGCCGGCGTCGCCCGCGAAGTCGCCCGCGCCACGCTCCCGGTCGGGCTCTTCTCCTCGATGTACGCGACGTGCAACGCGCGTTCGCTGATGCACTTCCTCGGCCTGCGCACCCAGCACGAGCTGGCGAAGGTCCCGTCCTTCCCGCAGCGGGAGATCGAGATGGTCGGCGAGAAGATGGAACAGGAGTGGGCCCGCCTGATGCCGCTCACCTACGCGGCCTTCAACACCAACGGCAGGGTGGCCCCGTAACCGCACCGGCCGACCGAGCGCCGCGCCCATACCGGCACAGATGTGCGGATAGGCCGCGCAAAGTGTCCGTATTGCGGCGTTTCGTGAAGTTCATCTAGGCTGATCAAACGGACCCGGCACTGCTTGAACCCCCGAGCAGGCAGTGCCGGGCTCCCTCAGCCACCGGCCCCCGAGGGGGCACCCGGCGCTGAGCAGCGAGTAGCGTGTTACCCATGGCTCCGATCTCCACTCCGCAGACCCCCTTCGGGCGGGTCCTCACCGCCATGATCACGCCCTTCACGGCGGACGGCGCACTCGACCTCGACGGCGCCCAGCGACTGGCGGCCCATCTGGTCGACGCAGGCAACGACGGACTGATCGTCAACGGCACCACCGGCGAGTCCCCGACCACCAGCGACGCGGAGAAAGACCAGCTCGTACGGGCCGTACTGGAGGCCGTCGGAGACCGGGCCCACGTCGTGGCCGGAATCGGCACCAACGACACGCACCACACCCTCGAACTCGCCCGTACGGCCGAACGCTCCGGCGCACACGGCCTGCTCGCCGTGACGCCGTACTACAACAAGCCCCCACAAGAGGGCCTGTTCCGGCACTTCTCGGCCATCGCCGATGCCACCGAGCTTCCCGTGATGCTGTACGACATCCCCGGCCGCAGCGGCGTCCCGATCGACACCGAGACCCTCGTCCGGCTCGCCGAGCACCCCCGGATCGTCGCCAACAAGGACGCCAAGGGCGACCTCGGCCGCGCCAGCTGGGCCATCGCCCGCTCCGGCCTCGCCTGGTACTCCGGCGACGACATGCTCAACCTGCCGCTGCTCTCGGTCGGCGCCTGCGGCTTCGTCTCCGTGGTCGGCCACCTCGTCACCCCCGAGCTGCGCGCCCTCCTGGACGCCTACCTCGCCGGTGAGGTACGCAAGGCCACCGAGATCCACCAGCAGCTGCTCCCCGTCTACACGGGCATGTTCCGCACCCAGGGAGTCATCACGACCAAGGCGGCCCTGGCCCTCAAGGGCCTCCCCGCCGGGCCGCTGCGCCTGCCCCTGGTCGAGCTCACGGCGGAAGAATCCAGCCAGCTGGCGCTCGATCTGGCAGCCGGTGGGGTACAGCTCTAACACAGACTTCACAACTGAATACGCGCCAGACAAACGCGCGAAAACCCATACACAACAGCAAGTGCACGAATGACATACGCGCCACGTGCCCTACAGGTACGTGGCGCGTGTGGTGAGGAGAGTCTTTTGAGTCATCCGCATCCTGAACTCGGCACCCCGCCGAAGCTTCCCAAGAACGGCCTGCGCGTCACACCGCTCGGCGGTCTCGGCGAAATCGGCCGGAACATGACCGTCTTCGAGTTCGGCGGCCGCCTGCTCATCGTCGACTGCGGCGTCCTCTTCCCCGAAGAGGAGCAGCCCGGCATCGACCTGATCCTGCCGGACTTCAGCTCGATCCGGGACCGCCTCGACGACATCGAGGGCATCGTCCTGACGCACGGCCACGAGGACCACATCGGCGGCGTGCCGTACCTGCTTCGCGAGAAGCCGGACATCCCGCTGATCGGCTCCAAGCTGACCCTCGCCCTGATCGAGGCCAAGCTCCAGGAGCACCGCATCCGCCCGTACACGCTGGAGGTCGCCGAGGGCGACCGCGAGCGCCTGGGCCCCTTCGACTGCGAGTTCGTCGCGGTCAACCACTCCATCCCGGACGCCCTCGCGGTCGCCATCCGCACCCCCGCGGGCATGGCCGTCGCCACCGGCGACTTCAAGATGGACCAGCTCCCGCTGGACGGCCGCCTCACCGACCTGCACGCCTTCGCCCGGCTGAGCGAGGAGGGCATCGACCTCCTCCTCTCCGACTCGACGAACGCCGAGGTCCCCGGGTTCGTGCCGCCGGAGCGGGACATCTCCAACGTCCTGCGCACCGTCTTCGCGAACGCCGACAAGCGCATCATCGTGGCCAGCTTCGCCAGCCACGTGCACCGCATCCAGCAGATCCTGGACGCGGCCCACGAGTACGGCCGCCGGGTCGCCTTCGTCGGCCGCTCCATGGTCCGCAACATGGGCATCGCGCGCGACCTCGGCTACCTGAAGGTCCCGGCCGGCCTCGTCGTCGACGTCAAGACGCTGGACGACCTGCCGGACGACGAGGTCGTACTGGTCTGCACCGGTTCGCAGGGCGAGCCGATGGCCGCGCTGTCCCGCATGGCCAACCGCGACCACCAGATCCGGATCGTCCAGGGCGACACCGTGATCCTGGCGTCGTCGCTCATCCCGGGCAACGAGAACGCGGTCTACCGCGTCATCAACGGCCTGACCCGCTGGGGCGCCAACGTCGTCCACAAGGGCAACGCCAAGGTCCATGTCTCGGGCCACGCCTCGGCCGGCGAGCTGTTGTACTTCTACAACATCTGCAAGCCGAAGAACCTGATGCCGGTCCACGGCGAATGGCGCCACCTGCGGGCGAACGCGGAGCTCGGAGCGCTCACCGGCGTCCCGAAGAACCACATCGTCATCGCCGAGGACGGCGTGGTCGTCGACCTGGTCGACGGCACCGCGCGCATCGTCGGCAAGGTCCAGGCGGGATACGTCTACGTCGACGGCCTCTCGGTCGGCGACGTGACGGAGTCCTCCCTGAAGGACCGCCGCATCCTCGGCGACGAGGGCATCATCTCGGTGTACGTGGTGGTGGACTCCAGCAGCGGCAAGATCACCAGCGGTCCGCACATCCAGGCGCGCGGTTCCGGCATCGACGACTCGGCGTTCACCCCGGTGGTCTCGAAGATCGAGGAAGCGCTGAACCGGTCCGCCCAGGACGGCGTCGTCGAGCCCCACCAGCTCCAGCAGTTGATCCGCCGCTCGGTCGGCAAGTGGGTCTCGGACACCTACCGCAGGCGTCCGATGATCCTGCCCGTGGTCGTCGAGGTCTGACGCTCACAGGTCGTACACCCGGAGCGGGGCGCCTCGATTTGCATCGAGGCGCCCCGCTCCAGTAGGTTTATGTCTCCGCCTGAACGGGAACCCGGCACACTCGTGTGCCGCACGGGAGACCCGATCGGGGCGGGAATCCGGCTTCAGAATCTCTGATAAAGTCGGGCCACGCCGAAAGGGAAACGCGAAAGCGAATACCTGAAAGCGGACCCCAATTCGACGGGGAATCGGACACGAAAGAGTCTGATAGAGTCGGGAACACGAAATGCCGAAGGGAAGCGCCCGGAGGAAAGCCCGAGAGGGTGAGTACGAAGGAAGCGTCCGTTCCTTGAGAACTCAACAGCGTGCCAAAAGTCAACGCCAGATT
>NZ_LGDD01000311.1 GCF_001279695.1 Streptomyces sp. WM6378
GGGCGGAGCCTCTCAGGGGGTGCAGGGGGACGAAGTCCCCCGCGGGGGTCTGGGGCGCAGCCCCGGAGCTCACCCCTCTCCACCCCCTGCACGGGCGGGCGGGTGGGCAAACTCCCCGGGGGTCCGGGGCGGAGCCCCGAAGCGGGGTGTGGGGCGCAGCCCCAGGGCTCAGCCATTCCGCGCTGAGCAACGGGCGGGCGGGTGGGCAGACCCCCGCGTTCAGCCTCGCCGCACCCGGAGGCTCAACCCGCCCCACCCGTCAGATGCGTAAACGCGTCGAGGTTCCGCGTGGACTCCCCCCGCGACACCCGCCACGCGTACTCCCGCCGGATCGCCGACGCGAACCCCAGCTCCAGCAGGGTGTTGAAGGACCCGTCCGCCTCCTCCAGGACGACCCCGAGCAGCCGGTCGAGTTCCTCCGGCGTGACGGAGGCCAGCGGGACCTTGCCCGCCAGGTACACGTCCCCGAGCCGGTCGACCGCGTAACTCACCCCGTACAGGCGGAGGTTGCGTTCGAGGAGCCAGCGATGGACGGCCGGCTCGTTCTCGTCGGGGTGCCGCACGACGAACGCGTTCACGGAGAGGGCGTGGCGGCCGACCCGCAGCGAGCAGGTGGTGGAGAGCTTGCGCGTGCCCGGCAGGGTCACGACATACGTACCGGGCTCCGGGGACTCCCACGAGAGCTCCGCGTCCTTGAGGGCCGTTTCGATGACCTGCCGCACGTCAGCCATGCCGCGAGCCTACGCGAAGGCCCCGGACGCACCCCGGGTCGCGTGCGAACCCCGCATGGACGCGAGCCCCCGCACAGCTCCTGTCGAGCCGGGCCTCACCCGTGATGCGACCGAACCCGACGCCGGTGTTCAGCCATCGCCGCCGTGTACACGTCCGCCGTCGCCGAAGCCGCCGTTCCCCAGCCGAAGGACTGCGCGTGCCGGGCGGCCGCCTCGCCCATCCGCCGCACCAGCGTGGGGTCCTGGACGAAGCGGCGCAGGGCGGTCGCGTAGTCCTCGGGGTCGTGGCCCTGCACCAGGAATCCCGTCGAGCCGTCCCGCACCGCCACCGGGAGCCCGCCGACCGATGCCGCGACCACCGGCGTGCCGGCCGCCTGCGCCTCTATGGCGACCAGGCCGAACGATTCGCTGTACGAGGGCATGACCAGGACGGACGCCGCCCGGAACCAGTCCGCGAGCCGGTCCTGGCCGACCGGCGGTCTGAACCGTACGACGTCGCTGATGCCGAGCTTGGCCGCCAGCTTCTGCAGGCCCTCCGGCTTGGCCAGGCCGCTCCCGGAAGGACCGCCCACGATCGGCACGATCATCCGCGAGCGCAGGGAGGGGTCGCGCTCCAGGAGTTCGGCCGTCGCGCGCAGCAGGATGTCCGGCGCCTTCAGCGGCTGGATGCGGCCCGCGAAGAGCGGGATGAACGCGTCCCGGGGAAGCCCGAGCCGGTCCCGCGCCGCGGTCCTGCCGTCCGCCGGGCGGAACCGGTCGAGGTTCACACCGGGGTGGACGACGGCGACCTTGCCGGGGTCGGCGTCGTAGAAGCGGACGAGTTCGTCGGCCTCCTCGGCGGTGTTGGCGATCAGGCGGTCCGCCGCGTTCACGATCTGGGTCTCGCCGATGACGCGTGCGGCGGGCTCGGGGGTGTCGCCCTCGGCGAGCGCCGCGTTCTTGACCTTGGCCATGGTGTGCATGGCGTGGACGAGGGGCACCCCCCAGCGTTCGGCGGCGAGCCAGCCGACGTGCCCGGAGAGCCAGTAATGGGAGTGGACCAGGTCGTAGTAGCCGGGCCGGTGGTGCGCCCAGGCCTGCATCACCCCGTGCGTGAAGGCACAGAGCTGGGCCGGCAGCTCTTCCTTGGCGAGGCCCTCGTACGGTCCCGCGTCGACGTGCCGCACCAGCACCCCGGGCGCCATCTCGACGGTCGGCGCGAGGCCGCCCGTGGTGGCCCGGGTGAAGATCTCGACCTCGATGTTGATCGCGGCGAGGCGCTTGGCGAGCTCGACGATGTACACGTTCATGCCGCCCGCGTCGCCCGTCCCCGGCTGGTGCAGCGGGGAGGTGTGGACGCTGAGCACGGCGACCCGGCGCGGCTTGCGGTGGCCGCCGGGCAGCCGGAGCCGGGGCGGCCCCGCCAGGGTGCCGGCGAACCGGGACACGTACTGGCTCACGTCGAGGCCCTCCTCGGCTCGGGGCACTGCCTTCGGACTCGGAGCGGGCATGCGGGCACGCCCCTCCAAAGCCCCGAACACCGGAATCCGCGCTTTCATTTCCACTTTGCCAAAATGTTGCCGGACTCGTCGGGGCGGAGCCCGGCGCAGGCCGGGAACCGTCAGCCAGGGTTTGCGAAACACCGCGGCGACCTGCGGAAACGTCCGGCCGGAACCGCCGAACCGCCCCGCCTGAACCCGCCTGAACCCGCCTGAACCCGCCGAACCGTCCCAGCCGAACCGCCGAGCCGTCCCGCCCGAACCCGCCGAACCGTCCCAGCCGAACCACCGAACCTTCCGGGTCGGACCGCCGCCTACCCTCGTCCTATGGCTCCACCCCCGTCCGCGAAGCGCCCCGTCGGCACCGTCACCCGCGGCACCACCAACCCGAACCGGCTGCGTCGCATGGACCGCTGGATCGCCGACGCGCACGGGGCCGCGCTGCGCCGCGCGTCCGCGCCGGTCGCCGTCGACCTCGGGTACGGAGCCGCCCCCTGGACCGCGGTGGAGCTGCTCCAGCGGCTGCGCACCGCGGCCCCCGCCGTCTCGGTGGTCGGCATCGAGATCGAGCCGGCCCGGGTCGCCGCAGCCAAGCCGTACGAGCGCGAGGGCCTCACCTTCCGGCACGGCGGCTTCGAGGTGCCGCTGGCCGAGCCGCCGATGCTGATCCGGGCGGCGAACGTGCTGCGCCAGTACGACGAGGGCGAGGTGGCCGCCGTCTGGGCCCGGCTGTGCGCGCGGCTCGCGCCGGGCGGGCTGCTCGTCGAGGGCACCTGCGACGAGATCGGCCGCCGCCATGTGTGGGTCGCGCTCGATCGTTCCGGCCCGCGCACGGTGACCTTCGCGACCCGGCTCGGCTCCCTGGAGCGCCCCTCCGACCTGGCCGAGCGGCTGCCGAAGGCACTGATCCACCGCAATGTGCCGGGCGAGCCGGTGCACGCCTTCCTGCGTGACTTCGACCGGGCGTGGGCGGCGGCCGCCCCGTACGCCTCGCTGGGCGCGCGGCAGCGGTGGATCAAGTCCGTACGGGATCTGTCGGCCGACTGGCCGGTCGTGGACGGGGTACGGCGCTGGCGGCAGGGTGAGGTGACGGTCAACTGGTCGGCACTGGCGCCCAGTTGAGCCCTGGCGTCGGCTGATCCGACTGGGACGCCCCCTGATCCGGCTCGGGTGACGCCCGGACCAATTCGCGGCGTTGTTCGCGTCGTCGTACGAGTGAACTCCCGTGGCCGGTGGAACGCGTGGAGCTCGGCGTTCGTCACACGAGGGGGAACGCGCGGAAGAACGCGCAGGGGGATGTGCCCCGTTCGGTGCCCTTGTGCCTCTGTCGTTTTGGCGGAGGCCGTGGCAGCATCGCGGGCAGTGTGATGTTACTGACGGTAAATCACATATGGAGTATCCGGTGTTCCGGTGTGGGGCCGGGGCCGGCTGGAGGGGGAGTTCATAGTGCCGAAGCAGCGCCGTTTGGCGGCCGCGATCGCCTTGGTGTGCGCCTTGACCGCGTTGGCGGCGCCGGGCACGGCGTTCGCCGACCCGGCGCCGACGCCGTCGACCACGGCGCCGGCCCAGCCCAGGACGCTCGAAGAAGTGGGCAAGCAGATCGACGACCTGTACCGGCAGGCGGCCGTGGCCACCGACGCGTACAACCTCGCCGAGGAGCAGACCAAGCAGCAGTCCGCGCAGATCGTGCAGCTGGCCCAGGAGATCGTGAAGGGCCAGGACAAGATCAAGCGCCTGAAGGACCAGGCGGGCGCCACCGCGCGGATGCAGTACCGCAACGGCGGCCTTCCGCCCGGCGCCCAGCTGATGCTGAGCGGCGACCCGGAGACGTTCCTCGACGGCGCCGACGCGCTGCGCCAGGGCCAGCAGGCCGCCCAGGGCGTGCTCGGCGAACTGAACCGCACGCAGGCCGACTTGGCGGCATACAGCAAGGACGCCACCGCGCAGTGGAAGAACCTGGAGGCCAACCGGGTCAAGAAGGAAGCCGCGAAGAAGGACATCACCGAGAAGATCGCGGCTGCCGAGAAGCTCCAGGACCAGCTCAAGGAGCAGGAGAAGCAGCGCCTGGCCGAGCTGGAGCGGAAGAAGGAGTTCGACTCCCAGACGGCCTGGCTGAGCACGGGCATACTGAAGGAGATCAACGGCAGCGCGAGCGAGCAGGGCAAGAAGGCCGTGAAGTTCGCCACCGACCAGATCGGCAAGCGGTACGTCTGGGGCGCCGCAGGGCCCGACACCTTCGACTGCTCGGGTCTGACCTCGCAGGCCTGGATCTCGGCCGGGCGCCCCATACCGCGCACCTCGCAGGAGCAGTGGGCCCAGCTGCCGCACGTCGCGATCAAGGACATGCGCCCCGGCGACCTCATCATCTACTTCGCCGACGCCACCCATGTCGGGATGTACATCGGCGACGGCGCGATCGTGCACTCCCCCCGGCCCGGCCGGACCGTGACGATCACGGGGGCGGGCTCCATGCCGATCCTGGGTGTCGTACGCCCCGACAAGTAGCGGGCCGCGTAGCGGGACAAGCAGGGCGCGGACGGGCGGGGGCGGACGGGAGTACGGACCGCTCGCGGCGGGTCGATCGCCTCCGGCCGGACACCCCGCCACGTCCGGCCGGGCAGTTCCGGGGCGTCCGGGCGGGCAATCGCTTACCGGCGGTACGGGCAGTCCGCAACTTCCTGAGGCCCGGACAAATAAGGCATGCGGCATATGCCAACCGCCCCCTCGGCGATCAACCGCCGAACGCCATTCCGCCGCGCCCGTGGATGACGCTAGGGTCCCGGCTGGTGGGGCGCCGACCGGCGCACCCCCGCGCCCTCGGGGGGAGGGAAGGATTCCGGAACCGACGATGCCCGCATCCCAGCACGTACCCGTACCGCACCAGCGAGCCGCCCCGGAGCCCCAGACGGGCAGCGCCGCCGACGGCCCGCTCAACCTGCTGGTCATCGAGGACGACCCGGCGGGCACCTTCACCGTGCACGAGCTCCTCGACGCGGCGGGCACCCGGGTCCGGATCCGTACCGCCCGCAACCTCACCGAGGCCGAGCGGCTGCTCACCGACGACGTCCACTGCATACTCCTGGACCTGGCGCTGCCGGGCCGCGACCCGGACGACGAGCTCGCGGCCCTGCGCCATCTGCTCCGCCTGGCCCCGCGCCACGCCGTACTGGCCCTGACCCCGTCCACGCACGCGGAGCGGGCGGCGGAAGCGGTCCGGGTCGGCGCGCAGGACTACCTGTTCCGCGACGAGCTGGACGGCAGGCTGCTCAGCCGCGCCATCCGGTACGCGGTGGAGCGCAAGCGCGCCGACACCGCCCAGTACAAGCTGGCCAAGTCGCGGCTGCACGCCCAGGAGAACGCCCGCCTGGAGCGCGGGCTGCTCCCGACCCCGCTGCTCGACGGCTCCGACCTGCGCTTCGCGGCCCGCTACCGCCCCGGCCGCTCCCGGGCGCTGCTCGGCGGCGACTTCTACGACACGGTGCGCACGCCGGACGGAACCGTCCACGCGATGATCGGCGACGTCTGCGGCCACGGCCCCGACGAGGCGGCCCTCGGGGTCGAACTCCGCATCGCCTGGCGGGCGTTGACGCTGGCGGGCCTGTGCGGCGACGAGCTACTCTCGACCCTTCAAGAGGTCCTGGAGCACGAGCGCGACAGCGAGGAGATCTTCGCGACGCTGTGCACCGTCGACATCGCGCCGGACGGCCGCAGCGCAGGCCTCTGCCTGGCCGGCCACCCCTCTCCGCTGATCGCGCTCGGCGGCCGGGCCCAGCTGCTCCCGTACGAGAACGGCGGCCCGGCGCTCGGCCTACTGCCGCGCGCCCGCTGGCCGCGCCGGCAGGTCGAACTCGGCCGGGAATGGGGCCTGTTGATGTACACCGACGGCCTCATCGAGGGCCGTACCGGCGAGGGCAGCCAGCGGCTCGGTCAGGACGGAATGCTGGAGATGATCAACAGCCAGCTGGCCTCCGGGCTGCGCGGCGAGGCACTGCTCGAAGCGGCGGTGACCCGGGCCCGCGAGCTCAACGGGGGCGAGCTGACGGACGACGTGGCGGTGGTCCTCCTGGAACGCAAGCGCGCGGAGGGCTGACGCCGGGTGGGTCCTTCGGGGCTACCGGCCGCCGTTGTAGGGCCCGTACGGACCGTCGCTGCTGGAGCCGCCGCCGCGCCGCCCGCCCCGGCCACCGCCGGAGACCTGCCGGATCGCGGGCCGCACGTCCACCATGAACACGATCGAGGCGACGAGCCCCGCGAGCTGCAGGAACAACACCGGCACGACCAGGTTCACCACGACCGTGATGCCGAGGATGATCAGCCAGAACGGCTTGGTCTGCTTGTCCGCCGCGCGGTACGCGTCCTCCCGGGCCACGACGGCGAAGCCAAGCGCCACCACGGCGATGACGAGCATCGCGAGATAGAGCAGCGATGTGAGAAGGCTGAATCCCGTGAGCAACATGCCGTGCACCGCCTAATGAGTCCTGATGAGTACTGCGTCCTGATGAGCCTGGAGAGCGCCTCGCGGCCAAGGTACTAGTACAACGGGGCGGGCCCCTCGAAGGTGCCCGCCCCGCGAACCGCGTAAGCCGACTACTCGGCGGACTTGGCGGCGGTCTTCTTGGCCGTGGTCCTGCGCGGGGCGGCCTTCTTGGCGGCGGACTTGTCGGCGGCGTCGGCCTCGCCCTGAGCCGGAACCTCCGCCTTGTCCTCCGCCTTGTACTCGCTCTTGGGCTCGACGGCCGTGGCGATCTCGACGATCTCGTCGGCGGCCTCGCCGCGCCACTGCTTGACGACGTCCTGGCCGTGCTCGGCGACCGAGTCGTAGCCCTCGCGGGCCTTGACGGCGTACTCGGCGAGGACGCCGACGCCACGCAGCGCGAGGTCCTGGGCGTTCTCACCGAGCTTCTTGAGGTCGCCGTCGAGGGCGCCGAGGAAGTCATTGGCGCGGGTGGTGACCGCGGCCTGGACCTCCTTGACACGGGCGGCGGCCTTCTCCTGAACGGCCTTGGGATCGGTGCGGCGGACGGCCTCGATGCGCTCGGGGGCCTCGGCCTGGATCTTCTCGATCAGCGCCGGAACCTTCTTGGCCTGCTGCCCTGCGATGTCCGCCGTGCCGGCGAGGAAGTAGAGGGGGGTGGGGTCGGTGAGGGTCTTGCGCAGGTCATCGGTGATGGCCATGACTGTCCTCCCGGATCAGTGCTCAGTTGCTCGCTTGAGGGTTTTGGGGGTCTTGAGGGTGGTCGGCGGCGCTGTCGGTGTCCGTGTCGGCGTCGAGCCCGTTCTCCTTGCGGAAGGACTCGTAGATCTGGAGCAGAACCTGCTTCTGACGCTCGCTGAGCGAGGGGTCGGCGAGAATGACGCTCCGCGTCCCGGCGGCCTCGGGAGACCGCTCGTCGAGAATTCCGGCCTGCACGTACAGCGTCTCGGCGGAGATCCGCAGCGCCTTCGCGAGCTGCTGCAGAATGTCCGCGCTCGGCTTGCGCAGCCCGCGCTCGATCTGACTCAGATACGGATTGGACACCCCGGCGGCATCAGCGAGCTGCCGCAGCGAGAGCTGCGCATTGCGCCGCTGCTCGCGCAGGTACTCCCCGAGATTGCCGACGTTGAGCGATGCCATACCCCGATGGTGCACCGCCCTGCTAACTATTGCAAGCAGACGCTTGCAATAGTGTGCTGCGCCACGTCGGGCGCGCCCTGCGGCCGGCGCGGCCCGGCTCGCCTCGGCGGAAGTCGTCACCGATGAGTCCCGAGCCCAAGCAGGGTCTACGCCTTACGGCAACCGCCCGCAGCATGGACAGAGCAGCCCGGACAGAGGGGGACCGATCATGTCCACCGCAAAGACCCCGCAGGGTGTTCCGCAAGGTGTTCCGCTGGGCGGCATGGAGCCCCAGGTCGCCGAAGGCAAGGTGCTCTGGCACTTCACGATGTCGCTCGACGGGTTCGTCGCGGGGCCGGGGCATTCCATGGACTGGATGGCGGGGGCATCGTTCCGGCCCGGGCTCGTCGAGGAGTACGCCGCGACCACTGGCGCGGTCCTGGGAGGTCGCGACGGCTGGGACGCCCGCCCCGATCCCGGCGGCATCTACGGCGGCGCCTGGCAGGGGCCGTTGTTCGTGCTCACGCACCATCCCGAGGACGCGAAACCCGCCCACGGCGTGACGTTCCTGAGCTGCGATGCGGCCGAGGCCGTCCGGATCGGGCTCCTGGCCGCCGCGGGCAAGAACCTGGAGGTCTTCTCCCCCACCATCGGCCGGCAGCTCCTCCGCATCGGGCTGATCGACGAGATCGATCTGCACATCGCGCCCGTACTCCTCGGCGACGGCATCCGGCTGTTCGACGACCCCGACGGCTCCCCCGTACGACTCTCGCTGGTCAACGGCGACGACCCCGGGGCCACTGTGAACGTGCGGTACCGGCCGCTCGCGACCGAGTGAGCGTGAGCGGCCGGAACGGCGCGGTCAGTTCGTGATCGTCACGCAGGCCAGCCCCGCGCTCTCCCCGTCGCGGAAGCCCTCCGCGCACAGGCGGGTGCCTCCGGGGAAGTGGCGCTGCGGGTAGGCCTGGTCGCGGTAGGTCCGGAACTTGGCCACGTCCTCCGCCTTCGTACGGGCGCTCCAGCCGTTCGTCGTCCACACCCGGGCGCTGACACGGCGCGGCCGGTCCGTGTTGACCACCGACACCTCCACCCGGCCCAGGTAGTCGCCGCTGTCGTACGTCTCGATGCAGACCGAGTTGTTGCACCACTTGCCGTCCGCCGCCGCCGGGGGCCCCGCCACGATCACACAGCCCAGCGCCGCGGCCGCCACCCCGGTTCCCGAGGCGAGTTTCCTGATGATTGCGTGCATGTGGCCTCATCCGTTTCATCCCGGCCCGCGGACAGAGGGCCTGATCCACGGGGGCCGGTCGGCAGCCCCCGTGGACCAACGCCGGGGATGATCAGCCAGTTACGCCGCTTCGCGCTCCTTGCGCGCGAAGAGGTAGGCCTGCGGCACCGCCTCCGCGGCCTCCGGCTCCCGGCGCGCCCGCGTCGTCACCGTGAAGCCCGCCTCCTTCAGGAGGGTCGCGATATGGTCCGGACACAGGCGGTTGAAGTCCAGGGACACGTCCGTGCCGAACGGGTTCGCCACGCGCAGTGGTTCCTCGCCCACCTGGAAGCCGAGCAGCAGGTGGCCTCCGGGGGCCAGTACGCGGTGGAACTCCGCCATCACCTCCGGCAGCCGCTCCCTCGGGGTGTGGATGATCGAGTACCAGGCCACCACACCCGCCAGCGTCCCGTCCGCCGCGTCCACGTCCGTCAGCGAGCCCACCTCGAAACGCACCCCGGCGTGGTCCGCGCGGGCCATCTCCACCATCCGGGGCGACAGGTCGATCCCGGACACCGCGAGGCCGAGGCCGTGCAGATGCGCCGTCACCCGGCCCGGGCCGCTGCCCAGATCGGCGACCGGTCCGCCACCCGCCGCGAGGACGAGCTCCGCGAATGCGCCCAGGATCGCCCGGTCCAGCGGCCTGTCATCGAGCACGGTGCGGAAGCGCTCCGCGTACTCCGTCGCGATGGTGTCGTAGAAGGTGCGTGTCGCGTGCAGGTGGGGTGCGTGCAACTCGCCCCCGGCGGCTGCCTCTTGCGCGGTCATGGGTGTTGGCGTGTGCGTGGTCATAGGCGTCGGCGTGGTCATGGGCGTCGAGCCTAGACCCCGGCACTGACACCGGGCCCGGCCCCCGGCCGCCCTCAGAGCCCGCACCTGAACCCGGCTCGGATCCGGCGCGGGCCCTCAACTCCCGTACGCCCCCGCCCTCCCCGCCGCCCCCGCCGCCCCCGCCGCGCGGTCCGCCGCGCCCTCGTCCAGCTCGTCACCGCTCACCAGGAAGCGGTAGTACAGCGGCGCCGAGACCGCTCGGATCACTTCCGCCGGGTCCGTGCCGGGCGGGACCTCGCCGCGTTCGGCGGCCCGCGTCACGCAGGGCGCCCACTCCTCGATGCGGGTCGCGTAGAAGCGGTGCAGGGCGCGGGCCGCGCGGGGATCGCAGGTGGCCGCCGCGATCACCGCCTTGAACAGGGCGCCCTGCCGCGGGTCGGTCAGCGTCCTGACGACCAGGCGCGCGTTCGCCAGCAGGTCGCCGTCCAGCGAGCCCGTGTCCGCACGGGGTGAGGACTGCTCGGCCATGTCGTCCAACAGATCGGCGACCAGACCCGTCGTCGTGGACCAGCGCCGGTAGACCGTGGTCTTGCCGACCTCCGCCCGGCGCGCGACATCGGCCAGGTCGAGTCCGTCGAAGCCGTGCTCCGCCAGCGCGTCCCCGGCCGCCTGGAGTACGGCCGCCCGCACTCGCGCCGTCCGCCCGCCCGGCCGCACCGTCCCCGGCTCCACGCCCTCCATCGCGACTCCCGTTCCTGGTCCAACGAAGACAACGAAGACGGGCCCCACTTTAAGGGAATCCCAGCACCGTTAACACCGCCCGCCAGAACACCCTTGACCTCAAGCCCTGTTGAGGTTGAAGACTCGCCGTACGAACCGCGCACCGGCGCGGACAACGGGCGGGAGCAGTGATCGTCATGCGTGTCGCACAGGTCAGGGAGTTCGGCGGGCCCGAGGTGCTGGTTCCCGCAGAGGCGCCGGATCCGGTCGCCGGGGCGGGCGAGGTGCTCGTGGCCGTCGACCACATCGACACCCTCTTCGTGCAGACCCAGATCCGCGCCGGGGCCTTCGGTGAGTTCTTCGACGTCAAGCCCCCTTACGTTCCCGCCGGCGGCGCCTCCGGCACCGTCACCGCCGCCGGCCCCGGCGTGGACCCGGCCTGGGTGGGGCTCCGGGTGGCCGCGGCCGGTCAGGCCGACAGCTACGCCGAGCTCATGGCGGTCCCCGCCGCCCACCTCTCCCCCGTCCCGGACGGCGTCGGCCTGCGCGAGGCGGCCTCCCTCGTCCACGACGGGGTGACCGCCCTCGCCCTCCTCGACAACACCGCGCTGAGGCCGGGCGAGACCGTGCTGATCACCGGCGCCTCCGGCGGCATGGGCACCCTGCTCGTCCAGCTCGCCCGCGCGCTCGGCGCCCGGGTGGTGGGCGTGGCCCGTGGGCCCGAAAAGACCGCGCTGGTACGGGAGTTGGGGGCCGACCAGGTCGTCGACGCGGCCGACTCCGGCTGGCCGGAAGGCGCCCGCGCCGCGCTGGGCGAGGGCGGCGCCGATCTCGTCCTGGACGGCGTCGGCGGCCAACTCGGCTTCGCCGCCTTCCCGTTGACCGCAGACGGCGGGCGCTTCTCCGCGCACGGCGCCCCCGCCGGCACCGGCTTCGCCGCCGTCGACCCGGACGAGGCCCGGCGGCGCGGCATCACCCTGCTCGGCATCGGCGACGTACAGCTGACGCCCGAGCGCCGCACCGCGCTCCTCGACCGGGTCCTCGAAGAGGCGGCGGCCGGACGGCTGCGGTCCGTGATCGGCGCGGTGTTCCCGCTGGAGCGCGCCGCCGACGCGCACAGGGCGATCGAGGGGCGGGGCCTGGTGGGGAAGGTGCTGCTCAGCGCCCGATAGGCCCCGCAGCGCACCCGGCACGGACCCCGCATGGCGCCGATCCCCCACGGGGGTGGGGGTCGGAGCATTCCGGGGCCGGAGCATTCCGGGCCCGGCGCATACCGGGCCCGGCGCATACCGGGGTCAGAACGTGTCGGGGCACCAGGGGCGGCGCGCCGCGCGGAACAGCGCGTCCGCGCGCGCCGCCGCCCCCGCCCGCTCCTCCACGACCCGGCCGAGCGCGAGCAGCCGCGTCGCCGACTCGTCACCCAGGTACAGGGTCGCCAACTCCCTTACGTCCAGCGTCAGTTCGGCGGAACGCGTGGTGGGCGTGCAGCGTGCGCCCGTCTCGCTCGCCTCAAGCAGGAAGCGGCCCGCCGCCAGGCCCGCGCCGTCCTCGACCTCCAGGACGAGGGCGCCCTCGGTGGCGTACGTGCGCGCCTCCAGAACCCGTACGACGTCGAGCAGCCGCAGCCACAGGCAGTCGGCGTGGGTCACGACCCCGGCCGCGCGCGGGTTCGGGAAGAGCAGGGGCAGCAGGTCGTCGGGGGCGCGGTAGCCGGTGCGCACCTTGCGGATCCAGTCGATGGAGCACAGGTAGTGCCACAGGGCGCGGTCCGCGGCGGGGGTCAGGCCGATCAGGCTCTTCACCGTCGCCGTGTTCTCCGGCAGCTTGGCGTCGCTCCACTGCTCGTCGGCCGTGTACGCGGCGATGCCGGCCGGTTCGCCCCCGGCCGTGCGGTACACCGCGAAGAACGGCTCGGTCCAGGGGCCGTCGAGGCGGGCCGCGCCGGTGGCCAGGTCCCACCAGCGCCGGTCGCGGGTGACCGCGCCGGGCTGCGCCGCCCGGAACCGTTCGAAGATCTCGGGGCCCACCTTGGCCGCCTCGGCCGGATCCACCAGGTCGACGCGGCCGCCGTCGGCCGGGCCCGACCGGTTCGGGTCGAGGCCGGTGCGCGCCGTGTCGATCTCCCAGGCGGTGAGCGAGGTGGCCGGGCCGAACCCGTACCGGCCGTAGATCGGGTACTCGGCGGCGATCAGCGTGGCGGCCACCTCGCCGCGCTCCCTGGCCGCCGCCAGCTCGGCCGCCATCATCCGGGTGAGCAGCCCGCGCCTGCGGTGCGTGGGCGAGACGGTGACGCCGCTGACCGCGGTCACGGGCAGCGCGGCGCCGCCCACCGAGGTCAGCTCCTGCGCGAAGGACCGGAACGTCGCCACGCACCGGCCCGCTTCGAAGGCCCCCTGCACCCGGCTGAGATCGGTGTGGGCGAGCCGGGCCCGCGCCTCCTCGTCGCTCACGACGGGCGGGCGCAGGAAGCCCCGGTTGACCGCCTTGAGCCAGCCGGTGTACTCGGCTTCGGCGACGGTACGGACCTCGATATCGGGCTTGGCCGGGGTGCTCATACCGGCCACGCTAGGTGGCCCCCGGTCAGAATGTCGCCCGAATTTCGCCGACCTCGGCGGCCCCGCCGAACAGCGGCGCGCGGCCGATCCGGTCCACCACCGGGCCGTCCACGCCCAGGAGTTGGAGCGCGCGGGCCAGGATCGGGCCGAGCGAGCGGATCGCGCCGTCGTCGACCTTGAAGGCGAGGGCGCGGCCGTCGGCCAGGGCCACCGCCTGCACGGCCTCGGCGCCCATCTTCGACAGCGTCCCCGGCACCTCGCGCATCAGCCAGGTGTCGGGCCGCCGCGTGCCGGCGACGTACTCGGGGTGGGCGCGCATGGCCTCGGCGACCCGACCCTCGACCGTGTCCGCGTCCGCCGTCGCGAAGGTGCGGAAGGCCCGCGCGAGGCCGGTCAGGCTGATCGCCATCAGGGGTGCCCCGCAGCCGTCGGTGCCGACGGAGGCGACCTTCTCGCCCGCGGCCGCCTCGACGGAGTCGTGGACCAGCTGCTGGAGCGGATGCGCCGGGTCGAGGTAGCTCCCGAGGTCCCAGCCGTTCTGCTTGCAGGCCGCGAGCATCGCCGCGTGCTTGCCCGAGCAGTTCATGGTGAGCCGCTCGCGGACGCGGCCCGCCGCCAGGTACGTCTCGGCCTCGGCGGGGTCGAGCGGCAGGTCGGGCGGCGTCTGGAGGTCGTCCGGGGTCAGCCCGTGCTCGGCCAGCATCTTGCGCACGAGATCGAGGTGGAAGCCCTCGCCCGAGTGGCTGGCGGCGGCGATGGCCAGGCGCTCGCCCGAAAGCTCAAGGCCGGCCCGCAGCACGGCGGCGGCCTGCATCGGCTTGTTGGACGAGCGGGGGAAGACGGGCGCCGCCGGGTCGCCGAGCGAGAACTCGACACTGCCGTCTTCCGCAAGGACCACCAGCGAGCCCCGATGATGGCCCTCGACGAATCCGGAACGTACGACTTCGGCGAGGACCGGGGGTATCGGGGACGTCAGGGCGGTCATGGCGGTGCGGCCTTCCGGGCGGGTGACCTGCCCCGGAGGGGTCGCTTCCGGTACGGGCGGGTCAGGTGAGCAGATCGTCTACTTGTGCTTCACCATCACGGTACCTGCGGGCGATCTCCGCACTGCAATCGTCGGCGGTCCGCTGCAGCTGTTGGCGGCGTCGCGAGACCTGCTGCTCGTAGCGGATCAGGCGTCCGGTGGCGGTGTGCAGCTCCTCGTCCGTGCGGGCGGCGAGGTCGGACAGCTCGACCTCGGCGTCCATCTCGGCGGCGAGGATGCGGTACTCCTCGCTGCGCGGCGCGGACAGCGTGACGTGGCGGGCCGAGGCGCGGTGCGAGGACGGCGCGTCCGTGAGGATCTCGGCGAGCCGCTCCACCACCGGCGCCTGCGGCCCGGTGCGCCGGGCCAGCTCGGCCCGCAGGATGTCGATCCGGCCGTGCAGCAGCCGCCGTACGTAGCTGAGGTCGGCCTCGTCGCGCTGCGACTGACGGCGCAGGGTGCGCAGCTCGGCGAGCCGGAGCGCGGCCAGGTCGTGGTCGCGCTGGGGCGGCAGCGTGCCGCCGGCCCGCTGCACGGGCGGTCGCACGGCGGTACGCGGGTTGGTCCGGGTCAGCGATACGGGACCGGGCGACTGCCCGGCGCCTGGTGTGCTCATGCGTCTTTCCGTCCCCTCGACCGGTGCATGGGGTCTCCCCGGGCCCGAAGGACCAAGGGGAAGCACCGCCTGTACGCATCGTGCCACTCCGGGTACGGCACGTGCAGGTGCACTGCACCCGTTCAGCCGCTCGGAAATCGGAGCGACCCGTGGCATAGGTTGGGGCGCATGCGAGCGGTGGTGCAGAGAGTCGACGGCGCGAAGGTCGTCGTGGCCGGTGAGACGGTCGGCGAGATCGCGGGCGAGGGCCTGTGTGTCCTGGTCGGAGTCACCCACGGAGACAATCCGGACAAGGCGGCGCAGCTCGCCCGCAAGCTGTGGTCGGTTCGCATCCTTGAGGGCGAGAAGTCCTGCTCGGACGTGAATGCGCCCTTGCTGGTGATTTCGCAGTTCACTCTCTACGGGGACGCCCGCAAGGGCCGCCGCCCCACGTGGAACGCGGCCGCCCCCGGCGACGTGGCCGAGCCTCTGGTCGACGAGGTGGTGGCGCAACTGCGGGCGCTTGGCGCGCACGTGGAGACGGGCCGCTTCGGCGCGGACATGCGGGTGTCCCTCACCAACCACGGCCCGTTCACGGTCCTGGTCGAGGTCTGAGACCTCCGGGTTTTCGAAGGCCCTGGCGAGGGCCCGGGCGAAAGCCCTACGGCTCGACCACGACCTCCTGGGCCGCCGCCGTGTTCCCCGCGAGCAGCTCCGCGTCGACCGGGACGTTGCGCTTGACCAGGGCCAGCGCGATCGGGCCCAGCTCGTGGTGGCGGGCCGAGGTCGTGATGAAGCCGAGCTGGCGGCCCTCCGCGCCGTCTGCCGCGAGCCGCACCGGCGTGCCGGACCCGGGAAGCAGCACCTCGCTGCCGTCCAGGTGCAGGAAGACCAGGCGGCGCGGCGGCTTCCCCAGGTTGTGGACGCGGGCGACCGTCTCCTGCCCCCGGTAGCAGCCCTTCTGAAGGTGGACGGCCGAGCCGATCCAGCCCACCTCGTGCGGGATCGTCCGGTGGTCGGTCTCGAAGCCGAGCCGGGGCCGGTGCGCCTCGACGCGGAGCGCCTCGTACGCCAGGATCCCGACGAGCGGGCCCGCCTCGGCGGCGTACTTCTCCAGGTCGGCGCGCGGCAGGAACAGATCGCGGCCGTACGCCGTCTCGCGTACGACCACGCCGTCCGGCACCTCGGCGATGGAGCCGGCCGGCAGGTGGACGACCGCGAACTCCTCGGTGCGGTCGGCGACTTCGACCCGGTAGAAGAACTTCATCGACTCCAGGTACGCGATCAGCTCGCCCACGGTGCCGGGCTCGACGTGGATCCACACCGTCGTGCCGTCGTCGACGAGGTACAGGGCGTGCTCGACGTGCCCGTTCGCGGAGAGGATGAGCGCCTCGGTGGCCTGCCCGACGGGCAGCTCGCTGACGTGCTGGGTGAGCAGCAGGTGCAGCCAGCTCAGCCGGTCGCCGCCGGTGACGGTGACAACGCCGCGGTGCGAGAGATCGACGAGACCGGTGCCGCCGACGAGCGCGCGCTGCTCGCGGAACAGGTCACCGTAGTGCGCCGCGACTCCTTCGTCGCGCCCTTCGGCGGGGACGGCGCCGGCCTTGGACAGCAGGGGGCTCTTCATACGGGCAAGCCTACGACCCGTCGCTTGAAGCCTTCTTTGCACAGTCCGTACAGCGCCCGAAGATGGCGAAATGCTTCATGTCCGTCTCGAAGCCGAAGGTGTCCCTGAGCTTCGCGGTGAAGTCCGCGGCCACGTCCACATCGGCCTCGATCACCTCGGTGCAGTCGCGGCACACCAGGTGGATGTGGTGGTGGCGGTCGGCCAGGTGGTACGTCGGAGCGCCGTGGCCGAGGTGGGCGTGCGAGACCAGACCCAGCTCCTCCAGGAGCTCAAGGGTCCGGTACACGGTGGAGATGTTCACGCCGCCCGCCGTCTTCCGCACCTGGGTGAGGATGTCGTCGGGCGTCGCGTGTTCGAGTACGTCGACGGCCTCCAGGACGAGCTGTCGCTGGGGGGTCAGCCGGTACCCGCGCCTGCGGAGGTCGCTCTGCCAGTCGGTGGTCACCACGCTCCCAGTGTAGGAGCGAACGCGGTGACACCCACTGGATGTGGGCGGCCTACTTGAAGAAGGCGATGCCGTCGTCCGGGAGGTCTCCCAGGCCCCGGGCCATCTCCGCGACCTGCTCCGGCGTGACGACCTTCTTCAGGTGCGCCGACATGTAGGGGCGGAGCTCGACCTCGGGGGTCGCCTTCTCGCCGACCCACATCAGGTCGCTCTTGACATAGCCGTACAGGCGCTTGCCGCCGGTGTGCGCGGTGGCGCCCGGGGTGCGGGCGACGGCGTCAGTGACCAGGTCGATCTGCGGCTTCTGGTGGGCGAGCTCGCCGTACCAGATCTCGGCGATGCCCTGGTCGCGGACCATGACGACCTCGACCTTGCGGTCCTTGTCGATGCGCCAGTAGCCCGACTCGGACTCCAGCGGCTTCACCTTGTTGCCCTCGGCGTCCAGGATCCAGGAGTGCGAGACGTACTCCAGGAAGTCACGGCCGTCGTGGGAGAAGGTCACGGACTGCCCGAAGTTCGCCTTCTCGGCGCCGGGGAAGTCGGTGACGCCGACGCCCTCCCACGTGCCGAGGAGGAAGACCAGGGGGACCAGGTCGGGGTGGAGGTCGGACGGAATCTCGATCATGAGGCTGCGATCTCTTCGTTGCGGTCGGGGTGGGGGTGCCCGGCGGATCTGGTCGGGTCCCGGTGCGGACCACTGATCAGTGCGGCCGAGCGGGGTCTGGTGCGTGCAGCTGCAAGGCGGAGGATTGAGGCGACGCGGAGCGTCGGTGATTGACGACAACGCGGCAGATGTGCGTGCCAGGGCCCGCGTGCCCCGACAAGATCCGCCGGGTACCCCCCTAGCGCTGACCCTGGTACAGCTTCTTCACGGTCAGCCCGGCGAAGGCGAGGACGCCGACGCAGACCAGGACAAGGAGGGTGGAGAAAACAGCCTCAAGCACGGGGGGCTCCTCGCATGAGCGGGTGTAGGGGCGGTCAGGGCCGGCCCCCAGCCTAATGGGTGGGGGGCCGGCCCTCTCTGTGAGGTAGGCCGCCGGTGGCGCGCCCGCGCGATCCTGGGGATCAGCCCAGGAGCTGCTCCTGGAGGACGGTCGTCTGGTGGAAGGGGACCGCGGCGGCCGTGCCCTTCCGCGACTGGACGACCAGGGCGACGATGTCACCGGCCGCGATGTAGGCGTGCCGGACCTGGACGGGTCCGGTCGGCGCCGACTCCACGTACACGTCGTGCCGCACGTGGATGCCGTTGCCGGAAATGTAGGCGTCGTCGAGCGCGGACTCGCCCTCGATGTCCTTCAGGACCCTCGGGGCGCTGCCCGTGTTGGAGAAGTAAAGCGTGGTGAACGCGTTCTGGTACCCCGAGCTGTGGAAGCGCACCAGGTAGATACGGGTGGCGGTGCCGTCCGGCATGGTCCAGCCGCGGGCCGCGATCTGGCGCAGCCCGCCCTGGGCCAGGTCCTGGCGCATGTTCGGTACGCGGTTGTCGCCGGCGAACTCCTGGAGGAACCGGTCGGTGGTGATCCGGCTCTTGTCGCCCTTGAGCGTCGGGTCGGGGGTCGATCCCGCCGGGGCGGGCAGCAGGAGCTGCTCCAGGTCGGCGTAGTGGATCATCCCGGGGTTGTCGGCGGCGTACGGCAGCGCGGCCCCGGCGGGCAGCGCCGGCTTCACGAGCTTCGGGTAGGCCCAGCGCCCGTCGCTCTTGGTGGAGAGCCCGGGCACGTCGGTGCGCTCCTGCGCGGTGATCCCGTACGCGATGCCGGTGCCGAGCACGCCGAAGACGGCGACGGCGGCGGTCCAGCGCAGCGCGGCACGCAGGACGCGGCGGTCCTTGGGCGGAGCGGGCGGGGTCGGCGGGCTCGGCCGGCTCGGCGAGCCCATGCGGCTCAGGTCGCCCATGCGGCTCACGCGGCCCATCGTGCTTGTTCGGCTCATCACGCTCGCTCGGCTCATCGCGCTCATGCGACTCATCGTGCTCGTTCGTCATCACAGGCGCTCCAACTGCTGCTTGGCCAGGGCCTGGAGGGCCGATTCCGAGACGGGGCCCGAGTTGTTGTTGTACTGGATGTCCATGAAGACGCCGTTGCGCCAGGCGTAGGCCCGACCCTCGTACAGCGGCTCGTAGCCGGCCTTGGTGTGCGGCTTGTCGAAGACGTAGGTGTGCCCGTTGTCGCTGCCCGGGATCGGCTTGCCGTAGTTGCCGGCGTGGTCGTCCTCCGGCATGTACTCCTGCTGCTGCCGGGCGTAGTCCTTGGACACGACCGCGGTGTCGTCGCGGAACTGGGTCAGCAGGACGGTGACGTACACCTTGCCGTCCAGGACCAGGAGGTCGTCGCGCTGCACCGGAATCCGTCGCGCAGGAACTGCCGGAACGCCCCGTCGGGGTGCTCGTAGTCCGCCGAGGAGAGCAGCAGGTCCTGCCAGGCGGGCTGCTCTTCGGACTTCGCGGCGTCCGGCTTCGCGACGAGGAGGCGGCGCAGGTCGCCGTCGGACTTCTGCCGTTACGGCCCTCGAAGCGCAGATTCCGTTCTCTGCGGCACACAGCAGACCCACAACCGCGGGGAGAGGTTGTGGCGTCGCGGATTACAGTTCGGCATATGCCGAACAACAAGCTCGTGATCAAGGTGACCGCCGGCGCAGAGGCGCCCGAGCGGTGTTCGCAGGCCTTCACCGTCGCGGCGGTGGCAGCGGCCAGCGGGGTGGAGGTCTCGCTGTGGCTGACGGGCGAATCGTCCTGGTTCGCCCTGCCGGGCCGGGCCGCGGAGTTCTCGCTCCCCCATGCCGCGCCGCTGCCCGACCTGATCGAGTCGATCCAGGGCGCGGGCGGGCGGATCACGCTGTGCACGCAGTGCGCGACGCGGCGGGACATCACGGAGAAGGACGTCCTGGAGGGCGTACGGATCGCGGGCGCGCAGGTCTTCGTGCAGGAGATCATGGGGGACGGCGTGCAGGCGCTCGTGTACTAGCCGCCACTGGCCGCAGCGCCCGGCGGATGGGTCACCGGCGCTTCTTGCCGTCCAGCTCGTCCCACCACTCGTCCGACTTCGGGTCGCCGGAGGGGTCGTCCCACCAGCGGTCGTCGGGGCCGCGCCGGTTGGCGACCATCGCGGCGACGGGCGGAATCACCATGGCGACCACGCACATGCCCACCGCAACCGGAACCGACCACAGGCGCACGAAACCCCAGGCGGACACGAAGAGCAGGATGCAGCCGCCCATCATCCAGAAATAGCCGCGCCGGCGCCGGGCCAACATGAATCCAGCGTACGACCGCGGAGCCCGGCCGGAAACGGCTCGCGGTCACCCGGTGCGGCGGGGCCGGACGGCACGGAGGGCCGCACCCCATTCCAAGGCGTCCAACCCCCGGGGTGCGGCCCTCCGGCCGGTACTGCGGTGTGCCGTCGGTCAGACGGCGATGGCGACCTCGGCGAGGCCACCGGTCTGAGCGACGACCGTACGGTCCGCGCTGCCGCCCGGCACCAGGGCGCGCACGGTCCAGGTGCCCTCGGCCGCGTAGAAGCGGAACTGTCCGGTGGCCGAGGTCGGGACCTCGGCGGTGAACTCGCCGGTCGAGTCGAGCAGGCGCACGTAACCGGTGACGGGCTCGCCGTCGCGGGTCACCTGGCCCTGGATGGTGGTCTCACCGGGCTTGATCGTCGAGGCATCGGGCCCGCCGGCCTTCGCTCCACACATGTGGGTCTCCTGAGGGGTTTTACGGATGGACGGGAGGTCCGGGGGTTACTTGTTGGCGCCGAGCTCGATCGGCACGCCGACGAGGGAGCCGTACTCGGTCCACGAGCCGTCGTAGTTCTTGACGTTGGTCTGGCCGAGCAGCTCGTGCAGCACGAACCAGGTCAGGGCCGAGCGCTCGCCGATGCGGCAGTACGCGATGGTGTCCTTCGCGAGGTCGACCTGCTCGTCCTCGTACAGGGCCTTGAGCTCGTCGTCCGACTTGAAGGTGCCGTCGTCGTTGGCGTTCTTCGACCACGGGATGTTGCGGGCGGACGGGACGTGGCCCGGGCGCTGCGACTGCTCCTGCGGGAGGTGGGCCGGGGCGAGCAGCTTGCCGGAGAACTCGTCGGGCGAGCGCACGTCGACGAGGTTCTTGGTGCCGATCGCGTTCACGACGTCGTCGCGGAAGGCGCGGATCGAGGCGTCCTGCGGCTTGGCCTTGTACTGCGTGGCCGGGCGGCTGGGGACCTGGTCGCCGTCCACGAGGTCGCGGGAGTCGAGCTCCCACTTCTTGCGGCCGCCGTCGAGGAGCTTGACGTCCTGGTGGCCGTAGAGCTTGAAGTACCAGAAGGCGTACGAGGCGAACCAGTTGTTGTTGCCGCCGTAGAGGACGACGGTGGTGTCGTTCCCGATGCCCTTGGCGGAGAGGAGGGCCTCGAACCCTTCCTGGTCGATGAAGTCGCGGCGGACCGGGTCCTGGAGGTCCTTGGTCCAGTCGATCCGGATCGCGTTCTTGATGTGGTTCTTCTCGTACGCCGAGGTGTCCTCGTCGACCTCGACGATGGCGACCTTCGGGTCCTCGATGTGGGCCTCGACCCAGTCGGCGTCTACCAGGACGTCGCTGCGGCTCATGTTGTTTCTCCTCCGGGGCAGTCTGCGGGGGCGGTGCAGGTGTGCGGGTACGCGGCTGCGGCGCGCGTACGGCGGCACGGGGTGGCCCTGTTCTCGTTTGACTCTTACGGTCAAAGGGCCCGGGGAATGCGGGAGTTGAGCGTCCCGCTCAGAAGGGGCGACAGAGCATGGCGGCGACGCGGCACAGGTCTACTGCCCGCCGCTTCGTGAGGTCCGCCTGTCGCTTCATGCGTCCGATCGTAGGGAGGCAAACCGGGGCGTGTCACCGGTGTGTCGCATACTGAGACTCGATCATCCGCATACTGATACGCGATGCAGCGCGGGGCCACCCCGGTCCCCTCCGGGGTGGCCGGTGCCGGGCGGTGCTTCTGCCCTGCGGACGGGGGTGTCTCACGATGCGGGCGGGGGCGGAGGAAGGCGCAAGGGGCGTGCGGGGTGCGCGGGGCTGCGCCCCGGCCCCCTGGGGGTTTTCCCACCCGCCCGCCCGTTACTCAGGGCTGGTTGGGCGAGGGCCCTGGGGCTCCGCCCCGGAACCCAGCGCCGCCCGACCGACTGCGGGCCGTCCGTGGCACTCGCGCAGTTCCCCGCGCCCCTAGCGGGGTTTGCCCATGGCGGGATCGCCGTTGGCGTGCTGCCCCCCCCATGCAGGCCTCCGGGGGTGCAAGGGGCGGAGCCCCCGCAGGGGGTCTGGGGGCGCAGCCCTCAGAAGCCGAACCAACCAACCCCCGTTACGGGCGGGCGGGTGGGCGAGCCCCCCCCCGAGGTCTGAGGCGGAGCCCCACGCGCACTCGACCCGCGTTGGATCGTGGGCCGGGGTCAGCCCGCCAGGCGGACGTTCGTGCCCTCGCCCGAGAAGCGGAGCCCCGCCTCGGTGGCCGTCACCTTGTTCAGCTTGATGCTCGACGGCATCCCGTCGATCTTCAGGTCGTAGTCGACCGCCTTGCGCAGCCGCTGGTCGAACCCCGGCACCGGCAGCTTCGGCAGCGACTCCGCCCGCAGCTGCACCGACCCCGACCCGTTCAGGCTCACCGTGCTGTACGCCGACACCGTCCGCCCTTGGAGCAGCGCCTTGACGGTGGCCGGCAGCACAACGCCCTGGCCCTCCAGCAAGTCCGTGAGCGGCCCAGTCACCTTGACCTGTCCCTTCGCCGCCCGGTCGGCCCCCGCGTAACCGACCGTCGCCCCCTTGGGCGCGGCCTTCGACAGGTCGGCGTACGAGATCTGTGCCGCCCCGTCGGCCCGCCCCGCCACCGCCGACGAGAACGAGCTGTCGATCTTCACCGCGTACAGCTCAGCCGTCACCTCGGTGACGTTGACCGAGTGGCCGCCGGCCGTCGCGGTGACCCCGGACAGCGAGACGTCGACCTCGTCCAGTTCCTTGCCGAGGACCTGCGTCAGGAAGGGGAAGCCCTTGATGTCGACGTCGGGGGTCGAGCTGAGCCGCTGGCTGCTCTTGATCTTGTCGGCCGTCTTGGACTCGGCGATGTTCACCGCGATGCGGTCCGCGGCGACGAAGATGCCGCCCAGAACAATCGCGATGATCAAAAGTATTCGCAGTGCGCGCATTGCCTACGTCCCCCACCAGTCGGCCACCAGTCGGCCATCGACCCTTTGATCAGAAACTCCGGTTGATCGATCCTCCTGTTCGTGATCAATCCTCCGGAATGACGATCGCGAGCCTAGCCGCGGTTCCCTACGCCACGGCCCGCCCGATGAGATACAGCACAGGAACGGCCGCGGTGAGCGGCAGGGCGACGCCCGCCGTCATGTGGACGAACCGGGACGGGTAGTCGTACGAGGCGACCCGCAGGCCGATCAGCCCGCAGCCGCCGGCCGCGAGGCCGAGCAGCGCGCCGTCCGCGCCGATGCCGGTCAGACCGCCCGCCGCGATGCCCACGCCCGCCGCCGCGAGCAGCGCGACCACCACGGAGGCGGCCGACGGCAGCGGCAGCGCCCGCGCGAGGGTGGCGACGGCCACTGCCGCCGCGCCGACGGACACCGCGTGCGGCGGCGCCGCGAGGTACCCGCCGGCCAGGATCGCGAGCGCCGCCGAGGCGACCGTCGCCATCAGGCCGTACATCCGCTCGTCAGGGTCGGCGTGCGAGCGCAGCTGGAGCACGAGCGTGAGCAGCACCCACACCCCGAGCGTGCCCAGGATCGCGGCGGGCGCGTGCTCACGGCCGAGCGCCAGCAGGGCGACGTCGGCGACGAGCCCGCCCGCGAAGGCGAGCGCGATGCCCTGCCGGGCCGGCCACATCCCGTTCAGCCGGAACCAGCCCGCCGCCGTCACCGCCTGGAGGACGATGAGCGGTACGGCCAGGGCGTACGGGCCCACGGGGGCCGCCACCGCGAGGAGCAGGCCCAGTACGGCGGTGAGCGCGGCGGGCTGCATCCCGGGCGCGATGACCGGCGAACGGCCCTCCGCGCGGGCCCGCTGGGCGTCGGTGATCCGCGCGTTGCCGACGGTGGTGGGCGAGCCGTACGCCGGACCCTCGCCGGAGGCGGAAGCGGAAGGGTGAACGGGGCCTGGAACCGGGACGGAGACGTGCGTCGGGGCCGCGGCCGACTCGTACACCGGCGCCGGGGCGGGCCCGGACGCCATCGGCACCTCCGGCGGCAGCGGCACGGATGTCGTCCCCGCACCGTTCTGCGCCGCGTTCTGCGCCATGTTCTGCGGCGGCAGGTACGCCGTGTCCGCCGCGTAAGGCGCCTCCGGCGCGCTCTCCTGCCAGGGCTGCCCGGGCGCGGGCTGCGCATGGCGCCCCCGGCGCGGCGCGGGCTCCACCGGCTGCTGCGCGGGCCCGGGCGGGATCGTGGGCTGGTACTGGGTGTCCCAGGTCTGCCCCTCCCAGGTCTGCGTGTACGGCCGCTGGTCCTGGTACGGCTCGTACGGGAACGGCGGCTGGGGCTGTACGGGCTGCCCGTACTGGTCGTACTGGGGCTGCTGCTGATACGGGTACTGCTCGCTCATGACGTGGGGGTCACCCTCCTGCGAACGGCGGGAGCACCTCGACCGTGCCGCCCTCGGCAAGGCGTACGGTCTCATGGTTCCGCTTCCCGACGGGGTCACCGTCGACCAGGAAGGAACACCGCTGGAGTACGCGCGTGAGCTCTCCGGGGTGCCGTTCGCGCACCGCGTCGAGGGCTTCGGCCAGCGTCCCGGCGGCGTACGGCTCCTCGCCGACACCGGCGGCGGACTTGGCCGCGGCCCAGAAGCGGATGGTTCCCGCTGCCATGGTGAGGCTCCTTTCGTCGCCTCCATGATGGGCTACGCGGCGGGCCGCGCGGCGGTCAGCCAGCTCGCGATCCGCCCGAGCAGCTCCTCGCCGGCCGCGTTCTCGGCGTGCCCCATGCCCTGCTCCAGCCACAACTGCGCAGGTCCGGCGGCCGCCAGCATGCGCGGGTGGTCGACCGGGAAGTACGGGTCGCGGTCGCCGTGCACGATGAGCAGCGGGGTCGGCGCGATCAGCGGGACGGCCTCGACGGGCGAGAGCGGCACCGGGTCCCAGTCCTGTGAGTGGATACGAGTCGCCAAGCCGAAGCGGCCCACGAGCCGCCCGGCGGGCCGGGTGATCAGCCAGTGCACCCGCCGCATCGGGGCCGTGCCCCGGTAGTACCAGCGGGCGGGTGCGCTGACCGCCGCCACTGCTTCCGTGCGCCCCCGCGCGCTCCCCTGGTGCGTCGCCGCGTGCCGCAGCACCACGGAGCCGCCCATCGAGAAGCCGACCGTCACCACCCGTTCGTACCCGAGTGATCTCGCCCACTCGACGGCCGCCGCCAGGTCGAGCACCTCCCGGTCGCCGACGGTCGAGCGGCCGCCGGACCTTCCGTGCCCGCGGAACGAGAAAGTGATCACAGCCGCGTACTGCGCGAACACCCCCGCGGCCCTTCGTACGGCGGGCCGGTCGGCCGATCCGGTGAACCCGTGCGCGACCACGATCGCGGTGTCGCAGGCGCCCTTCACCCAGGGCTCGTAAACCGCCTCGATCCGGACACCGTCGGACGTACGCAGGGTTGCGCGCCGAGGTCCGGGAGTGATCGAGGAAACAGCTGAAGTGTGAAATCGACCCTCTGCCCCGGCATTCATGTGGGCTATTCTCCTTGGCAGAGGATCCGGGCAACGCAGCCCCCGGGTCCTTTTGTGTTTCCCGGTCGTTGTTACGGACGGGTGAACAAACGCTCACACAAAGGGCCTGAGGGTAGGCCTGAAAAGTACGAAGCAGTGCCGCAACGCCCCCGAGCTCCTGAGGAGCAGGGGGGATCCCCTCCGCAGGGACCGAGGAGGAACCGACGTTATGGGCGAGCGAACCGTGCACGATACGAAGCGGACCATCCGGGTAGGAGGAGCGCGATGAGCTCTCTGCTGCTCCTGACCAATGCCCTTCAGCCGTCGACGGAGGTGCTCCCCGCTCTCGGCCTGCTTCTGCACAGTGTGCGGGTGGCCCCCGCCGAGGGCCCGGCCCTCGTCGACACCCCTGGTGCCGACGTCATCCTGATCGACGGCCGCCGCGACCTGCCGCACGTGCGGTCGCTGTGCCAGCTCCTCCGCTCCACAGGTCCCGGCTGTCCGCTGATCCTGGTCGTGACCGAGGGCGGCCTGGCCGCCGTCACCGCCGACTGGGGCATCGACGACGTCCTGCTCGACACCGCCGGTCCCGCCGAGGTCGAGGCCCGGCTGCGGCTCGCCACCGGCCGGGCGCAGGCCACCTCGGACGACTCCCCCATGGAGATCCGCAACGGCGACCTCTCGGTGGACGAGGCGACGTACAGCGCGAAGCTGAAGGGGCGGGTCCTGGACCTCACCTTCAAGGAGTTCGAGCTGCTCAAGTACCTGGCCCAGCACCCGGGCCGGGTGTTCACGCGCGCCCAGCTGCTCCAGGAGGTCTGGGGCTACGACTACTTCGGCGGCACCCGCACGGTCGACGTCCACGTACGGCGGCTGCGGGCCAAGCTCGGTCCCGAGCACGAGTCGCTGATCGGCACCGTCCGCAATGTCGGCTACCGCTTCGTGACGCCCGAGAAGCCCGAGCGCACCTCCGAGGACGCCAAGGCGAAGGCGGTCGTGGACGCGGCCACCGGCGCGACCAAGGAAGCCGCGGCCCGTTCCCAGAAGCGGTAGATCGCGTTCCTCGGCGGGGTAACCCGAACGGCAGATCACGCATGGGGTACGACCTGCGATACGGCCTGCCCAGAGGCGGGTCACCCCGCGTAGACTGCCGCGCGTGGCCAAGGTGACGCGGGACGACGTGGCACGACTTGCGGGTACTTCGACCGCCGTCGTCAGTTACGTCATCAACAACGGACCCCGGCCGGTCGCCCCGGCCACGCGCGAGCGTGTCCTCGCCGCGATCAAGGAGCTGGGGTACCGGCCGGACCGGGTCGCCCAGGCGATGGCGTCGCGGCGTACCGACCTCATAGGAATGATCGTCCCGGACGCGCGCCAGCCGTTCTTCGCGGAGATGGCGCACGCCGTCGAGCAGGCCGCCTCCGAGCGCGGAAAAATGGTCCTGGTCGGCAACTCCGACTACATCGACGACCGCGAGGTGCACTACCTGCGGGCCTTCCTCGGCATGCGGGTCGCGGGCCTCATCCTGGTCAGCCAGGGCCCCAGCGAGCGGGCCGCCGCCGAGATCGACGCCTGGGACGCCCGCGTGGTGCTGCTGCACGAGCGGCCCGAGGCGATCGACGACGTCGCGGTCGTCACGGACGACATCGGCGGCGCCCAGCTCGCCACCCGCCACCTGCTCGAACACGGTCATGAGTACGTCGCCTGCCTCGGCGGGATCGAGTCGACCCCGGCCGTCGGCGACCCGGTGGCCGACCACGTCGAGGGCTGGCGCCGGGCCATGCTGGAGTCCGGCCGCTCCCTCGAAGGCCGCCTCTTCCAGGCCCCGTACAACCGGTACGACGCCTACAAGGTGGCCCTGGAGATCCTCGCCGGGCCCCAGCGGCCGCCGGCCATCTTCTGCGCGACCGACGACCAGGCGATCGGCGTGCTGCGGGCCGCCCGCGAGCTGCGCATCGACGTGCCGGGCGAGCTCGCCGTGGCGGGCTTCGACGACGTCAAGGAAGCGGCCCTGACCGATCCGCCGCTGACCACGATCGCCTCCGACCGGCCCGCGATGGCGCGGGCCGCCGTCGACCTGGTCCTGGACGACGGGCTGCGGGTGGCGGGCTCGCGCCGGGAGCGCCTCAAGCAGTTCCCCTCGCGGCTCGTCGTACGCCGCTCCTGCGGCTGCGGGTAACCCGCCAACTGCTGGGCGCCGGGGCGCCTTTATTTCGGGCAAACACGGTTCTGCCGGGCTTCTTACGCGGTCCTCAGACTGCTCTCATGAACGCGCCCGAAGGTCATAGACATGACCGAGAGCCCCCGCCACAGCGGCGAGTACCCCGAGCAGCAGCCGAACCACTCTGATGAGTCCTGGCAGCGAGCCAAGGACGACGCCCGGCGAGAGGCCGAGGCCTACGCGGCCGCCTATCCCCCGCCGCCCCCGTACCAGCCGGCCACCCCGGTGACCACCGGCCCCGGCACCACGGTGTGGCCGGGCAGCGCGGCCGCCCACCCCGAGCCCGGCCTCGCCGGGTTCCACGGCGGCGGCAACGACGGCGGGACCGCGTACCTCGCCGGTGGCGAGGCGGGCGCCCCCAAGCCGCGCCGCGCCAAGCGTTCGGTCGGGCTCCTCGCGGCCGTGGCCATCATCGCGGCGGCCATAGGCGGCGGCACCGCGAGCCTCGTCGAGCACTACGTCGGCAACGACAGCTCCACCGTCAGCTCCGGGGTCAGCGGCACCAACGCCTCCAACAGCACCAACGGCACGGTCTCCGGCGTCGCCAAGGCCGTCATGCCGAGCATCGTCGAGATCAACGCGACGTCCGGCTCGGGCGAGTCGACCGGCGCGGGCGTGATCGTCACCGCCAACGGCGAGATCATCACCAACAACCACGTCATCTCGGGCTCGACCTCGATCAAGGTGAAGCTCAGCAACGGCAAGAGCTACACCGCGAAGGTCGTCGGCACCGACCCCGACAAGGACCTCGCGCTGATCAAGCTGGACGGAGCGAGCGGCCTCAAGCCCGCGAGCCTCGGCGACTCCAGCAAGATCGCGGTCGGCGACCAGGTCGTCGCCATCGGCTCCCCCGAGGGCCTCACCGGCACCGTCACCTCCGGCATCATCTCCGCCCTCGACCGCGACGTCACCGTCGCCAAGGAGCAGGGCAACCAGGGCCAGGGTCAAGGACAGGGCCAGGGTCAGGGGCGCGGCAACGGCGGCTGGCCGTTCGAGTTCGGCGGGCAGCAGTTCAACGGCGACACCGGCTCCTCGAAGACCACGTACAAGGCGCTCCAGACCGACGCCTCGCTCAACCCGGGCAACTCCGGCGGCGCGCTCATCGACATGAACGGCAACATCATCGGCATCAACTCCGCGATGTACTCGCCGAGTTCGAGCAGCCAGGGGGGTTCGTCGGCCGGCAGTGTCGGGCTCGGCTTCGCCATCCCGATCAACACCGTCAAGTCCGACCTCGCCAGCCTGCGCGGCGGCGGCAGCGGCGGCGCCGACACCGGCGGCACCAACAACCAGGGCAGCGGCAGCTCCGGCGGCTTCGGCGGCAGCTACTGATCCGCGCGGGGCAGCGAGCCGCCCCGCGCCCCGCCGTCCGCATGCGAGGCTGATGTCACCGAGCCGCAAGACGCAGAAGAAGGAACCCGCTCATGAGCCCCGCCGAGGACGACCCGCAGCGCATCCTGATCGTCGACGACGAGCCCGCCGTCCGCGAGGCGCTGCAGCGCAGTCTCGCCTTCGAGGGATACGGCACCGAGGTCGCCGTCGACGGCCTCGACGCCCTCGCGAAGGCGGAGGCGTACCGGCCCGAGCTGATCGTCCTCGACATCCAGATGCCGAGGATGGACGGGCTCACCGCGGCCCGCCGGCTTCGCGCGGCCGGCTCCACCACGCCCATCCTCATGCTGACCGCGCGCGACACGGTCGGCGACCGCGTCACCGGGCTCGACGCGGGCGCCGACGACTACCTGGTCAAGCCCTTCGAACTCGACGAACTCTTCGCCCGCATCCGGGCGTTGCTCCGCCGCAGCTCGTACGCGGTCGACGCGGGGGCGGCCGGGCAGGACGCCGGGAACGTCCTCACCTTCGCGGACCTGAGGATGGACCTGTCGACCCGCGAGGTCACCCGCGGCAACCGGGTGGTGGAGCTGACCCGCACCGAGTTCACCCTCCTGGAGATGTTCCTCGCCCACCCCCGCCAGGTGCTGACCCGCGAGCAGATCCTCAAGGCGGTCTGGGGCTTCGACTTCGAGCCGTCGTCCAACTCCCTCGACGTGTACGTCATGTACCTGCGCCGCAAGACGGAGGCGGGCGGCGAGCCGCGCCTCGTGCACACGGTGCGGGGCGTGGGGTACGCGCTCCGGCCGGGCGGCGCGGAGTGAACCGTCTGCTTCGCCGCTACCGCGCGATGCCGCTGCGCTCCCGGCTCGCGATGCTGGTCGCCACGGCGGTGGCGGTGGCGGTGGCGGCGGTCGCGGTCACCTGCTGGCTGCTGACCCGGGCCCAGTTGCGCGCCGAGCTCGACACCACGCTGCGCAACACCAGCGCGCCCGCCAGCCTGGTGCTGACCGCGCTCCAGACCTGCAACTCGCAGGGCAGCCTGCCCCCTGGGCAGAAGCCCTTCGCCTACATCCAGGTGGTCCTTCCGGACGGCACCCGCTGCGTGGCCCCGGATTCCCCGCCCGTACGGGTCAGGCCCCAGGACATCGCGGTGGCCCGCGCCCGCAGCCTCAAGGCCGAGACGCTGCACAGCAGTACCACCGAAGGCGGCATGGACGTACGGGTCCACACCCAGTTCCAGGAGTTCGACGGCAGGTGGGTCACCGTCTCGCTGTCCCGCCCGCTCACCGAGGTCGACTCCGCCCTCAACCGGCTGGCCCTGCTGCTGACCGGCCTCGCCGGAATCGGCGTGATCGCGGCCGGAGCCGCGGGCCTCTGGGTCGCGCGGACCGGGCTGAAGCCCGTGGACAAGCTGACCGGGGCGGTCGAGCACGTGGCGCGGACCGAGGATCTGACGGTCCGCATCCCGGTCGAGGGCGAGGACGAGATCGCGCGCCTGTCCCGCTCGTTCAACGCGATGACCGCCGCGCTCGCCTCGTCCCGGGACCGGCAGGCGCAGCTCATCGCGGACGCCGGGCACGAGCTGCGCACGCCGCTCACCTCGCTGCGTACGAACATCGAACTGCTCGCCCGGAGCGAGGAGACGGGACGGGCCATCCCGCCCGCCGACCGAAAGGCGCTGATGGCGTCGGTGACGGCGCAGATGTCCGAACTCGCCTTGCTCATCGGGGACTTGCAGGAGCTGTCGCGTCCGGACGCGGTCCGGGAGGGCCCGCTGGAGGTCGTCGGCCTGCACGACATCACCCGGATCGCGCTGGACCGGGCGCGGCTGCGCGGCCCCGAGCTGACGATCACGGCCCAGCTGGCGCCCTGGTACGTACGGGCCGAGCCGGCGGCGTTGCAGCGGGCGGTGGTGAACGTGCTCGACAACGCGGTGAAGTTCAGCCCGCCGCGCGGGACGATCACGGTCGCCCTTGACCGGGGTGTCCTGACCGTCCGCGACCAGGGTCCCGGCATCCCCGCCGAGGATCTCCCGCACGTCTTCGAACGCTTCTGGCGCTCTCCGTCGGCGCGGGCCCTGCCCGGGTCCGGCCTGGGCCTGTCCATCGTGGCCCGTACGGTGCAACACGCGGGCGGCGAAGTCACTCTGGCCGCTGCCCCGGCCGGCGGCACCCTGGCCACGATCACCCTGCCGGGCGCGCCGACACCGCCGCCGGAGACCCCGTAGCCAAGGCCGCGACCCGGCCGGCGCCAGGTCCCCGCACCCGGCCCCGTCCGGGAGGCTCCCCGCCGTACCCTCGTAGACATGACAGACGCAGCCGTCCCCACCCCCTCCTCCCGCGAGATCCAGACGCTCGACGAGCTCAGTCACCCGCAGGCGCAGGCCGTCCTCGACCTCATCGCCGACGCCGCCCGCGCCGACGGGCAGCAGGCCGTTTCCGAGCAGGGGCGGCTCCAGTTGCGCGGGGGCCGGCGCGAGGGCGTGCGGCATTTTCTGCTGACCGTGGGCGACGTGCTCGCCGGGTACGCCCAGCTGGAGGACACCGACCCGGTCGAGGCGCCCGCCGCCGAGCTCGTCGTGCACCCCGCGTACCGCGGCCACGGGCACGGCCGGGCGCTGGGCAGCGCGCTGCTCGGCGCGACCGGCAAGCGGCTGCGGGTGTGGGCGCACGGCGGCCACTCGGCGGCCCGCCACCTCGCGCAGGTCCTGGGCCTGACCCTGTTCCGCGAACTGCGCCAGCTGCGGCGCCCGTTGAGCCCCCTCGACATCGCGGAGCCGGTCTGGCCCGCGGGCGTCACCGTGCGCACCTTCACGCCGGGCGAGGACGACGCGGCCTGGCTCGCGGTGAACGCGGCGGCCTTCGCGCACCACCCCGAGCAGGGCTCCCTCACCCAGCGCGACCTCGACGACCGCAAGGCCGAGCCGTGGTTCGACCCCAAGGGCTTCTTCCTCGCGGAGCGCGCCGGCGAGCTCGTCGGCTTCCACTGGACCAAGGTGCACGCCGAGGAGCAGCTCGGCGAGGTGTACGTCGTCGGGATCCGGCCGGACGCCCAGGGCGGCGGCCTCGGCAAGGCGCTGACGGCGACGGGTCTGCGCCACCTGGCGGCCGAGGGCCTGCCGACCGCGATGCTGTACGTCGACGCCGACAACACCGCGGCCGTCACCGTGTACGAGCGCCTCGGCTTCACCACGCACGAGGTGGACCTGATGTACCGCGCGGAGTCCTGAGCCCGCCCTCTTGCCGCCGCCGGGCCGCCGCCGCATCCTGGGGGCCGGGCGGCGAGCCCCGCGGCGACGTCTGCGGGCCGGGGTCAGCTTGCCCGCACGTCATGTCCTCGTAACCAGCCATTCAGACACGCTTGCGACGCTCGCGTAATGAAGCCGCCGGCGCCCGCCACCCGGAACGGAACAGTTCCTCCCACGAGATCCCCCCGGGCACTCACTCCCGCCCTCTCCGACGCGCTGGACAGCCCCGGCGCGCGGAACAATGGGGACATGAGCCAGCAGCCCAGCGCCGAGGTCCCGCTCCAGCCCGCCCAGCCGTCCGTCGGCTCCATAGCCGCGCACCGGCCGCACACGCTTGCGGCCGCCGTCTCCGACCTGGAGCCGGACATCGACGCGGACCTGGACGCCTACGAGGACGAGAGCGAGGGAGACGAACTCCCCTCGGGCCGCTTCCTGGACCGCGAACGCAGCTGGCTCGCGTTCAACGAGCGCGTCCTGGAGCTCGCCGAGGACCCGGCGACCCCGCTCCTCGAACGGGCGAACTTCCTGGCGATCTTCGCCTCGAACCTGGACGAGTTCTTCATGGTCCGGGTGGCCGGACTCAAGCGCCGCATCGCCACCGGCGTCGCCACCCGCTCCGCCTCCGGTCTCCAGCCGCGCGAGGTCCTCGACCTGATCTGGACCCGCTCGCGCGAGCTCATGGCCCGGCACGCCGCCTGCTACCAGCAGGACGTGGCCCCGGCACTGGCCGACGAGGGCATCCACCTGATCCGCTGGCCGGAGCTCACCGAGAAGGAGCAGGCCCGCCTCTTCACCCTGTTCCGCCAGCAGATCTTCCCGGTCCTCACCCCGCTGGCCGTCGACCCCGCGCACCCCTTCCCGTACATCTCGGGGCTCTCGCTCAACCTCGCCGTGGTGGTGCGCAACCCGGTCTCCGGGCACCGCCACTTCGCGCGTGTGAAGGTGCCGCCGCTGCTCTCCCGCTTCCTGGAGGCCTCGCCGCAGCGCTACGTACCGCTTGAGGACGTCATCGCGGCGCACCTGGAGGAGCTGTTCCCCGGCATGGAGGTGCTCGCGCACCACATGTTCCGGGTGACGCGCAACGAGGACCTCGAAGTCGAGGAGGACGACGCCGAGAACCTGCTCCAGGCCCTGGAGAAGGAGCTCATGCGGCGCCGCTTCGGGCCGCCGGTGCGCCTGGAGGTCGAGGAGTCCATCGACCCGTACGTACTCGACCTGCTGGTACGGGAGTTGAAGATCTCGGACGCCGAGGTCTACCCGCTGCCGGGCCCGCTCGACCTGACCGGCCTGTTCGGGATCTCCGCGCTCGACCGGCCGGAGCTGAAGTTCCCCAAGTTCGTGGCGGGCACCCACCGCGACCTCGCCGAGGTCGAATCCGCCTCGGCGCCCGACATCTTCGCCGCCCTGCGCGAACGCGACGTGCTCCTGCACCACCCCTACGACTCGTTCTCCACCTCGGTGCAGGCCTTCCTGGAGCAGGCCGCCTCCGACCCGGACGTGCTCGCCATCAAGCAGACCCTGTACCGGACTTCGGGCGACTCGCCGATCGTGGACGCCTTGATAGACGCGGCCGAGTCGGGCAAGCAGGTGCTGGTCCTCGTCGAGATCAAGGCGCGCTTCGACGAGCAGGCCAACATCAAGTGGGCCCGCAAGCTGGAGGAGTCCGGCTGCCACGTCGTGTACGGGCTCGTCGGCCTCAAGACGCACTGCAAGCTCTCCCTCGTGGTGCGCCAGGAGGGCGACACGCTGCGCCGCTACAGCCACGTCGGGACCGGAAACTACCACCCCAAGACGGCCCGCCTGTACGAGGACCTGGGGCTGCTCACCGCCGACCCGCAGGTCGGCGCGGACCTCTCGGACCTCTTCAACCGGCTGTCCGGATATTCGCGCCGCGAGACCTACCGGCGCCTGCTCGTAGCCCCCAAGTCCCTTCGGGACGGCCTGGTTTCGCGGATCAACAAGGAGATCGCCCACCAGCACGCCGGGCGGCCCGCCTATGTCCGCATCAAGGTCAACTCGATGGTCGACGAGGCCGTCATCGACGCCTGCTACCGGGCCTCCCAGGCCGGCGTGCCCGTCGACATCTGGGTGCGCGGCATCTGCGCGATACGGCCGGGCGTGACCGGGCTCTCGGAGAACATCCGGGTCCGCTCGATCCTCGGCCGCTTCCTGGAGCACTCGCGGGTCTTCGCCTTCGGGAACGGCGGCGAGCCCGAAGTCTGGTTCGGCAGCGCCGACATGATGCACCGCAACCTCGACCGACGCATCGAGGCACTGGTCCGGGTCGCCGACCCGGCCCACCGCGCGGCCCTGAGCCGGCTCCTGGAGACCGGGATGTCGGACACCACGTCGTCCTGGCACCTGGGCGCCGACGGGAACTGGAACCGGCACTCGACCGATGCCGAGGGACAGCCGCTGCGGAACGTACAGGAGATGCTGATAGACGCCCGGAGGCGCCGGCGTGCAACGCCCTGAGAACATCGCCGGACAGGAGCTGGCTGGCGAGATCCTCGCCCCCTACCTCCACGCGCAGGCGGGGGAATTCCTGCGGGGCCTGCGCCTCCACCGTGAGGCGGGGCCCGACAACCACTCCACCGAGGAGGCAGCCCGCGCCCTGCGCGCGGCCGCCCGCCGCATCAGCGGCACCCTGCACACCTTCCGCCCGCTGCTCGACCCGGCGTGGGCCGACCAGCTGCGGACCGAACTCGCCTGGCTGTCGGGCACGTTGGCGGGCGAGCACGCCTGCTCGGCCCGGCTCACCCGGCTCCTGGACGCCCTGCACCGGCTGTCCGGTCCCGGGGTGCCGCCGCCGCGCGGTGACGCGGGCACCCTCACGGTGGGCGCCGCCCGCGCCGGCGCGCTGCTCGACCGCCAGCTGACCCTGGCCCGCACCCGGGCCCACTCGGCGGCGCTCCAGGCGCTCGGCTCGTCCCGCTTCCACGCCGTGGCGGACGCGGTCGCGCTGCTCGCGAGCGAGGTGCCGCTGGCGTCGACGGCCGCAGCCCACGCCTGCGAGGTGCTCGCGCCCGCGGCCCTGGACGCCGAGGACCGCCTTGACCGGGCGGTGTCCGCGCTGCCGCTGGCCCGCGCCGCCCATCCGTACAACGCGGAGGCCCTGGTCCAGGAGAGCGAGTCCCAGGACAGCCCCTGGCACCAGGTGCGGCTGCTGCTCCGGCTGCACCGGTACGCCCAGGAAGTGCTGCACCACGGGCTCGGAGAGCCGGATCCCGCCGAGCGGCTCCTTGCCGCGGGGCGGGCCCTCGACCGGCACCGGGACGCCGCCGAGGCAGCGGCGGCGGCATCCGCAGCGGCCCGCACGCCCCGGATCGCGCCGACCACCGCGTACGCACTCGGCGTGCTCCACGCCGACCAGCGGCACGACGTGGAGGCGGCCCGCTTCGCCTTCCAGCGGATCTGGCAGCCTGTGACGGTGACAACCGCACCCTCGACTTCAGCACCCACGGCGACCACGGCCGCACCATGAGCACCGCACCCGACGGAACCGTCCTCGCCGCGGGGTGCGTGCTGTGGCGCCGCTCCCCGTGGGGGGACGAGGGGATAGAGGTCTGCCTCGTCCACCGCCCGAAGTACGACGACTGGTCGCACCCCAAGGGCAAGCTGAAGCGGGGCGAGGCGGCGCTCGCGGGGGCGCTGCGCGAGGTCCTTGAGGAGACGGGGTACCAGTGCACGCCCGGCGCGGCGCTGCCCACCGTCCACTACACGGACGGCCAGGGCCGGCCCAAGCGGGTCGAGTACTGGGCCGCCGAGGCGGGCGAGGGCCGGTTCACCGCGAACTCCGAGGTCGACCGGCTGCTCTGGCTGCCCCCGGCGGCCGCCCACCACCGCCTCACCCAGCCCCGCGACCGCCAGCTGGTCCTGGCGCTGCTCGACGCGCTGCATTCAGCCTGACATTTCCTGACACTTCCGTGGGACTGACAGGGGGTACGCCCCGGGCGCAGAATCGGTTCCGGACGCCAACTGAACACGAACCGGTAACGGCCGGCACCGCACTGCCCGCCACGGTTCACCTTCCGTTAACTCTCCCCCGCCGACCGCTTCACCTGTTCTGCCTAATTTCGGCCTTACACGGTGCACGGCGTCCCGCCCTCACCGCACCACCACGCACGCCGCCGTAAAACGAACGGAAACCGGCGGCTCCCGGAAGGAACACCCGAAAGTGAAGCTTCAGCGCAAGAACCGGCTCCGCGCCACCGCCCTCGGCGTCATCGCCGTGTCCAGCGCCCTGGCCCTCACGGCGTGCGGCAGCGACAACAACAGCGGCGGCGGGACCACGGGCGGTACGGGTGGCACGGCCTCCGGCGCTGCGTCGAACGTGAAGTGTGACGGAGCCAAGGGCCAGCTCCTGGCCTCCGGCTCCTCCGCGCAGAAGAACGCCATGGACCTCTGGGTCAAGAACTACATGGCGGCCTGCAAGGACGCGCAGATCAACTACAAGTCCTCCTCCTCCGGTGAGGGCATCGTCGCCTTCACCCAGGGCACGGTCGCCTTCGCCGGCTCCGACTCGCCGCTCAACGCCCAGCAGGTCGAGGACTCCAAGAAGGTCTGCACCGGCGGCCAGGGCATCAACCTCCCGATGGTCGGCGGCCCGATCGCGATCGGCTTCCACGTCGAGGGCGTCGACAGCCTCGTCCTGGACGCCTCGTCCCTCGCCAAGATCTTCAGCGGCAAGATCACCAAGTGGAACGACGAGGCCATCGCCAAGCTGAACCCGGGCGCCAAGCTCCCGGACCTGGCGATCCAGGCCTTCCACCGCTCCGAGGACTCCGGCACCACCGAGAACCTCACCAAGTACCTCAGCGCCACCGCGAAGGCCGACTGGACGTACGCGCCCGCCAAGAAGTGGGCCGCCCCCGGTGGCCAGGCCGCCTCCGGCTCCGCCGGCGTCGCCGCCCAGGTCAAGCAGACCAACGGCGCCATCGGCTACTTCGAGCTCTCCTACGCCTCCTCCCAGTCGATCAAGACCGTCGACATCAACACCGGCGCCTCCGCCCCGGTCAAGGCCAGCTCCGCGAACGCCTCCACCGCCATCGCCGCCGCGAAGATCGCCGGCACCGGCAAGGACCTGGCGCTGAAGCTGGACTACGCGACCAAGGCCGACAACGCCTACCCGATCGTCCTCGTGACGTACGAGGTCGCCTGCGACAAGGGCAACAAGGCCGCCACCCTCCCCGCGGTCAAGTCCTTCCTCTCCTACGCGGCCGGCGCCGACGGGCAGAAGCTGCTCACCGACGCCAGCTACGCGCCGATCCCGTCCGAGATCAACGCCAAGGTCATCGAGACCATCAACTCCCTCTCGTAGCAGGACAGTTGAGCCGCCGGGCCGAAGACCCGGCGGCTCGCGTGGGGCGGGGCCCCGATCCGGCCCCCGCCGCACACCATCCGGTGCACCGCCGCCAGGGGACCCCGTCGGTCCCCGCCCACAGACCGGAAAGACCATGGCTTCTTCCATAGCAACGGACACCCCTCCGCCACCCGCTCCCGCCCCGGCAGCACGCCGCAAGCAGTCCACCGGCCGCGCGGGCGACAAGATCTTCCTCGGGCTCTCCCGGGGCTCGGGCATCTTCCTGCTCGTCGTCATGGCGGCCATCGCCATCTTCCTGAGCATCCGGGCCGGCATCGCGATCTCGAAGGACCAGGGCAACTTCCTGACCACCTTCGACTGGAACCCGGCCGGCAGCCCGCCGGCGTTCGGCATCGCGGTCCTGCTCTTCGGCACCGTCGTCAGCTCCGTCATCGCGATGGCCATCGCGGTCCCGGTCGCCGTCGGCATCGCCCTGTTCATCTCGCACTACGCGCCGCGCAAGCTGGCCGCCCCCCTCGCGTACGTCGTCGATCTGCTCGCCGCCGTGCCGTCGATCGTCTACGGCATCTGGGGCGCCCTGTTCCTGGTGCCCTACCTCGGCGGCCTCAACGACTGGCTCGACACGTACCTGGGCTGGACCGTCGTCTTCGAGAAGACCCAGGTCGGCGTCGCCCGCTCCATCTTCACCGTCGGCATCCTGCTCGCGATCATGATCCTGCCGATCGTGACCAGCGTCAGCCGCGAGGTCTTCCTCCAGGTCCCGCGCATGAACGAGGAGGCCGCCCTGGCCCTCGGCGCGACCCGCTGGGAAGTCATCCGCCTCTCGGTGCTGCCGTTCGGCCGCTCGGGCGTGATCTCCGCCTCGATGCTGGGCCTGGGCCGCGCGCTCGGCGAGACGATGGCCGTCGCCACGGTCCTCTCCCCGAGCTACGTCCTGTCGCTGCACGTCCTCGACCCCGGCGGCGGCACCTTCGCGCAGAACATCGCCGCGAAGTTCGACGAGGCCAACCAGCTCGGCCGCGACGCCCTGATCGCCTCCGGCCTGGTCCTCTTCGTCCTCACCCTGCTGGTCAACGGCGGCGCCCGCATGATCATCGCCCGCCGCAAGGAGTACTCGGGGGCCAACGCATGAGCCCGGTGTCTTCCCGGGGGACAACCCCCGGCCCCCCGGCCGCAGCCCACCGGGGCCGGCCCCGCCGAGACCTCCACCCCGCAGGACGAGCCCCCGAAGGGAGCCCCGCATGAGCCACGTAGCCGTTCAGGAAGCCCCGGCCACCCCGGCCCCCGGCAAGGGCAGCCTCAGCCACCGCTCCCTGCCCCGCTGGGCCGGCGCCGGCTTCGCGGTCGTCGCGATCGCGCTCGCCGTGGGCATCGGCCTCGCCTTCGACCTGCAAAGCAAGGTCCAGTGGGGCCTGATCGCGGCCCTGCTCTTCATCCTCATCTCGTACGTGGTCACCACGGCCGTCGAGAACAAGCGGCAGGCCAAGGACCGGGTGGCGACCTCCCTGGTCTGGGTCTGCTTCGTCCTCGCCGTGATCCCGCTGTTCTCCCTCCTGTGGACGACGATCAGCCGCGGCACCAAGGTCCTCAACGGATACTTCCTGACCCACTCGATGGCCGGCGTCCCCGCCTTCGAGCAGGGCGGCGGCATCTACCACGCGCTGATCGGCACCCTGGAGCAGATCGGCATCGCCACCCTGATCTCCGCGCCGCTCGGCCTGCTGACCGCGGTCTACCTGGTGGAGTACGGCAAGGGCGCGCTCGCCAAGGCCGTCACCTTCTTCGTCGACGTCATGACGGGCATCCCGTCCATCGTCGCGGGCCTGTTCATCCTGACCCTGATGCTGATGTTCGACCTGCAGCCCTCGGGCTTCATGGGCTCGCTCGCACTCTCGATCCTGATGATGCCGGTCGTGGTCCGCTCCACCGAGGAGATGCTCAAGCTCGTCCCGAACGAGCTGCGCGAGGCCTCGCTCGCCCTCGGCGTGCCGAAGTGGCGCACCATCCTGAAGGTGGTCATCCCGACCGCGATCGGCGGCATCACCACGGGCTTCATGCTCGCGGTCGCCCGCATCGCCGGCGAGACCGCTCCGATCATGCTGCTCGTCTTCGGCAACCAGCTGATCAACACGAACCCCTTCGAGGGTGCTCAGTCCTCGCTCCCCTTCTACATCTGGGAGCAGTACCGGGTCGGCAGCGACGCGTCGTACGACCGCGCGTGGGCGGCCGCCCTGGTCCTGATCGCCTTCGTCATGATCCTCAACCTGGTGGCCCGCGGCATCGCCCGCTGGAAGGCCCCGAAGACCGGTCGCTGACGGCGGCCACCTCAGCGACCCTTTTCGCACGCTCGAAAGAAGCAGTGATTGTTATGGCCAAGCGAATCGACGTATCGGGCCTCTCCGCCTACTACGGCGCCCACAAGGCGATCGACGACATCTCGATGACGGTCGAGCCGCGCTCGGTGACGGCGTTCATCGGCCCGTCCGGCTGCGGCAAGTCCACGTTCCTGCGCACCCTGAACCGCATGCACGAGGTGACCCCCGGCGGCCGCGTCGAGGGCAAGGTCCTCCTTGACGACGAGAACCTGTACGGCTCCGGGGTCGACCCGGTGGCGGTGCGCCGCACGGTCGGCATGGTGTTCCAGCGCCCGAACCCGTTCCCGACGATGTCGATCTTCGACAACGTGGCGGCGGGGCTGCGCCTGAACGGCAAGTTCAAGAAGAGCGAGCTGTCGGACGTCGTCGAGAAGTCCCTCAAGGGCGCGAACCTCTGGAACGAGGTCAAGGACCGCCTGAACAAGCCCGGTTCGGGGCTCTCCGGCGGCCAGCAGCAGCGCCTGTGCATCGCGCGGGCGATCGCGGTGGAGCCGGACGTCCTCCTGATGGACGAGCCCTGCTCGGCCCTCGACCCGATCTCCACCCTCGCCATCGAGGACCTGATCGGGGAGCTGAAGGAGCGCTTCACGATCGTGATCGTGACGCACAACATGCAGCAGGCGGCGCGGGTCTCGGACCGTACGGCGTTCTTCAACCTCGCGGCGGTCGGTCAGCCGGGCAAGCTGATCGAGATCGACGAGACGGAGCGGATCTTCTCCAACCCGTCCGTGCAGGCCACGGAGGACTACATCTCGGGCCGCTTCGGCTAGGCCCGCCCCAGAACGTCTGCGGTGCTGCATGGCGGTGCCACCGCAAGACGAAGGGCCCGCCCCGGTACACCCGGGGCGGGCCCATTTACGTGTGCCCCCGCGCAGCCCCCTGGGGCTCCGCCCCAGACCCCGGAGACGCCCCACCCCACCCCTCTCCGAAACCCGCCGGGGGGGTGGGAAAGGGCTGAAGCCGGGTTTCCTGGGGCTCCGCCCCAGACCCCGCTCGCGCCTGAAGGGCGCTCGTCCTCAAACTCCCCCAAGGCCTCAGGGGGACCCCGATGACAGGCTGAAATGCTCGATGCGGGCCAGCATCAACCCTGCTAGGGGCGCGGGGAACTGCGCGACCAGCCACACACGACCCGGGGCCGAAAACCGAGCGGGGGATCCGGGGGCGGAGCCCCCGAGAGGAGGGCAGGGGACGAAGTCCCCGCGGGGGTCTGGGGCGGAGCCCCAGGAGGCCCGAGCCATTCAACCCCGAGCAACGGGCGGGCGGGTGGGCAAACGCCCCGGGGTCTGGGGCGCAGCCCCAAGGAGCCCGCCCCGCCCCACCGGGGCCTACCCGAAGAAGAGCCGCACCACCAGATAGCTCAGCGCAGCGACCCCCGCCGCGGCCGGCATCGTGATGAACCACCCCAGGATGATGTTCTTCGCGACCCCCCACCGCACCGCGTTGACCCGCTTCGTCGCCCCCACACCCATAATCGCCGAGGTGATCACGTGCGTCGTGGAGATGGGCGCCTGGAACAGGAAGGAGGACCCGAACATGATCGAGGCACCCGTCGCCTCCGCGGCGAACCCCTGCGGCGGATCGAGCTCGATGATCTTCCGCCCCAGCGTCCGCATGATCCGCCAGCCACCCGCGTACGTACCGAGCGACAGCATCGCCGCGCACGCGATCTTGACCCAGATCGGGATCTCGTCACCCGCGGACTGAACGTTGGCGATGGTCAGCGCCATCACCACGATGCCCATGGTCTTCTGCGCGTCCTGGAGGCCGTGGCCGAGCGCCATGCCGGCCGCCGAGACGGTCTGCGCGATGCGGAACCCGCGCTTGGCCTTGTGCGGATTGGCCTTGCGGAACATCCACAGGATCGCGCACATCACGAGGTAGCCGACGATCAGACCGACCACCGGCGAGACGAACATCGGGATGACGATCTTGTCGAGCACCCCGGACCAGTACACCGTGATGCCGCCCGCGAGCGCCGCCCCGACCATGCCGCCGAACAGCGCGTGCGAGGAGGACGAGGGCAGCCCGAAGTACCAGGTGACCAGGTTCCAGATGATCGCGCCGACCAGCGCCGCGAACAGGATCCCCATCCCCTTGTTGCCCTCGGGCGTGGAGATGAGCCCCTCGCTCACGGTCTTGGCGACGCCGCTGCCGAGGAAGGCACCGGCGAGGTTCATGACGGCAGCCATGGCGAGCGCGGCCCGCGGCGTCAGTGCCCGCGTGGACACCGACGTGGCGATGGCGTTCGCCGAGTCGTGAAAGCCGTTCGTATACGTGAATCCGAGCGCGACCCCGATGGTCACGATCAACGCAAAGGTGTCCACGGAGGTCAGGACTCCTTGACGGCGATGGTCTCCACCGTGTTCGCCACGTGCTCGAACGCGTCCGCCGCCTCTTCGAGTACGTCCACGATCTGCTTGAGCTTCAGCACCTCGATGGCGTCGTACTTGCCGTTGAAGAGGTGGGCGAGCAGCTTGCGGTGGATCTGGTCGGCCTGGTTCTCCAGACGGTTGACCTCGATCCAGTACTCGGTCAGATTGGACATCGTCCGCAGGTTCGGCATCGCCTCGGCGGTCAGCACGGCCGCCCGGTTGAGCACCTCGATCTGCTGCTCGACGCCCTTGGGCAGTTCCTCCACGTTGTAGAGGACGACCAGGTCGACGGCCTCCTCCATGAAGTCCATGATGTCGTCGAGGCACGAGGCGAGGTTGTAGATGTCCTCGCGGTCGAACGGCGTGATGAAGGAGGAGTTCAGCTGGTGGAAGATCGCGTGGGTGGCATCGTCCCCCGCGTGCTCCGCTGCCCGCATGCGCTCCGCGATCTCGGCCCGGGACGCGGAGTCCGCTCCGAGCAGTTCCATGAGGAGCTTCGAGCCCGTGACGATGTTGTCCGCGGATGCGGAGAACATGTCGTAGAAGCTCGTCTCCCTGGGGGTCAGACGAAAGCGCACGTGGGGTCCTCGGAGTGCTTGGGATTCGGTCAGGCTGATGCTAGGCGCATCATCCGGCCACGGCTAACCGGCGTTCTTCAGTGTCGCCCATCAGGCACAGTGATCAGCACGGGCCCCCGCCGGGGATCCGGAAATTCGTTACCATATACCCATGAGGGGTATCGAACCCCTTGCCGCACACGGCAGGCCACCAGGCACATGGCAGACAACGGGAGGACGCGATGACGACCACCGAGGCAGCCGGCCCCCCGGTCGAGACCCCTGTGACCGATCACGACCACGGCGTGCACGGCTACCACAAGCAGAAGGACGAGCACCTCAAGCGGCTGCGCCGGATCGAGGGCCAGATCCGCGGTCTGCAGCGGATGGTCGACGAGGACGTCTACTGCATCGACATACTCACCCAGGTCTCCGCGTCCACCAAGGCCCTGCAGTCCTTCGCCCTCCAGCTCCTGGAGGAGCACCTGCGGCACTGCGTGGCGGACGCGGCGGTGAAGGGCGGCGACGAGATCGACGCCAAGGTCGAGGAAGCCACCAAGGCCATCGCCCGCATGATGCGCACGTGACGCGAGGACGCGGCCGTACGTGACGCAAGCAGGCACCCGTACGAACGGGGCGCGGCGGGCCCGGACCGGCCGCGCCCTCTGCCCCCGTAGGGACCGGCGCCCCCAGCAGGGACCGGTAGGACCTAACCCCGAGAGTTACGTTCCGGCGGCTGCCCGGCCGGTCCGGGCTGCCCCACGTTCAGCACCTCGTCGATGAGGTCCGGGCTGAGCCGGTCCCCCTCCGCGGCGGACGCCGCGATCATCAGTTCACCGCACAGCTCGATCTCGACGAGGGCCACGTGGTCCTGGACGGTCGCACCGCGAAGCGAAGCCACGCACATCACCTCTTCCTCGACCTCTTCCCGCTCTTCTCGCCATCGTCGGCTTCCTAGCGTAGGGAGAGGGACACGGACCGCGCATGGCACGGACGGACCATTTCCGCCATCACAGGCCCACCTGAGGGGGCCATTTCTGGCTGATTACGGCTGGATCTTCCCGTCGAAGATGTCCCGCGCGTCCGGCAGCCGTACGCTCACGGCCGCCCCGAACGCGTACAGCAGCGTCGTCGAGGCGACCGCGACGGGCCGGCCCCGGTTGACGTAACTGAACTGCTGGCGCACCTTGCACAGCCGCCCCGCCTCGTCGAGGTACGCGTCGAACGGCACCGCCCCCTTGGAGAACCCTTTCGCCACGCTCGCGGGCAGTACGGCGCTCCCCCGGTAGTGCCGCACCTTCACCCCGGCCAGTTCCTCTTCACCGACGTACGTCACGCCCTGCGCGCCGCGCAGCAGCTCGGCGGCCGTGTACGGGTCGGTGACGCCGCCCGTGACGAGGTTGCCGTCGGCGAGCGCGGCGGTGTCGACCCGCACCCACTTGTTCGCGGGCACCCCGGCCCCCCGGTTCTTCATGTAGAGCGCGCCGGGCGCGAGGAGCTCGGTAATCGGCTGGTGGTCGACCTCCCCCGCGGCGTCGTTGGGCAGCACCACCGTCAACTGCCCGGTCCTGTGCCGGAAGTCGTACGTTCCCTGGCCTCGGATCGCGACCCGGGTGCCGCCGGTGGCCATCTCCATGGAGGTGGTGGCCTTCGAACTCCCCGCCGCCACAAGGCGGTCGGCGGCGCCGCGCACCAGCGCCGCCGGGTCGGCGGTGCCCCCGCTCGCGACTTCCGTGCTGCTCGCGCCGCACCCGGCGGCGCTCGCGATCACCCCGCCCACCAGCGCGGCGACCGCGATCGCACCCGCTCGCCCGGCTCCGTGCCGTTGCACCACCATCGTCGCCAAACCCCCAACGCCCACTGGCCTAGCCCGTACTCCTAACGACTCCGGTACGGCCCCCGTCACGCCCGCAGTACGGTGGTGAGGTGCCCCACCAGACCACCATCACGGAACGCGGCAGCTTCGCGATCGCCCGCTGCTCCTGCGGCTGGACGGGCCCGGCCCGCCGAAGCCGCGACAGAGCCCGGACGGACGCCCAGACCCACAGCCCGCCCCTCTCCGTCCCGTCCGGCGCCTGACCAGCTCCGGAGGCGCTGCCTCCACCCCACCTGCCTCCCGCGGTTGTGCGGTCGTTCCACTGCGGGCCGTCAGTGGCTGGTCGCACAGATCCCCGCGCCCCTAGCAGCGCGGGTTCTGGCCAGCACCGGTGTCTTCAGCCCGTCAGGGGATCACGGACATGTGCCCACCTTCAGCCCGTCATGGGGGTCCCCCTGGCCCTGAAGGCCTTGGGGGAGTTTGAGGACGAGCGCCCTTCAGGCGCGACCGGGGTCTGGGGCGGAGCCCCAGGGAACCCCCACCGGGCCGCAGCCAGAACGATTCACCCCCGGAGGGTCTAGGGAAGGGGCGGGGTGGGGAATGAGCAAGCGCAGTGCCCCACACGCCCCCGGGAGCCCCGAATGCGCCGCCGCACCCTCCTGACCGCCGCCGCGGCCACCCCGACCGCCCTCACCGCAGCAGCCTGCACCACCGGCACCGGCACGCACAAACCGCCCCCACCCAGCACCACCCCCTCCGCATCCGCATCGGCATCCGCGCCCGCGGACTGGAACGCCCTCGCCCACTCCCTGCAGGGCAAGCTCGTCCGCCCCGACGACGCCGATTACGCGACGGCCCGCCAGCTCTACAACACCCGCTACGACGACCAGAAGCCCGACGCGGTCGCCTACGTCGCCCACGAGGCGGACGTACAGGAATGCCTCGCCTACGCCCGAGCCCACCGCACCCCGATCTCCGTCCGCAGCGGGGGCCACGACTACGCCGGGTGGTCATCGGGCACGGGCCGCCTCGTCATCGACGTGTCGCGGCTGAGCGGCGTGGCGGCCGACGGCACCATCGGCGCGGGCGCGCGGCTGATCGACGTCTACACCGACCTCGCCGAGAGCGGCCGCGCGATCCCCGGCGGCTCGTGCCCCACCGTCGCCGTCTCGGGCCTCACCCTCGGCGGCGGCCACGGCGTCACGGCCCGCGCGTACGGGCTGACCTGCGACAACCTGACCTCCGTCAGCCTCGTCACCGCCGATGGCCGAAAACTGACGGCGAGCGCGAAGCAGAACCCGGATCTGTTCTGGGCCCTGCGCGGCGCGGGCAACGGCAACTTCGGGGTGGTCACCGGATTCACCTTCCGTACGCACCCGTCCCCGCAGGGTGTGACCGCCTTCCTCACCTGGCCCTGGCGGCAGGCGCAGGGCCTGATCGAGGCCTGGCAGGAGTGGGGCCCGGCCCAGGCGGACGAGATCTGGTCCGCCGCGCACCTGGCGAGCGCGGCCGGCGGCGGCAACCCGACCATCAACATCGCCGCGTTCTCGATCGGTTCGTACGGCGACTTCCAGAACGCGCTCGACCGCCTCGCCGACCGCGCGGGCGCCCCCGCCGCCTCGGTGTCCCTGCACCGCACCGGCTTCCAGGACGCGATGCTGCTGTACGCGGGCTGCTCCACGTTCAGCCAGGCCCAGTGCCATATGCCCGGCAAGACCCCGGGCCGCAACCCCCAGGGTGTGCTCCAGCGCGAGACGTACGCCGCGAAGTCCGACTTCTACACCAAGGCGCTCCCACCGGCGGGAGTACATCAACTCCTCACCGGATCCGAGGAGTTCACCCGCATCGCGGCCGCGGACGGCGGGGGCGGCGGCACCATCGTGCTCACCGCGCTCGGCGGCGCCGTCAACCGGATCGCCCCGGACGCCACCGCCTTCGTACACCGCACCTCGCGGGTGCTCGCCCAGTACATCGCCTCATGGCAGGCGGGCACTCCGGGCGCCACCCAGCAGTCCTGGCTGACCCGCACCCACGGCGCGATGCGCCCGTACGCGTCGGGCGCGGCCTACCAGAACTATCCGGACCCGGCGCTCGCCGACTGGCGTACCGCCTACTACGGCTCGGCCGCGCCTCGCCTGGCCCAGCTGAAGAAGCAGTACGACCCGACCAGGCTGTTCGACTTCCCCCAAGCGCTCTGATGGAGCGTCAGGTCAAGCGGCGAGGTCGCGCTCCTCGGAGCCGGGGTACTCGACCGTGCCGCCGGCCGCCGCCGGAACCACCGTCAGCGCTTTGCGCGAGTGCACAAGGCGGCCGAGCCGCGGCGAGCGGGCGACGGCCGCGACGACCGGGGTGAGCAGCAGCTGGGCGAGCGGGGCGAGCAGCAGCGCGACGGCGGTGCCGAGCGCGAAGCCGCCCACGACGTCGGTCGGGTAGTGCACGCCCATGTAGACCCGGCAGAACCCTTCGAGCAGGGCGAGACCGAGCGCGACGAGGCCGAACTTCCGGTTGGCGACGAAGAGCCCGGCCGCGAGCGCCATGGCGAGGGTGGCGTGGTCGGAGACGAACGAGAAGTCGGTCTTGCCGTCGGCGAGGACTTCGAGGCCCTTGTGGTCGAGGAAGGGCCTCGGCCGTTCCACGAAGCCACGAATGGGGATGTTGACCAGGACGGCGATCCCGGCGGCCAGCGGCGCCCACACGATCCCGGCCACGGACGCGACCGCCGACTGCCGGTCCTCCCCGCGCCGCACGCTCCACCAGCACCACAGCACGACGAGCACGAGGCCGAGCAGGATCCCGTACTCCCCGACGAACGCCATCGCGCGATCGAGCCAGGACGGGGCGTCCTTGGCGAGTCCGTTGATGTCGTAGAGCAGGCTGACATCGGGATTCGCGCCGTCGAATGCGAGTCCAGCCATGCTGCGGCCCCTTGCCTTGTTCCGTCCTGCTACCAACCCCCGTGGTCAGTACGTACATCAGTCACTGTCCAGGGAACGCCCTCAGCGCCCATCACGTTCCACTCTCCACTGAATGATCACGCCGACGTTATCGAAGAGTGACTCATCGTCGCAGCTCAGGGCCTTGGCTTCACGGAGAGTTCCAGCCATCGGGGGAGCTTGTTCAAGCCCCCGGTTTGAAGCTGGGCAGGGCGGCCGCACCGTCCTTGGTGACCCGGGTCGCGCCGAAGTAGTCGGGCGCGTCGATCTTGTCGAAGCGGATGACGGCGCCGGTGTAAGGGGCGTTGATCATGTACCCGCCGCCCACGTACAGCCCGACGTGGTGGATGGCCCGCGAATTGCTGAGGTCGGTCGAGAAGAACACCAGGTCCCCGGGGAGCAGTTCGTTCCGGGCGGGGTGCGGGCCGGCGTTGTACTGGTCGTTGGCGACGCGCGGCAGCGTGATCCCGACGCTCTCGTACGCGGCCTGCGTGAGCCCCGAGCAGTCGAACCGCCCCCCTTGTTCGGGCGTCCCCTCCCCGCCCCAGAGGTAGGGCGTCCCGAGCTTCTGCTGCGCGTAGTAAATGGCCCCGGCCGCCTGCTGCGAGGGCTGCACCCGGCCGACGGGGGCGGCGAAGCTCTTCTCAAGGGAGCGGATCGTCTTCACGTAGCCCTGGGTTTCGCTGTACGGCGGAACGCCCCCGTACTTGATGACGGCGTACGCGCCGGCGTTGTAGGCGGCGAGCATGTTGCTGCTCTGATCGCCCGGCACGCTCTTGACGTCTTTGGACAGTTCACAGTCGTACGAGGCTGCCGAGGGGATGGCGTCGGCCGGGTCCCAGATGTCGGCCTTCCCGTCCCCGTTCGCGTCGATGCCGTGCGTGGCCCAGGTGCCGGGGATGAACTGCGCGATCCCCAGGGCATTGGCCGGGCTCTTGGCGTTGGGGTCCCAGCCGCTCTCCTGGTAGAGCTGGGCGGCGAGCATCGCGGGGTTGAGGGCGGGGCAGAGATTGCCCCACTTCTGCACGAGCGGCGAATACATGGCCGGAACAGCCCCTTTGGCCAGCCCGACCGCCCCGGCCCCGCTCGAAGCAAGCCCCGCGGCCGCCGAGTACGTGCCCACGACGAGCAGCGCAAGGAAGCTCAGGCACACCCCGAACCCGATCCCACCGACCACCCAGACTTTGCGCACCCCCCAACCCTCCCCCATGAGTGGCACGTTCACCGCCCATTTCGCGCGGAATCCCGAACAGGCGAAGCCGGCGCGGTCCGTGGATCAGGGAAGTATGCAGGCGCACGTGATGGGCTGGTTCGCTGCCTGAGGTGCCGTCAACGGCTCGCTGGCAGCGGCCGGTTGGGGGTCGATGGCCGTCGAGGCCGGCGCCGCGGGCTTGGGGTCGCCGGCCGCCTCCGCGAGCTTGTACAGCGACTTGGTGTGCTGCCCGAAGACGATGCTGTACGAGACGTCGGGGTCGTCCCCGCCGAACTCGTACCCGCCGATCACCCCCGCGATCGCCCCGCCCTCGACGACCCACGGGCTGCCGCTGGTGCCGCCGGGGAAGGCGGGGCAGTCGATGCGCTGCTGGGTGTCGCCGTACGCGACGGACGTGTTCGTGCAGACCTGCGGGACCTCGGTGTCGCCCGGGTATCCGGTGATGGTCACGGCCTCGCCGGTCGCGCGGCCGGCGAACAGCGGGGCGGCGCCCACCGCGTCCTCGACCTTCTTGCCGCCGTCGGAGCCGGGCCCGAGCACCGCGAAGGCGACGTCGCTGTCCTGGTCGCCGTCCTCGTTCCAGCTGTCGTCGGCGTACACCGACTGCACCGGCCAAGTCCCGTACGGCGCCGAGCCGTCCCGATAGGCCGGCACGAACACCGCCTTGCCGCCCTCCGATTGGTCCGCGGGCAGGCAGTGCGCGGCGGTGACGATGAGATCACGGCCCGAGCTGTGCACGACCGACGCGGTGCAGTAGTGGCCCCCGTCGAGGTCCCCGTTGAACAGGGCGCCCACACGGGCGTTGGCCGCCGTGGCCGGCGCTGTCGAGGTCAGGTTCTTGGCCCCGGCGTCATGGTCCCCGTACATCGGTATGACCAGGAGCACCGCCACGGCCGACAGCGCGCCGAACCTTCCGCGCGTGGTGGTCGCGAACTTCATCCCGGAGATGCCAGTGCGCTTCATACGGTGCGTCTCCTGGTGGTCGGCGGGCCTGCTTGCGGACTGCGAACACTGTGACCCTCTCGGACCCGGCTGAGAACGACCATGAAGCTTTTCTGAGAAGTTTCTATGAACCGGCCCGTCGCCCGCGCACCTGCGCCGACGCCCGCTGACGCACGCCTGACGCACGCCTGACGCACGCCGACAAGACAACCGGCCCAAGGGTGCAACAACGACAACAATTGCCCGGAGTCACGCCGCGTGATACACAGAGTGACCATACGCGTTTTCGCATACACCCGGTTCACCGCAGGTCAGGGCGGTGCGACCGGCATTGCCGTGCAGGGTCGCGCAAAGAGAGGCGCCAAGGCGTCCTACTCCGGCGGTTTCATCAGCGAAGATAGAACCTGACCCATGCCGTGGGGCAGGGGCTTCGAACTACCCGACAGGGGCGGTGAGTTACATGTACCTGGCAGCCGGAAAAGGCGACATCACCACCATCATCGGCGGAATCGCCCCCAACTGGGGGCCGTTCGGGACGCTCGGCAACGAGGCCCGCATCATGGTGGAGGTGGTGATGGCGGTCGCCATCCTCCTCTGCCTCGGCATCGCGGTCTGGGGCGCGGCCAAACAGAGGATCGGGGCGACGGCGCTGCGCGACACCTTCAGCGCCGAACAGGGCAAGGGCCTGATCGTGGCCGGCCTGACCGGAGTCTTCATCATCGGCTCACTGGGCACGCTCTTCACCATCGTGTACGGGATGGCCGTCTGACCCCGCGTCAGCCAACCGTTCCCTTCTCCGTCCCCCCTCACACCACCCGTCCGTCGTGCCCACCGGCAGAGGTTGCGTCTCCCTGATGTCGAGTCACCACACCGCGCCCGCGCGGGAACCAGCACGGCTACCGTCGTACTACGCGGAACCGCACACGGTCGAGGGGGCGCAGGCATGAGTTTCGACGACGAGCCGGGCCACGGCGGAGGCGATCCCGGCCCCGCCGGCGACCGCTTCAGCACGCTCGGCGGCACCCGCCAGACCCGCACCCGCCTGCCCGAAGGCACCGGCGACATCTACGGCGGCGCCCGCCGCCCCCCGCGCAACACCCGCTCGCTGGTGATGGTGGTGGGCGTAGTGGTCCTGCTGGTGGCCGCGATCGCCTTCGCGAACCGGGGCGGCGATTCCGGTTCGACCTCGGACAACCAGAACGCGAAGAAGCCGGACCCGCAGTCGACGGCGGCGACGGGCACGAAGCCGGTGGCCGGCAAGCAGGCCGGAATCGCGTCCGGCTTCCCGCAGACCGAGCAGGGGGCGCAGTCGGCTGCGGCCAACTATGCGGTGGCGCTCGGTTCCGACGGGATGTTCAGCACCAGCCGCCGACACGAGATCGTGAACACGGTGTACGCCCCCGACGTCGCAACGGCCCGGCAGGGCGACCTCGACAAGGTGTACTCCGGGAAGGATTTCCTGACCCGCATCGGCCTCAACCCGGACGGAACGGCGCCCGCTGGGCAGACGTTCATCTCCCGGACCAACCCGGTCGGCGCCAAGGCCGACAAGTTCGACGGTGCCACCGCGACCGTGTCGGTCTGGTACTCGGCGCTGTTCGGGCTGGCGGGCGAGGGCTCCAAGAATCCGGTGTCCGAGAGCTGGTTCACGAACACGTTCCAGCTCAAGTGGACCGGCGGGGACTGGAAGATCGCCGACTTCACGCAGAAGGACGGTCCGGCACCCGTCGGCCGTGACCAGGCCGCCGCTCCGGCCAAGGACATGACCGACGCCGTGGAGCAGTTCGGAGGGTTCACGTATGCCCGGTAAGCCGCCCCGCCGCGCCTTCTCCGTCACTGCCGCGTTCACGGCCGTCCAGACGGCGGCCATCCTGCTCGCGAGCAGAGCGTATGCCGCGCCCTCCCCCACGCCGACTCCGAGCGGGGCGTCGGGCGGCAGCCCGAGCCCCAGTCCCAGCCCGAGCAACAACGCGTGCGACCTCATCCGCGGCCCCGCCAGGGACTACTGCGAATCCGGCTCCAGCAAGGGCAGCGCACCCGTAACCGACCCCAACCAAGCCGCCGACCCCCTCACCTCCCTGGCCAAGGGCTGTGCCGACGCAGCCGCCTGGATCGTGGGCAAGCTCTCCGACGCGGTGAAGTCCACCGCAACCGTGGACTTCACCAACGACAGCTTCCGCACCCAGTACGCCGTCGTCTTCGCCGCCGCCACCTTCCTCACCCTCGTCCTGTGGCTCCTGGCCGTGGCCAAGCGCGCGATCCGTGGGGTGCCGCTGTCGACGGCGATCTCGGAAGCCGTCGGCTTCCTGTGGCTGACCGTGCTGGCCTCCGCGTTCACCCCGCTGATCCTCTACACCGTCGTATCGGCGACGGACGCCGTGACCGAGGCCATCGCGAACGCGACCGGCAACCAGTCGGACGTGTTCTTCGGGTCGTTCTCGGCCGCGCTCAAGAAGGGCACGGACATCGGCGGCGGCCCGATCATGCTGATCGTCGTCGCCCTGGTCTCGATCCTCGCCGCGGGCGTGCTGTTCCTCGAACTGGTCATCCGCGCCGCCCTGTTGTACGTCGGCGCGCTGCTCGGCACCGTCGTGTACGCGGGGCTCGTCGACAAGAACATGTGGGGCCACGTGCGCCGCTGGGCGGGCATCATGATCGCCGTGATCATGGTGAAACCGGTCATCGTGATCGTGCTCGGCCTGGCCGGAGCGCTCTCCTCCGGCAAGGGCCCCGACTCGTTCTCGGCCGTCGTCTCGGGCCTGGCGATCATCTTGCTCGCGATCTTCGCCTCGGCGATGATCTACCGCTTCGTACCCGGCTTCGGCGACGAGATCGCCTCGGCCCGTACGAACCGTAAGCAGGCCACCGACGGCTCCCAGGCCGCCGCCCTCATCTCCTCGCCCGCCGCACTGGTCTCGCAGGGCATCAAGACCCACAGCGGCCGGGGCAACCAGGGGGGCGGCGCCGCCCAGGCCCGCCCCGCCAACCCCATGTCCGGTGGCGTGGCCGCCCACAGCAGCCGGGGCTCCGGCGGCGGGGTCGGCGGCGGAACTGTCCCTTCCGCCGCACCTCCGCCGCGCAGCGGCTCCGCGCCGACGTCCGGCACACCGCACTCCCACCGCCACAACACCGGCGGCACAGGTAACAAGAACACTGGAGGTGGAGGGCGTTGACGACCCAGTCCCAACCGGTCACGCCCCGCCGTACGTATCTGATCGGCCGCGCCCGGCCGTCGGCCGTCGTCGGCAAGAACCGCGAGACCGGCGAGATCGTGCTGATCATCGGCGGCGCCTTCCTCGGCATGATGTGCGGACTGCTCGTCCCCGTCCTGTCCCTGCGGATCGTGCTCCTGATGGGCTTCCCGTTCCTGGCGCTCGCCGCGGTGTACCTCCCGTACAAGCACCGCACGTTCTACAAGTGGTTTGAAATCAACCGCAGTTACAAGCGCTCGCTCCGGCGCGGCACCACCTACCGTTCCGGCTCGGCCGAGGCGGGCGTGGGCCTCGACGGGCGCGAGGTCGAGGTCGGGCCGCCGCCCGGCATCGGTCACATCAGCTGGCTCGCCGCCCCCTTCGGCCCCGACGAGATCGCGGTCCTGCTGCACGCGGACCGGCGCACCGTCACCGCCGCCATCGAGATCGAGGGCCCCGGCGTCGGGCTGCGCGACAGCGAGGACCAAGAGGCCCTGGTCGACCGCTTCGGCACGCTGCTCAAGCATGTCGCCAACGGCGACGGCTTTGTGACGCGGCTTCAGATGCTGGCCCGCACGCTGCCCGCCGACCCCGACGCGCACGCCAAGGACGTAGCCCAGCGCGGCGACACGAAGTCCCCGGACTGGCTGAAGGAGTCGTACGAACAGCTCCAGTCGATGGTGTCCACCTCCAGCGAGCAGCACCGTGCATACCTCGTGGCCTGCATGCAGTACAGCCGCGAGCTCGCCGCCGAGGCCCACGCGATGGCCCGCGCCGCGAACCCGCACGGCCGCAAGCTCGACCGGGACGCGGGGCTCGCGGTCGTCATGGCGCGTGAACTGACCGACATCTGCGCCCGGTTGGCGGAGGCCGACATCCGGGTGCGCCAGCCGCTCGGCCAGAGCCGGCTCGCCTCGCTCGTGCACTCCATGTACGACCCGGACCACCCCATCGACCACATCCAGGCCATGACCAAGCGCAACGCCTGGCCGGCCGAGCTGGACGCCGTGGAGCCGACGTACCTCCAGGCCAAGACCCGCGAGTCCTCGACCAGGGCGCCCTGGTGCCACGCCACCGCGTGGGTGAAGGAGTGGCCGATGACCCCGGTCGGCGTCAACTTCCTTGCCCCGCTGCTCGTCCACACCCCGGACGTCATCCGTACGGTCGCCGTCTGCATGGACCTCGAACCGACCGAAGTTGCGATTGAGCGAATGCTCACGGAAAAGACCAACGACGAGGCGGAGGCGTCCCGCGCGGCCAAGATGAACCGCACCGTCGACCCCCGCGACATCGCCGCCCACGGCCGCCTCGACCAGCGCGGCGAAGACCTCGCGAGCGGCGCCGCGGGCGTCAACCTGGTCGGCTACATCACGGTGTCCTCGCGTTCACCGGAGGCGCTGGCCCGCGACAAGCGGACCATCAGAGCCTCCGCCGGCAAGTCGTACCTGAAGCTGGAGTGGTGCGACCGCGAGCACCACCGGGCCTTCGTCAACACCTTGCCGTTCGCGACCGGCATCCGCCGCTAGTTGAGAGGCAGTACCCGCCATGCGAGATCCGCTGTCTCTCGTCACCGACGCCTTCACCGCCCTGCTTTTCGGCAAGGTGGAGACCACCCGGCTGCCCGTCCGCACCTCCACGGGCCAGGCCCAGGCCGTCTACCTGCCGACGGCGGCTCCCGGCCTCGGCGACTCGGGCGTGATCATCGGGCGAGAGGTGTACAGCGGCAAGGGCTACATCTACGACCCCTTCCAGCTGTACGGACAGCAGCTGCCGGCCCCGCACTGGCTGGTACTCGGCGAGTCCGGCAACGGCAAGTCGGCGCTTGAGAAGACGTATGTGCTGCGGCAGTTGAGGTTCCGCGACCGGCAGGTCGTCGTGCTCGACGCACAGGGCGAGGACGGAGTCGGCGAGTGGAACCTCATCGCGCGCGAGCTGGGGATAACTCCCATCCGGCTCGACCCGATGACCGCGATGGACGGCGGCATCCGGCTCAACCCCCTGGACCCGGCGATCACGACGACGGGCCAGCTCGCGCTCCTTCGAACGATCATCGAAGTTGCGATGGGACACGGCCTGGACGAACGATCGGGTTTCGCTCTCAAGGTGGCACACGCGTACGTCAACACCACGATCACGGACCGCCAACCGGTCCTGACCGACATCGTCGAGCAACTCCGCCACCCCGAGGCCGAATCGGCCGAGGCGATGAACGTCGACATAGACGACGTACGCGCCTGGGGCCTGGACGTCGCGTTGGTGTTGGACCGCCTGGTGGACGGCGACCTGCGCGGCATGTTCGACGGCCCGACCACGGTGGGGATCGACCTGGACGCCCCGCTGATCGTCTTCGACTTGTCCCACATCGATCGAAATTCGATCGCGATGCCGATCCTGATGGCGATCGTCGGCGTGTGGCTGGAGCACACCTGGATCCGCCCGGACCGGAAGAAGCGCATCTTCCTGGTCGAGGAGGCCTGGCACATCATCAACAGCCCGTTCGTGGCCCAGCTCTTCCAGCGCCTGCTGAAGTTCGGCCGGCGCCTGGGCCTGTCGTTCGTAGCGGTGGTCCACCACCTGAGCGACGTGGTGGACGGAGCGGCGGCGAGGGAGGCGGCAGCGATCCTGAAGATGGCCTCGACCCGCACCATCTACGCGCAGAAGGCGGACGAGGCAAGGGCGACGGGCCGGGTGCTCGGCCTGCCCCGCTGGGCCGTGGAGATCATCCCCACCCTCACCCCAGGCATCGCGGTATGGGACGTGAACGGCAACGTCCAAGTCGTGAAGCACCTGATCACAGAACGCGAACGCCCCCTGGTCTTCACCGACCGGGCCATGACGGAATCGGCCGCGACCGACGACATCCTGGCCTCGGAGCTGGACTCCCAACTCGAATCGGAAACAGAACGCCGAGCAGCGCTGGTGGAACAGCAAATGTCCTCGGCGGCAGACTCGCCCGAGTCCACGGTGGCCTGAAGTGAACGGAACCGGCACCCCGAGAGGCGACCAGCGCGGCATCCCGGACGGACTCCTGGTGGGCCTGCTGGCCTTCCTCCTGGGCCTGACGGTCCTGGTATGGACGGCCACCGGCCTGGGGGGCCTCTTCACCCACGGGGCCTGGCCCCCCGCCGTATCGTTCACTCACAGCCCGATGGCCCTGCGTTCCCTGGTAACGGCCCCCCACGACCTGCCATCGGCCTGGCCGGACACTCCCCCGAACTCCCTCTCGGGCTACGGTCTGTTCTGGGGCCTACTGATCGGCGAGCTGATGATCCTGCTCGTCCTGACGATCTTCGCACTGGGGACGTTCACGCGGTGGCGAGCGGTTAGGGCGAGAGCGAAGGCTGAGCTCGCCCAGGAGCCTTCGTCACCTCACGCCGCAGGCAACCGTTCCACCGTTCCGTCCCCCGTTGTGGGCAGTCGTTCCGCAGGGCGATCGGGGTCTCCCCTGGTCGAGCGAAGCCGAGACCTTGGGGAAGGGTGGGCACAACGAACCCCGCCAGCCGGAACCCCAGTCACTGCCCCCAACCCCGCGCAGCCCCTGGCCCCCGGCCCCGAGCAGCCGCTCACCGCCTCTCAGGCACAACGCCCCCAACAACCCACCCCCGCAAGGGAACCCGCCCCCACACAAGTGGAGCGATTC
>NZ_LGDD01000312.1 GCF_001279695.1 Streptomyces sp. WM6378
GCCTTCGCCCAGGCGTACCACGACCTCAAACACCTCACCGGCCTGGAGCCGCAGGCCGTCGCACACGATCTGCACCCCGGCTACCTCTCCACCCAGTGGACCCGGTCCCAGCCCCTCCCCTGCGTCCCGGTCCAGCACCATCACGCCCACCTCGCCACCTGCGCCGCCGAACACGGACTGCGCACCCCGATGGCCCTGGGCTACCTGCACCGTGCCGAGTCACTGGGCTCGCCCCGCCCGTACCGGTGGCTGACCGACGACTTCGTCGAACGGCTCGATCCGGCCGAAGTGTCCACCGTCCGCACCATGGTGCGCCGCGGCATCAACACTCCGCGCGCCTCCAGCGCCGGCCGCCTCTTCGACGCCGCCGCGAGCCTGCTCGGCCTGGCCGACACCGTCAGCTACGAAGGCGAGGCGGCACAAGCGCTGGAATCCGCTGCCGGCGACGAGCACTCCAGGCCACTCGCTCTGCGCATCGTCCTGTCCGGCGGCATGTGGGTCTACGACACCTCACCGACCCTGACCGATCTCCTGGAGCGCCGTGCCACAGGTGATGGAACGGCTGCCCGGCTGGCCCCCACAGTTCCCCGACCTGTTCAGCTGGGTCGAGGCGGGCCTGCCAGGTGTCCCCGGGATCCACAACATCCGCATCGAGGAGTCCGTGGCGGAAGGGGCGTACACACTGCGCGCCGAACTCCCCGGCATCGCCCCCGATCACGAAGTCGAACTCACCGTGACCGAGGGCGTGTTGGCCATCCGCGCCGAACGGAAGACGGAGACGGCCGACAAGCATCACACCGAGTTCCGCTACGGAACCTTCGCCCGCTCGGTCCGGCTGCCGGCCGGAGCGCAGGGAGACGAGACAACCGCGGAATACAAGGACGGCGTCCTGACCATTACGGTCCCGCTGGCAGACCCCAAAACGAGCTCGCGGACCAGCACGGTACGACGCACCTGAGGGCGAATCCGTGACCCGCCTGTGAGCCCGGACCCGACAGAGCGCACAGGCCCCCGCCGACGTCCAGCCGTGCAGGTCAATCGCCCCCGTTCGGTTGGCCTGCACACGACGACGCCCACGCCGATGATCCCCCGCTGACGGCGGCTGGCCGCGCGACCCGGCGGGTTCCCTGCCCTCGCGTTTTTCCTGTCCAGGGAAAGGACACAGCCTCGGTCCGGCCACCTGTAGACGGGCGCATCAGCAGGGGCGGTGTCGCGATCGACTGGTCATGTCCTGACCCTCCGCACACCGTAGGCGGCAGCCCCGAGAGCGAGGACGGCTGCGCCGGAGATCACGGTGGTCACGGGCAGGGCGAAAGCGAGAGCCGCACAGCCCGCGAGACCGACGACGGGCACGAGTCGGGGCGGCCGTCCTTCGTCAGGGGCGAGCGTCCACGCCGCCACGTTGGCGATGGCGTAGTAGACCAGGACCCCGAAGGAGGAGAAGCCGATCGCGCCCCGTACATCAACAGACGCGGCCAGGACGGCGACCACCGCGCCGACGGCCAGTTCTGCACGGTGGGGTACCTGGAAGCGGGGGTGGATCACAGACAGGGCATGAGGGAGATGGAGGTCGCGGGCCATGGCGAAGGTGGTGCGCGAGACCCCGAGGATCAGTGCGAGAAGTGACCCGAGCGCCGCGAGGGCCGCACCTACACGTACGACGGGAACCAGGCCCGGCATGCCGACGGACCGCACCGCCTCGGCCAGGGGCGCGGCACTCTCAGCGAGACGACCTGGTCCCAGCACCGCGAGCACGCCCACAGCCACAGCGGCATACACGATGAGTGTGATGCCGAGCGCGAGAGGAATCGCACGGGAAATGGTGCGGGCGGGATCCCGGATTTCTTCCCCGAGCGTGGCGATCCGGGCGTATCCGGCGAAGGCGAAGAACAGCAGGCCGGCCGCCTGCAACGTTCCGCCGACGGTCACGTCCACGCCGACGCCCAGGCGCACGAAATCGGCGGAGTCGCTGGTCAGGCAGGCGGTCACCACGGCGGCGAGAACCGCGAGAACGACAGCGACGATGACACGAGTCAGCATCGCGGACTTCTGCACGCCGGTGTAGCTGAGGGCGGCCAGCGCCACCACGGCAGCGACCGCGACAGCGTGGGCCTGGCCCGGCCACACGTAGAAGCCGACGGTCAGCGCCATCGCGGCGCAGGACGCGGTCTTGCCGACCACGAACGCCCAGCCGGCGAGATATCCCCAGAAGTCACCCAGCCGCTCACGGCCATAAACGTAAGTCCCTCCGGATTCAGGATGGCGGGCGGCCAGCCGGGCCGATGAGGTCGCGTTGCAGTACGCCACCACCGCGGCCAGCGCCAGGGCGGGCAGGAGCCCGGTTCCGGCGGCACCGGCAGCCGGGCCGAACGCGGCGAAGATCCCGGCCCCGATCATCGAGCCCAGACCGATCACCACCGCGTCGGACAGCCCCAAGCGGCGCTTCAGCCCACCCGGACTCATCGAGGCTCCCATCGTGCTCATCGCTCGCCCCTCCACCACGCCCGCCGTCGATCTCGGCGCACGGTAACCGACGGAGGTGTCCGGTGAGAGTGCCTCCCACGCAAGTACGGCTACTGGCCACCCACCCCGAAATCGCCTTCGCCGCAGCCACCACCAGCCCGGCCAACATCGTCACCAGCACGTTCGTCGCTCGGCCAGTCCCTGCCCCCAGATCGCCTCCACGGCCGGATTGGGATGCGCTGCGACAAGGCCCTTGGCTTGCGGATGGAATGATGCACCGTCACCGTGGACCTGTCCGAGCGATCAGGTGAACAAGCCGCTTACGCCTTCAGCTACCCCTGACAGGCTGTCGGCCGGGGGTGGCCCTGTGGGCTGGCCGATCGCGCTCGTCAGTCCGGCTGCCCTGGAGGAATCAAGGAAGGAGCGGAGTCTGACACACGCGCTCCGGGGAGCAGCGCTGCCGTGGCGACAAACCGTGGTCAGTCCGCCGCCGAGGCCGGGTGCCGAGGCGCCTGGCAGGGGGAGCTGGCCGAGGGCGGGCAATCCGGCGTTCACTCCGGGGCCCCAGCGTGCTGGTTGCCGACGGTGCGCGGTCCGCTGGTCGTGCGCCAGGTCCGTCGGGGTTGGTTCGCCGCCTCAGCCGGCCTGTTCGTCGAAGGCCGAGCAGGCCGCTGCCAGGGCGGCAACCGCTACTGTGGAACGCTGCCGAAGGTCATGCGGTGCGCGCGGGCTGTGTCCGTGTATTCGCGGACCCGGTGGATCAACCCGTCCCGGAACTCGAAGACGAAACAGTAGTCGTTGATGTAGTGGTTGCCGTTGGCGAGCGTCGCCGTCACGGTCGCCTCCACGATCCCTCGCTCAGCGTCGGCGTGGGACTGGTGGAAGGTGACGTCGAGGTCACCGACGAACAGGCGGGGGAAGTCCTCGGCCCAAAAGCGCACGATCGCTTTCCTGCCCACCATGTGGTTGGTCACTTTGAGCGTGTGGTCGATCAACTTGAGCGCGACGACAGTGGCGTTCCCCGGAGGCGACAGCCACTCGGCGTCCTCGGCGAAGACCGCGGAGATCCGGTCGGGGTCATTGCTGGCGAGCGCCTGGAAGGCGACTTCGATGATGCTGAGGTTCATGAACCCACGGTCGCCGCTACCGCCTACCGGAGTCTTGGACAAATGTTCCGATCGGTCACCCCTAGCATGGGGCCATGCGATCCACCGCACACCAGCATGCGACCGCAGCCGGGTGGGACGTCGCGAGGCCGCCGGGGCCCGGCCCGACAGCCGGCGTCCGCATCGCCGGGTTCCGCAATCGGAGCGCGGGCCCGGTCGAGGGGCCGTTGTTCCCGCACCCCGCCGTCACGCTGGTGGTCGCGTTCGGCGAGGGCTCGCTCGTCGTGGCCGACGCCGGTGGCCGACGCCAGCGGGGAAGTTTCGTTGCCGGGCTGGTGACCGGCGCGGCGCGTATGCGGGGCGAGAAGGTCATGTGCCTGGAGGTGCGCCTTTCCCCGGTGGTCGCACGCGCCGTGCTGGGCGCCTGCCCATCGGAGCTGGACGGTGTCGTGGTCGCCCTCGATGACGTGTGGGGCCGGGACGCGGCACGGATCCGTGAGCAACTCGGTGACGCCACCTCGTGGCAGGAGCGTTTCGCACTGGCGCAGGCGTCGATCGCCCGCAGGGCGGAGACGGGACCGTCCGTGGACCCGGAGGTGGCCTGGGCCTGGGACCGGATCGCCATCAGCCACGGCCGGGTCCGGGTCGAGGAGTTGGCGGCCGAGGTCGGGTGGAGCCGCAAGCGCCTGTGGTCCCGGTTCGGGTCACAGATCGGCCTTCCCCCCAAGCGCGCCGCGAGACTGGTCCGCTTCGACCATGCCGTCCATCGCCTGGCCGCGGGCGAGGGCGTGGCCCGGGTCGCGGCGGAGGGAGGCTACGTCGACCAGTCCCACCTGCACCGGGAGGTTGTGGCGTTCACCGGAGTGACGCCGGCGACCGCGGCCGGGGGGCCATGGCTGGCCGTGGACGACCAGGCGTGGGCGGAGCACGGCGTCAGCGAGACGGACTGACACATCGCCCAGCGGACGCCCCCGCTCGACATAGGCGCAGAGACCGGGTCCCTTTGTGGAGCCAATAGACGTTCCTTCGCTGACTACCGTCCGTGAACTAGGAACTGGCCAGCCACGGTGAGCCCGCCGAACGCGACGAACGACACAGCGGCCGAGACCAGCATGATCCACCGCCACGACCGGCGGTCGGCGACCACCCCGGCAACCGGGCCGAGCACGGTCTCCACGGCGACCGCGACCGTGCCGAGCAGCCCCGCAGCCGCAGGACTCCCGCCGACCGTCAACACCAGGAGCACCAGGACGAGTTCCGCCGCGTGCGAGCTAGCCGGTCCGTGGCACCCGCCAGCCAGTACAGCCGGAAGTCGTGCCGCCGCATGACTGCCGCATCCGCTTTCGGCTCGCTCAACGGAACCCCCGTCCTCGGCACGGTCGCCGCACACCCCGTGCGGCAACGGCCCCGCTGGGCCACGAAGACGCCGCCCACGAGGCCTGGATGCGGGCGCTGGAGATCACCCACGAGCTGGGCCTGCCCGACACCGACCCGCTGCGCACCCGCATCCTCCACCTCCTCGGCCGACCGGGGAGTCCGGATCAGGGGAGGTCGTTGTTGAGCGTCAGATCCCTTCGTAGCTCGTGCTTGACGCAGGCCAGGGCAAAGGCGATGCCGCGCCGGTCGAGCCCCTGACGGGCACGCTCGACCGCTTGGCAGACGCTACGACAGGACCGGGACGGGACAGGGCCAGGGCCAGGGCGTTGAACGCCATCCGCATCCCACGCGTCTCAACTGGCAGGGAAAGCCGGTGAATCTAGTACTGACATACGCCAGGGGAATGTGTTCGTACTCATATCGCGGGGGGCATTGAGGTTGTGGAGCACTCTCTCGCGCCTTTCCTCCTCGCGGGTCTCCCCCTCCACCACACGTCCACGCTGTCGCCCCAGACCTCGGTGACCCCCCTTCTCTGCTCTCGTTCGTCTGCCGTTCAGAAGAGAGCGGCACGCCCCACCGAGGTGGCACCTCATGCTGCACGACACTCCAGCCCCCTGCCGATATCTGCGTACGTACCGCATCCATGGATGCACCGTGCTGGAATTCCACGGCGAGATCGACCTCGCCGCCGCCATCGAGATCACCCCACAACTCGATGTCGCTACTGCTCCTCCCGAGCCGTTGGTCGCCATCGACCTGACGCCCGTCACGTTCCTCGACTGCTCGGGCCTGAACCTGCTGTGCCGCGCTCACCGCCGCATCACCGCCCGATACGGGAACCTCCAGCTGGTCTGTTCCCACCCACCGGCCCTCCGCCTGCTCCGAGCGGCTCGGCTCACCGACACGTTCCGTCCCGTCTCCGCCCTCGACGAAGCCCTCGATCGGCTCCACCCGCAAGCGGGCGGGGCAGCGGCGCGCGGAACCGCGAGGTGTCAGCAGGCGGGGGACAACTCGGGATGAGCCGGCAGGCGTCTTGCTCCTGCCGCCACTTGCCCAACAGGGATTGACGGCGGTCCTGCCGAGTGATGCGGCAGCCTCTCCGGCGGAGCAATACCGCTCCCGCTGGCCGTCATGCAGGTCCTTGCCATCGACCTGGGCATCGGCGCTCTGCCCGCACTCGACTTGAGCCGGGAACCTGCCGAACCCGGCTCCGCGCAACGCCCCCGGCCCAGCACCCAGCGTGACGGGTTCTCCCGCGCTGTCAGCGTGGAGCGCTCCCCGTAGGCAGAGCCCAGCGGCGTGGTATCCGGGTTAAGGACCCGGCATGCCAAGACCGGTACAGACGAAAACCATTCACCGCCCAAACCTGTACCGGAAGACAGACCGCCTAAGGCCCCCTATCGCAAGTCCGAACAGCGCCCTACCCTCGTGTCGAGGGACGATTCGAGTGGCTGGCCAGACAGCCGACTCCGCCCCGATCCGGCCCCCAGACCCCGGGCATGAACAACCGCGCCGAGACTGGCTGGAGCCGCATCACCGACAACACGGCTCCAGCCCCCGTCCCTGCGGCATGGTTCAAGACGGGGCGATCCGCAGCCCCGTGTGCCGCATGGACATGCGTGGGGACACGACGGAGGGGAGCCTCGTATCCTCCACGCCCATGGCCGCCGCACCCTGCGGCGGCCATCCGGCCCCATACCGACCGGATGCCCCCAGCCTTGCAGTAACTGCCCCTGCCGTCCCCACGCTTGCAGTGATGCGTTGAATCCGGCTGACTCGCGCCGCCCGGGACAGCGCGTTTCGCGGTTGCGGGCGCTGATTTCCTTCTCGGTCCATCGAGCCGACGGCGACTTCGTCAAAACCCGGATGGGTGGGCTCAGCGAACCGTCCATCGGTGGATGGCTCGGGCGAGGTGGGGGCAGGGTAGGCCATGTACCACCAGCAGACGAAGAACTTGTTGGTGTCGTACTCGCCGAAGAAGCCGGGCTTCTTCTAGGGGTACGAGGAGGAAGGCGCCTGACGTGGGACCTTGGACCTGGCGCCCCTCGAACTGCCGGTGATGTGCAACGTGTTGGAGACGGGAAGGGTTCGCTGACCGAAGCTGGGAAGACGAATGCCGAGGCAGCGGGGCAGGCCGAAGTACCGGACGACGAGCTGGCGTTCGCGTTCGCCGGGGACAGGCGGGCTAAGAGGTCGCGCAGATAGGTCCCACGAGCCCACCCGCTGCCGCTCGGGGCAGGACGGCCGAGACCTATAGATTCGATCACATCCCGTTGGAGGACGGGCCCAGACCTACACGTGAGGGAATTCGCATGGCCGCCATCCATCGCAGCACCATGACGCCCACCAAAATGGAGCTTCTCACCGGCTGGCTACCGAAGCAGAGCTGGTACGTGGGCAACGCAGAAACGCCGGAACTGGTCAAGGCCGGTGGGTTCCGTTTGGACGATCCCGAGGGCGCGGTCGGGATCGAGTTCATGGTCGTGGTGGACGCCACCGCGCACGAGCCGGTGGCGTATCTGGTGCCGATGGGCTACCGCGATGCGGCGCTGGAGGGCGTCCCCGGAGAGGCGCTGATCGGCAGGTCTGAGCACGGGGTGCTCGGCACCCGGTGGATCTACGACGGCGTCCACGACCCGGTCGTGATGGCGCAGTTGCGCGCGCTCCTGCGCGGCGAGGCGATACCGCAGCACCAGAGCAAGAGCGACACCCCTGACCCGACGGTCACCGTGCACGGAACTGGCCCTGACGACGGGCTCGACGTTCAGGTCAACCGTGTCCTGCAGCCGACAAAGACCACGCAGAGGTCGTCGGTTCGCCTTGTCGCCGGGTGGACCTGGCCGGACGGAACGGCTGCGCGGGGCGTACTCGCGGCCATCGCACTGCGGTAAGAGATCGCGCGGAGACAGCAGGCGTGTGGTCATGGTCGGCGGTTCGGGCGTTCGTCCCGGCGGCGAGTTGTCCAGGACCGCCGGCTCTGGCTGCGCACGGTGATGATGGTGTCGGCGAGGTCGAAGAAGGCGTCAATGACGGTGACGTGACGCTCGTGGCAGCGGGCGAGACGGTGAAAGGCGTTCCGCCAGGCGTGGGTGCGTTCGACGTGCCAACACCGACGAACCAGAAAGGACGCCTTCGCCCCCTTGTGCGCAATATGTCCATGCAGGCCGCGTTCGCTGAGCAGAACGCAGGTCTTGTCCAAGTCGTAGCCGGCGTCCAGGTGCACGGTGACGTCGTCGGGCAACGGGCCGAGGTCGTCCAAGCGGTCCAGGTGGGGGCGAGCAGGGGGAATCGTGGCGGTTGGCACCGGCCGGGACACGCACCAAGGGAATGTCATATCCGTCCGTCATGCCCGAGCGTTTGAGTCCCTGTTTGCCACGGTCGACCGGTGAGCGTCCGGCGGGCCCTGGAGCTGGCGGCTCGCGAGTGACAACCCGGTGGGCGAAGTGCGGGTGCTGCGCTCGCTGGCACGGCCGGCCGTGCACGACGCGTCGACGGATACGGATACGGATCCGGACACGGTCTGCGGACGGGCCGTGCCCTCATGAACCAGGCGCTGGCCCTCGTCGAGGGTTCGCCGGAACCCGTACTGCGTTAGTTGCTGCGCGCGGCCGAGGAGGTGCGTGCGTGGCTGTGACGATGCGGCGCCCGGCATCCCGGGGTGCGTTTTTCGACTGCGGACCGTGCGTGGCTGGTCGCACAGTTCCCCGCGCCCCTGAACCTGCCGAATCGGGGCGCGGGGAACGGGATTTCCAAGAAGGGGCGCGGCACCGCGCGGGACTTCACAGGGGCGCGGTACCGCGTGACGTCTCCGTTAGAAGTTCTTCGCTCCCGCCCTGATCGCCTCGCGGATGCGGTGGTAGGTGCCGCAGCGGCAGATGTTGCGGATTTCGTCGAAGTCCGCGTCGCCGATCTCGTGACCGGCGGCGCGGGCCTGGCGGACCTTGGCCACGGCGGCCATGATCTGGCCGGGCTGGCAGTAGCCGCACTGGGCCACGTCGTACTCCAGCCAGGCCTCCTGCATCGGGTGCAGGTCCTTGCCGACCGTGGCGGGCAGGCCCTCGATGGTGGTGACCTCGTCCGTCGGGTGGATGTCCTTGACCGGCACGGAACAGGGGTTGAACGCCTTGCCGTTGATGTGGCTGGTGCAGGCCTGGCAGACGCCGAGACCGCAGCCGTACTTCGGTCCGGTCACGCCCAGGACGTCGCGCAGCACCCAGAGCAGCCGTACGTCGTCCTCGACGTCCACCGAGACCGGCTTTCCGTTGAGGATGAAGGTGTGCAGAGGCACGGATGCTCCTAGTAGGCGCGGCCGAGGCCGTCGGTGGGGGATGCGGGGATCGGGGGGACGGTCGGCAGCGGTTCGAAGCCGAGCGGGCCGTCGTGGTTGATGGGGAAGGTGGTCGGCATGGTGCCGGTGGCCCGGCCGTAGGCGCAGGCGACCGCCGCCATCGCGCCCGCGACGGCCAACTCACCCGCGCCGCCCGGCTTTTCGCCGGTCGGTGGCATCACGATGATGTCCAGCTCGGGCGGGGTGTTCCACTGTCGGGTGTAGAAGTAGTTGTCCCAGCTGCCTTCGAGGAAGTGGCCGTCCTTGAGGTGGAGGCCGGAGCTGAGCGTGACGGCGATGCCGTCCATGATCCCGCCCATCATCTGGGCTTCCAGACCGCGCGGGTTGACGGCCAGGCCCACGTCGACCGCGCACACGACCCGGGTGACACGCGGGCCGGTGTAGGCGTCGGGGATCTGCCTCCCCGTCGTCTCCGGGCGGCAGTCGATCTCGGCGAGGACCGCGACGAACCCGTGGTACTCGGGGTGGACGGCGATGCCCTGCGCGGTGCCCGCCGGCATCTCCCGGCCCCACTCGCCGACCTGCGCGACCTTGTCGAGCACGGCCCGCGCCCGGTCCTCCTTGAGGAACTGGCGGCGGAACAGGTACGCGTCCTTGCCCATCTTCGCCGCGAGCTGGTCGACGACGAGCTCCTGGGCGCACCGCACATTGGGCGAGTAGATGTTGCGCATGCTGCCGGTGTTGAAGCCCTTGTCCACCTCGCCGAGCAGCTGGGTGGTCGCGCCGAAGTGGTACGGACTCTGCTGGGTGAGCTCGAAGATCGTCTCGGAGAAGGCGAGATCGCCCACGGGCAGCTTCGCCGCCATCGAGGTGATGATCTCGCCGAGCCCGTGCCCGAAGTCGGTGGCCACGGAGGTGTGCCGCTGCTCGTACGAGAGGACCTCGCCCAGCGCGTACGTGGCCCGGACCCGGGAGGTGGACATCGGGTGGGTGCGGCCCTGGCGGAAGTCGTCCGTGCGATGCCACATCAGCTTGACGGGCTTGCTCATCGCCTGCGATATCCGGGCCGCCTCGATCGCCGCGTCGAAGAAGAGCTTGCGGCCGAACGAGCCGCCGCCCTCGGCGACATGGACCTTGACGGCGGACAGCGGCAGACCGAGGGCGAGCGCGATCCTCTCCTGGGCGACGATCGGGGTCTTCAGGGAGGCCCAGATCTCGGCGCGGTCGCTCCTGACGTCCGCGATCGCGCAGTTGGGCTCCAGGGCGCTGTTGCTGGCGAAGTGGAAGGTGAAGCGCGCGTCCACCGACTTGACCAGAGGGTCCAACGCCGGGATCACCAGCGGGAGTTCGGCGTTGCGCAGCTCCTTCAGGACGGTGGCGTCGGATGCCCCGTCCGCAGTGCCGGGGCCCCAGGACACGCGCAGCGCCCGCACGGCGTCGATGCACTGACCGAAGGTCCGCCCGCGCACGGCGACGCCGGTGGGGACGGTGACGACATGGGTGATGCCGGGCATCGCGAGGACGTCGGCCCGGTTGTCGACCGACCGTACCGTTCCGTTGATCGTCGGCGGGCGGCACACCATCGTCGGCAGCGCGTCCGCGACCTGCACGTCCATCGCGAACCGTTTGCGGCCGGTGACGGCGGCGAGCGCGTCGATCCGGCCGCGCGGGGTGCCGATGACACCGAACTGCGCGGGCTTCTTCAGCGTGACCGCGAGCTGGAGGGTGGTCCGGCTCGCGGCCTTCGCCGCCAGCTCGCCGTAGGTCGCCGCTTTCCCCCGCGGTGAAGTGACCACGCCCGCACGGGTGGTGAGCGTCGAGGCGGCCTCGCCGAACTCCGCGGCCGCGGCCTCCAGGAGCCTGGCCCGGGCAGTCGCCGCGGCCACCCGGATCGGGGTGAAGGTGGAGATCGTGGTGTTCGACGCGCCGGTCATCTGGTTGAACAGGAGTTCCGGCCGTGCGTCCGCCAGCGAGACCTTCACCTTGTCCAGCGGCAGGTCCAGTTCCTCCGCGATCAGCATCGCGGAGGAGGTGGTGATGCCCTGGCCCACCTCCGCGCGCGGCAGGACGAAGGAGGCGGTGCCGTCCGCCTCGACCTGGATCGTGATCAGGTTTGCGGTCGGCAGCGCGGCGTCCGTGAGCATGTCGTTGAGGTCGTAGATCTCGGACGGTCCGGGGAGCGACGGAACCGCCGCCTGTGCCCGTGCGGGCGCGACGGCCGACTCACCGATCTGCGCGGCCACCGTCAACGTCGAGGCCGCGAGCACATATCCCAGAAACCGCCGCCGCCCCACTTCATGGACGGTGACCTCGTCCGCACGCTCCGGCCGATCCGACGCTGCCATCAACTGCCCTTTCGTCCAACTGCGCATCCGCGCCGCGTCAGCGTCACATATTTCTCACCAGTAACACCAGACGGGAAACAGGACGTCAGCAGAACGTGGATGAGCCGGACAGGGATCGGCCGGACACGGCCCCAGGTGCCTGGGGCCCGTTGGTGAGAACTCCCCCGTTCGACACCGGGGTCGACACCCTCCGCAGCCAGATCGGGACGTGGCTGCGCCGCAGCTCGCGACGCCTGTGACAGCGGCTCCCCGCGGTGCGAACCCCTGCCGTACAGAGAAGGGCCCTGCCCCGGCGGTATGTCGACGAGGCAGAGCCCTTTCTGCTTTGGAACCGGGGAGCTTGCGGCTGCGATCTCGCTACGGCGATGCTGCGCCTGCGGTCCGTCGGCTACCGGGAGCGGCCAGAGAGCGTCGGGAGGCCTCTTCACGAAGGGGCCTCCCGCCCTGTTCTCAGCGCGTTCCTCGCATAGGGCCGAACCATGATGGATCGTCCATGGCGCCTTCGTCCTCATGCCACTGCGGAGGCGCCGAAACGACGAAGCTCCTCAGGTCTCCACCCAGCACGAACAGCCGCCCGGGCTTGACTTCCACTGCGTAGTCGAGGCTGACCTGAGCACCGCGGGCTGGGAAGCCACCTCGCAGGGGGGCTCACTTCTGGCTGCCTTGAGGACGGTGGACGTCCCCACGGCCGACCGAGGCACATGCCGAACTGCGTACGGGACATCCGAGGAGGTCACCGAACACATGCTGTGCGCGGGGCTGACCCAGGGCGGCAAGGACTTCTGCGCGGGTGACGAGGGTGGCACGGCCCGTCACTCACAACCTGCTCGGCCTGCCCGTCCCGCGGGCCCTGCCCTCATGGCACCGAGGCTGCGCACAAGCCGGCTACCCCGGGGTCTACACCCGCATCGGCGGCTACGTTCCCTGGATCACCACCCACCTCGCGGGCTGGCCATCCCCTCCCCGTAGGCCAGGACATTCAACCAGCCCCGGGCCGGGTGGAGTTGGAGCCATCGACTGAACCTCAAGACGCTTCGACGAACATCAAGTCACGTGTTGACGCTGGGAGTTCCGCGCCCGCCATCTGAGGCCGGAGGGGTGCTTCTTTGGTTGAGGACGTCCCGGGTCTTTCAGGCGTGGGCGTGGTGGTGGGCCAGAGGCGCATGAGGGTCCGCCTCGCCGTAGCCGATGTCCGGATCGGCGCGCACGAGAGCGGCCGTCAGCCGGGGCACGGCATGCGGGAGGGCATGCTCGGCGTCGACAGCGACCTGGTGGGCGTCGCGGACGCTGAGGTCTCCGGCCACCACGATGGCGACCTCTGCCCGCAGTTGGTGGCCGATCCGGGCATCCGCGGTTCGCCCACCTCCTCAACACCGTCGACCTCGCGCGGCGCGGATTCGGCGGTGTCGATCAGAGCGGGGTCGACGGCGTCCATCAGACGGCGGAACACCTCCCGCACGGGGCGCCGCGCAGGACAGCGAGGATCGCGAGGGTGATGAGCAGACCGACGATCGGGTCGGCCGACGGCCGGCCAAGTGCGGCCCCGCCGGCGCCGAGCAGGACGGCGAGCCAGCAGCCGGTCGATCGCGGTCCAGGTCGTCAGGGCGGAGGAGGCGGCGATGGCGAGAACGATGAAGATGCCAGCCAGGTCCTCAGCGCGGCTGGAACCGTAGCCCTCGGGCGCGGCAGGCTCCCTTGGCGGCTGACGGAGGGTCTGGGGGTTCAGCCGAGGGTGACGACCATCTTGCCGAGGGCCTCTCCGGCCTCCATGGCCTGGTGGGCTTCGACGATCTCGTCGAACCGGAAGACCCGGGTGGGACGGGCCCGGAGGGCACCGGCGCTGACCTTGGCGTAGATGTGTCGACTCCACGACCACGAGCCCGCATAGCCCCCGCCCCGGAGAGGGCAGCCGCCGGAGAGCACGGCTGCCCGTCGCCGAAGTGCCGAGGCGTCAGTTTACGTCTTCACAGGCGCCCTGGCGGGAGGTGGAGGTGAAGGACGTGGCGCAGTAGTACCCGGGCGTCACGTTGTAGTCGAAGTTCCAGACAACGCTGTACCAGCCGCCGCCCTGGTTGAAGTTACCCGTCTGAGCGATCACACCCGAGGGGCCGTTGATCTGCATGTTCACCGTGCCGGCGCTGGGGAAGTGCGTCGAATTCTCGATGTAGTAGACGAACGTCCCGCTACCGTTGATGTTGATGCAGACCTCGAAACTGCCACCCGCGCAGCCGGACGAGGAGAAGGGCCGGACCCCCGCAGCGGAGTCCCGGTAGATGTCGACCGTACCCTGCGCCGTCTTGACCTCCTTGACCAGCACCGAACCCGCAGGAGCAGCCACGGAGTGAGTCGGCGTCATGCTGCTGACGCTCGCCGCGTCGGCAGCCGCGGCCCCGGTCGCACCGACCGTCGCCCCCAGAGCCATGGCGACCGTCGTCGCCTTCACTGCGGTCGACGCCCACCTCTTCGACATGAACTTGTTCGTCATCTGATCCCCGTTTCCTTTCGTCGCGCGGGAACGGCTGGATACCGCACGATGACGCTACGGACACGGGTCCTTCGGTCGTCCTGGATTCGTCCTAGTGCGAGGTCAGCCGGGGGGGGAGAGAGCCGGCGCTGATCGTGAAGTGCCGGGGGCCAACATGAGGTTCGGCGTGCTGGGGCCGTTACCCGGCAAACCAAATAATTCCGCAACCGGGTGGGCGGTCGGGGAAGCGCGGCGGTGGGGTGGATGGGCCGGTCGACGACACGTGTTCGATCAGTCCTTCGCCTCCTCGTTACTGATCCGGGCTGCCTCTCGGACACGGCTCTCGATCCGCTGGCTGTACTCGCGCAGCGCCTGCGTGTGCCCTTCGACATACCGAGTGTCGTAGGCGGACTGTACTGCCAGGGAGATTCCGACCATGTTGGTGGACAGTTTGCATGCGACATCCGCCGACGCCTGCTTCAGCTCATCAGCCGAGTGCTGGACAGAGATCACGCCGTTCCGCTCGGACGTTTTCGGTATCAACTGGGGGTTGTCCAGCGCGTCCTGCGGATTGGAGTAGGTGAATCCCTTGCTCTTCATGCACGCACTCCACGCCGCGGTGACTTTGAGGATGCGAGGGTCGTCGGTCGGGATCTGCGGGCCATGGTCCGGCAGGGCTTTCGGGTCCGGCATCGGGAGTGCGCCCCCCGTTCCGCGCACACTCTGCCCCTTGCAGCCTCCAACCGGAAGGGACTTACCGGCAAAGGTGGAAACGGGATTTCCGGCGGAGTCCATCCCGTGCTCCACTGTCATCGTGTCCATCGACGGTGGCACAGCGCCGGATGGGGCGGGTGCGGGTTGGGACGGAATCCTGTCGTAACCACTCGTGCCGGCTTGTGCCGGATCGAAGAATCCGTACAGAGGTGCGTGTGTCCTGTCATAGCGAATCGATTTCGCGTCGAAGCCGAAGAGTTCGGTTGCCACTCCTCGCAGCCCGAATTCTTTCATGCATTTTTCGTTGAGTATGTTCGCCGCGGACTGAATTGTGGTCACTTGTTGGGGTGTGACGAGATATCGATCGACAGGGCGCACGATCTGGTCCACCGACGTGATAGTGGCCACCGGACCGATCGGCGGCGGTGTTTGGCTGCCGACACCCGGAGCTCCTTTGGCGGATTCCGTCCCACAGCCCACCAGAGATACCGATAACACCAAAGCCGGCATGATCGCTTTTCGCTTCATTTTTTGAGGCCCGTCCTGGAGACGCTCAAGGGCTGTGGGCGCCAGGATGCGACAGCAACAGTCGATCCTGGCGCCCACACCACGGAGTTACTAGGACCAGATGTTGACGGAGTACGTCAGCGAGTTACGGTCGATGTAGGCCGTGGTCATATGCGGGTTGAAGCGCGCACCCTCGTCGCGGTAGTCACTGGTGTAGTAGTTGGTGTAGCCGGTGTTCACTCCCGAGCCCACCGCGGAGGTGCCGGGCAGGTGGACGCCGAGTGTGGTGGATCCGCTGCCCGTTGACCCGTAACAGGCAACCGCCTGGGGGTGGTTCGGGTCGCCCTTGTACACGGTCACGCCGCGGCCGTCGGCCGCACCGCAGTCGATCGGCTTGACGTCGGCGCTGGCCGGAGCCGCCAGGGCCAGGCCACCGACGAGGACACCGCTGGCGATGACCGCGGTTGCGAGCGTGCGAGTCTTACTGAATCGAGGCATGTCGTCCGTCCTTCAAGTCCATGGATGAAGCCGTACCACCGATGTGAAGTGGTGCGGCTGAGCGAGTGGAGCTACACGTCGCGTGGACCTCGCCGGTCATCCGGCGGCGTCCAAGGCTGCGCGCGGGGCAGCCTGCGGTGGGGCAGGGGCGTTGTTCTCGCCCATTTCGCTGATGAAGCGTCAGGCGTTGACCGGGCGCCATCCTGATATGCCCAGTCACCGGCACTCTCGAAGTGTCTGGTCCGGACAACTCCGCAGGCATTCATCTGTCCGGCAGCCGGCAGGCAGTCGAATCCACCCCACCGGACCACCGTTCGCACTCGGCCCTACGCCGCTCCTGCGGAGTTGTCATCCCCGTTGTCATCCCCCGCCGACGACGGACCCTTTCCGCTTTCAGACTCCTTCCTTGACGTTTGAGGGTGACTCACCACGCAGAGCCAAGGACTGGCAAAAGCTCTCCGTCGGTTGGTCACTTCGTCCGCGATTGAGTCTGCAGATGTCGGCACTCGCATGACAATGTTCCCGGTCAGGTCCGGACGGATCCGGTTGCCCGGCTGGGCAGCAGGGCTCACAGGGGGAAGCCGCAAAGATGGAGCAACAGTTACGCCCAAGTCCGGGAGAGACGGCGGAGAGCGTCGCCGACTACATTCGCGAGCTGCGGGCGCTGAAGGTGCGGGCGGGCCAGCCGTCCCTGCAGGAACTGCAGCGGCGCAGTGGCGTCGCGCGCAGCACGTTGTCGGACGCGCTCAGTCCGCGTCGCCGTGAGCTCCCGCGCCTGGAGGTGTGTCTCGCCCTGGTCCGTGCGTGCGGTGTGATGCCGGAGGAAGAGACCCGATGGCGGGCACGGTGGCAACACATCGCTCAGGCCCGCGATGCGGTGCGGTCGGTGCCATCGGCAACCGCACCGGGCCGCACCATCCAAGCAGCGGATGTGCCACGGCAACTGCCTTCCGGCATACGTCATTTCACCGGCCGAATGCGTGAACTCAAGCTTCTCGACGAGCTGTTGGCAGACCGTCAGACAAGGTGTGGTGCCGTCGTCATCTCGGCGATCGCCGGTACCGCCGGAGTGGGCAAGACCTCATTGGCCCTGCACTTCGCGCACCGAGTGGCCCACCGCTTCCCCGACGGCCAGCTCTTCGCCAACCTGCGCGGCTTCGACCCCGCGGCCGACCCGGTCGACGCAGCAAGCGTTGCGCGCGGTTTCCTGGACGCGCTCGGCGTGCCGGCTCACCGCATTCCGGCCGACCCGGAGGGACAACTCGCGGTCTACCGCAGCCGACTGGCCGACACTCGCACGCTGATCGTTCTGGACAACGCCCGCGAGGTGGAGCAGGTCCGCCCGCTGCTGCCGGGTTCGGACCGCTGCCTGGTACTCGTCACCAGCAGGAACCGGCTCTCCGGCCTGATCGCCCTGGACGGCGCGGTTCCGCTGCCACTCGACGTGCTCTCCCGCGAGGAGGCGCACGAGCTGCTCTGCCGTCGGCTTGGCCGCGAGTCCGTTCTCGGCCACGCGGACGCCGCCTACGAACTGATCGAACTGTGCGCCCGGCTGCCGCTCGCCTTGAACATCGCGGCCGCACGCGCTGCCGCCCACCCCGACACCCCGCTGAGGATCTGGGCCGACGAACTGCGCGACACCCGCGCCCGGCTGGACCTGCTCGCGGTCGGCGACGGCTACGCCGATGTCCGGGCCGTACTCTCCTGGTCCTACCGCGCCCTGACTCCGGAAGGCGCCCGGCTGTTCCGGCTGCTCGGCCTGCACCCTGGGCCGGATCTCAGCGCCGCCGCCGCGGCGAGCCTGGCCGGTCTGCCACTGTCACCGACCCGGAGCCTGCTGGACGAACTCCACCGCGCCCACCTGGTCATCACGCAGGGAGGTGAGCGGTACAGCCTCCACGATCTGCTGCGCGCGTACGCGGTCGAGCTGGTCGACGCGTACGACTCCACCGATGCGCGGACGGAGTCGGCGCGCCGGATGTACGACCACTATCTCCACTCCTCGCACCGAGCCGGTTCCCTCGCCTACGCGGACGAAGCCTCGTGGCCCCCGCTGGACCTCGGGGAACGGGCCCCCGGCGTGACGCCCCTGGATCTGACGGACCGTCAACAGTCCCTGGTGTGGTACCGGGACGAGCAGACGGTGCTCGCCCAGACAGCCGCCCGGGCTCTGCAGGACGGGTTCGCCGATCACGCCTGGCAGCTCGCCGGGACGCAGGTGTCGTACTTGCTCAAGTCGGGGCGGTGGCAGCAGTGGCAGCAGGTCAGCGAGATCGCGCTGGCCGCCGCCGAGCGCACCGGGGATCTCGGTCGGCAGGCCCATGCCCACCGCTGGCTCGGCCAGGTACACCGCTCCCAGGGCCGCCAGCCCGAAGCCCACGTCCGACTGCGTCGCGCCTTCGACCTCTTCGCCCAGGTCGGCGACCGTACGCGTCAGGGCAGGACCCAGATCGACATCGCCATCACCTACGGTGAGGAACGCGCCTACGCCAAGGCCATCACCGAGGCACGCTCGGCGCTGGGGCTGTTCGAGGCTGTCGACGACCCCACCGGACAAGCCACCGCGCTCAACAGCATCGGCTGGTACCTGGCCCTGCGCGGTGAACCCCGCGAAGCGCTCCCGTACTGCCTCCGGGCGCTGGAACTGTCCCGCACCTGCAAAAACCTGCCTGCCCAGTCGTCCACCCTGGACAGCATCGGCTTCATCCATCATGAACTGGGCGAGTACCAGGATGCGCTCCCCGCCTACCAAGAGTCCCTGCGGCTGCGTCAGTCGATCGGCGACTACTTCCTCCAAGCCGAGATCCACACCCACATCGGCGACACCCAACTCGCGCTCGGCGACACCCAGGCGGCCCGCCGCTCGTGGACGGCGAGCCTCGCCATTCTCGACGACCTCCAACACCGCGACGCCGAAGCGGTCCGCACCCGTCTGAACACATGGAGCGACAGCCGCCAGTGAGAACCACTGCCTCGCAGCCCAGCTCGAACAAGCCCGTCCCTGGGCCGACCGCCGCGCGGACCGACCCACCGCGCCGACGTGGCGCGATCCGGCCGCCGGGGCCAGCCTGGAGGAGGGACACTCCCCGTAGCCCAGCGAACGGAGACGGCCATGACGGCGACGACGCGGGATGACACACCGGTCGTGATCGAAGGCGGAGGCGTCGAGTTCCGTACGCAAGCGATCGGAGAAGACCTGTCCGTGGCCTTCGTCCGGTTTCCGCAGGGCGCCGATATGAGACCGGCCCTGACCGGTCTGCCCGACGGCCTCTGCGCCTGCCCTCACTGGGGCTACATGCTCAAAGGGCGGCTGAAGATGGTGACGAAGGACGGGGAGGACATCTACGAAGCGGGCCAGGCCTTCTACTGGCCGCCCGGGCACGCCCCCGTGGCACTTGAGGACTGCGAATACGTGGACTTCTCACCCACCGAAGCCCTCACCACCGTCATCGACCACATCAAGGCACAGGGCTGACCCGACCCGCTCATGCTCCACACCAGCCCCGTATGGTCCAGGCCCGCGCACGCAGTTGGAAGGTCGGTCGGCACCCCGTCACGGCCTGCTGGCACGGCGCGTAGGGAGCGGTCTGGGGGTACATCCCGCACCGCTCCGCCCTAGGTATGGGAAGCCGAATCGTCTGGCCCCGGCCTTTGCGACCCGCTGCCCGAAGGGGGTGTGAGGCCCGTAACGGGAGCGGGGCCCACCAGAAAGAGGGCTGTCGCATGAGACTCCCGTCGCGGTCGCCCATGGCGAAGGTGAAGGAGCCCTGGATCATGCCGTCGACGCCCCAGGCGGTTCGGCCGTTGGGCAGGGGCATGGAGCAGATACAGGCGCCGTAGTGGGCTCCGTCGATCCAGACGTGCGGCGGTACCGGAGTGGTGGTGAACATCTCGTGTTGTTGGCGGGGCGGCAGTAGTTCGCCGTGGAGGAGGGCGGTGAGGAAGCGGTCGAGGTCGTCGCAGGTGGAGACGATCCCGCCTGCGCCCCAGGCGACCGAGTTGTGCCCGGCGTTCTGTTCGGTCACATCGTGCACGGGGGCGGCGAGGTCGCTGTCGGCAGCGTTCTTGGAATAGTGCCGGGGGTGGGTGCCCTGGATCTCCGTCTCGTCGCCGGGCATGTAGGTGCCGGCCAGCTGGAGCGGGCGGGTGACCTGCGCTGTCAACAGCTCGGCGAACGGCAGCCCGCCCGCCTGCTCGGCGATCATCGCGGCGAGGACGTAGTTGGTGTTGCTGTAGGCCCAGCCCTCGCCTGGCGGGAACAGGGCCGGGTGACCAACCGCGATCCGCACCAGCTCCCGCGGTGTGAGCCGGTCGAAGCGGCCGGTGAGGAAGGTGGGGTTGAAGAAGCGTTCCATCCTGGCGGGGTCCATGCCGTAGGGGAAGACGCCGCTGGTCTGGCGGATCAGGTGCCGGACGGTGACACCGCCGCCGTCGTGCCCGTTGCCGTGCAGCAGGCCCGGTCACCGTCACGGGTCCGAGCAACCATGCCGGGCACGCCCTCGCGGACAGCGTGCTCGATCACCTCGCGGACCTGTGGGGCGAGGGGCCATGTGCTCGTCGGCATCGGTGGGGAAGTGTGAAGTACCCATACGACTCCTCCAATCGGACGCTGGGATCCTGGTTTGACCAGCAAGAAGCTACGTCGCGTTTGGGCAGCCGACAATGGAACCGTTCCGCGCGGGAAGCCGGGCAACCCCTATGCCATGACGCCTTGTTGAGGCATCTAGCCGGTCACGTGCATGATCGGGGCGCAGCGATCGTTTACCACCAAGAGCCTTCCGCCCTTACGAGGACGGGCCGGGCTCGCTGCGGCGCGGGAGCCTCACTCACACCAACTCCACAGTCCCGCACGCCCCCTCTCGTCCTCCCGGTCAGCCAACGGACCAGGCCCCCCTCACATCGCGGAGCCCCGCCAGATGGAGGCGAGCCAGTGGGGGTTCTGCATCGCCTGTGCTGTCCCACAGCCCCTATGCGCGGGGTTATGGCATGACACTCCGCGACTGACTGTGCACGGCCGATGACTCCTGATCGATCGGGTCCTGGCCGGTCGCCCCGTCGCCCACGTTGCCGACGAAATGGTCATCAACGACCGGCAAGATGTCCTCCGGGACGACCGGCTACAGTGCGCGCGACGGCGACCTGGTCGATTTGAGGAGGGGAAGCGTGACCGATACCAGCGAAACCCGATCCGCCGACAGTGCAGAGCACGCGACTCAGCCGAGCCGGCTGCGCCGCCTGATGCGCTACCTCCCCCTGATCGCCCCCGTCCTGCTGTGGACCGTGCCCTGCTGGGTGCTGCTGCACGGCGGTCAGCACTGGCCGCTCCCCGTGGCGCTGGGCGGCACGACCCTGTCCCTCCTCTGTCTGATCGCCATGCCGCTCGCGATGATGCGCGGCCACGGCCGACGCCAGCAGGACTGGGCGGCGATCGTCGGGGACACCCTCCTTGGAGCCGGCTGGGTGCTGTTCACCTGGTCCGTCCTGCTCGGCGTCCTGCTGCGGCTCGCCCTGACCGTGGCCGGCGTCGGCGACGGCCAGAACCGGGCCCGGATCGTCACGTGGGCGGTCCTCGGCACAGCCGCCGTGCTGCTCGCCTGGGGGTACTCCGAGGCCCGCCGGGTACCCCGAGTGCGCCGGCTCGACGTACAACTCCCGCGCCTGGGAGCCGGGTTGGACGGCACGCGCGTCGTCCTCATCACCGACACCCACTACGGCCCGCTCGACCGCGCCCGCTGGTCGGAGCGGGTCTGCGAAACGGTCAACACGCTGGAGGCCGACCTGGTCTGCCACACCGGCGACATCGCGGACGGTACGGCCGAACGCCGCCGCGCCCAGGCCGCCCCGCTCGCCACCGTGCAGGCCACCCGGGCCCGGGTCTACGTCACCGGAAACCACGAGTACTACGGCGAGGCCCAGGGCTGGGTCGACCTGATGGACGAGCTGGGCTGGGAGCCGCTGCGCAACCGTCATCTGCTGCTCGAACGCGGCGGCGACACCCTCGTGGTCGCCGGCGTGGACGACGTCACCGCCGAGTCCTCCGGCCTACCCGGCCACCGCGCCCACCTCCCCGCAGCCCTGCACGGCGCCGACGCCGACCTGCCCGTGCTGCTCCTGGCCCACCAGCCCAAGTTCGTCGACCGGGCCGCAGCGAGCGGCATCGACCTCCAACTCTCCGGCCACACCCACGGCGGCCAGATCTGGCCCTTCCACCACCTCGTCCGCATCGACCAACCCACCCTCGCCGGCCTCACCCGCCACGGCACCCACACCCTCCTCTACACCAGCCGCGGCACCGGCTTCTGGGGCCCGCCCTTCCGCATCTTCGCCCCCAGCGAGATCACCCTGCTCACACTCCGCTCCCCACAGCAGCCCCCCACGCCATAGCGCCGGGCGTGTCGGCTGTTCCGCATGGAGCGGTTCCTCTGGGTCCGCCGCACCTACGGCCTGTCCGATGGGCCATGTGAAACCCCCGGCGGCTCATCGTTCCGCCTGGCGGGCCGGTCGGCCTGAGGGCGGGCACGTAGGCGACGTGGCTACGTGAGCACGTCTCCGTAGCGCCTTCCAGCCAAGATCGTTGAATGGGCGGCGATTTTCGGGCAATTGCGGTCCACCGACGGTCCGTTGCACTGTCTCCTCGCCTCCCGGGAAGTGATGCGCGCGTTTGAGCCGCATGCGAACAAGGCGTCGAAGGGGATGTCCAGCATGCGTGAGATCGAGATCAAGCCTGTGCCCGTCCAGCGGGAAGAGCGCCGCACCGGTGCTTTCCTTCTCAAGTAACCCGAGGGGGGCGAGCCGACGCGGTATCTGCCGGTGCCAGCCCGCGCCCTTGGGCAGATCAGGGATCAGTCTCGTGAGTGGAGGAGTGGATGTGCGGCTGCACAACCACGTAGTGCACGGGCGGTTGAACGATCATCAGTTGCTGGGGCCGACCAGCACGGCCAGCCCCGCGATCAGTCCCACCACGATGAGATTGACGACCACGGCGTACAGGATGCACAGCCAGCCCACCAGGATGGCCAGCAGGGAGATCCAACGGCCGTCGAGCCCCCGCCGCTTGGCGCGCCACCGGCCCATGTGGCCCGAGACGATCGCGACGAGCGCGCACACGACCAGGAGGCTGAGGATCGCGGCAGAGTAGGTCACCGCCAGCCACCCGCCCATGACGGAGCCGCTGGCGTAGATGACGCTGCCAACGGCGGCGTAGACGCTCACCCGGGCCGGTCTGTTGCCTGGCAGCCAGGCCGCCTGGGAGGGATCCGTCGTCCGGGGTGTCGTGCTCATGAGGAGCGACGCTATCGGCCCGGAGGACAGGGCCGGCCGCCCCCCCTCCCGGCAGCCCGTACCGGCGCCCATGGACGCCACCTCAAGAAAGTTCCGGGCGGCTGTCGATTTCGCCACGCCCCGTTCGACGTGATGGTGAGCGGCACCTCGCCGCACAATGGCGCGACAGGACCTGACAGGAGATCCCATGGTTCAACTGCTGAGAGTCATGAACTTCAACGTGTCGAGCGACGGCATCGGTGCCGGTGAGCACCAGAGTCTTGAGCTGCCGTTCGGCCTTGTGCACCCCGAGAGGCTGTTCTCCTGGGCCGGAGCCACCGCGAGCTGGCCCATGCGCACGGATCCCGGCGGGAGCCGCGGCCTCGACGACTACTTCACGCGGGACTTCGCCCACAACATCGGCGCCGAGATCATGGGGCGCAACAAGTTCGGGCCCCAGCGCGGCCCGTGGCAGGACCACGAGTGGCAGGGCTGGTGGGGGCAGGAGCCGCCGTTCCGCACGCCTGTGTTCGTGATGACGCACCACCTGCGTCCGTCGTTCACGCTCTCCGACACCACGTTCCACTTCACCGATGCCGAGCCTGCCGCGGTCCTGAAGGAGGCGCGGGACGCGGCGCAGGGCAAGGACGTACGACTCGGCGGCGGGGTCACCACGATCCGCCAGTTCCTCGACGCCGGGCTCGTCGACACCCTGCACGTGGCCGTCTCGCCGTTCGAGCTCGGGTCCGGACTACGGCTCTGGGACTCACCCGACGACCTCCTCGACCGGTTCCACCTGGAGGTCGTACCGAGCCCCAGCGGCGTGCGGCACCACTTGTTCTGGAGGAGGTAACCCGGGGTTCAGGCCGGGCAGCGGCCGGCGGCTCGGTCTGTCGGCGACTCCGGCTCGCCCTCGATCACCGTGTCCGCGCGGACGGCCAGCTCTCGGATACGCGGATACGCAGATACGGGCGACCGGGAACACCGAAAACTCCGGGCTGCCGAAATGCGGGCAGAATTACGCAAGCGCAGTACGCGATACGCGATGCGCTCGTACGCATTCGGCCGAGCAATCCGCGCCCTCAATTTCTCTGCAACGGCACACCCTTTCGCGATCGCTGCACCAAAGAGCCTCACCGATGGATTCCTCCGCGTCAACGGTGAGGTGGAAGCCTGGGAGGTTGTGCCCGGCCGCGCCATCGCCCTGTGCCCGAAAGGGCAATTTCTGTTGCCCTCGCCACGGCATCACCGGTCGGCGGCCGGAACCTCGGGGCGGGGCGGGGGTGCGGCAGTACCTCGAAAATTCGCCAGCCCGGCAAGGCCGGTTCCGGCTGCGCGGCGCGCCGCCGGAACCGGCTTCAGGCGGCCTGCGTCAGCAGAGGGCGCAGGTCGTGCACGTGCGGAAACAGGTGCCCTCGCCGGAAATGGCACCTGCGACACCCTCCGACTCGACGTCCTGGATGGCGGTCTCGGTGAGGTCGATGTCGAAGAGGTCCGTCATGTTTTCGGACATGGGAATTCCTTCCTCTGGAACCTGTCGAATCGCCGCCATTTCGGCGACAGAAACGGAATCTAGGCAGCGGCGGTGGACACAGTCAAGGGGTTACGGAAAGGGATGGGCGGGGTTAGTGTGGCGAGGTATTCCCGAGGAAGAAGCCGGGAATTACCCAGTCCGTTTCACGGGGCATCAAGTTGGGGGGCGTGTCGGAGATGCGGCGTGGCCATGGCGTGGAACCGGTGTTTCGCTGCGCGGACGGAGTGTTGCTGAGGACGCCGCTCCTGGCCCGCTCCAGCGTGCGCGCCACCTGGTGGGACGCGGCGCGTGAGCGACCTGACGGGACCGGCCCGGAGGTCGGCGAACTCCGGGCCCACCTCGTGGAGTTGCTCGCCGACGCGCGTTTCCGCGAGGCGCTGGACGTCTCCAGTCCCTCACTCGCCCGTACGGTGGACGCCGTCCTCTCGGGCTCCCCCGTAGCCGCTTCCGATCTGCGCAAGGCCCATCGGGCCGTGACCCGATATCTGCTCCGGGCCGCGTCACGGCCCACCCCCTTCGGTCTGCTCGCGGGGGTGTTGTGGGGCTCGTTCGGCGCGGCCACCAAGGGGGAGCTCACCGGTGGGGGGCACCGGGCGGTGCGGCCCGACGCCGGGCGGCTGGCCCGGCTGGTCGCCCAGTGGGAGCGCGACCCCGCGGTGCACCGGGGACTGAGCGTGGTGGTGAACGGATTGTGCTTCGTGCGCGGCGGGCGTCTGGTCCTGCCGTTCGCCCCGGCCGCACCGGGTCCGGACGCGGCCGCTTCCGGTTCCGGTTCCGGCGGCGCGCCAGGAGACCGGCCCACGTCCCGGACGCTCCGCCACACTCCGGTCGTACGCGCCGTGGTCGAGGCCGCCGCTCGCCCCGTCCGCTGTGACGACCTGATCCGGGCGGTCGAAGCCCGGTTCCCCGGCGCACCCGATGGTGCCGTGGCCAGCCTTGTCGCCCAGCTGATCGGGGCGGAGGTACTGCTGACGGAGCTGCGTCCGCCGCTGGACGCTCCCGATCCGCTGGCACACGTCGAGGCGCTGCTCCCGCCCGGCACTCGCGCCGCCGAGTGGGTCGCCGAACTGCGCGTAGCCCTGGACCACTACCGCCGCACCCCACTCGGCGAGGGAAGTGCCGCCTGGCGCACGGCACTTGAGCGCGCGGCTTCGGGCCCCGAGCCGGTGCCGGGCACGGACGCGGCCTCGGGCCTTGGCCCGGCCGCGGGCCGCCCGGCCGTCTCGGCGGACGCCGTTCAAGTGGACCTGCGCCTGGAGGGCACCGCCGTGCTGTCGCACGCGGTGGCCGAGGAACTGGAGCGTGCGGGCGCCGCCCTGTGGCGCCTCTCGCCCCCGGGGCCGGGCCGGCTGACGGCATACCACCAGGATTTCGTGGAGCGGTACGGGCTCGGACGCCTCGTGCCCGTCAAGGAGGTCCTCGACCCCGACGTCGGCCTCGGCGCCCCGGCCGGCTACCGGCTGCCCCCGAGTCACCGCCCCGACGCGGGCCCCGCGCCCCTGGGGCCCGAGCGGCAGCGGTTGTTGCTGAGGCTCGCGGCCGAGGCGCAGGCGCGCGGGGCGCGCGAGGTCGTCCTAGACGAGGAATTACTGCTCCGGTTCGAGTCGGCCGACCGGGACGAGACGGCCGACGTCGTGCGGCCTCCGGCCCTCGAACTCGTCGTGTCGGTGGCCGCGGAGTCGGCCGGTGCGGTGGACCGGGGCGACTTCACCCTGGTGCTCGTCGGTGCGGCCACCGCGTCGGGCGGCCTGATGGGGCGGTTCGCCCACCTCTTCCCGCCCGCGCAGGCCGAGGCGATCCGGCGGACGGTGCGTGCCGCGCGCGAGTCCACCGGGCGGTTGCCCGTGCAGGTCCACCATCAGGCGTCGCACCACCGGCACGCCAACGTCGCCCAGGTACCGACCTGGCTGGACACGCGTCTGGTGGTCGGAGCGCACCCCGGCCCCGCCGCACCCGGCGTCACCGACCTCACGCTCGACTCCATCGCCGTCAGCGCCGACTCCGAGGGATTCCGGATCGTGTCCACGGAGCTGGGGCAGGAGCTCACTCCGTCGGCGCTCCACGTGCTCAACCGGGAGCTGACCGCACCCAACGCGGTGCGCTTCCTCGTCGAAGCCGCCGCGTTCGGCCGCAAGCAGTGGCGGCTGTGGGATTGGGGGGCCGCGGAGGACCTGCCGTTCCTGCCCGCCGTGCGCACCGGTCGCACCGTCCTGAGCCCGGCTCGCTGGCGGCTCGACGCGGACGGTCCGCCGCTCGACGCCTGGCGCACGCTCTGGCAGGTGCCCGACCACGTCCAGCTCTCCGTCGGCGACCACCGCATCCCGATCAACCTCGCCGTTCCGGCGCATCGGGAGATCCTGCGCCGCCAGAGCGAGCGGACGGGTTCGGCCCTCGTCCACGAGCTGCCCCTCGGCCACCTTGCCGACGGGGGCTGGCTGCACGGGCCCGGTGGCGCCCACGAGGTGGAGGCGGTGGTGACGCTGACGCCGCTGCGGCCGGAGCCGACCGCGGCCCCCGTGCGTACCACCCGCGCGACCGTGCGCCGCGGCACCGGCGAGATCCCGCCCGGCGGCCCGTGGCTCTACGCGACGCTCTACACCTCGGCGGAACGCCAGGACGAACTCCTGACCGGGCCGCTGCTCCGCTTCCTGACCGGGCCGGGTTCCGAGCCGGGCGGGCAGGAGGGCGTCGATCGCTGGTTCTTCCTGCGGTACGCGGATCCCGACCCGCACCTGCGGCTGCGGCTGCACGGCGACCCGGCGCTGCTCAACGGCGTCGTCCTGCCCCAACTGCATGATCTGGCCGGACAGTTGGCCGCCGAGGGGCTCGCCCGCGGGCTGCGTCTGGACAGCTACGCGCCCGAGACCGAACGCTACGGCGGTCCGGCGCTGCTCGAAGCCGCCGAAGAGGTATTCCACGCGGACAGCCGCCTCGTACTGGAGCGGCTCGGGGCTCCCGCGGACGACCCGATCCTGTCCACCGCCTACGACGTGACCGAACTGGTGCGGGCGTTCCAGCGCGGTTACGGCGGCGACTGGCGGGGCTGGCTCACCGGGACGTACCCCAAGCGGGAGGAGCACCACAAGGCGTTCGCCGCACGCAGGCGGGCGGCCCTCGCCCGGATCGCCCCGGACGGCCTGCCTGATCCGGTGGCGCAGCCGTACCACGCGGCGCCGGAGCGCTTCGGGCGGCTGGTGCGTGCACAGGAGGAGCGGGGCGCGCTGAGCGTCTCCCCCGACGGCGTGCTGGCCTCGCTCGTCCACATGCACTGCAACCGGCGCCTGGGCACGGACCGTACGGCCGAGGCGCGGACGCTGGCCGTGGCCCGTGGCGCGGTCCAGGCGCACCTCGACCGGGAAAGGGCCGGCGCATGACCGAGAACCTCGTCGTGGAGCTGGCCGAGCGCCTGGCCGATCCGGCGTCGCTGGCCGCGCGGGTGGCCGCCGCCGAAACCCCCGAGCTGGCCAGGACCCGCTCCCTGTGGCACGCCCAGTCCCTCGCGGACGGCCATGCCGGCGTGGGGCTGCTCTTCGCGGCGCTGGCCCACGGCGAGCCCGGGTACGCCAAGGTCGCGCACGCCCATCTGTCGGCGGCGGTCACCGGGGCACGCAGGCCTCTGCGGGAGGGGCTGTACGCGGGGCTGCCCGCGGTCGCCTTCGCGGCCCGCACCGCCGTCACGCGCCCCGGCGAGTACGGCGGCCTGCTGTCCCAACTGGACGCCCAGACAGCCCTGTTGGCGCGCAAGCTCGTCGAGGAGGACGCACCCCGGGTCGCGGCGGGGACGGCGGGAGCCTCGATGGCCGGGTACGACGTGGTGGCGGGCCTCTCCGGCCTCGGCCGCCTGCTGCTGGCGGCGGGGCCCGAACACCGGGGCACCACCGAACTGGTCCTGGCTCACCTCGTCGCACTCACCCGGCCCGTGACCGCCCCGGACGGCGGGCGGGTGCCGGGCTGGTGGACCGGTGATCCGATCCTGTACAGCGAGCCGGCCGGAATCCCCGGCGGGCACTTCAACGTCGGGCTCGCCCACGGCATCCCGGGTCCGCTCGCGCTGCTGTCCCTCGCCCACCGCGCGGGCGTGCGGGTACCGGGCCAGGAGCAGGCCATCCGCACCATCGCCGAGTGGCTCCTTGCCCGGCGCAGCCCGGACGGGGCGGGCTGGCCCAACGTGGTGCCGATGGCGGCCGAGTCCACTGCCGCCGCCGGTGGCCGGCCCGAGCTGGCCGAGGCCCGCACGGGCTGGTGCTACGGCACGCCCGGGGTGGCCCGCGCCCTCCAGCTGGCCGCGCTTGCGCTGAAGGAGCCCGAATGGAACCGCGAGGCGATCGGCGCGGTCGCCGCGGCCTGCCGGCCGGGAGGAGTCCCCGCCTTCGGCGATCCCACGCTGTGTCACGGCCTGGCGGGGTTCGCCACGATCGTGTCCCTGATGGCCCGAGAGCCCGGAGGCGCCGAACTGACCGTGCACGTAGCGGAGTTGACGGAGCGTCTGACATCTGCCGCCGATCCGGCCCATCCGTTCCTCTGGGCCGCGGTCGAACCCGGGCCCGGGGGCTCCGGCGTCGTGCACCGGCCCGGCTTCCTCGACGGCGCGGCGGGCGCGGCGCTCGCCCTGCACTTCACGACGACTCCGGACGCGCCGCGCGGCGAACTGCCTTGGGAGGCAGCCCTGTTGCTGTGCTGACGCGGTGACGCATAGGCCGGTCCCCGCGTGCACCAGCCGCGCTGCGTGGCGCGCAACCCCGCCTCGAAGCGGCTCCGGGCAACGAGCCGCTCCATCAGGGCCGCCATCGAGCGCCGTACCGTGCCGAGGGAGACGCCGATGCGCCGGCTAACGCCGCTGTTCATCGTCTCGCCGGCGGCTGCCCACCGAATCATCGACCGGCACAGCCCGCTCCTGGCCTTGCTCCGCGGCCAGCGGGAGGCCGACGACTTGCTGGTGCAGGGTGGCGAGGGAAGCGGCGAGGTGCCCCTGGCCGGTGGCGGTGGATCGAGGCGGGGTTTCGCCGGTGACGGCGAGGGCGTGTCGCCAGTAGCGCAGCGGGAACGAGCCGTGGTGCGCTGCGTGGCGGAACTGGGTGCGGAGGTGTGCACGGAACGCCGGGGTGTCGTCGTGGCCGCTGATGTCTCGCGCCGGCCTTTGCCACGAGCGAATTCCCGCTGCCCGGCGGGCCGGGCGCCGACGACCTGGGGCCGGACGGCAACCTCGCTGCGGGCCGGGCGCTGCTGGCGCGGGCCGGAACGCTCCAGGAAGAGGTCCTGACGCGGCTGCGCACCCGGCTCGGGCTGCCCGCCGCCGTGGGGCCGATGGAGGCAGAAAGGATCCGGCCGGTCTTCCACGGCTTCAGTCCGTTGGTGGTGCCGCGCCCGGCGGACTGGCCGTCCGAGGTCGAGGTGACGGGGTACTGGTGGCCTGCCCAGCCGCGAGGTTGGCGGCCCCCGGCCGAGCTTGTCGACTTCCTCCAGGCCGGTCCGCCCCCGGTGTTCATCGGGTTCGGCAGCATGGCACCGGGCCAGGGGGCACGCCTGGGCGAGCTGGTGGCGGCGGCAGTGGCTGGGGCGGGTGTGCGCGCGGTGGTGCAGGCGGGGTGGGCCGGCCTGAGCGCGGTCGGCGATGACGTCCTGCCGATCGGTGACCTCCCGCACGACTGGCTGTTCGCTCGCACGGCCGCCGTCGTGCACCACGCCGGGGCGGGCACCACCGCGGCCGGACTGCGCGCCGGGGTGCCCGCCGTGCCCGTACCCGTGATGGCCGACCAGCCGTTCTGGGCGGCCCGGCTGCACCGGCTCGGAGTCGCCCCGCGGCCGCTGCCGTTCCACGAGCTCACCGCCGAAGCCCTCGCCGAGGCGATCACAGCGTGCGTGGCCGATCCGGCCCACCGGCAGCGAGCGGTCGAACTCGCGCGCCGCATCGCCACGGAGGACGGCGCCGCCGCGGTACTGGCCCGCATCGGCATCGCGTGCGACGGATGAGACCGAGAACGCGAAGAGCAGCAACGCATGGAGCACTGTGCCCAAGGGAGAAGGACGCGCGCACGTGGACGGGCCACGGTGCACGCCGGGGCGGCGGTGGTTGTCACATGCGTGGACCGGGCGGTGTCTTCATGCCGAACAGCCCCACCAGGGGCGCATGGAAAGGAGAGACAGCATGACGCTGCGCCTACCGAAGGCCGAGCTCCCCGCCGAGCTCAAGGAGAACATGATCAAGCAGTTGGGCGTCGTGCCCGAGAACGTCGAGGTGCTGTGGCACAGCCCCCGAGTGACCCAGGACAACCTGGAGTTCGGAGCCAAGGTGGGCGCGTGGGACGCGGTCGACCCGGGCCTGAAGTCGTTCGCGCACATGGCCGTCGCGTCGCTGGTCGGCTGCAGTTGGTGCCTGGACGTCGGCTATTTCCAGGCGCAGAACGAGAACCTGGACCTGACCAAGGCGAGCCAGGTGCCGCGGTGGCGGGAGGCTGACGTGTTCACTGCGCTGGAGCGCGACGTCATGGGGTACGCCGAGGCGATGACCAACACCCCGCCGACCGTCACCGACGAGCAGTACGCCGCCCTGCTTGAGCGGCTCGGGCTGCCGGCCATGGTGGAGCTCACCTCGTTCATCGCCTACGTCAACCTGGCGACCAGGGCCAACGTGGCGAACGGGGTCACCTCGCAGGGCTTCTCCGACGCCTGCGAGATCCCGCTGGCCGACCGCCCGGCGACGAACGGCTCCACGGCATGACCGTGGAGCCGTTCGTCGCCCACCGCAGCCTGCTGTTCACCGTCGCCTACGAGATGCTCGGCTCCGCGGCCGACGCGGAGGACGTACTGCAGGAGACCTGGCTGAGGTGGGCCGACGTCGACCGGTCACAGGTCCACGAGCCGCGGGCGTACCTCGTCCGGGCCGTCACCCGGCAGGCACTCAACCGCATACGCACACTCTCCCGCCGCCGCGAGGACTATGTGGGCGAGTGGCTGCCGGAACCCCTGCTGACCCACCCCGACGTCGCCGACGACGTCGAACTCTCGGAAAGCGTCTCCATCGCGATGCTGACCGTCCTGGAAACGCTCGGCCCCACGGAGCGGGCCGTGTTCGTGCTCCGCGAGGTCTTCGACGTCCCGTACGACGAGGTCGCCGAGGCCGTGGGCAAGACCCCCGCCGCGGTTCGGCAGATCGCCCGGCGGGCCCGGAACCACATCGCCGCTCGGCAGTCACGCGTCAGCGTGAGCCGGTCGGAGCACAACGCCGTGGTGGCCCGGTTCGTCACCGCGCTGCACACCGGGCGCATCCAGGACCTGATGGAGATCATGGCGCCGGACGTGGTCTTCATCGCTGACGGCGGCGGGCTTGCCGGCGCCGCACTGGTCCCCATCCACGGGGCCGGCCTCGTGGCGACGATGCTCGCCGGCACCGACCGGGCCGCCTTCGAGACCACGGCGGTGTGGCTCAACGGCGCCCTGGCGATCCGGATCGAATCCGACAGCGGGCAGGCCGCGGTCAGCCTCGTGGTCGAGAACGGATGCATCACCCGGATCTATGCGACATCGAACCCGGAGAAGCTGACGCGACTCGACAAACCCGCCGACCTCACCAGGTAGACCGAGGCGCGGGTGTTCCGGGCACGACGCACCCGGAACACCCGCGCCGCGGCGGCTTCAGTGGAGGACCATCACTGGCCGCAAGGAGAAGTCACGGGCCTATCCCGAGGCGATCGGAGCTGACCGGACGCCCTGCCCGGGGCAGGCAACGTACGCCTCCAAACCTCAACTGGCATGTGGATGCTGCGAGTTGCTGTTCGGCGTCCGGCCCGGGCGGCTGGCTGGTGGCCGACCGGCGCCCCGGTCTGGTCGCCACGGTCGTCACCTTCGAGCCGATGGGGCCGCCGTTCGCATCGACACCGGGCATCGGAACGCCGGCCTGGGGGCTGACCGCTGCCCCGGTCGCCTACGACCTGCCTCGCGTCACCCCTGCCGAGGCCCGCGCGGCCGAACCTGCCTCGCTGCGCATGCCGGCTCTGGCCCTGCCGGTGGCGGTGGTCACCGGTGAGACAGCGGTGCTCGCGACGTACGCGCCCACCGTCGACGCCCAGCCCCGCTTCGCCGCGCCGCAGCCAACCCCCGTGCAAACAGGGGGGTTACCTCCCCTTGAGAGGGTGCCCTGCACCCGTGGCCTTTCCTGCGGGCGCGAGAACACTGGCACTTGTCCAGCTGAGCACCACAGGGAGAGGCCAACCGCAATGACCGAGTACGTACCGCAGCGGCGTCGCCGCCGTCCGGTGGCGTTGGCCTTGGCACTGGCCGCCGTCCTCGTCGCGTCGACGGCAGCCGGCGCGACGGCCGCCGCGGCCATCAACCCCGAGCCGACGGCCCGCGGCCACGCGGAGGCGACCGCCAGAACTCGCCTGGCCGAGGCGGTCCAGCGGGCCGTGGACACCGGCGCGCCAGGCGTGATCATTCGGGTCGACGACGGACGCGGGCACCCGGTCGCGCTCGCCCGGCAGGCGCCTTGGACCAGGGCCAACGACAAGATCGCGGCGACGAGCGCGTTCCGCATGGGGTCCAACTCCAAGACGATGGTCGCCACGCTGGTCCTGCAACTGGTCGCCGAACACCGCCTCGCGCTGAGCGACCCGTTGGACAAATGGCTGCCCGGCCTGGTCCCCGACGGGTCGGCGATCACCCTGAAGATGCTCCTCAACCACACCAGCGGATTGTTCAACTACCTCGACGACCCGGCTGTCCTGGCGGCATTCGTCGGCCAGGACACCCGCCAGTGGACCCCGCGCGAACTGCTCGCCGCAGGAGTCGGAAACCCTCCGCTGTTCGCGCCGGGTGCGCGGTTCTCGTACAGCAACACCAACTACATCGCTCTCGGCCTCGTCCTCGAAAAGGTCACCGGGCAGAGCCTGGCCGTACTGATCGAGCAGCGGATCGCCCAGCCCCTGGGCCTCACGCACACCTACCTGGCCGTCGGGGAGCACCGGGACGCTCGACTCACCCGCGGTTACGAACCCGACGCCGCTCACCTCGCCCCGTACCTGCCTCCGGGCACCCCGCCCGGCACCGCGTTCGCGGGCACCCCTCGCGGTGAGCACGTCGACACCACGTGGAACAACACGAGCACACTGTGGGCGGCGGGCGCGGTGGTGTCCACCGCCGCCGACTGGGCCCGCTTCGACGCTGCCCTCATGTCCGGGAAGCTGCTGCCCCGGGCCCAGTTGGACCAGATGCGCACCACCGTGCCCGAGGACCCCGAGGCGCCGGACGGCAACGGTTACGGACTCGGCCTGCGCAGAGTCGTCTTCCCGTGCGGCACCGTGTGGGGCCACGACGGGCAGGCCGCCGGGTACTCCAGCGAGACCTACACCGACACCACCGGCCGACGCAGCGTCTCCGTGCTCACCTCCACCATCTTCGGCATCGCCCCGCCGAAGGCCGCCGCCGCGCACCAGGCACTGGTGAACACCGCGGTATGCGCGATGCTCAACAAGCCCACCCCGCCGACGACTTCGCCGGCCGGCTGACCCAGCGATACGCCCCCGGAGCCGGGCGGGCCGGGACGATGCGGTGCCGGCGGCCGGTGCGCGGCCGGGAAGTCACCAGCGGGTGATGCCCATCGTTCGCGCTGCGTCGTGGATGGCGATGTAGTGGTAGGGCGTCATGCCCGACTGCTTCCTGGGGGCGTTGCGGTCGTTGTGCCGGAATTCGTCGCGTGCACAGGCCAGGAGGCTGGTGCCGTACCGGACCGGTACGGAGGTGACGCCGTGGGCGGGATGGGACTTGGCCGCGGTCTGGCTGCCGGCCACGGCCAGGATGCTCCGGGCCTGGTTGTACGCGCCGGCGCCGATCCGGGCCGGGTCGGCCGGCCCCCTGGGGGCGAGCGTGTCAAAGCACGGCACCTTCGTCGGCTGGTCGGCCTGGGAGTTGGAGGCGACGGCCGGGGAGACGGCCACGGCGAGGGCCGCGGCTGCTACGGCGCCGGCCAGCGTGGTACGCAGAGCGTGCTTCATGATGGTGAGTCCTCGCATTCGTGGATGACGGCGATACGAGTTCGCGAAGGCGGATCGCCGGTTCGGGCGGCCAGGATGTCGACGGAGTCGCCTGTCGGCACAGCCGTCTCCTCGTCGTCCTGGACATGACCTAAGCCTGCGGGAGCGGCGGGAGCGGGAAAAGGGACGCGGTTATCCAGGGACCGGCGCTCCCTGGATACGGACTGGATGCGCGTGCGGGTGCGGAGGACCCTGGAGGCATGGACCGAGCCGAACTCGCCGACTTCCTGCGCCGCGCCCGCACCCGCCTGTCCCCCTGCGACGTGGGCCTGCGCGCGGGACCCCGGCGCCGCACCCCGGGCCTGCGCCGCGAGGAAGTCGCCCAGCTCACCGGAATGTCCACCGACTACTACACACGCCTGGAACAGCGCCGCGGCTCCCACCCCTCGCGGCAGATGCTCACCGCCCTCGCCCGAGCCCTGCGCCTCACCGACGTCGAACGCGACCACCTGTTCCACCTCGCGGGCCAGGAACCGCCCCGGCCCGGCGGCTCCTTGGACCACATCCGCCCTGGACTGCTGCTGATCCTGGACCGGCTGCACGACCTCCCGGCGGCGGTGCTGAGCGACTGGGGCGAGGTCCTCGCGCAGAACACCATGTCGGTGGCCCTGAGCGGCGACTACACAGGAGCGAACGTGATCCACCGCTGGTTCACGGCTCCCGACACGCGGTCCCTGACCCCGCCCGAGGACCACCAGGCGCACGGCAGCGCCTTCGTCGCGAACCTGCGCGCGGTCACCGCCGCCCGCCCCGACGACCCCGGCCCGGCCGCCCTGGTGTCCCAACTCCGCGCGACATCAAGGGAGTTCGAGGAACTCTGGCAGTCACACAACGTCGTGGCACACCGCCCCTCACCCAAGCGCATCCTGCACCCCGTGGTCGGAGCCCTCGACCTCGACTGCGAAGGACTCCTCTCCGACGACCACGGCCAGCGTCTCGTAGTGCACTCGGCACGCCCGGGCACCCAGACCTACGAACGGCTCGAACTGCTCCGGGTCATCGGCCTCCAGGACCTGACCCCCAGCCCGTAGCAGAGACATGTACCGCATCAGACGTACCTGGTGGTGCTATCACGTGAGCACGGCTGTTTCCTGCGGCCCGCAGTTGCTCGATGGAGACCCGGCTGATGCCGAAGCGCTCCGTTGACCTGAAGGCAGTCCGCCGCACTGTGGGGCTCCCCAGCTTTCGGCGGGCCCGATTTCAGGGGATTCGGCTCGCATGACGACCGACGAAAGCAGTTTGGCCGCGTTTCTGCGTTCACGCCGGGAGCGGCTCAAGCCGGAGCAGGTGGGCCTGGCCTCTCATGGCCGGCGGCGCACTCCGGGGCTGCGCCGCGGGGAGCTGGCCACGCTCGCCGGGCTGAGCGTCGAGTATCTCGAACGCCTGGAGCAGGGCCGGGACACCAACCCGTCCGGTGCGGTGCTGACGGCGCTGGCTGACGCGTTGCACCTGTCCGTCGAGGAGAAGCAGCACCTCGCACTCCTGGCGATGAGGCAGCACAGCGCCACGCTCCTTCCCGCTCCCCCCCGGTCGGCGATGATCCGCGCCCCGGCGTGCGCGACCTCCTGGACGGTTCGTGCAGCCGGCGTTCAGCCGGGACGTCATCGCACCCGGCGAGGGTGACCTTGCCACGGGAGCCGCGCTCGTCCCGACTGCCCAGACACCAGCCGCTGTTGGCCATGCTCTGGATGCGGACCGCGTTGTCGGACGGGCTGACCTGGTTTCCCGCAGTGGTGAGCCAGTTCGCGGTCACGGCCGCAGGCTCGTCCCACCACCGTGCGCCGGGAACGTCGTCGAGAGGCTGCCCGGGTTGGCGAAGCCGCACCGCTGGGCGACCTGCCCGATGGTGAGGTCGGTCTCGGTGAGCAGCCGTTGCGCGCGCTCGATGCGCAGCCGGGTGAGAAACCGGTGCGGCGTCTGTCCGGTGGCGTCCCGGAGCACCCGGATGAAGTGGTGCACGCCCGCGGCGAGTTCGGTGAGCGTCAGCGGATCGGCCAGGCGGTCCCGCATCACCGCGATGCCGGCGCGCACGGCACCGCGCTCGACGCAACGGTCTCACTTGGCGGGTTCCTTGGCCACGGGCGCCGCCGAGACCGGGACGGGCGTCCCGTTCTGCGGCTGCCAGCCGGGGTCGCGGAACACCCGGCCGACCCGCTCGCTCCAGCTGCGGGCCAGCTTGATGTCCTTGGCGATGGCCATGTACTCGTGCGAGGCGACCTTCAGCGGGTTGTACGTCCGGATGTTCTTGGTCAGCCCGTAAACGGGCCGCTCGGTCTCCGCGACGAACGATCCGAAAAGCCGGTCCCAGATGATGAGGACCCCGCCGTAATTGCGGTCCAGATAGCTGCCCTGGGACGCGTGGTGCACACGGTGGTGCGACGGCGTATTGAAGACGAACTCAAACCATCGGGGCATTTTGTCGATGCGCTCGGTGTGCACCCAGAACTGATAGGCGAGGTTCAGGGAGTTGCAGAATGCCAGCACCGCCGGGTGCACACCGACGGCGACCATCGGCAGGAAGAAGAACCCTACGGTGAACGTCATCCAGGGTTGGCGCAGCGCGGTGGTCAGATTGAACTTCCGGCTGGAGTGGTGGACGACATGGCAGGCCCACAGGATCCGGATGACGTGGTGGCTCCGGTGGGACCAGTAGGAGAGGAAGTCCTGCGCGAGCAGCAAAAGCGGAAGGGTCCACCACAGTAACGGCACGCGCAGCGGCGTCAGTTCGTAGACGACGCCGTAGATCGCGACATCCTGGAACTTCCACAGGAAACCGAAGAAGAGACTGCCGAGCCCCATGCTGACACTGGTCGCCGCGTCCTTGGCTTCGTATCCGGCGTCCTCCTCGTCGGGATGCAGCCGGACGAGGATGATTTCGACGACGGTGAGCAACGCGAAGGCAGGTATGGACCAGATGACGACATCGGGGAGGTTTGACATGGACAGGAATGATAGGCCGCCCTCCAATTCAGAAGTTGACGCCTGTTGCCTGGTGGGCGCCCGGTATTGCTGCCGCAGGCCCGGGGATCTCGGAGCCCGCGATGGCGGTGAGTGCTTGGGCCGTCGAGGTCCGGTACAGGGTCGGTGCGACACCGGCGAGAGGCTGTGGCCCGACGAGGGCGGTGCGGGTTCCGGCGCCGTGGCCGGCCTCGATGTCACAGACGGAGTCGCCGACCATCCACGAGGAGGACAGGTCACAGCCGAGGTCGCCGGCGGCCTGGTGGAGCATTCCGGGGGCGGGCTTGCGACAGGAACAGGCGATGGAGAACCGCGGCACGGTGCCGCCCGGATGGTGCGGGCACAGGTAGATCCCGTCCAGCTGGACCCGGTGGCGGGCCAGGAGTTCCCGCAGCCGCCGGTGCATCGGTGCGATGGCGACCTCGTCGATCAGGCCGCGGGCCAGTCCGCTCTGGTTGGTGACCACGATCAGGGCGAAACCGTAGCGCTGGAGCGCGCGCAGCGGTGGCCCGATGTCCGCCTGGAGTACCAGGTCCTCGGGGCGGGACGGGTAGTGCCGGGGTTCGGTGAGGGTGCCGTCGCGGTCGAGGAACACCGCGGGCCGCCGAAGCGCTCCGGTGTGCGCCGGGGTGGTCATGCCGCTGCACGGGTGCCGAAGGCGTGGAAGGGTTCGGGCTCTTGGGTCTCCGTCCTCTGAAAGGAGACTGCGGGTAGGGCGGTTGCTGATGTGCGAACGAGCTCGCGGCTTGGCGTCATCACGGGTCATTCCTTGGCCGGACGGACGAACACGGGTACGGGACGAGCAACTGGCCAGGGGGACAGAGGCCCTCAGGCCGTTCCCTCGGGTGCGCTCAGTGGCGGGGCATGGCGAACGGCCGGGCTGATGGTCGCGCAGACCGCCGTGACGACCATGATGGTGGTGAGGGCGACGACGGCACCGTTGGGGCCCACGGCGGTCAGCAGCAGTCCGGCGCCGAGCGAACCGACGGGCATGACGCCCCAGGCGAGGGTCATCGCGGCACTGGTGACCCGGCCCAGGATCTCGTTGGGGACCAGGAGTGCGGTGTAGCTGAAGATCACTACGTTCCACATGGGTCCGATGAACGAGGTGGCCGCGCCGATCACCCCGATCTGCAGGGGGTCGGTGGTGAACAGGAAGAGCGGCAGGAGCGCGGCCCAGATCCAGTTGACCCCGATGATGACCATTTTGGGCGTGAAGTGACGGTGGGCTCTGGTGGCCACCAGAGCGCCGACGAGTCCGCCGCCGGAGTAGATGCCGAGCATGGTTCCGATGGCGCCGGGGGTCGCACCGTGGCGTTGGGCGAGGACGACGACGGTCAGCACGAGCGCCTGGAAGACCAGGTTGGTGGCGGTGATCAGCAGGACCGCCGTGCGGATGAGCGGGTGGCGCCAGATCCAGCGCAGTCCTGTCAGGGTCGCCTGCCACAGCGGCTCGGCCGGCGCGGTCGTCTTGCTCTGCAGGTCCTTGCGGAGGAACAGCAGCGCGACGGAGGCGGCGGCGTAGGAGATCGCATCGGCCAGGAAGGGCAGGGCGCGGTCGATTCCGAAGAGCAGGCCGCCGAGCGGTCCCCCGGCCAGGGCGGCGCCCCGGCTGCGGGCTTCGTTCTGGGCCACGGCCGCGGGCAGCAGGACGGCCGGCACGATCCTGGGCAGGGCGGCCGTCTCCGCCAGGCTGAAGAACACGAAGCACAGCCCTTGGACGAACGCGACCACGATGAGCTGAGCGACCGTCAGCAGCCCCAGCCACAGGGCGACCGGAACGGTGGACAGAGCGAGACCGGCCAGGATCTCGCTGGTCAGCAGGATCCGGTGGCGGTTGTACCGGTCCACGAGCGGCCCGGCCGGTAAGTAGGCGACGAGAAAGGGCAGAGTACCGGCGGCTCCGACGAGGCCCGCGTCGGCGGGCGAGCCGGTCGTGGCCAGGACGAGCAGCGGCATCGCTGTCGCGCTGATCCGGGCGCCGAGGGTGGAGACGACCTGACCGCTCCAGAGCGTGACGAAGTCTCGGTTGCGCCACAGTGACGGCTCGGCGGCCGTGGTGGTCACGACGCCTCCGTCGGGTCGGGGGTGCTGGCGGTTGAGCACAGCGGGTACTCCTCGTAGCTCGGCGCACGTGGTTGCCGCTCAGCCGCGGCGCGAGGGTCCCTTCCGGTCATGGGTGGGACGGCGCGTGAACTTTGATCACGTCGCGCAGGTACGCGGCTGCCCCGGCCGTCTCGGCCAGGAGAATCGACGGCACGCAGTGTGGTTCGAGCGTGAGGTACCCGTCGTAGCCCGCGGTCGCCAGGCTTGTGATCATCGCCGGCCAGTCCAGTTCCCCGGTGCCGAGAGACGCGGTGTCGTAGGCCCTGCCGTGATCGGTAAAGCGGATCCAGCCGTCGTGCGGGGTCTCCTCCGACGCTCGGCACACGTCCTTCACGTGGGCGTAGCGCACCCACGGCAGGAGCAGGGGCAATGCGTCGCGGGCCGGGGAGACCGCCGCGCAGAGGAAGTTCGCGGCATCGAAGTTCAGGCCGAACCAGGGCGAGTCGACCCGGGCGAACAGCTCCGCCAACGCTGTCGGCCGTCTGCTGATGTCGGACCCGACCGGGTCCCATCCGAACGCGTCGAACTCGTTCTCCAGCACGACCACCACGTTCTCCGACCCGGCACGGTCGAGGACCGGCGCCAGCGCGCGGGCGTATGCCGCGATCGCACGCCGGTCGTCGACCAGCGGCGCGTGACCGAAGTAGGTGTTCACCCGGTCGCTGCCGGTCCGTGCCGCAAGCGCGATCGCCTCGTGGAGAAGCGAGACGCCGTCCGCTTCGCCGGCGCCGTACAGCTGGCTGGGGGTCGACACGCACGCTATCCGCAGCCCGGCACGGTCGAGTTTTCGGAGCGCGGCGTCGACACCGTCCCGCACGGCGTTCTTCGGATACCAGAATTCCACCGCGTCGCACTGAGCGGACCTGGCCATTTCGATCAGGCCGTCCACGCCGTCGGTGTCCGTGAACTCGGTGCCGGACACCGCGATCGACATTCCTCGCATGGGGACTTCCTCTCATCTGGCTGCTTCGGGTACGTGTCACCCGGCGAGGATCGCTCCAAGTCGCTTGCTGAGCGCGAGCGTTGTCATCGATGGATTCGCCGCCCCGGTGCGTGGCATGACCGACGGACCACACGCGTACAGACCCGGTACGGCGGTGAACTGGTGCTCCTCGTCGAGGACTTCGCCGAAGGCCAGGGTGCCCGCCTCGTGTTGCTCGGAGCCGAGCGGGAAGCTGTAGGTGAGCGGCGTCGGTGTGCGGACCGCTGTCAGCCGGTCGGCCAGGTCGGGCGAGCCGTGCCGCGGCGAGAAGTGAAGCTCGTCGGCCGGCGCTCCGGTCAACTGCGCCATTTCGACCCACAGTTCTGCGAGCAGGTGTCGCTGAGCGGCGAGCACCGGCTCATCGCCCGCTTCGAGTGGGGCGTGCACGGTCGTCGGCCAGGGCCATTCGCCGTGACCGTCGCACCGCACCTGGCTGTGCGGGCCCCGGCGCTGTTCGCCCATGGTCCAACTGTCCAGGTTTACCGTGCCGTTGGCCCCTTCGGTGAAGCGCACGAACTGGTTGGACCGGGTACTGGCCGTACCGCTCCGGTGGTAGACGTGGCCCTCGTGAGCAGCCGCCCGGACGGCATCGGGAAGCCGTTCGGGATCGGTGAAGGCGACCGTGAACCCTTGTGAGATCTTGTCGACGAGTCCGGGCAGCTCCCGCGGTGTGGCGGCGTCCGAGGCGGCCAAGGCCTGGATCGCGAGACGGCTGTTCACGACCGTACCGGCTGCCAGCACCACCCGGTTCGCCCTCAGGTCACGCAGCTCACCGTCCTCGGTGCGGACCCGCACGCCAGTCGCCCTGCCGTGTTCGACCCGGACTCCCGCGACGTCGTGGCCGGCGAGGATCGGCACACGGCGCACCCCCGGATCGCCGTCGTCGTCCCACCACGCGAGTGGGCTGAACGCGCTCCACCCTCCGGCGGGTTCCGTGCGGGTGGCGTGCGGCGTGCGGTCGAACTCCATCGCGCCAAGGGTCAGCCCGGGTGCCCCAGGAGGCTCGGCGCCCCACCCGACCACGTCGTCGACGACCCGCTGGTACAGCGACGGCCCGCCGTCCCACGTCTCGGTCAGTTCGGTGACGACCGCTTCCGGCCACTGCTCGGTAAGGGCCCAGCGCTCGATGGGCAGCAGTACGCCACCCCAGTAGAGCGAGCGGCCGCCGACCCGTCGACGCAGGCCGGCCAGGTCGCGGTAGGACCCGTTGGCTGTCTGGTACGGACGGCGGAAGTCGGGGTCGGTCTCCGGATGCAGCCAGAGCCGGAGCGCCTCGGCCGAGGAGTATGCGTTCTGGATATGGGTGCGGCCCCGGTCGGGCCCGGCCTCCAGTACGGCCACCGAACCCCGGCCCCGTCGGCCGAGTTCGGCCGCCGTTGCGAGGCCGGCCATTCCGGCGCCGACCACGAGTGTCTCCACCTCGGCCAACGGTTCCACTGACACCCCACGGTTGTTCGTAGTCTGATGTGTTGTCATCCGGCAGTGAGGCGACCGCCCGGGCGGCGCGAATCGGGGGCGTTGTCACGCCCGGCGCGGTTGCTCCCGGCTCGCCGTCATGGTGGGCGCGCGGCTGCTGGGCAGTTCGAGTTTGTAGGCGTAGGCGCCGCGGGTCAGATCGAAGGTGTCCGTGCCCTGGGCGGCGAGTTCGGTCACCATCGCGGCCGTCAGCAGATGCCCCGGCGAGTCACGGCCGTGGCCCAGGTGGTAGGCCGAACGGTAGGCGTAGTACGTACGCTCGTGCCAGAAGCCGAACCATCCGGCGAGCAGGGTTTCGTCCAGCCACAACTCGTGTATGCGCGCGGCACTGGACGGCTCGGCCGCGACGGCGGCGTACGTCCGGTCGACCGCGCCTCCGTCGAACGGCGCCACCGCGTCGGGCCGGTGACGCCACTGCTGCGTATGCAGCTCGATGAAGGCCGGCAGCCGGGCGACGACCCGCTCCGCGGTGTCCGCGCAGGTGAGCCGGAGCTTGCCGAGTCGCTCGATGCGGCGGCGCTTTCGCCGCATGTCCCGCCGCTCGCTGACACGTCGGACGATGTCGGGGTCGGTGAGGTCGAGGCGGAACACCGTGTCCGACGGCCAGGACGTGGCTCCCAACTCGGACACGGCGCGCAGCAGCGGTCCGTCGGCGATGAGGTTGCTCAGCTCCAGCCGGGCGCCGAACTCCCGCTGACAGCGGTCGATCGCCTCGGCAAGACCCTCGATGTCGGGCTCGGGTCCGGTGGGTGGCGCGTCGCCCACCTCCGCGACCTCGTTGTAGTCGGCCCACGGCCAGGACAAGGGGCGCAGGAGCGCCGTGCCACCGTCCTGGTGCAACTGCAGGCCGACCACCAGGGTGGGCCGGTCGCCGCGCGCCATGTGGACCAGCACCGGGGTCGTGCCCTCCGCTTCCGCCGCCTCACGAATCCACGCCCGCCACCAGCCGCACGTCTGGAAAGGCGTCCGCGCCGAGAGCCGGTGCGCGTCCAGGAAATCCGTCGCGGCCCGCGCACCGTACTCGAAGGCGACGGCATTCATCCGGTGCGTCCCTTCCACCGCGACGCCTGCTCGCCACAGGTCGGCAGAGCCGTCTCGGATGCGGAGCCGGGGTCCCGTGCCACCCTCATGACGCCGCCTTGGCCACGTCCTCCACCGTGGTCCTGAACAGCCGCGCCGCGGCCTCGATCGTGTCGTCGTCGGCGGTCACGTCGATGCCCACTCCGCTGCCGAGGTAGGAGTCGACCACCCCGACACTCAACGCGATGCTGCGGCTGAGCAGGTCGTCCGTGCGCGGGAGGCTGCCCGGTGGATACGACCGGCGCGAGACGGCGCGATCCGGCCTGCGCCTCCTGGAGTCCGTCGGATCAAGGAGATCCGGCCGCAGCTGCGTCATGTTGGCGTAGTTGTGTTTGCCCGACTGGCTCAGAGTGATCGTGCCCAGTCGGGCGGCCACCTCGCCGGCGATGGCCGCGGACGTGAACGTGTACGCCAGCACCGTGGCGCAGTCGCCGTCCGGGTCGTGCAGTCGGCGGCGCGTCGCGCCGGGCAGGTCGCCGATCGCGTCCGCGAACGTGTCCCGGTTGGCCCGCAACGTCCGCAGGGTGTCCGGCAGTTTGCGCACCTGGGCGAGTGCGAACGCGCCGGTCAGCTCATGCATCCGCAGATTCAGGCCGAACAGCGGTGGCCCGTCGGTGACGCCCTGCCGCAACGGCGCGGCGCCGTGGTCGTGCAGGGCGAACGCCGTCTCGTACAGATCGTCGTCGTCGGTGAGCAGCACGCCGCCGTCGCCCGCCGTGAAGGTCTTGAAGACGTTGAGGCTGAACGCGCCGAATCCACCGACCGTCCCCAGGTGCCGACCGCGATACGTGCCACCACCGGCCTGCGCGCAGTCCTCCACGAGCAGCAGCCCGTGCTCACGTGTGACGGCGTCCAGGGCATCGAGGTCGCACGGCGCTCCGAGCATGTGGACGGCGATCACCGCCTTCGTCCGCGAGGTGATCTTCGAAGCCACGTCAGCCGGATCGAGCAGCAGGCTCTCGTCGATCTCGGCGAGCACCGGCTCGGCCCCGGTGTGGGCGACCGCGGCTATCGAGGCGATGAAGGTGTAGCCCGGCACGATCACCTCGTCGCCCGGACCGATGCCCGCGGCGAGCAGCCCGGCGTACAGAGCACTGGTGCAGCTGTTCATGCCCAGGCAGTGGCGTGCACCGGTCAGGGCGCGGAATTCCTGCTCGAACCGTGACACCTTCGATGGCGGTGCGGACGCGTCGTGGTCGTCGAAGCGGTACCGGCTCAGCTCTCGCTCACGTACGACGCTCAGCAGCTCGGCTTCTTCTTCCGGGCCTATTCGGGAAACTCCTGGTCCTGCCATGGCGATCCCTCCTTTCGTCCGAGTCTGTCCTGTTACCTGTGGCCGACCGCGGTGTGCGGCGGCTGGGGCGACTTGTCGGCCAGGTCGCTCGGGACCAGGTCCATCAGGAGCGCGTCCCGCCAGGCGCCGTGGTGGCGTTCGTACGCCCTCATCCGGCCGACGTGCCGGAATCCCACCTTCTCCAGGCATCGCACAGCGGCCCCGTTGTCGGCATTGGGCGCGGCGGTGATGCGGTGTCCGTCGGCGGCGAAGACCGACCCGGCGAACAGTCTCAACGCCCGTGTCCCGATCTCCCGGCCCCGGTCGGCCGCTTCGGACACCGCCAGCGCCTCGACCCGGATGTGTTCGAACTCCGCGTCGGCCTCCGTGCGGTACTCAAGGAAGCCGACGGGACGCTTGTGTTCGAGCATCACCAGGCAGCGTTCGTGCTGGAATTTGCTGAGCACCCCGTCGGTCGGCTCCAGCGCCCGCCACGCCAGCACCTCGCTGTCGCCGAACGTTCGGCGGAACAGCTCGATGTCCTCCGGTATCGCGCGTCGCAACCCGATACCGCTCTCGTCGACCTGGTCGTCCTCGACGACGGCGGCACCGGGTCGTGCCGCTGCCTGCTCACCGGCCTCGATCAACTCCTCAAGGAGGTCGACCAGTTCGGCGGCGTTCTCCGGCCGCGGGTCCGGCACGACGCGGCACGTGGGCGCCGCGAACGCCTCGGCGGTCAGGAACGGGTGGTTGCCCAGGACCAGCAGCGGGCGTCCCGTGTCCAGGGCGAGACCGATCTCGGTGAGCGTGCCGTAGCGGCCCTCGAACGCGATCATGCCGTCGCCGCACCAGTTGAGGATGTTGCTCCGGGCCAGGTCCATCGACGTGGGCAGGGCCCAGGTGGTTCCGTCCTCGGCGTCGGACAGCCGGTTCCACTTCAGCAGCGCGAGTGTGTCGCCGCCGACCGCCTGGCAGCCCTTGTTGGCCGCGGCCGCCACGCCACCCTCGCCGCCGCTGACCAGACCGTAGCCGCGCCGTGCGAGCTCTTCGCCGATCCTCTCCGCCAGGCGCAGGACGTCGGCTCCCGCATTGCCGGGCCGGCCACCGAGAACCGCGATCGCGCGCCGACGGCTCATTTGACCACCTTCTGGTTACTCAATTGCCGCATACTCCACTCCAGTTGGTCCAGCTCGATCAGCACGTCGGCCGGGCGCACATCGGCCGCGCACGGGGCGGGACAGCCGGTGTAGTAGCGGCGGCAGGTGCCGTTCGGCTTCATGTAGGAACAAGACAGCGCGAAGGCGCTCTGCACGACCCGCGAGACCTCCGGGGCCGCCATCGGTGACCAGATGTCACCGTCGGTCGCCAGGTACAGGGTGACCACCGGGCAGCCCAGGGCGGCCGCCAGGTGTACGGCCAGCGTGTCGTTGCTGACCAGCACGTCCAGCCCGGCGATCCAGTCACGGAGAGCTTCCAGCGCGTGCAGGAACACCGTGTCGGTGACGCCGGGCACCGAGGACAGCCGTCGTGCCAGTGCCTGCTCGTCCGCTCCGAGGCCGACCGCGACTTCGACGTTCAGTCCCCGGTCGTCCAGCCGCGTGATCAGGGTCGACCAGTCATCCGCAGGCCAGCGTTTGACGGCGGCGCTGGCACCGACGTAGCAACCGACCACACCGGGACGTGGTTGTCGCCGGTCGGCGAGCCAGGCCGGGCGGTTCAGGTCGACGGGGACGTCGTGCGCGCGCAGGAGACTGGCGGCCTGCTCACCGAACGGCAGCCGCTGTGGCCGGTCTCCCAGTTCGTGCAGATCCCAGCACTCGACTCCCCTTTTCGTCGCCTCCGCCCGGAACTCGAAGTAGTTTCCGTCCTCTTCGGCGGACTCCATTCTGAGGTTGACGACCAGTTCCACACCGTTGCGATCGATGAAGTTCCACAGTTCCTCCCGGTGGATCGGCAGGAAACGTCGCCACAGCGTCGGGAAAGTCCCGGAAGCACCATGCATGCCGACCGCCGTACGCACCCATTCGGTGTCGAGTGCGATGTTCGGTGCCATGAAGTAGCGCCATCCCGGATGACACCGCTCGAACGCCGCCAGGAGTGGTGCCGCGATGATTCCGTTGCCCACGCCTTCGTTTATGACGGCCATTGCCGTACGCATTCTTGCCCTTCCAAGTCAGCGTCCACGGACCGGTCGATGGCCGGCCCACCCGGCTCGTGCGAGCGCGGCCGTCGTCAGTCGCGTTCCGCCGACGCGGCATGGATGACGCGCCGGCTACCGGCTCCCGGTCGAGCACCCAGACGGCTGAGGAGCCGGGGGTTGCCGAGGCGGTCCAGATAGCCCGGCTCGGTGTGCGCCCGCTCGATGCCGGGACGCAGGTCCAGGAGGTAACGCACCGAGTCGACTTCCTTGCAGCCGACTCCCAGCTTTTCCGCGAGCCGGACATAGAGTTTCCGCGCGGCATTGTTGTCCGGCTCGGTCTCGCCTTCGGCGAACTCATAGCCGCGCCGCATCGACTCGACGAACGCCGCGGCCACCAGGAGTGCCCCGATGCCCAGGCTGCCACGAAGGGACTCGGTCACATAGACGTCGTGCACATACGCCACTTTGTCGGCGAACTGAAGGTTCGGAATGGGATCGACCATCGCCAGGCCCACGGCGACCCCGTCTTCGACGGCCATGATCTGGAAGGTCGCCTCAAGGCCGACAATGCCCTCGAAGAAGGTGCGGGTACTGGGCAGGTCGACCTTCTTTCCGCAGTCGTGCTGCTGCTCGACAATGAGAGGCATGAGCATGTCCAGTTGGTCCTTGCTCACCACGACCGTCTCAATACTCACGTGATCTCCATCCCTGCGGTCATTCCATCGATCGGCTGGATCCGTGCCCCGGCTGACGTGCCTTCAGCTACGGTCGTTCGTGTTTTTGAAATGCAGATACAGCTCATGGGCAGCGCTCCGTAGCTCGGCCGGGCCCGGCCGGGGCCGCGTCGGGAGCGATGCGTCCAGAGCTGACATGTCAGCGCAGGTCCAGTACTGGTACCGGCCGATGTGGGGGTTCGGGACCAGTCGCACGTTCAGCGGCGCCTCCGCGAACTCCGAACACCAGCGGAGCAGTTCGGCGAAGCTCGTCGCGTGGCCCGATCCGAGGTTGAAGATCCCGGAGGGCGCCGCGGGATCAGCCATGAGGACACAGGTCTGCGCGACCGTGGCGACGGGAACGTAGTCCCGGCACGCCTCCAAGGTGTCGGCGAAGACCGTGAGCGGTTCCTGCCGCGCGGTGGCGAGGAGCAGTTGGCCGATGATGGAGGCCATCGACTTCTTGTGCCGCTCCCCCGTGCCGAAGACGTTGGTGAACCGCAGTCCCGCCCATCCCGGTCCGCCGTCGACGCCGAACCGGGTGGTCATGTGCGTGTCGAACGAGGCCTTTGAACGGGCGTACGCGTTCAGCGGGCCGGAGCACGCGGAGGATCCCAGTGCGGCTTCCGGCAGCGGCCGCCGCTCGGCGATCTCTCCGTAGACGCTGGACGAGGACGCGTAGACGAACCGTGTGCCGCTGCGCTCGCAGCACTCCGCCAGCGCCGCCGGCCCGGTGACGTTCGCCTGCTCAAGGGCCTGCCGGTTCTCCTCGACCGTGCTGCTGATCGCGCCGAGGTGCACCACAGCGGTGAACCGGCCGTCGTCCACCGCGTGGAGGATCGCCGGGTCGTCGAAGGAACCGGTGTGGACGGTGGTGTCCCGGCACAGGTCAGGTGGCGGCGTGGTGAGGTCCACCGTGGTCACCCGGTACCCGGCGTTCAGACAGGCCCGTGCCACGTGCCTGCCGATGAAACCGGCCGCTCCGGTGACGAGCACGCTTCGTTGGCTCATGCCTGCCGCCCTTGTGGTCCGGGCCGCGTGACCGGACGTGGGGAAGCCGTGCGGAAGCGGAGGGGATGGAGTCTCGTCATCACCGTGTCCGTGCCGACTCGATCAGCGACGACGTCGACCAGCCGGCGACGAAGGGTACGACCACGGTTCGTCCGCCCAGGGAGCTGACCAGCTTGTCCTCCGGAATCTCCATCCCCGAGTAGTCGCCGCCCTTGACCCAGATCGCGGGACGCAGCGCGCGGATGGCCGCTTCGGGGGTGTCCTCGTCGAAGACCAGAACGGCGTCGACGGAGGCGAGTGCTTCGAGTACGAGAGCGCGTTGCGCCGCCGGAACGATGGGGCGCGACGGACCTTTCAGCCGGGTCAGCGAGTCGTCGCTGTTCAGGCAGACGATCAGGCAGTCGCCCAGTTGGCGCGCCTGTTCGAGGAGCCGGACATGCCCTGCGTGCAGCAGGTCGAAGCACCCCCCGGCGGCGACCACGGTGCCGCCCCTGGCACGAACCGCACCGGCGAGCTCGATCGCCCCTTGCCCACTCGCCGCGGGCCCGGCATTCGAGAGCCCCGTCGTGGGTGAGCCGTCGTCGGGCGGATGGTCCAGGGACCTGGGACCACCTGCCGCGACGTACGCCGAGGCTGCCTCCACCGCCGATGCCACCGCTTCGCTGGGCAACTGGCCGCAGGCCAGCATGGTGGCGAGGTGACCGGCGAAGAAGTCGCCCGCACCGCAGGGGTCGGCCTTCCCTCCCGCGGCAACCGTCGTGGGCACGACCAGCGGCGGCAGATCCACGTCGGCGAGCAGGACAGCGCCATGCTCGTGCCGGGTGAGCGCCACCTGGACCGGCCCCCACTCGCGCCCTACCGCACGGGCCGCTTCGACGTCGTCGGACAACGTGTCGCCGCCCGTGAGGGAGGCGATCAGCCGGGCTTCCCGGCTGTTCGGCGTCACCACTGCGGTGTGCGCGACCGGCACGGCACCCCGCGGATGCGGGTCCCAGACCAGTGAGGATCGCCGGGCCGCCTCAGTCAGTACGGCACGCAGTCCGGTGTGCGCGGTGATGCCCCGACCGTAGTCGGACACCAGGACGCCGCCGGCCGCCATCAGCACGCGCCGTGCCGCGGCGAGTGCCGTTTCGCCCTCGCGCCCGACGGGCGGGCACACGTCGTGCTCGTCCAGCATCATCACGGTGCGCCCGGCGGCGCGGATCCGCGTCTTGACCGCGGTCGAGCCGTCAAGGCCGAGATCGACCACCTCGACTCGCGCTTCGTCGAGCAGGGTGCGCAGCTGGTCGCCGACCGAGTCCTGGCCGAGCGCGGTGACGAGGGTGACCGGGTAGCCCTGTCGCGCGCTCAGTACAGCGGCCAGCGCGGCACCGCCGGGGCGTACGTGTGTGGTGCCACCGGTCACGACCAGGGCCGGCTCGTCGGACGCGACCCGCTCCACACGGCCAAGGTGGTCGCGGTCGAGGAAGGCGTCGCCGACCACCACCAGGTGCGGGCGGTCTCCGCGTGCCGCAGCCGCCCGCCGTTCCCCCACCGGCTCCGGTGACGACGCGGACGAGGGCGGCGGCGCGGGCGGCGCTGAACCGACGGCGTCCGTGGCAGTGTCGTGCCTGGCGGCGACGGCGGCGTCCATGGCAGCACACATCAGGTGGATCACCACGAGGTGGCATTCCTGCACCGTGGACAACGCCTGCGCCGTCACGGTCACCGCTTCGTCCACCAGCGTTGCCAGCGGGTTGGGTGCCGGTCCCGTCAGCGCCCAGGTGACCGCGCCGACCTCACGCGCGGCCTCCGCGGCACGCAACAGGTTCGCGCTGCGGCCGGAGCCGGACATGAGCAACACCACGTCGCCTGGACGCGCGTGCGCCCGCACCTGCCGGGCGAAGACCTGCTCGTAGCCGTAGTCGTTGCTGATCGCGGTGACCGAAGACGTCTCGGCGTGCAGCGACAACGCGGACATCGGCTGGCGTTCGGTCTGGAATCGACCCACCAGCTCAGCCGTCAGGTGTTGGGCCTGCGCCGCGGACCCGCCGTTGCCGGCCACCAGCAGACGCCGGCCGTCGCTGCCCAACTGGGCCAGCCGCGCACCCCAGTCGGCGACCCGGGGCAGGTCGAGCTCGGGCAGCGCCGCGGTGAGCTGTTTGAGGTAGTCCGTAGCGGTTGAGGTGTCGGCCGTCATGCTGGTGCTCCTACTGTTGGGCGCCCCAGAAAGTCGTTGAGTTCGATGGTGTGGCGATCGGGGTCGGCCACGAACGCCACCGTCTCCTGCTCGATCCGGTGTGGCTCGGTGACCACTCGGTAGCCCAGTGCGCGAATGTGTTCCACCAATGCCGGGACGTCGGCGACGCGAAACGCGACATGATGCGTGGGGTGCGGGGCCGGCACGAGGTCGCGCTCCTGCCACAGCTCTACACCCGCCGGTCTGCCGTCCGGCGCCATCTGCAGGATGACGCGATCGGCCAACTCGTAGCGCACGACGCTGGACAGCCCGAGTGCGTCGGCATAGAACCGTTCGGCGATGTCGATGTCCGCTACGTCCAGCCTGATGTGGTCGAAGGCCGCGACCGAGGTGGCCGGGTGCGCACAGTCCAGCGACTCGCTGCCCAAGTCGCGCCCCTCCTTCAGGGGTGACGGAGTTTCACCACCTGATACGGCCACATCCGATTTGGCGGAGTCCGGTTTCTCAGAGTCCAAGGCACTCTCCGGTTACAGGCTGGCAGGAGCGGACAGGCGGCAGTTTGTGAATCGACGCCGCCGTTGACTGGATTGGCCGGCGGGTCATTCGGGACATGCCGTCCCGGTACGGTTTGGTGCACGAGCCGGAATTCCTGATGAGCCCGTCGGTCACGACCGTCGCATCCCCCTCGTGACGCAAGGTCAAGTCGCCGACCATGACGGGCAAGCCCATTGATCGTTGTCGAGGGACAACTCTAGGGACTCAAGTGGGGAACAGTTGCCCGGAGTTGCGCAGTCCATGGCCGATGTTGCGAGTGACCATATGGACCGTCCGACGAGGCGGACTGCTGTGCGCGCAGTTGAAGGGGCATGCCGGGCCGGTGATCCAGGTCGAGGTGTGCGGGGTGTCCGCGAGGCGTACGCGCTGACGCGATCGCCATGGAAGATCACCTCGCGGACGCCCCCGGGTCGCAGCGGCCACGTGCGGCGAGGACACTCCGGACCCGTCGGCCCTTGTCGGGGCGGGTGGGCCCCGCCGTGGCGGTACCCCTCCGGTCGGCCGTCCCGCCCCCGCATCCCGCTCGGGCCGGTCAGTCGCGTTGCCGTACTCGTGCGCGAGGCAATCACCTGCCCGTCGGACGATCCACTCGATCACTCGCAACATCGGCCATGTACTGCGCAATTCCGGTCAACCTCAGTCCACTTGAGTCCCTAGAGTTGGGGGGCGCCTATGGAGGCTGTCGCGGCCTACGGATTTCATCAAGAATTCAAGGCGAGTGCCCCACCGGCCAATCCGCGCATGGCAGCGCCGACTTGCAGAAACAATGAGCAGCAATCGGAACCGCCGGAGACCAGGGGTTGACAAGCGCGGCACCGCACCGCAGGATCCCAACAACGCAACGCCGGACCAAGGGCTTTACGCGAATGCCGCCATCCGGCGACCGGTACGGATAGAGACATTCGCCCTGCGCCAAGGCCGATCTCCACCCCTTCTCAACCGTCCGCAGAAAGCAGAGCAGGTGCCCACTGCTCGCTCGACATTTCTTCTTCTCGGGGACAGAGCGCGTCGAATCCCAGGACACACGAGGCGGCGACCGGCCGGGCCTTTCGCGCCGCACCCCACGACCCCGATCCGTAGGCCGCGTGCACTGACCCGACGGACTCAGTACGGAGAACCCACCGTGTCGACAGCTGATCTCCCCCCAGATCTCGCCGAATGGCAGTGGCCCGCGGCTCCGAACACCGATGACCCGCACTGTCGGGTCGTGATCGTCGGAGGTGGGCTCGCCGGGCTCGAAGTGGCCCGGCAACTGGCCGCTCTCGGTGTCGACGACGTCCTGGTCATCGAAGCCGGACCTGCGCGGGATCTGTTGCACATCAACTCCGCGCACAACCCCGATGAGGCGCTGCGCACCTTCCTCGATCCTGTCGGCGACCCGCACTTCCAGCGTTGCTGGACATCGGACTCCGCCCCGCACTACGCCGCCAATGCCGGTCTGCGCAGGCGTCTCGGTGGACGTTCGCTGTACTGGTACGGCGCGTCCCTGCCGGTTGAGGACTGGGCCCTGGCCGACTGGCCGGAGTCGATCGTGACCGACCTGCGCGGCTCCTGGCAGGGCGGCCGCCCGCTCTACGAGCAGGTCGCGGCAGACCTCGGCATAGATCCGAACCGGCTCGACTCGCAGCAACCGGTGCTGAAGGTCGGGGGATTCCGTCTTGTCCGCACCCCGCAGGCCGAAACCCGGTTCGGTGACGACGGCCGCTGGTACGCCTACTCCCCGCTGGACCATTGGCGGCACCCGGTGACGGGCGCCGCGCTGGACGGCCCGCGCGGCATCCGGTTCCTGTGCGGCACCGAAGTCCTCTCGGTCGACATCAAAGACGGGCGGGCCCGCGGCGTCCACGTCCGGGAAACCGGTCCGAACGCCAAGGTCCGCCGGATCGCCGCGGACTCGGTGGTCCTGGCCGCCGGGACCATCGAGAGCAGCAGACTGGCCATCCAGGTGCTTCGTGCGATCGACCCCAGCCGCCCGCCCCGGCTGAACGGGCTCACCGACCACATCGTCCAGGGCTTCTTCCTGCGCGTGCGCGACTCGGGCGACTCCGGCGACGACAGGGCACCTCGCGGCCTGTCGGATGTCGCACCCGGCTCGTACGTGACTGCGTGCGAGGACGGAGCCCGGTCGAACCTGTTCGTCACGGTCGAACGGCCCGAACCCGACGTCCTGCTGTTCGATGTGCGGCTCACCGGGGAGCAGGTGCCCGGGACCGGTAGCCACGTCACATGCGAGCCGGCCGGCGAGTACCCGTGGCGCACCACCGTAACGGCGGCTCTGGCCCCGGCCGACCGGGACGTCATCGGACGCCAGCGCCAAGTACTGGACGAGGTCTGGAACCAGTTGGCCGCCGAGTTCGGTCTCACCGCCACGCCCCTGGCTTTCGACGACTTCGACCACCCGGTTCGCACCAACGCGTTCGTACTGCCGGAGTCGATCGGCGCGGAAACGTCCGAAGGGCCCTTCACTTGGTCGAGCCTGCTGGGAACCGAGGACCACGAAGGTTGCACGCTGCCGCTGGGGGACGTACTCGACGACCGCCACGCGTTCACCGCCGTCCCGGGCCTCTACGCCTGCGGGCCGGCGACCTTTCCCCGCATGGGTGCCGCCAACCCCTCCCTCACCACCCTGGCTCTCGCGCGGCGACTGGCCCACGTCCTGGCCGCCGCTCATGGCCGACAGGCACACCCAGTGACATCGGAGGTGGACGCGTAATGCTGACGGACAAGCGTGTCCTGGTCACCGGAGCTTCGAAGGACATCGGCCGGGGCATCGCGCTCGACCTGGCCAGGCACGGAGCAACCGTCGTCGGCACGTACAACACCGGCACGTCCGACGCGGAGGAACTCCTTGCCCTCGGCATCAAGGAGATGGTCCACCTCAATCACCTCGACCGGGAGGAATCAGCGGCCACGCTCCGGCAATTGGCCGCCAGCGGCCCGTTCCACGGGATCGTGAACAACGCCGCAGTGATCGAATTTGCTTCCTGGGAGTCCAGTTTGGACTCCTGGGACAGGGTATTTGACGTCAACCTCCGGGGCCCACTGGCCACCACGATCGCGCTCGCCCCCGAGATGCCACGAGACAGTTCAGTCGTCAATATCTCCAGCACGGCGGGGACGCTGGGCTCATTCGATTCACTCGCCTACTCGGCGAGCAAGGCCGCGCTCACCAACCTGACGAAGAGCCTCGCCAATGTGCTCGGGCCATCCGGAATCCGTGTCAACGCCGTCTCACCCTGCTACATCGACGTCGACGCACCCGCGGAATCAGCGAGATTGACTCCCCTGGGGCGTAACGGGTTCCCGAACGACATCGCCTCGGTGGTGGCGTTCCTCCTCACCGACGGCGCCCGCTTTGTCACCGGCACGGAAATCACTGTGGATGGTGGCTACATGGCTGCGGACACCCTCGCGAAACGCGCGTATGAGGCGCACTGACCGATCCACTGCCGATACCCCGAAAACCACGGACGTCGTGGTCGCCGACATGGGCACCACGACGCTGCTCGGTGGCGATCTGCCGTCCACCTGATCCGCTCTCCTGGCAGTGGGTCCGGTATCCCCACACCGGAGACCTTCTGGACCGACCCGGCTACCCGTCCGTATCGCGGACGTCCGGGGGGAAGGATCCGGCCGATGTCGGGACCGCGTCCAGCGACCGCGGCTCGATCACCGCTAGGAAGCCGCACTCATCGCCGCCCATGAGGCGTGGGCGGACGCGGGCTCTCCAGATGTGGATCTGGTCCGGTTGGGCGTGGTGGCGGGTAGGGACGTCGGCGGGTCCCTGACGAGCACTGTCCACCCACAGCGAAGCGCCCGAGCCGGCATCCTGGCCCTTCGACAAGGACCGCGACGGATTCGTCATGGAGCCATCACGCCAGGAGCATTCCGCGCCACTGCCCGACCGCCACATACGAACGCGCGCCCGCCAGCACTGCGGCGCGGCGATCAGCAGCACCCCCACGAACGGGAAACGCACGCCGCGACGACGGCATGGGCTTGGCGGCCTGAACCAGTCGATCAGCGGGCGACAACCCTGAACTCTCCCCCGACAAAGGCGACTTGACGAGACAGCCAGTGGCAGACTGACGGCACATTGAGGCTCCGGTTCAAGACGGCGACTGGCAAGGTCATCCGTCTGCGACGGGAGCCTCGATCTGTTCGCACCGCGCCCACCGAACATCGCCATCACCCTGTGACCAGCGACTTCCCCCACTCAACCGGACTTTGAAAGGGCGAAGAGGCCCTGAGGCGGTGGGCACCTGAGCAGTACCTGCCAGAAAGGCTACGTGAAAATGGCCGACCCTCGTAGTGTTGCGCCGTGGAATTCACTGACCATCGAGAGGCGATTCATTCCCGATCAGGGGCGTATGACATACCAGCCACCCCAGGACTGGTTCACCATCGTGGCTCCTCTGCATGGCTTATGCCAGGTGGAATAC
>NZ_LGDD01000313.1 GCF_001279695.1 Streptomyces sp. WM6378
ACTCTTTCGTGTCCGACTTCCTCGGTGCCTTTCCGGTTCTCCCTCTCGGGTTTCCCTTTCCGGCGGTTCCGACTCTATCAGATCCTTTCGGGCCTGATTTCCGGTCTCCCGGGTCCAAGTCGGCTTGTCTTCCCGGCTGTTGGGCCGTTCCGACGAGTGAGACATTAGCGGAATCCTGGCCCCCGACGCCAATCGGGGTGCGTTCTCGAACGCGGATTCCTCATTTCGCAAAAGCGCACGAAAAATGAGACGACGAGGTGTCGTTCATAAGAAGTGGTTGGTGCGGAATGGCTGTCCGGGGACCGACCGGGGTCGGCGCTCACGTCGGACAACTCGGAGAACATTACGTACCGGGGATGGCTGTGTCAACCCTCGGCCAGGGGTCCGGCTGAGGTCCTGCTCAGGGCCCCCGCACGCCTCGGACCTCGTGCTTTCGGCCGAGGCAGGCCTGGCGGGACGGCCGATCTGGTGGTCCTGTCGGGCGTCCTAGTTTGGCGGGTATGAGGTCTCTTCTTCGGATTGCCGTGGCCGCCGCGACCCTCCTCGTCCTGGGGATGGCCGTGGGACCCGGGGCTGCCTACGCCGCGGACGGTGACGAGCACGTTGCCCGCATACGGCTGCGGGTCGTCGACGCCGTCAATGCGGAGACCCGGGCCGAGATCGAGCGGGCGCGGGCGAGCCTCGCCCCGCCCGGTGAGGTGGCGCGGCTTGAGGAGAAGTTCCAGAAGGGGAGCCGGCTCGCGGCGGACCTGCGGACGGTGCGAGCGGTCGTGCCGCGCGGCACCGGAGCGGAGACCCCCATCCGTTCGGCCGGTGGTGGGGACAAGTCGTCCGGGGGCACCGTGTTCCAGGCGGCGCGGGCGGCTCTTCCGCATACTCCCGCCGGGGTGCTGAGCCTGGTCGGCGGGGGCGCGCTGGCGCTGGTCGGCGGGGGCGTGGCCGCCACTGTGGTGCGGCGGCCACGAAAGAAGGCGTAACAAGAAGAGGCGCAGCAAGAGGGCGCAGCCGGTCAGCTGTTGCCGGAGGCCAGTTCGCGGCTGCGGTCGCGGGCGGCTTCCAGGGCTGCGATGAGGGCGGCCCGTACGCCGTGGTTCTCCAGCTCGCGGATCGCGCTGATGGTCGTGCCCGCCGGGGACGTCACCGCCTCGCGGAGCTTCACCGGGTGCTCGCCGCTGTCGCGGAGCATCACCGCGGCGCCGATCGCGGACTGCACGATCAGGTCGTACGCCTGGGCGCGGGGCAGGCCGAGCAGGATTCCGGCGTCGGTCATCGCCTCGACCAGGTAGTAGAAGTACGCCGGGCCCGAGCCGGAGAGGGCCGTTGCCGCGTCCTGCTGGGATTCCGGGACGCGCAGGGTCTTGCCCACGCCGCCGAAGATTTCCTCCGTATGGGCGAGGTGGTCCGGCGTCGCGTGGCTGCCGGCGCTGATCACCGACATGCCCTCGTCGACCAGTACGGGGGTGTTCGGCATGACGCGCACGACCGGGGTGCCGGAGGCCAGGCGGGCTTCGATGAAGGAGCTCGGGATGCCGGCCGCGGCGCTGATCACCAGGCGGTCGCTCGTGACGTGCGGGGCCAGTTCGTCCAGGAGCTTGCCCATGTCCTGGGGCTTCACCGCGAGGATCAGGGTGTCGGCGCGCTTGGCGGCCTCGGCGTTGGTGACCGTGTCCACGCCGTAGCGGGCGTGGAGTTCCGCGGCGCGCTCCGGGCGGCGGGCGGTGACCAGGAGGTTGGCTGGGTGCCAGCCGGCCCGGATCATTCCGCTGAGGAGGGCCTCACCGATCTTGCCCGTGCCGAGGACTGCGACGGTCTGGGTCATGCGGTCACCCTCCAGGTGGTGCGGCGTTTCGTGACGTCATCCTCGCATCGAGGACGGGTGCCGGAAGGGGGTGTCCGAGGGGCGGTACGGCTACGGGGTCCGGCGGGGCAGGGTGGCGGCGCCGAGGGTGAGGACCAGGACCGCTACCGCCGCCACGATGCCGGTGTCCTTCGCGAACGTGGCCGTCGCGTCCGGGTGGTGGAGGACCTGGGTCATGGCGTCGACGGCGTACGACATGGGCAGGACGTCCGAGATCCAGCGCAGGACCGGCTGCATCGAGTCGCGCGGGGTGAACAGGCCGCACAGCAGGAGCTGGGGGAAGATCACCGCCGGCATGAACTGGACCGCCTGGAATTCGGACGCGGCGAAGGCCGAGACGAACAGGCCGAGGGCGGTGCCGAGCAGGGCGTCGAGCAGGGCGACCAGGAGCAGCAGCCAAGGGGAGCCGACCACGCTCAGGTCGAGGAGCCAGACCGAGATGCCCGTCGCGATGAGCGACTGGAGTACGGCGAGCACGCCGAAGGCCAGTGCGTAGCCCCCGATCAGGTCGCCCTTGGCGAGCGGCATGGCGAGGAGGCGTTCCAGGGTGCCCGAGGTGCGTTCGCGCAGGGTGGCGATGGAGGACACCAGGAACATCGTGATCAGCGGGAAGATGCCGAGCAGCGAGGCGCCGATGCTGTTGAAGACGGTCGGGCTGCCGTCGAACACGTACCGGAGCAGGATGATCATCAGGGACGGGATGATCAGGAGCAGCGCGATCGTGCGCGGGTCGTGGCGCAGCTGACGCAGGACGCGGGCGGCGGTCGCGAGGGTGCGGGACGCGGTCATGAGCGGACCTCGGGGTGGGGGGGCTGGCGCGGTGCGGGGGTTGGTCATCGGGAGCCCCCGGGCTCTTCGGAGGCGCGGCTGCGGTGTTCATCGGTCGGCCTCGGGGCCCGGGAAGGGGCGAGGTGGCTTGCGGCGGGCTGCGGGTTGCCGGAGGTGCGGGTTGTGTTCATCGGGAGGCCTCGGGGTGGGTGGCGGCCTCGTCCACCAGGTGGAGGAAGGCCTGCTCGACGGTTTCGCTGGCGGTACGGGTGCGCAGGTCGTCCGGGGTGTCCTCGGCCAGGAGTACGCCGTCGCGCAGGAGGAGCAGGCGGTGGCAGCGTTCCGCTTCGTCCATGACGTGCGAGGACACCAGCAGGGTGGTGCCGCGCGTGGCGGCGATGGTGTGGAAGAGGTTCCAGAGGTCGCGGCGGAGTACGGGGTCGAGGCCCACGGTCGGTTCGTCCAGGACAAGGAGTTCCGGGGTGCCGAGCAGGGCGACGGCCAGTGAGACGCGGCTGAGCTGGCCGCCGGAGAGCCGGCCCGCCAGGTCGTCGGCGTGGCTGGTGAGGTCGACGTCCGTGATGGCCCGGGTGACCGCTTCGGCGCGGGCCGCGCGGTGGGCTCGGCCGGGGTTCAGTACGGCCGCGAAGTAGTCCAGATTCTGACGCACCGTCAAATCCTGGTAGACGGACGGGTCTTGGGTCACGTAACCGATGCGTTCGCGCAGGGCCGGGGTGCCCGCGGGGGCGCCGAGGACGGTGAGGGTGCCGGTGACCTTCGCCTGCGTACCCACGATCGCGCGCATCAGGGTCGACTTTCCGCAGCCGGACGGGCCGAGGAGGCCGGTGATGCGGGCGCGCGGGACGGTGAAGTCCAGGGCCTTCAGGACTTGGCGGTCGCCGCGTACGACGGTGAGGGACCGGGCCGTTACGGCGGGGGCGTCTTGGGGGCCCGGCGCGGTGTCGCGCCCTGGGGAGGTGCTGTTGCCCGTGGGGTTCGGGCCATAATTCACCATGTGATGAATAGTGCGCCTGCCGGGGTTCGGGCGTCAAGGATCGGGGGCCGGGGCTGTCCGGGGCCATCCCCCACGGCCCTGGGGGGCGGCTGTTAGTTGAGGGCCAGTCGTACGTGGACCACGTAGCACTCCTCCACCGTGCCGTCGGGGAAGCGTTCGCTCAGGACCTCGTGCTCCCTCTTCATGAACTCCCTCGTCCTCTCCTCGCCCAGGACCAGGAACGCCGAGTGGCTTCCCAGGTTCGCCAGGTGGGTGACCAGGGGGACCTTGCGCGTGTGCGGGATTTCGCGTTCCGTGAAGTCCAGGCCGGGGACGTCGGTCCAGGGGTGACCCCCTCGCTGCTTGCCCTCGCCGCTGGCCGGCCGGAACGAGTCGTGTTGGAAGAAGTCGCGCAGGCGGGCGTCCTGGGCGGCCGCCCACTCCTGCGAGTTGTCCGACATGTTCCACCACAGGGCGAGCGCGCCGCCCTCGCGCAGTACGCGGCGGGCTTCCGGGCCCGCCTTCGCCGGGTCGGTCCAGTGCCAGGCCTGGGCGTACGTGATGAAGTCCGCGGATGCGGTGGCGAGGGGGAGGTGGTTGCCGTCCCCCCGCACCAGCGGGATGCCGGGGTTGTTCCTGCGGAACTCGGCCGCCATGCCGTCGCCGGGCTCCACCGCGGTGACCTTCGCGCCGCGGGCGTGCAGGAGGCTGGTGGCTATGCCGGTGCCGGCGCCGACGTCAGCGACCTGGGCGTTCCGCAGGGGGCGTCCTGCCAGCTCCTCCAGGGTTTCGAGGAGAAGCGGGGGGTACGAGGGGCGGTTCGCGGCGTATTGCGCGGCGGCGGCGTTGAAGGAGTGGGCGCGGGTTGTTGTCATGGGGGCGAGTCTGCCGGGTGGGGTGGGAGCGGGGGGCGCGTTTTCCCACCCGCCCGCCCGCTCGGCGGGGTCAAGAGGGCGAGGCACGCGATGTACTGGTGAGGGTGCCAGATCGTTGGCGGCTGACGGCCGGTGGGTGCGTGGGCGGACTGGCTGGCTGGCTGGCGTGGCTCGCAGATGGCCTCGCGGCCGGTGACTAGCTACCGGCTTGTCGATGGCCTGGCGGCTGGGGACCAGCTCGCCGATGGGCCGACGGCCGGGTGATTCCAGCGCGTGGGCTAACGACCGATGGGTCCCGCGCGTCGATAGCTGACGGCCAGGGGCCCGGCCTGTCGGCGCATGGCGACCCGTGGCGGTGCGTGCACCAAGGCGCCGCCTTCCCACCTGCCCACCCGTTCTGCCTCCTCAAGAGAGCGAGGCACCAGTGGGGGCGCCGGATCGTTGGCGGCTGACGGCCCGTGGGCAGGGGAAGTGGCTCGCCGGTGGCCCGGGGGCCGACGGGTGGGCACACACCCGCTCATCAATGGGCTCGCTGCTCCTGTGTGCCTGGGGCTGCTGGCCCCCGCATGCGCGTTCCGTCTCGTCAAACGCCGAGCCGTTGCTCGGGCCCGGCTCATCGCCCCCACGGTCGGCAGCTCCGACGGCCCCCGAATGCCCCGGGCCGCCCACCCCCACGGGGCGCGGGAAACGCGCGGTCGGCCACCCGTGGCCCGCCGCCCCAGACCCAGCCCCACCAAGCCCGACAGCAGGGCGGGCCCCTCCAAGGGGGCCCATTCAGCGGGGCCCCGGCTACTTTCGCTTTGGCTTTTTCTTTGTCGACTTCGTCGACGGGTTGCCCCGACGGCGGGCGTACTGGGCGCGGGCCGTTTCGTATTCCTTGCGGTGCAGGGCCTCGCCGGGGGCCTCGGTGAAGGTGCGGAAGAAGTAGGCGAGCAGCGAGCCGATGAAGCCGATCGCCTTCAGGCCCTGGAGTGAGCGGTCCGCTTCCGGGTCGGCCGGGCGGGTCGAGAAGGCGTCCCAGGTCTTGCGGAACGCCAGCGCGCTGCAGATCGCGAACATCACCACCACCAGCACGTTCACGAAGCTGCCGGTGTTCGAGAGCTGCAGGCCCTCGTACGCGAAGCGCAGGACGAAGCACGCCGCCACCGCTGCGGCCAGCGAGCCGATCGCCGCGCCCGCCCTGCGCAGCCCGTACCCGTTGTCGTGGTCCACCCACGTCGTGCCGAAGAAGCGGATGGGCTCGGGCTGGGGGCCCGCGGTGCCTGCGCCCTTGCTCTCGGGGTTCTCGGGATTCTCGGGCTCGCTCATGGGGTCGATTATCCCAGGGGCGGACACGTAGCCCGTCAGCCGCAGCGCGGCGCCACGTAGCCGTCGCTTCCCGTCTTCACGTACGCGTCCGCGACGAACCGGCCGTTGCCGATGTTGTCCCAGATGTTCGAGGTGCCGTACGGGCCCGAGACCCGGGTGCCCGGGGTCTGGCAGTTCACCGGGACCGTGGCGCCCTGGGGCAGCACGTCGATGATCGAGTAGCCCGTGCCGGGGCCGCTGCGCACGTTCAGTTCGCAGCCCGGTGCCACCGGATAGCGCTGGGTCCCCAGCGACGTGGACGCCATGGATTCGGCTGATTCTGATGCCATGTGAAGCTCCCCCATCGGTTTCACTCTGCGTGCAACACGCAGGCTAGCAAGCCCCATCGGGCCCGTACGCCCCATCGACTAGGCTCCGCCGGGACGCGCGCGTACAACGGACACTCGGGGGTGGACCATGGCCTCGCCGCGCAGTATCGGGTTCGGGGCGGAGGGCGCCGCGGATCCGGAGTCCGTCGGGGCGTACCGGCTCGAATCCGTACTCGGCTCGGGCGGGATGGGTGTGGTGCACCTGGCCACCTCTCCCTCCGGCATGCGGCTCGCCGTCAAGGTCGTGCACGCCCAGCACGCCGCCGACCCGGAGTTCCGGGCCCGCTTCCGGCAGGAGGTGTCCGCGGCCCGGCGGGTCAGCGGGGCCTTCACCGCCTCCGTCGTCGACGCCGACCCCGATGCCGACCGGCCCTGGATGGCCACCGTCCACATCCCGGGGCCCACCCTCGCCGAACGCGTCAAGGACAACGGGCCGCTCGGCGCCGCCGAGGTACGCCGGCTCGGAGCCGGGCTCGCCGAGGCCCTGCGCGACATCCACCGGGCCGGGGTCGTGCACCGCGACCTCAAGCCGAGCAACGTGCTGCTCGCCGCCGACGGGCCCAAGGTCATCGACTTCGGGATCTCGCGTCCGTACGACAGCGATCTGCGGACCGAGACCGGCAAGCTCATCGGCACGCCGCCCTTCATGGCGCCCGAGCAGTTCCAGCGGCCCCGCGAGGTCGGGCCCGCAGCCGACGTGTTCGCCATGGGGGCCGTGCTCGTGCACGCCGCCACCGGGAGCGGGCCCTTCGACTCCGCTTCGCCGTACGTCGTCGCGTACCAAGTCGTCCACAACGAGCCCGACCTGGACGGGGTGCCCGAGGATCTCGCGCCCGTGCTGCGCCTGTGCCTCGCCAAGGATCCCGGCGACCGGCCCACCCCGGACGAGCTGATGTCCGCGCTGCGGTCCGCCGCGTACGGGTCCGAGGCCCATATCCCTACGCAGCGGTTCCGTAATCCCGTTCCGCCCAGTGATCCTGTTCCGCCTCGGACCGAGAGCGACTCCCCCGAGTCCCCCGGGTCCCCCGAGTCCCCGAGCTCCCCCCACTCCCCCGCCCCCTCGCGCCGGCGCGCCCGCTGGGTCGTCGGCGCGCTCGTGCTCATCGGGGTCGTCGGCGGGGGCGTGGCCGCCGTCCGGGCGCTGCCCGACGGCACCGGGACCGTCGCCGCTCCCGAGCAGCCCGCGGCGGCTCAATTCCGGCCCTGGAACGTGCGGTTGGCCACCCAGGGGGACGGGAATCGTACGGCCTCCTGCTCGGCGGACGCGGGCGGCGGCGCCCTGTACTGCGCCGCGCCCGGCGTCGCCGCCGCCCGGCTCGACGCCCTCAGCGGGAAGGTCCTCTGGTCGGTGGCGGGGGACGGCGGGCAGCTGCTGTCCGAGGACCTCGCTCCCGTCGTGGCCGGCGGGAGGGTCCTTGTGCGGGCGCCGGGAGGCGGATCGTTGCGGGCGTACGACGCCGGGACCGGGAAGCCGGTGTGGTCCGCCGACGTATCGGCGTACTCCGGGGTGCATCCCGCAGGCGCCACCGTGCTGCTCGCCACGGCGGACGGGCACGTCACCGCCCTCAACTCCGTTACGGGCAAGGAGAGTTGGCGGAAGGCGGTCGGCGGGCCCCGCTCCCAGTGGGTTGTGCCGGCCGACGGCAAAGGGGCCGCCTTCGTCGCCACCCCGTCCGCCGACGGGCGCTCGACCTCCGTCGCCGCCCTCGATCCCTCCAGCGGATCCGTACGCTGGCAGGCTCGGGCCGACGGACGGCTCAGGCCCGTCGCGGCCGACGGCAAGGCCGTGTTCCTGCTGGCCACCGACGCCGGCGGGTTCACCACGGCGGTCGTACGCCTCGACGCCGCCGCGCACACCGCCCGCCGCACCGCGCTCACCGCACCGCTCGACCAGGCGCAGGCCGGGGCCGCCGGGGACACCGTCTACCTGTTCGGGGCGGGCGGGGCGCTGGTCGCGGTCGACTCCGTACGGGGCGGCGAGAAGTGGCGGCTCGACACGGGGGTGGCCCGCGCCTCGCGGCCCGTCGCCTCGGCCGGCCAGGTGTTCCTGACCGGCGCGGACGGGCGGCTGCTCGCGTTCGACGCGGGCAAGGGCGTGCTCGCGGGGCAGACCAACCCCCGCATGAACAACGGGCGTTACACCTTCACGCCCGCCCTCCCGGCGCCGCTCGCCGCCGGGGGGCGGGTGTATGCCGCCTCCCCCGACGGGTCGGTGTTCGGGGTCGATCCGGGGGACGTCGCCAGTTGGTGACCTGCTGATGACCTGCTGGATTCGCTAGTTGGCGACCTGCCGGATCCACCAGTTGGCGACCTGCTGGGCCCGCTGCCTGATGCGGCGCCAGCCCAGCGCTCGCACGTCACCTGATGTGGCGTCAGCCCAGCTTCGAGACGTCGCGCACCGCGCCCCGGTCCGCGCTGGTCGCCATCGCCGCGTAGGCGCGCAGCGCGGCCGAGACCTTGCGCTCGCGGTTCTTCGGGGCGTACACGCCGCCCAGCGCGTCCCGACGGGTCGCCAACTCCGCCTCGGGGACGAGGAGTTCGATCGTACGGTTGGGGATGTCGATCCGGATGCGGTCGCCGTCCTCGACCAGCGCGATCGTGCCGCCGGACGCCGCCTCGGGCGAGGCGTGGCCGATGGAGAGGCCCGAGGTGCCGCCGGAGAAGCGGCCGTCGGTGATCAGCGCGCAGGTCTTGCCGAGGCCCCGGCCCTTGAGGAAGGAAGTGGGGTACAGCATCTCCTGCATGCCGGGGCCGCCCTTGGGGCCCTCGTAACGGATCACGACGACGTCGCCGTGCGTGATCTCCTTGCGGAGGATCTTGTCGACGGCCTCGTCCTGCGACTCGCAGACGACGGCCGGGCCCTCGAAGGTCCAGATCGACTCGTCGACGCCGGCCGTCTTCACGACGCAGCCGTCCTCGGCGAGGTTGCCGTGCAGGACCGCGAGGCCGCCGTCCTTGCTGTACGCGTGCGCCGCGTCCCGGATGCAGCCCTCGGCGGCGTCGGTGTCCAGGGTGTCCCAGCGCTCGGACTGCGAGAACGCGGTGGCCGAGCGGACACAGCCCGGGGCCGCGTGCCACAGCTCGACCGCCTCTGCGGACGGGGAGCCGCCGCGCACGTCCCAGGCGTCCAGCCACCCCTTGATGGAGCGGGAGTGGACGGTGTGCACGTCCTCGTTGAGCAGGCCCGCGCGGTACAGCTCGCCGAGGATCGCGGGGATGCCGCCGGCGCGGTGCACGTCCTCCATGTAGTACGTACGGTTCTTGGCGACGTTCGGGGCGACCTTGGCCAGGCACGGGACGCGGCGGCTGATGGCGTCCATGTCGCTGAGGCCGTAGTCGAGCTCGGCCTCCTGGGCGGCGGCGAGCAGGTGCAGGATCGTGTTGGTGGAGCCGCCCATGGCGATGTCGAGCGCCATCGCGTTCTCGAACGCGGCGCGGGTCGCGATGGAGCGGGGCAGGACGGAGTGGTCGTCGTCCTCGTAGTGCCGCTTGGTGATCTCCACGACCGTGCGGGCCGCGTTCTCGTACAGGGCGCGGCGGGCGGTGTGGGTCGCCAGGACCGAGCCGTTGCCGGGGAGGGAGAGTCCGATCGCCTCGGTCAGGCAGTTCATCGAGTTGGCCGTGAACATGCCGGAGCAGGAGCCGCAGGTGGGACAGGCGTTCTCCTCGATGCGGAGGATGTCCTCGTCGGAGATCTTGTCGTTCACCGCGTCCGAGATCGCGTCGACCAGGTCGAGGGTGCGGACCGTGCCGTCGACCAGGGTCGCCTTGCCGGACTCCATCGGGCCGCCGGAGACGAAGACGGTGGGGATGTTGAGGCGGAGCGCCGCCATCAGCATGCCGGGGGTGATCTTGTCGCAGTTGGAGATGCAGATCAGGGCGTCGGCACAGTGCGCCTCGACCATGTACTCCACGCTGTCCGCGATGAGGTCGCGGGAGGGGAGGCTGTAGAGCATGCCGCCGTGGCCCATCGCGATGCCGTCGTCCACGGCGATGGTGTTGAACTCGCGGGGGACGGCGCCGGCGGCCAGGATCGCCTCGCTGACGATGCGGCCGACCGGGGCGAGGTGGGTGTGGCCCGGCACGAACTCGGTGAAGCTGTTCGCCACGGCGATGATCGGCTTGCCGATGTCCTCGCTCGCTACACCGGAGGCCCGCATAAGGGCGCGGGCGCCCGCCATGTTGCGGCCGTGGGTGACTGTGCGGGACCTCAGCTCGGGCATCGTCGCTCGTCTCCTTCAGACAGGGTGGGCTGTCTGTGAGCCTACGCCGCGGCTCCAAGATTTGGACAGGGTGTCCGGATGACGGGATGCCGGGTTCGCCATTTGGCCCTGCGGTCCGGGCGGGGGCGGGTCGCGCTGGGGCTCCGCCCCAGACCCCGGGGAGGCCCCACCCCGCCCCTTCCCGAAACCCGCCGGGGGGAGTGATTCGGCTGCGGACCGTGCGTGGCTGGTCGCGCAGTTCCCCGCGCCCCTGGCAGGGTGCATTCCCAGCCTGTCATGGGGTCCCCCTGGCCGTTGAGGCCTTGGGGGAGATTGAGGACGAGCGCTCTCAAGGCGCGATACGGGGGTGCAGGGGCCGGGCTATCCCTCGGTCAGGTATCGCTGCAACGTGGGCCCCACCATCTCCACGATCCGCTCCGCCGGCACCGAGGCCAGCGGCTCCACTTCCAGGACGTACCGCATGATCACGATCCCCATCATGTGCGACGCCGCCAGCTCCGCGCGGAAGCGGGGGTCGGGGACCCGAAGGTCCCCCGCCACCCGCTCCAGCAGGCGGCGCAGGACGAAGCCCCGCAGCACCTTCGCCGCCGCGTCGTGCGTGAGGGCCGAGCGGATCACGGCGATCAAGGGGGTGCGGGTCGCCGGGTTCTCCCAGATGGCCAGGAAGTGGCGGGCCAGGCGTTCGCCGACGCCGTCGAGGGAGTCGCCGAGGACCGCGTCCACCGTCAGCGCCGGCTCGAAGTCGACCTCGATGGCCGCCGCGAACACCTCGTCCTTGGTGCCGAAGTAGTGGTGGACCAGCGCCGCGTCCACCCCCGCCGCCTTGGCGATGCCCCGCATCGATGTCTTGTCGTAACCCCGGTCAGAGAATTCCGTGCGCGCGGCGGCGAGGATGCGTTCGCGGGTGCCGGGGCCCGCTTCGGCGGCGGCCCGCGGAGGCCGGCCGCGCCGGCGCGGGGTGGCCGGCCCCGTACCGCCCCCGGGGTCCGTCATGCGCGGCGGGCCGGCGCGGACGCCAGGTGCAGCCGGGTGAAGGCGAGGGCTTCCGCGAGGTCGGCCTCGCGCTCGGCAGCGGACATCGCCCGCCGGGTGTTCACCTCGATGACGACGTGCCCGTCGAACCCGGTCAGGGCGAGGCGCTCCAGGAGTTCCGCGCAGGGTTGCGTGCCGCGGCCCGGCACCAGGTGCTCGTCCTTCGCCGAGCCGCGCCCGTCCGCGAGGTGGACGTGGGCGAGCCGGTCGCCCATCCGGTCGACCATGGCCATCGCGTCCGTGCGGGAGGTCGCGGCGTGCGAGAGGTCGACCGTGAAGTGCCGGTAGTCGTCCTTCGTCACGTCCCAGTCGGGCGCGTACGCCAGCATCTCGCGGTCCCGGTAGCGCCACGGGTACATGTTCTCTACGGCGAATCTGACGTCGGTCTCGTCCGCCATCCGCCAGATGCCGTTCACGAAGTCGCGGGAGTACTGGCGCTGCCAGCGGAAGGGCGGATGGACCACCACCGCCGACGCGCCGAGCTTCTCCGCCGCCGCCCGGGCCCGCTGCAGCTTCACCCACGGGTCGGTGGACCAGACCCGCTGCGTGATCAGGAGACACGGCGCGTGGACGGCCAGGATCGGCACCTGGTGGTAGTCGGAGAGCCGCCGCAGGGCTTCGATGTCCTGGCTCACGGGGTCGGTCCAGACCATGACCTCGACGCCGTCGTAGCCCAGGCGCGCGGCGATCTCGAAGGCCGTTGCCGTCGACTCCGGATAGACCGAGGCCGTGGACAGGGCGACCTTCGCATCCGGGATGCGCACCACTGGTTCTGCCACGCAGACAGGGTACGGGCCGCCACCGCCGAGGGGGGAGGCGGTCCGGCGAGCCCGACGAACGTCACACTCGCCGGTAACTCCGGGTCCGGCTCTCCCCCGTGCCCGCCCCGCCCCTTCGCTCCGTCAGCCCACCGGCAGGTGGTCGAGATGGCGCAGGATCACGCCCTCGCGCAGCGCCCAGGGACAGACCTCCAGCTCATCGACCGCGAACAGGTCCATCGCACCCTCGGCGACGAGCGCCCCCGCGAGCAGCTGCGGAGCCCGGCCCTCCGAGACGCCGGGCAGCGTGGTGCGCTGTTCGGTCGTCATGGCGGCGAGCTTGGGCACCCACTCCTCCAGTGATTTACGACTCAGAGTGCGCTGGACGTAGGCGCCCTCGCTCGACCGTGCGGCCCCCGCGATCCGCGCAAGCTGCTTGAACGTCTTCGACGTGGCGACCACGTGATCGGGCCGCCCCGAGCGGGTGAACTCCCCTACGGTTTCGGCGATTTGAGCCCTCACGTGACGGCGAAGGGCCCGTACGTCGGACGGGTCCGGCGGGTCGCCCGGCAGCCAGCCCGCGGTCAGCCGCCCGGCTCCCAGCGGCAGCGAGACCGCCGCGTCCGGCTCCTCGTCGATGCCGTACGCGACTTCCAGGGAGCCGCCGCCGATGTCGAGCAGGAGCAGCTTCCCGGCCGACCAGCCGTACCAGCGGCGCGCCGCGAGAAAGGTGAGGCGGGCCTCCTCCTCACCGGAGAGCACCACCAGATCGACCCCGGTCTCGGCGCGGACCCGGGCGATCACTTCGTCCACGTTGCTGGCCTCGCGCACCGCGGACGTCGCGAAGGGGAGCAGTTCCTGGACACCCTTGTCCTCGGCCGACAGCAGCGCGCCACTGATCGTGGCGACGAGGCGGTCTATGCCTTCCGGTCCGATCGCACCGTCCTCGTCGAGGAGTTCGGCGAGCCGCAGCTCGGCCTTGTGCGAGTGCGCGGGCAGCGGCGCGGCACCGGCGTGCGCGTCCACCACCAGCAGATGAACCGTGTTCGACCCCACATCGAGGACTCCGAGTCTCATGGACTGAACGCTACTGCGCGTCCGGACATGGCCTCGGACATACGCTTGAGGTGTGCCAAAGACGAAAAAGGCGAAGCCGGGCAAAGCCAAGGCCCCGAAGAACCCCGCGAACAAGACTCAGGACGAGCAGGGGATCGACTTCCCGCGCGCCTGGGTCGAGTTCCCCGACCCCGCCGACGACGAGCAGGTCTTCCGCTGTGACCTGACCTGGCTCACCTCGCGGTGGACCTGCATCTTCGGCAGCGGCTGCCAGGGCATCGAGGCGGGCCGGGCCGACGACGGCTGCTGCACGCTCGGCGCCCACTTCTCCGACAAGGACGACGAGAAGCGGGTGGCCGGGCACGTGGCGCGGCTCACCCCGGAGCTGTGGCAGTTCCACGACGTAGGCACCGAGTCGGGCTGGATCCAGACCGACGAGGACGGCGACCGCCAGACCCGCCGCTGGAACGGCTCGTGCATCTTCCAGAACCGGCCGGGCTTCGCGGGCGGCGCCGGCTGCTCGCTGCACATCCTGGCCCTGAAGGAGGGCAAGGAGCCGCTTGAGACCAAGCCGGACGTCTGCTGGCAGCTGCCGGTGCGCCGGACGTACGACTGGATCGAGCGGCCGGACGACACCAAGGTGCTGCAGATCTCGATCGGCGAGTACGACCGCCGCGGCTGGGGCCCCGGCGGCCACGACCTGCACTGGTGGTGCACCTCGGCGACCTCCGCGCACGGCGCGGGCGAGCCGGTGTACGTGACGTACAAGCCGGAGCTGACCGAGCTGATGGGCAAGGAGGCGTACGCCGTCCTCGTCGAGCAGTGCGAGGCGCGGCTCGCCTCGCAGCTCCCCCTGGTCGCCCCGCACCCGGCCGATCCGAAGCGGTAACTCCCTTACCCCGTACGGCAGTTGCTAGCTGCTCGGGGGCGGTGACGGCGGGGTCCCCGTGGGTGTGGGCGCCGCCGTCGGGGTGGGGCTCTGGCTCGGCGGCGTCGGGGTGGGCGTGGGCGTCGGGCTGCTCGGGCTCTGCGTGGGCGGCGTCGAGGCGGGCGCACTGGATCCGCCCGGGCCGGGGTGGCCCGTGGTGCCGGGGTCGGGGGAGGACGGCGTCGCGATGGGCGTGCCGTCGCCCGCGATGCGCACCGCCGCGCCCGACGGCGCCACCTCGACCCGTGCCGACCACGCGTGGTGCGGCTCCTGGGCGTGGTCGACCCGGATGTACACGGTGACGCTCTGCCCCGGCGCGAGCCTGCCCGCACTCTGGCTGAAGGTGAGCCAGTGGGCGCGGCTGCGCAGCGACCAGTCGACGGGTGCGCCGCCGGTCGAGGTGAGCGTGAGCACGGTCGTGTCGCCGGCCGAACTCGCCGCGACCCCGAGCCGGGCGGGGCCCGCCGGGGCGGTCGTGGGGCTGATGACCTCGACGGACACGTCGGGGGCGCGGCTGCCCGCGGTGAACCGGGTGTCGGGCTCGCTGCGGGCGTTGCCCGCGTTCTCGTAGCGGTCGTACGGATGCCCGCTCAGTCCGCCCGGGCTGTCGGCCTCACTGGCGGTGACCTTGGCGCCGCCCTCCGGCTCGCCGGTCGCGGGGGCGCCGCGGTAGGCGGCCCAGAGCGCGAAGACGGGGGCCGCGACGACGGTCGCGACGACGGTGGTGGTCACGGCCCTGGCCCGCAGCCGGTCGCGCCGGGCGGCCCGGTCCTTCGGGTCCATCGGGAACCCGGCGCGGTCGAAGCGCGGTGCCCCGCCGCGCGCCCTCGGCACGTGCAGCATCGCGGCCTGGGCCGCGGCCCGCGGCGCCTCGGCCAGCGGCAGCGCGGCCGGGGTGACGGTCGCCCCGGGCCAGGGTCCGGACGCTCCCGTGCGCTCGGCGGCGCGGCGGCAGCGGGGGCAGTCGTCGACGTGCCTGACCAGTTCGCGGCGCAGCGCCGCCGAGAGCAACACCTGGTGGTCGCCGGTGAGTTGGGCGACCGTGGGGCAGCCGCCCATCTCGACGACGGCGAGCGCCGCGCGGGTCCGCTCGACCTCGCAGGCGCCCGCGGCGAGCAGTTCGCGCGCGGCCGGGTAGTTCATGCCGAGCACCGAGGCGACCTCGCGGGCGCCGAGCTGGTGGCGGACCGCGAGTTCGAGGGCCTCGCGCTGTTCGGGGGTGGTGCCGGCGGCCTCGGGCCAGGCGAGCAGGGCGAGTTCGCGACGGCGCCGCTCCTGCTCCTCCTCGGACACCGCTACGGCGGGGGCCTCTTCGGCGGCGCGTCCGGTGTGGGCGCCCTGCCGGTTCCTCTTGCGCTCGGCCAGCTTGCGCAGACAGGCCCAGCGGGCGAGCGCGTACAGCCACGCCTTGCGTTCGGCCTCGGCCGAGGGGCAGCGCGCGTACTGGCGCTCGGAGACGGCGAGTACGTCGCCGAGGGCGGCGGTCGCCTCGTCGTGGTCGCACAGGACGGACAGGCAGTACGTGAACAGGCCGTCCAGGTAGGCCTCGTAACGCGCGGGCGGGCGCTGGGCCAACGTACGGGGCGCACGGCTCTGCGCCCGGTGTGCGCCGGTGTTGTGCGCTGGTTGATCCGGTCTGCTGCTCGTCACGCGAGCGACCGTAGGCGGAGCATCACGGCTTCTTCGTACCGGTTGAGCACATTTAATCCTTACGGGTGAACGTATCCCTCAAAAGGGGACAGGAATCGGGAATTCCATGGCATTCCATGGCAGACCAGCTACGCACTGTGCAAACGGACGCAACCAATCAGGGCGACGCGCGCCCGGCCGCGTCCACCCGAACGGCGGGGCGCGGAAAACCGGCCTGTGCCCAGGGGCCAGGCCCAGGGGCCCGCTTCCCCAGCCCGTGCGGGATTGTCAGTGGCCCCCTATACGGTGACGCCATGGCTGCCCGTACTAAATCCGCGAAGGACCGGCCGTCCTACCGCTGCACCGAATGCGGCTGGACGACCGCCAAGTGGCTCGGCCGTTGCCCCGAGTGCCAGGCCTGGGGGACGGTCGAGGAGTACGGCGCGCCCGCGGTGCGCACCACGGCCGCGGGCCGGGTCTCCACGGCCGCGCTGCCCATCGGGCAGGTGGACGGCCGCCAGGCGACCGCCCGCACCACCGGGGTGGACGAGCTCGACCGGGTGCTCGGCGGCGGTCTCGTGCCGGGCGCGGTGGTGCTGCTCGCGGGCGAGCCCGGCGTCGGCAAGTCCACGCTGCTCCTGGACGTCGCGGCCAAGGCGGCCACCGACGACCACCGCACGCTCTACATCACGGGCGAGGAGTCGGCGAGCCAGGTCCGGCTGCGCGCCGACCGCATCAAGGCGCTCAACGACCATCTGTACCTGGCGGCCGAGACCGACCTGTCCGCCGTCCTCGGCCACCTCGACGCGGTGAAGCCGTCCCTGCTCGTCCTCGACTCCGTACAGACCGTCGCGTCCCCCGAGATCGACGGCGCCCCCGGCGGCATGGCCCAGGTCCGCGAGGTCGCGGGCGCGCTGATCCGCGCCTCCAAGGAGCGCGGCATGTCCACGCTCCTGGTCGGCCACGTCACCAAGGACGGCGCGATCGCCGGCCCCCGCCTCCTGGAGCACCTGGTGGACGTGGTGCTCTCCTTCGAGGGCGACCGGCACGCGCGCCTGCGTCTCGTACGGGGCGTCAAGAACCGCTACGGGGCGACGGACGAGGTCGGCTGCTTCGAGCTGCACGACGAGGGCATCACCGGACTCGCCGACCCCAGCGGCCTGTTCCTCACCCGGCGCGACGTGGCGGTGCCCGGCACCTGTCTGACGGTCACCCTGGAGGGCCGCCGGCCCCTGGTGGCCGAGGTCCAGGCGCTCACCGTCGACTCGCAGATCCCCTCCCCGCGCCGCACCACCTCGGGCCTTGAGACCTCCCGCGTCTCGATGATGCTCGCGGTGCTCGAACAGCGGGGCCGGATCACCGCGCTCGGCAAGCGCGACATCTACAGCGCGACGGTGGGCGGGGTGAAGCTCTCCGAGCCCGCGGCCGATCTGGCGATCGCGCTGGCCCTCGCCTCGGCCGCCAGCGACACTCCGCTGCCCAAGAACCTGGTCGCGATCGGCGAGGTGGGCCTCGCGGGCGAGGTCAGACGGGTCACGGGCGTGCAGCGCAGACTGGCCGAGGCCCACCGCCTGGGCTTCACCCACGCCCTTGTGCCGACCGACCCGGGCAAGGTCCCGGCCGGTATGAAGGTCACGGAAGTCGCCGACATGGGTGACGCGCTGCGGGTGCTCCCGCGCGGGCGTCGCGCACAGGCCCCACGGGAGGAGTAGCCGCGCCGGTAGACTTTGCCCTGGTCTCGCCCGTCCGTACGAGCAGTACGCGAGCAGTACGCGCCGTATGAGCAACACCGGAGGAGTGCAGTGGCAGCCAACGACCGGGCATCAGCACCCGGAAAGTCCGGCACAGGCTCCGGTAACGAAGCACTGATGCGTGCCGCGCTGAGCGCCGTCGCGCCCGGCACCGCGCTCCGCGACGGCCTGGAGCGCATCCTGCGCGGCAACACGGGCGGTCTGATCGTGCTCGGCCTCGACAAGACCGTCGACTCGATGTGCACGGGCGGCTTCGTCCTGGACGTCGAGTTCGCCGCGACGCGGCTTCGCGAGCTGTGCAAGCTCGACGGCGCGCTGGTCCTCGACAAGGACATCACCAAGATCCACCGGGCCGGTGTGCAGCTCGTGCCGGACGCGGGGATCCCCACCGAGGAGACCGGCACCCGCCACCGCACGGCGGACCGCGTCTCGAAGCAGTGCAACTTCCCGGTCGTCTCGGTCTCGCAGTCCATGCGCCTGATCGCGCTGTACGTGAACGGGGAGCGCCGGGTCCTGGAGGAGTCGGCGGCGATCCTGTCCCGCGCGAACCAGGCGCTGGCGACCCTTGAGCGGTACAAGCTCCGCCTGGACGAGGTGGCCGGCACCCTCTCCGCCCTGGAGATCGAGGACCTGGTGACGGTCCGGGACGTGACGGCGGTGGCCCAGCGCCTGGAGATGGTGCGCCGCATCGCGACGGAGATCGCCGAGTACGTGGTGGAGCTGGGCACGGACGGCCGGCTGCTGTCCCTGCAACTGGACGAGCTGATCGCGGGCGTCGAGCCCGAGCGGGAGCTGGTCGTACGGGACTACGTGCCCGAGCCCACCGCCAAGCGCTCCCGCACGGTCGACGAGGCGCTGCGCGAGCTCAACGACCTCACGCATGCGGAGCTGCTCGAACTGCCCATAGTGGCAAGGGCGTTGGGCTACAGCGGCTCCCCCGAGACGCTGGACTCGGCGGTGTCCCCGCGGGGCTATCGCCTCTTGGCGAAGGTGCCGCGCCTGCCGGGCGCGATCATCGAGCGCCTCGTCGAACACTTCGGCGGCCTGCAGAAACTGCTGGCCGCCTCGGTGGACGACCTCCAGACGGTCGACGGCGTCGGCGAGGCGCGGGCCCGGAGCGTGCGCGAGGGGCTGTCGCGGCTGGCGGAGAGTTCGATCCTGGAGCGGTACGTGTAGTTGGGGCGAGGGAGCAGGGTTTTCCCACCCGCCCACCCGCCCACCCGTACGCGCAGGGTTGCCAGGCCCGGCCCCTCCCGGGGGCTCCGCCCCCGGACCCCCGCTCCTCAAACGCCGGAGAGGCTACCCGTACGGACGGTTTTCGTCTGCGGGTCGTTCGTGGCTGGTCGCGCAGTTCCCCGCGCCCCTAGCCGCATCGATCCTGGCAGGGTCGAGCATCTTCAGCCCGTCCGGCGATTGAGGACGAGCGCCCTTCAGGCGCGAACGGGGTCTGGGGCGGAGCCCCGGTGTTAGTCCTGGGCCAGGGCGAATGATGCTCTTGCCACTGGGAGGCCCGGGAAGTGGGCCTCTACCAGGTACGTGCCGGGGCTCACCACCCCCGCCCCCGGCGTCGCACACCCCGGCGCGGACTGCGTGCGGTTCCACTCCACTGTGTGGGTGATCGCGGAGCTGCCCGGCACCTGGAAGAAGACGTCCGCGTCACCCGACGGGCAGTCCTCCGTGGACCACACCCGGTCGTTCCCGGTGGACGTCACCGTCACCACCGCCCCCTTCGGCCCCAGGTCCGCCTTGCACGTGGAGGCCGAGTTGTTCTTGACGACGACTTCGAGGCGCGGCTTCTCCCCCGGCGCGAACGACGTCTTGGTGCTGCGCAGGATCAGGGTCAGCGAGCCCGGCGCGCAGGTCGGCAGGCCGGAGTCGGCCGGGACCTGACGGCCCGTGTCGCCACTGCCGACCGAACTCCCGCCGCCGGAGCCGGAGTTGGAGCCGCCTGAGCCGCCCGAGCCCGTACTCGTACCACCAGAGCTGGAGTTGGAGCCGCCCGAACCTCCGGAACCGGACGAGCCGCCCGAGCCGCCCGAGCCGCTGGACTCGTCGCGGCCACCCGGTGCCGTGCTGATCGCGGGGCCGGAGCCCGAAGGGCCCGGCGTGATCGACTGCGTGGGGTCCGGGCCCTTGTTGTTGCCGGCGCTCTTGTTCCCCTTGCCGCCACCGGAAGTGACGACCCATAGGACGAGGAGCGAGAGCAGCGCGATCAAGGACAGCGCGACTGCCCTCCGTCGCCAATAGATGGAGGAGGGAAGCGGCCCGACCGGATTGCGCAGAGATCCCACGCACCGAACCTTACGAGAGATCGGGGGCAACTCCCGCCCCACCCGCCGCCACTGTGCCCAAGTTTTCCAGATCATCATTCTGGAGCGGGTGCCTCCGCAGTCTGGGCGCCGCCTCGCGGCCGGCTCGTGGTCACCCCCCATTCATGATTCATACTGTCCGTCACCATGGATAGTGAGCTCTACCGCAACATCACCGACTTCGCCCACGACATGCCGTCCTGGGTGCAGAGCTTCGTCGAGGTCTGGACGGAGCTCGGCCTGCTCCTGTTCGGCGTGCTGTTCGTCTGCGCCTGGTGGCGGGCCCGCCGCCGGGACACGACGTCGTTCGCCCTCGCCCTGCTCGCGCCCGTCGCGACGGCGGTCGCCTATGTGTGCAGCGAGGTGATCAAGTCGCTGATCGACGAGGAACGGCCCTGCCGGGCGGTGGCGGGCGCGGCGACCTCGCTGATCGCCTGCCCCGCCAACGGCGACTGGTCGTTCCCGTCCAACCACGCCACCATCGCGGGCGCCGCGGCCGTCGCGCTTGCGCTGGCCTGGTCACGGATCTGGCTGCTCACCGTGCCGATGGCGCTCGCGATGGCCTTCTCGCGGGTCTTCGTCGGGGTGCACTACCCGCACGACGTGGCGGTCGGCCTGGTGCTGGGCACCCTGGTCGCGCTGCTCGTCGTGAAGGCAGGCACCCGGCCGGTGCGGTCGCTGGCCGAGTCGATGCGTACGAGCGACGTCTCGGCGGTGTCCTGGTTCGCCGGACCCGGCGCACGCGTGCACGCCAGGCAGCACGCGCGCCGATGAGCGCCTTTGCGCGCCCCCCTCGGGGGTCGAACGTGCCAGGATCGGCTCTGCGATGAACATTCTGCCGACGAGGCCGACCGTGCCCAGCATGCCCATGAACGAGAAGAACGCCACGAACCCGCAGACCGAGCCCGCCGTGCTGCACGAATCCGTCATCGGATGGTTCGGCGAGCACGCCCGCGACCTGCCCTGGCGGCGCCCCGAAGCGGGCGCCTGGGGCGTGATGGTCAGCGAGTTCATGCTCCAGCAGACCCCGGTCAGCCGGGTGCTCCCGGTGTACGAGCAGTGGCTGGCGCGCTGGCCGCGCCCGGCCGACCTGGCCGCCGAGGCGCCCGGCGAGGCCGTCCGCGCCTGGGGCCGGCTCGGCTATCCGCGCCGGGCGCTGCGGCTGCACGGAGCGGCCCTCGCCATAACGGAACGGCACGGCGGCGACGTACCGGCGGATCACGGGCAGCTGCTCTCGCTGCCCGGCATCGGCGAGTACACGGCGGCCGCCGTCGCCTCGTTCGCGTACGGGCAGCGACACGCCGTCCTGGACACCAACGTGCGCCGGGTGTTCGCCCGCGCCGTCACCGGGGTCCAGTACCCGCCGACCGCGACCACCGCGGCCGAGCGGCGCCTGGCCCGCGCGCTGCTGCCCGAGGACGAGGCCACCGCGGCCCGCTGGGCCGCCGCCTCCATGGAGCTCGGCGCGCTGGTCTGCACGGCGAAGAACGAGACGTGCCTGCGCTGCCCGATCGCCGCGCAGTGCGCCTGGCGGCTCGCCGGAAAGCCCGCGCACGAGGGCCCCGCCCGGCGCGGCCAGACGTATGCGGGCACCGACCGTCAGGTGCGCGGCCGGCTCCTCGCGGTGCTGCGCGATGCCACCGGTTCCGTACCGCAGTCGGCGCTGGACGCGGTGTGGCACGAGCCGGTGCAACGGGCCCGGGCGCTCGACGGGCTCGTCGCGGACGGTCTCGTGGAGCCGCTCGAAGACGGCTTCTACCGCCTGCCGCAGTCGTGACCAGAGCCGTGATCGCGGCGACGACCACCCCGGCCGCCGTCCTGCCCGACTGTGTCCGTAACGCCCGAAAGAGCGGCGTTACCCCTGGAAAACGGCGGTAAACCTCGGCTGTTACACAACCGATGGCTCTCCGTGCGTCTGCCGACGGCTGCTCCGCACAGCCCCGTGACAAGTCCTCCGTAGCTTCATTGACGTAAGCGACCAGCAGGACGAGCGGGACCAGCTCACGGGGACGACGGAGGCGGTTGGGTATGGCGCAGGGCGAGGTGCTTGAGTTCGAGGAGTACGTACGCACCCGGCAGGACGCGCTTCTTCGGAGTGCCCGGCGGCTCGTTCCGGACCCGGTGGACGCGCAGGACCTGCTGCAGACCGCGCTGGCCCGCACCTACGGCCGCTGGGACGGCATCGCCGACAAGACGCTCGCCGACGCGTACCTGCGCCGGGTCATGATCAACACCCGGACCGAGTGGTGGCGGGCCCGCAAGCTCGAAGAGGTGCCGACCGAGCAGCTGCCCGACGCCCGCGTCGAGGACGGCTCCGAGCAGCGCGCCGACCGCGCCCTGCTCATGGACGTCCTGAAGGTCCTGGCCCCCAAGCAGCGCAGCGTCGTCGTGCTGCGACACTGGGAGCAGATGAGCACCGAGGAGACGGCCGCCGCCCTCGGCATGTCGGCCGGCACGGTCAAGAGCACGCTGCACCGGGCGCTGGCCCGGCTCCGCCAGGAGCTGGAGAGCCGCGAGCTGGACTTCCGTGCGCTGGAGCGCGGTTACACGGGCGAGGTAAAGGGGCGGGAGCGGTGCGCGGCCTGAGCAGGCACAGCGGGGGCGCTTTGACGGCGGGGACCACGGCACTGGCCGGGCTCTCCGCCCTCGGGCTGCTCATGGCCGGCTGCTCCACCGGCGGCACCGGCACCCGGGACGAGGGCGAGGCCCCGAAGTCGGACAAGGTCTCCCACGCCACGCCGTCGCCGAGCGCGACCAGCCCGGCGCCGTTCACCAAGGTCGACCCGGTGAAGCTGCTCAAGGCCGACCCGAAGGTCAGCGCCCGGGTCAAGGCCCAGCTCAAGCCCTGCACCAAGGACGAGTACCCGATCGACGTGACGTACGGGCACCTGACCGGCGCGACCGGCCAGGACGTCATCGTGAACGTCATGAACTGCGCGGACGCCGTCGGCCTCGGCGCGTATGTGTACCGCGCATCGGGCGCCTCGTACGACAACGTCTTCACCGCCGAGGAGACGCCCGTGTACGCCGAGATCGACCGGGGCGACCTGGTGGTGACCCGACAGCAGTACGCGGCCGGTGACAAGCCGGCGTTCGCGTCCAGCGAGGTCGTGACGACCTACCACTGGACGGCCGGTGCGGGCGGTTCGGGCGGTAAATTCGCCCAGCAGGACCAGGTGGAGAACGACTACAGCAAGGCGGTCGGCGGCAACGAGACCGCCGCCCCCGTGCCCGCCACCCCCTGATCCGGCCGCCCGGATCGGCAACCGTCGCCGTGGGCATGCCGCAGACTGGTACTGCGCCCGGCCCCAGCACGACGGCCGGGCGACGGAAGAGACCGCCGGAGAACTGAGAGAGCAGCGCGATGGCCGAAACCCATGTTCTGTTCGTCGAGGACGACGACGTCATCCGTGAAGCCACCCAGCTCGCCCTTGAGCGGGACGGCTTCACCGTGACCGCCATGCCCGACGGGCTCTCCGGGCTGGAGGCGTTCCGCGCCGACCGGCCGGACATCGCCCTGCTCGACGTGATGCTGCCGGGCCTCGACGGCGTCAGCCTGTGCCGCCGGATCCGCGACGAGTCGACCGTGCCGGTCATCATGCTGTCCGCGCGGGCCGACTCCATCGACGTCGTCCTCGGCCTGGAGGCCGGCGCGGACGACTACGTCACCAAGCCGTTCGACGGCGCCGTCCTGGTCGCCCGGATCCGCGCGGTGCTGCGCCGCTTCGGGCACGCGGGCGGGCCGGGCACCGCCACCGAGACGCCCGAGGAGGCGCCCGAGCGCGGGGTGCTCGCCTTCGGCGACATCGAGATCGACACCGAGGGCATGGAGGTCCGCAAGGGCGGCGAGACCGTCGCGCTGACCCCGACCGAGATGCGGCTGCTGCTCGAATTCTCCTCGGCGCCCGGCACCGTACTGTCCCGCGACAAGCTCCTTGAGCGGGTCTGGGACTACGGCTGGGGCGGTGACACCCGGGTCGTGGACGTCCACGTCCAGCGGCTGCGCACCAAGATCGGGCAGGACCGGATCGAGACCGTCCGTGGCTTCGGCTACAAGTTGAAGGCGTGATGGGCAAGTGAGGCGCCCCGCGCCGCAGGCCGGCCGCCGCGGGCTCCGGGATCTCCCGGGGCCCGGCCCCCGTACCCGCGCCGAAGCCGAACAGGAGCACGTCGCATGAGGTGGCCGGCCCTGCGGACCGGCGTCCGCTGGAAGATCAGCATCGCGATCACCGCGGTCGGCGCGCTCACCGTGATGGCGCTGAGCCTCGTCGTGCACAACGCGGCCCGCGTCTCCATGCTCGACAACGCCCGCGAAGTGCAGATGGAGCGGCTCAACTTCGCGCAGAACTACTACGAGACCAGCAACAAGCGGGTCCGCTTCGGCACCAAGCTGAACGATCCCGCGCTGCCGGCCGTGCTGAAGTCCAAGGCGCTGCAGGGCCGCAAGGTCTCGTCCGTGCAGGAGCGCGGCAGCGGCCCGCCCGACATCTGGGCCGCCGTGCCGGTGGGCAACGGCGACGTGCTGTCGCTGCACTCCACCTTCACCGACCGCAGCTCCAACGTGATGGCCGACCTCGACCGCGCCCTGGTCATCGGCTCGGTCGCGGTCGTCTTCGGCGGCTGCGCGCTCGGCATCCTCATCGGCGGCCAGATCTCGCGCAGGCTCCGCAAGGCGGCGGACGCCGCGGGCAAGGTCGCCGAGGGCAACACGGAGGTACGGGTCAGGGACGCCATCGGCGGTGTCGTGCGCGACGAGACCGACGAGCTCGCCCGCGCCGTGGACGCGCTCACCGACGCGCTGCAGGAGCGCATCGAGGCCGAGCGCCGGGTCACCGCCGACATCGCGCACGAGCTGCGCACCCCGGTCACCGGGCTGCTCACCGCCGCCGAACTCCTGCCGCCCGGCCGCCCCACCGAGCTGGTGCGCAACCGGGCGCAGGCCATGCGCACGCTGGTCGAGGACGTCCTGGAGGTGGCCCGGCTCGACAGCGCCTCCGAGCGGGCCGAGCTGCAGGACATCGCGCTCGGCGAGTTCGTGAGCCGGCGGGTCGCCGTGTTCGACCCCGAGGTGAAGGTGCGGGTCGTCCACGAGTCGTGGGTCTCCACCGACCCCCGCCGCCTGGAACGCATCCTGGGCAACCTGCTCGGCAACGCCGCCAAGCACGGCGAGGGGCCGGTGGAGGTCACCGTCGAGGGCCGGGTCGTACGGGTCCGCGACCATGGCTCCGGCTTCCCCGAGGCGCTGCTCCGCGAGGGGCCGAGCCGGTTCCGTACGGGGTCGAGCGACCGGGCGGGCAACGGGCACGGCCTGGGTCTGACGATCGCCGCGGGCCAGGCCAAGGTGCTCGGTGCCCGGCTCACCTTCCGCAACGTGGCCCCCGAGGGCGCGCCCCACGTGCCGGGCACGGGCGGCGCGATCGCGGTGCTCTGGCTCCCGGAACACGCGCCGACGAACACGGGCAGCTTCCCGGTCCAGCCGCCGCCGAAGGACGCGCGGCAGGTGTAGTCGTTACGCGTATACGTGGTCCGTACGCGCACCGATCAGCGCCGAGCCGACGCTCGGCTCGGCCGGCCGCCTGGCGACGGCACTGCTGATCTCGGCGCTGGTCCCGCTGGCCGGCCGGGGTGGAAGAGCCCCCTGGGCTCCGCCACCCCCAACGGCGGAGCCCCAGCGTTGGCGTACCTAAGCCACCGGCTCCGAGAGGGCCGCCGCGTCCGCCGGGGCGGACTTCTCCGGCTCGGGGGCCGGGGCGGAGCCCCGCAGCGGGACCTCCTTGACGAAGAGGGCCGCCACGAACATGGCCACCGCGATGATCGAACCGACCAGGAACGTCCCGTGCGTACCGGAGGACACCGCGTACTGGTACGCCTCACGTACCGGAGCCGGCAGCTTCGCCAGGCTCGCCTGGTCCAGCTGGGCGTTGGCCAGCTTGCCCGCGCCCGAAGAGGCCGCCGAGCCGAGGCGGCGCGTCATCTCGTCGCCCACCCGGTTGGTGAAGATCGCGCCCATGATCGAGACGCCGAAGGACGAGCCGAGCGTACGGAAGAGGGTCGTGGAGGACGAGGCGACGCCCATGTCCTTCATCTCGACGCTGTTCTGCGCGACCAGCATCGTGATCTGCATCAGGAAGCCCATGCCCGCGCCGAGCACCGCCATGTAGACACCGGACATGAGCCGGGTCGTGGTGGTGTCCATCGTGGAGAGCAGGAACAGGCCGACCACGACCAGCGCGCCGCCCAGGATCGGGAAGATCTTGTACTTGCCGCTGTTGGTGGTGACCCGGCCCGCGATGAGCGAGACGACCATCATCGAGAGCAGCATCGGAAGCAGCAGCAGACCGGAGTTGGTGGCCGAGGCACCCTGTACGGACTGCTGGTACAGCGGCAGGAACAGCATCGCGCCGAACATCACGAAGCCGGTGAGGAAGCCGATCCCGGACATCAGCGAGAAGTTGCGGTTGCGGAAGATGTGCAGCGGCACGATCGGCTCGGCGGCCTTCGTCTCGACGAAGAGGAAGCCGACGATCGAGGCAACGCCGAGCGCGATGAGCTCCATGATGATCGCGGAGCCCCACGAGTACTGCGAGCCGCCCCACGTGGTGACCAGGACGATCGAGGTGATGCCGACGGTCAGCAGGATCGTGCCGAGGTAGTCGATCCGCCCGCGCGCCCGCTTCTTGGGCAGGTGCAGTACGGCGGTGACCATGGCGAGCGCGACCGCGCCCAGCGGGATGTTGATGTAGAACGTCCAGCGCCAGCCGAGGTGGTCGGTGATGGCGCCGCCGACCAGCGGGCCGCCGATCATCGCGAGCGCCATGACGCCGGCCATCATGCCCTGGTACTTGCCGCGGTCCCGGGGCGGAATCAGGTCGCCGATGATCGCCATGACGCCGACCATCAGGCCGCCAGCGCCGAGGCCCTGGATCGCGCGGAAGCCGATGAGCTGGGCCATGTCCTGCGCCATGCCGCTGAGCGCGGAGCCGATCAGGAAGATCACTATGGAGGTGAGGAAGGCGCCCTTGCGCCCGTACATGTCGCCGAGCTTGCCCCAGATCGGCGTGGACGCGGCGGTGGCCAGGGTGTACGCGGTCACCACCCAGGACAGGTGCTCAAGCCCGCCGAGCTCGCCCACGATCGTCGGCATCGCCGTGTTCACGATCATGTTGTCCAGCATCGCGAGCAGCATCGCGATCATGAGCGCGAGCAGCACGACGCGGACGCTGCGGGGCTGTGGCCCGTCGGTCACCCCCGCCTCGGCCGCCGTTTCTTCCGGTATCCCCGTCGCCATCGTCCCCAACTCCCTGAAACCTGCCGTCCACCGGGCGAGGCACTTACTTGTCGCCCGGCTAGTTACCACTACACTGGGGAAGGTAGACCCCAACTTGCCGGGCGTCAAGTAAGTAAAATGACAAACGGCACGGCCGTCGGGGGACGGCGGCCGTACGCATTCGGGAGAGCGGCATGGCCAGAGGAAACACCCGCCAGCGGATCCAGGACGTTGCCCTGGAGCTCTTCGGTGAGCAGGGGTACGAGAAGACCTCGCTGCGCGAGATCGCCGAGCGGCTCGATGTGACGAAGGCCGCGCTCTACTACCACTTCAAGACCAAGGAAGACATCATCATCAGCCTCTTCCAGGACCTCACCAGGCCCATGGACGAGGTGATCGAGTGGGGCCGCACGCAGCCGAAGACGCTGGACGTGAAGCTGGAGATCCTGGGCCGCTACAGCGAGGCCTTGATCGGGGCCGAGCCGCTCTTCCGTTTCATGCAGGAGAACCAGGCGACCATGCGCGAACTGAGCATCGGCGAGATGTTCAAGGAGCGGATGCACGCGATGGTCGACCTGCTCAAGGACCCGGACTCCGCCATGGCCGACCGCATCCGGTGCTTCACGGCGCTGTTCTCGATGCACGCCGGGATGTTCGTCCTCAAAGACATGGAAGGCGACCCCGAGGAGAAGCGCACCAGCATCCTCGAAGTCGCCAACGACCTGGTCGTCCAGGCCCACCACAACACCCGCGCATAGGCGGTCAGACGGTCACGCCCACCGTCCGCAGGAACGCGACCGGGTTGACGGCCGAGCCGTAGTTCGGCGTCTTGCGGATCTCGAAGTGCAGGTGCGGGCCGCTGGAGTTGCCGGTGTTGCCGGACAGCGCGATGCGCTCGCCGGTGGCCACGCCCTGGCCGATCCGTACGTTGATCTTCGACAGGTGGGCGTACTGCGAGTACGTGTTGTCGGCGTGCCGGATCACGATCGCGTTGCCGTACGCGGGGCCGTCGCCGGCGCCGACCGGGCCGGCCTTGACGACGGTTCCGGCGTGCGCGGCGGAGACGGGCGTGCCGCTGGGCACCGCGAAGTCCTGCCCGGAGTGCTTGCTCGCCCACATCGAACCGCCCAGGCCGAAGCTCGCGCTCAGCGTGTAGCGCGCGACCGGGTGCACCCAGGAGGCGGCCTTGGCCTGCTTCACCGCGGCAGCCTTCGTCTGAGCCTTGGCCTGCTTGGCGACCGCGTTCGTGGTGGCGGAGGCGGTCGCGAGCGGCGCCGCGTTCACCTCGTCGGCGACCGCGACACCCGTGCCGAGGAGGGCGGCGCCCCCCATCGCGGCGACGGCGGTCACGGCCGCGGCACGCAGACGGAACGCGGACGGGCGGGCGGGCTTGGACGGGGTGCGCTGGGGCATGCGGGAGCTCTTCCGTACGGCGACAGGGTCGGCCACCGAACGAGGCCGGCGGCGTGCGAGGACCCGGCACGCACAACGGCACACCGGGTCGCCCCACCTTGGTAACCCAAACCCCCATTGCCACCCAAACCGCCCATCTACTAACGAAAGCCGTAACGATCAGAACGGGAATACCGCGAATCCCCGGCCAACAACGCCTATGTCGCCTAGTAGGCGCGAAACCCCCTGTGCGCCTTGTCACCGCCGCCGGGTCGCAAGCCCGTCCCTTTCAGGACCAAGGTCCCGCGAGCCTCGCCAGGCGCGCGAACTCGCCCTTGGGGCAGTTGATGAACGATGCGCGGATGTCCCGCTCGGTTACGGCCTTCATGCCGCGGGACGCTGATACTAGGACCATTAGGCAGCAACCTAACATTTCGAGGCCGAGCGCCGCAGGCGCACGCCTCTGTCCCAACTCCCGTTCACAGAGCCAGAATTGGGGTGAGGCGAGGGGGCCGCACCATGACCGGCGACAGACATACCGACGACGCGCATGACGACGGCACGCACGAGGACGGCACGCACGCATTCGACGGGATCGAGCTGGCCGACGCCATCGAGTCCGTACGCGATCAGCTCACCGAAGCCGCCGCCCGGGCCACCGGGCAGCCGCTGGTCTTCGAACTCGGCGACATCCAGATGGAGTTCACGCTCGAACTGCGCAAGGAAGTCAAGGGCGGCCTCAAGGTCCGGGCCTGGGTGGTGGACGCGGGCGCCGACGCCGGGCGCAGCACGGGGCGTACGCACAAGGTGTCCTTCACCCTGAAGCCGCACGCCGCCGACGACGGCGCCGCCTGGAAGGTCGGCAACGACCGGCCCGGCGGCGGCTTCGGGACCGGGCCGCGGTGAGTACGTCACTGCCCACGACCGCCGACCGGGTCGTGGCCGTGCTGTCCGACGGGCACCAGGGCAGCGGGGTCATCGTGTCCCCGTGGCTGGTGCTGACCTGTGCGCACAACCTGGTCGGCGCCCCGCCGGTCCGGCTCGCGCACCCCGCGATCGGCGAGGTGACCGCCCAAGTCCTGTGGCAGGACGCCCAGTTGGACGCCGCGCTGATCTACAGCGCCGAGGAGCTGCTGCCCGGCCTTCTGCGGCTCGGCACCGTCGACACCGCGCAGTCGCTGCCCGGCTGCGAGATCATCGGCTTCCCCGACATCCAGCGCTACGGCGCGGACCACCACCTCGACTACGACCAGTTCGTGGGCACGGTCCTGCCGGTCGCGGGCAGCCTGCGCGACGACCTGGTCTGCGAGCTGCACCGGCCCCCTGCCGCCGAGCGCGCGGACGGCAGCTCGCCGCTCGCGGGTCTGTCCGGCGCGCCGCTCTTCGCGGCGGCCACCCTGCTCGGCCTGGTCAAGGAGATCCCGCGCGGGCGCGGCCACCGCCGGGTGGTGTGCGTGCCGCTGCGGGGCATCTTCGCCTCGGAGGGATTCCGCGCCGCGTTCGCCACGCTCGCCGCCGTGACCACCCTCGAACTGGTCACCGGCGTCCCCCCGGAGGACCAGCGCTACGAGCACGAGTACGCCGAGGCGATCGGCGCCTCGTACCGCAAGACGAAGATCTTCGGCCTGGACGAGCTGAACAAGCGGGACTCCGAATGGGACCTCGACACCGCCTACCTCAGCCTGGAGGCCAGACCCAAGGCCACCGAGCCCCCGCAGGCCGGCCGCCCCCTGATGGACAGCGCGCCGCAGCGCATCGACACCCTGCTCGCCTCCCGACCCCGGGTCCTGATCCGCGGCGAGGCGGGCGCCGGGAAGACCACCCTGGTGTGGTGGCTCGCGGCGCACGCGGCGGCCGGCCGGCTCGGCCCGGGGCTCGCGGACCTCAACGCGCTCGTCCCGTTCGTGGTGCCGCTGCGCACCCTGCGCGCCCAGGGCGCCACCTTCCCGCTGCCCGCCCAACTCCCCACCGCCGCACGGCTCGTGGTGGACGCGGCGCCCGAGGGCTGGGCCGGGCGCGTCCTGAAGACCGGGCAGGCGCTGCTCCTGGTCGACGGCCTCGACGAGGTTCCCCAGGAGGACCGCGAGGAGGCGCACCGCTGGCTCGCCGCCCTCCTGGACCGCTATCCGCGCACGCGCTGCGTGGTGACGGTGCGGCCGATGGCGGTCGAGCCGGACTGGCTGAAGTACGCGGGCTTCGAGGAGCTCAGGCTGCTCCCCATGAACGACGAGGACATCACCGCGTTCATCGCCGCCTGGCACCGCGCGGCCCGCCTCGACAGCGGCCCGCACGAGGACCTGGACGAGCTGGAGCGCGACCTGTCCGAACAGTTCAAACAGAACAGCACCCTGCGGGGCCTGGCCCGCACCCCGCTGCTGTGCGCGGTGATCTGCGCCCTGCACCGGCTGCGCCAGGGCTTCCTGCCGGACACCCGCTGGAAGCTGTACGAGGCGGCTTTACGGATGCTGCTCGGCAACCGGGACCAGCAGCGCAAGGTCGAGGCGCCCGAGGGCATCCAGATCAGCGCGGACGAGTGCACCGAGCTGCTCCAGCGGATCGCGGTGTGGCTGGTGCGCGAGGGCCAGTCGGAGTTCTCCCGCGACCAGGCGCTGCGCCAGCTCAAGCGGGCCCTGTCGGGCATGGAGAACGTACGCGGCCAGGGCACCCCCGAAGACGTGCTGCGGCATCTGCTCAACCGCAGCGGGCTGCTCCAGGAACGCGCCGACGACGTCTTCCAGTTCACCCACCGCACCTTCCAGGACTTCCTGGCCGCCAAGGAGTTCGTGGAGGACGGCCACCTGGGCGAGCTCCTGCGGCACGCCTCCGAGGAGCAGCAGTGGCAGGACGTGATCCTGCTCGCCGCCGGGCACTGCGGCCGCCGCGACCGGCCGGTCCTCATCAACGGCCTCCTGGACGCGGGCTCCCGCCGGCAGAGCCACCAGGACAAGGCGAAGATCCACGTGCTCGCGGCCCGCTGCGCCCAGCACGCCGCCTACCTGGACGAGACGACCGCCCGCCGGGTCCGCGAGCACATCAGCGCGCTGCTCCCGCCCCGCGACCTGGAGACCGTCACGCTCCTGGCCCGCCTCGGCCCGACCGTCCTCGATCACTTGCCGGCCCCGTGCGAGACGCCCCCCGAAGCACTGGCGAACGTCGTCGGGCTCATCAACCGGGTCGGCAACGCGGAGTCCATCGAGCACGCCCGCGCCTGGTCCGCCGCCCACCCGGACGCCGTCGACCTGTTCGCCACCGAGTGGTCGCGCTACCCCGCCGAGCGGTACGCCCGCGAGGTGCTCGCCCGCCTCGACCTGCGCGAGGCCCGGCTGCACGTGGAGACCCGCTGGCAGCTCGCCCAGCTCCCGCACGTCCCCGACGCCCGCCGGCTGTGGATCACCGTGCCGCCCGACCTCACCGCGGACGAGCTGCACACCGCGCTGCGCGGCAGGAAGGTGGCGGCCCTGCGCCTGAACGGCTGCGAGAGCCTCACCGACCTGGCGTTCCTGCGGGACAGTGCGGAACGCCTCGAAGACCTGGAGGTGCTGCGGGGTTCGGGACTGCGCGACCTCTCCCAGCTCGCCCGGCTGCCGGGCCTGACCTCGCTCGGACTGCTCGACGTGTCCGCCCAGGAGGTCGACCTGGCCCCGCTCGGCGAGCTCCCCGCGCTGCGCACCCTGCTGTTCGGCAGCAGCACCGACCTGCACCTGGCGCAGCTGCCGGTCCTGAACGGCGTCACCACCCTGCACCTGGAGGCCGACCAGGTCGCCGGCTTCGACGCCCTGAGCCACTGGCCCGCCCTCAGCTACCTGGAGCTCGCCCCCTCCTCCTCGGCCACCACCCGGCGGCTCCTGGCGTACGTACGCGGGCGGCCCGGCATCACCCGGCTCGGGGTCGCGCTCAGCTCGGTGGCGGCCCTCGCCGGGGTGGCGCCGCTGCCCAGCGTGCGCCACCTCGACCTGTGGCTCGCCAACTCCGACGGCGACCTCGGCGCGGTCCTCACGGTGTTCCCCGCGCTGACGACAGTGGACCTCGCGGTGGGCATCGTCCAGGCCGGCTCCTGGAACCCGGCCGCCCTGCTGCGTCGCCCCGGCCTGACGGTCACGGTCAACGGCGGGCCGCCACCACCCGAACTCACCTGAGAAATAAGGGAGTTGGTGCGCTGCCGTTGCGTTACGAAGGCGCTTCCACAGCGGCACGAAAAAGGGGCTGCCCCGGTTCGTACGTTCGTCACGTACAAGCCGGGGCAGCCCCTTCAGGCAAGGCCTCCGGAGAGGACTACGCCTCCTTGCTCAGGTTCGGACCCGCGCCGCCGGCGGCCGCGTCCTCGATCGGCGGGACGTCGGGCAGAGCCGACTTCTCCTCGCCGCGGAAGGTGAACTTCTTCTCCTCACCCTCGCCCTCGGTGCCGATGACCACGATGTGACCGGGGCGCAGCTCACCGAAGAGGATCTTCTCGGAGAGGATGTCCTCGATCTCCCGCTGGATCGTCCGGCGCAGCGGCCGGGCGCCCATGATCGGGTCGTAGCCCTTCTTGGCGAGCAGCGACTTGGCCTCGGCATTGAGCTCGATGCCCATGTCGCGGTCCTTGAGGCGCTCGTCCACCTTGGCGATCATGAGGTCGACGATCTCGATGATGTCTTCCTCGGTGAGCTGGTGGAAGACCACCGTGTCGTCGACACGGTTGAGGAACTCGGGGCGGAAGTGCTGCTTCAGCTCCTCGTTGACCTTGGCCTTCATGCGCTCGTAGCCGGTCTTGACGTCGCCCTGGGCGGCGAAGCCCAGGTTGAAGCCCTTGGAGATGTCCCGGGTCCCGAGGTTGGTCGTCATGATGATGACCGTGTTCTTGAAGTCCACGACCCGGCCCTGGGAGTCGGTCAGGCGACCGTCTTCCAGAATCTGGAGCAGGGAATTGAAGATATCGGGGTGGGCCTTCTCGACCTCGTCGAAGAGGACGACGGAGAACGGCTTGCGGCGCACCTTCTCGGTGAGCTGGCCGCCCTCTTCGTAACCCACGTAGCCGGGGGGCGAACCGAAGAGGCGGGAAACCGTGTGCTTCTCGCTGAACTCCGACATGTCGAGGGAGATCAGTGCGTCCTCGTCGCCGAAGAGGAATTCGGCGAGCGTCTTGGACAGCTCGGTCTTACCGACACCGGACGGGCCCGCGAAGATGAACGAACCGCCGGGGCGCTTCGGGTCCTTCAGGCCGGCACGGGTACGCCGGATGGCCTGCGAGAGCGCCTTGATGGCGTCCTTCTGGCCGATGACGCGCTTGTGCAGCTCGTCTTCCATGCGGAGCAGCCGCGAGGACTCCTCCTCGGTGAGCTTGAAGACCGGGATGCCCGTGGCCGTGGCCAGGACCTCGGCGATCAGCTCGCCGTCGACCTCGGCGACGACGTCCATGTCGCCGGCCTTCCACTCCTTCTCGCGCTTGGCCTTCGCGGCGAGCAGCTGCTTCTCCTTGTCGCGGAGAGAGGCCGCCTTCTCGAAGTCCTGGGAGTCGATCGCCGACTCCTTGTCGCGGCGCACGCCCGCGATCTTCTCGTCGAACTCGCGGAGGTCCGGCGGCGCGGTCATCCGGCGGATGCGCATCCGGGAACCGGCCTCGTCGATCAGGTCGATCGCCTTGTCCGGCAGGAAGCGGTCCGAGATGTACCGGTCGGCCAGCGTCGCGGCCTGGACGAGGGCCTCGTCCGTGATCGAGACGCGGTGGTGGGCCTCGTAGCGGTCGCGCAGACCCTTGAGGATCTCGATGGTGTGCGGCAGCGACGGCTCGGCGACCTGGATCGGCTGGAAGCGGCGCTCAAGGGCCGCGTCCTTCTCCAGGTGCTTGCGGTACTCGTCGAGGGTGGTGGCACCGATGGTCTGGAGCTCACCGCGGGCCAGCATCGGCTTGAGGATGCTCGCCGCGTCGATCGCGCCCTCGGCGGCACCCGCACCCACCAGGGTGTGGAGCTCGTCGATGAACAGGATGATGTCGCCGCGGGTGCGGATCTCCTTGAGGACCTTCTTCAGGCGCTCCTCGAAGTCACCGCGGTAGCGGGATCCGGCGACCAGGGCGCCGAGGTCCAGCGTGTACAGGTGCTTGTCCTTGAGCGTCTCGGGCACCTCGCCCTTGACGATCGCCTGGGCCAGGCCCTCGACGACGGCGGTCTTGCCGACGCCGGGCTCGCCGATGAGCACCGGGTTGTTCTTGGTACGGCGCGACAGGACCTGCATGACGCGCTCGATCTCCTTCTCGCGCCCGATGACCGGGTCGAGCTTGGATTCGCGAGCGGCCTGCGTCAGGTTGCGGCCGAACTGGTCGAGCACCAGGGACGTGGAGGGAGTGCCCTCCGCAGGGCCGCCGGCGGTGGCGGCTTCCTTGCCCTGGTAGCCGGAGAGCAGCTGGATGACCTGCTGCCGCACCCGGTTGAGATCGGCGCCCAGCTTCACGAGGACCTGGGCGGCGACGCCCTCGCCCTCGCGGATCAGGCCGAGCAGGATGTGCTCGGTGCCGATGTAGTTGTGGCCGAGCTGGAGGGCCTCGCGGAGCGACAGCTCCAGGACCTTCTTGGCACGGGGCGTGAAGGGGATGTGCCCGGACGGGGCCTGCTGGCCCTGGCCGATGATCTCCTCCACCTGCTGGCGGACCGCCTCGAGCGAAATCCCGAGGCTCTCCAGGGCCTTAGCGGCGACACCCTCACCCTCGTGGATCAGGCCCAGGAGGATGTGCTCGGTGCCGATGTAGTTGTGGTTGAGCATCCGGGCTTCTTCCTGAGCCAGGACGACAACCCGCCGCGCGCGGTCGGTGAACCTCTCGAACATCGTTAATCGCTCCTCAGAGCGGTCGGGCAGTAAGGGGGCGGTCCCCTCCCTGTCCTTCCGCATGCTAGTCCCGCAGGGCGGGACAGCTCATTCCAACTGCCGACACCCGTTCATTGCCTCCCGGCCCGAACAGCCGACAACTGCTCCAACCCGATGGTGCGAGACGATGTTCCCGCAGGCCAGGCAGATACCCCTGTCTCCAGTACGCCGATGGCGAACGTGAGACCGCCTGACGAGCGTGTCGCCCCTCCCCACTAGGAATGTCTTACCCGTCCGGACTGACACTCCATGCGGCGCACCCCGGTTCCGTAAGCTACGGGCGAACAACCTTGCGCCCGCTCACGCCCCCAAGCGCCGCACTTTCCACAACGGAGCGCAGTCGTCCGGAAACTCAGCGTAACCCAGCGACGTTTCTCCAGTTGCTCCGGGCATGGCCTTCACCGTGCCGGCACCTCGCGCCCCCCTGGATGGCCCGCTCGCGCAGTGGTACGAACGCGAGCTCGGCTGGGCCGTTTCGTCCGGTCCCCCCGTCCAGCTGCTCACCGGACTGCGCTTCGACGTCCTGGAGCTCCCGGCGACCGCCGGATTCGCCTTGCTGAAGCGGCACGAGCGGACGGGACCGGTCGCCCTGGTGGGGTGCCGGATGCGGCTGCTCGTGGCGGCCGGAAGCGCGGACGAGCTGCCGGGGCTGCTCGACTGGCTGGAGTGGGGCGGCGTCGGCCTCGATCTGACGGCCGTCGGCGCCGGAGGCCGGATCACCGCACCCGTGCCGCCGGGATGGTCCGGCTCGCGGGGGGCCGCCGTCTGGCTGCGGCCCCCCGAGCCCGGGTGCGAGGTGGAAGCGCGGCTGCCCTCATTCACCGGATTCACTCAGTGCGGTGGTGCCGGTGAAAAGGGTGCTTCCCAGGGTCCGGGGACCCTGCCGGGCGGTCGCGCCGCGTGCCTCAGCCTCGTGAGGCTGGTGGCAGCGGCGGCGACGGAATGCCACCGGGCCCGGTTGTTTCACGCGAAATCCCCAGGTGGTGCGGGGAACGCGGGAACTCAGCCGTTCTGCTTCTCGTAGGCCTCACGGATTTCGGCCGGGACGCGTCCGCGGTCGTTCACGTTGTAACCCTGCTCCTTGGCCCACTTGCGGATCTCGGCAGTGTTCTGGTTGCCGGTGCCGAGCAGCGCGCCACGGGCCTTGCCGCGACCGCCCGCCGCGCGGCCACCGGTGCGCCGGCCGCTCTTCACGTACGGCTCAAGGAGACCCCGGAGCTTGTCCGCGTTGGCGGTGGTGAGGTCGATCTCGAAGCTCTTCCCGTCAAGAGCGAACGTCACGGTCTCGTCAGCCTCGCCACCGTCGAGGTCATCGACAAGAAGGACCTGAACCTTCTGTGCCACCGGATTTCCTTTCATCGAAAATGCAGTACGCGGAAAGGAAACCGCTTTTGCCTGGAAAACACAAACCCCCAGGAGAGGTTCAGGATCCTTGCTCTGCGGGAAACGTACGCGATTCGGACATAGGGTTCTGACAGCTTCCTGCCGCTTCCCCGATCACAGGTGCAGAAGCATCCGGGTGTTGCCCAAGGTGTTCGGCTTCACTCGTTCGAGACCGAGGAACTCGGCGACGCCCTCGTCATAGGAGCGCAGCAGCTCGCTGTAGACATCTGTGTCGACGGTATCGACCGGAGTCTCCCCGATCTCCGTGAACCCGTGCTTCGTGAAGAAGGCGACCTCGAAGGTAAGACAGAAAACCCGGCGCACTCCGAGCCAGCGCGCGGTCTGGAGCAGCTTGCCGAGTACGAGATGTCCGATCCCGGATCCGTGGAACTCGGGGTCCACGGCAAGAGTGCGCACTTCGGCGAGGTCTTCCCACATCACGTGCAGCGCCCCGCACCCCACCACCCGGGCGTCCGAGTCGCGTTCCGCCACCCAGAACTCCTGGATGGACTCGTAAAGGGTGACCGTTGCTTTGTCGAGCAGGATCCCGTCGCCGACGTACGCATCGAGAAGGCTTCGCACGGACGGTACATCGCCGGTCCTGGCCCGGCGGACGGTGACCGCATTTGCGGCGGGATAAGACATGCCTGGACGCTATCGCCCCGCACTGTCCCCGGGCGCATCGCCCTCTCGGGACTCTTCGGATCCGTGTTCGGCTTCGCGGTCCCGTTCTGGTTCCGGCTCCTGCACCATGCGCACGGCATCGCGCAGCGCTTCGCGCTCCTCGGGGGACATCATGCCGAAGAAGGCGACGAGTGCGGCCGCCCGGTTGTCGCTCTGGGACCAGGCTTCGTTCATCAGGGCCGCGGCGTACGCGGCGCGGGTGGAGACCGCCGTATATCGATAGGCCCGCCCGTCGACTTCCCGGCGGACCCAGCCCTTCTGATGGAGATTGTCCATTACGGTCATGACCGTGGTGTACGCGATGGACCGTTCCTGCTGAAGGTCTTCGAGGACTTCCCGGACGGTCACGGGACGGTTCCACTGCCAGACGCGGGTCATGACGGCGTCTTCCAGCTCTCCCAATTGGCGGGGCACATCTGCACCATAGTGGGAGATGTCGCGAATGGCTGGTTATTTGCAGTTAGCGCGCAGCAAAAAGGGCGCACGTGGGGAAATACCCCGTGCGCCCCCGCTGTGTGTGCCCGTCCGGACGGTGAGGTCAGGACGAGGCGGGCTTCTGCCGGGCGGCCTCGGCGCGGGCGAGCGCGCTGTCCACGGCCGCGTCCTCCTTGCCCTTGTTGGGACCACCCTGGCTCTTCACGATCGTCACGACGAGCGCGATGAAGAAGATGGCCATCACCACGGGGGGCAGAAGCGCGGAAACGTAGTCCATACCGACAGAGTAGCTAGCCCGCCCTGCGCTCCTCTGGCGGGGGCACGGGTCGGCGGCGCGGCGGGAAGACCTCGGAGGGCTTCGGTACGGGGCGGTCCGGCGCGGGGTGCGCGGGGGCCGGGCGGGCCGGGGTGGCGGGGCGCGGCTCGGCGGACTTGTCCTTGCCCTTGTCCGCGGCGCCTCCGTCGACCAGCGTCAGGAGCCGGGTGCGCTGGGCCGGAGCGGTGACCGCGCGGCCGGCCAGGCGGGCCCGCACCGAGCGTTCCGCGATCCGGCGGCAGCGCTCCAGGAGGGCCGCGCAGACCGGGTCCGAGCGCAGCGCGCGCAGGGCGGCCAGGTCGTCGGGCCCGGGGTCGTAGCCGGCCGCCAGGGCGTCCTGGAGCAGCTCGGTGTAGCCGGGCAGCGAGCCGGGCAGCGCGTCACGGTAACGGGCGAGGTCGGCCAGGAGGAAGGCGCGCAGCCGGTCCGCCTCGCGGACGGCCTCGTCCACGGAGTCGGCCAGGCGCAGACAGTCCTGGATGTCCTGGTCCTTGACGGCGGTGGGGTGCAGGGCGATGGCCAGGGCGCGTCGGAGCACACGCAGCTCGTCCGCGCCGAACGCCATGCCGCCTCGGGATCCGTAGGGCGTGGGCATGCGGCGACGATACGACCTGAAAGGACAAAATCCGCTTAACAGGCCGATGCCGGGCGCGTGTCGGGGTGGTCCCGGCGCGCCCGGCCGCCGCTTCAGGAGCGCGAGACGTTGCGTTCGTACACCAGGCGCAGGCCGATCAGCGTCAGCCACGGCTCGTGCTCGTCGATCTCCTCGGCCTCGCCGAGCACCATCGGGGCCAGGCCCCCGGTGGCGATGACGGTGACGTCGTCCGGGTCGCCGTCGGGGCCGACCAGTTCGCGCTTCATGCGCTTGACGACGCCGTCGACCTGGCCCGCGAAGCCGTACACGATGCCGGCCTGCATGGCCTCGACGGTGTTCTTGCCGATCACCGAGCGGGGGCGGGCCACCTCGATCTTGCGGAGCTGGGCGCCCTTGATGCCGAGCGCGTCGACGGAGATCTCGATGCCGGGGGCGATGACGCCGCCGATGTACTCGCCGCGCGCGCTGACCGCGTCGAACGTCGTGCCCGTGCCGAAGTCGACGACGATCGCCGGGCCGCCGTAGAGCTCGACGGCTGCGATCGAGTTGACGATGCGGTCGGCACCGACCTCCTTCGGGTTGTCGGTCAGGACCGGCACGCCCGTCTTGATGCCCGGCTCCACCAGGATCGCGGGGACGTCGCCGTAGTAGCGGCGGGTCACCTCGCGCAGCTCGTGCAGGACGGACGGGACGGTCGCGCAGATCGCGATGCCCTCGATGCCGTCGCCGAGCTCCGCGCCGAGCATCGGGTGGGTGCCCATCAGGCCGTTGAGCAGCACGGCCAGCTCGTCCGCGGTGCGCCGGGCGTCAGTGGAGATCCGCCAGTGCTCGACGACCTCCTCGCCGTCGAACAGGCCGAGGACGGTGTGGGTGTTGCCGACGTCGATCGTGAGCAGCATCAGGCCCGGCCCTCTCCGGCCTCGCGCAGGTCCAGGCCGATGTCGAGGATCGGCGAGGAGTGGGTGAGGGCGCCGACCGCCAGGTAGTCGACGCCGGTCGCGGCGTACTCGGCGGCGTTCGCCAGGGTGAGCCGGCCCGAGGATTCGAGCATCGCGCGGCCCGCGACCAGGGCGACCGCCTCGGCCGTCTGCTCGGGGGTGAAGTTGTCGAGCAGGATCAGGTCGGCCCCCGCGTCCAGGACTTCGGTGACCTGGGGCAGGGTGTCGACCTCGACCTCGACGGCCAGGTCCGGGAAGCGGTCGCGTACGGCCTTGAAGGCCTCGGCGACGCCGCCGGCCGCGACCACGTGGTTGTCCTTGACAAGCGCCGCGTCCGACAGGGACATGCGGTGGTTGACGCCGCCGCCGCAGCGGACCGCGTACTTCTCCAGTGCGCGCAGGCCCGGGGTGGTCTTGCGGGTGTCGCGGACCTTGGCGCCGGTGCCTTCGAGGGCGTCCGCCCAGGCGCGGGTGGCCGTCGCGATGCCGGACAGGCGGCACAGCAGGTTGAGCGCGCTGCGCTCGCCGGTCAGCAGATCGCGGGTGCGGGTCGTGACGCTGATGAGCTTCTGGCCGGCCTCGACGCGGTCGCCATCCGCGACGTGCCGCTCGACCTCGAACTCCTCGGTGCAGACGATGGACAGGATCGCCTCGGCGACGCGCAGGCCCGCGACCGTGCCGGCCTCGCGGGCCGTGAAGTCGCCGGTGGCGACGGCGTCCTGGGGGACGGTGGCCGCCGACGTGACGTCCACGCCGCCGTCCAGGTCCTCCTCGATGGCGAGGTGCGCGATGTCCTCGACCTGGACGGGGTCCAGGCCCGACTCGGCGAGCAGGGCCGCGAGCGCGGGGTCGAGGCCGCACTCGTACACCTCCTCCTCGCCGCCGCAGCCGCAGTCGTCGCCGCAGCCGCCGCCCTGGGCGGGCGCACCGATCTGGATCAGGGGGACGTCCACCGGCTGGGGACGGAGTTCCTCGGGCGTGCTCACGGTTACGGCTCCAGGGGGGTGGCGGCGGTCGGGGGGAAGGTGGCGCTGGCGGTGGGACGGATGTCCAGGGACCGCTCGGGGGTGATGCGGACGACGAGGTGGCGCTGCCAGGCCGCGTCGTCGCGGTCGGGCCGGTCCTCGCGCCAGTGGCAGCCGCGGGTCTCCTCGCGGGCGGCGGCCGCGGCGACCAGGACCCGGGAGACGAGCAGCAGGTTGGTGGTCTCCCACGCCTCGACGCCCGGCACGGCGGCCTTGTGCTCGTCCGCGCGGATCGCCTCCAGGCGGCCGGCCGCCTCGGCGAGGCTGTCGGCGGAGCGCAGCACCCCGGCGCCTTCGGTCATGATCCGCTGGATGTGGATGCGGGCGGCCGGGTCGAGCAGCGGCACGGGCCCGTCGTTCGGACCGGCGGGCAGGCTCGGGTCAACCACCTTGTCCCGTACGGGAGTTGAGGCACCGGCCGCGATGTCCGCCGCGATGTTCTCGGCGAAGACCAGGCCCTCCAGGAGGGAGTTGGAGGCGAGCCGGTTGGCGCCGTGCACGCCGGTGCAGGCGACCTCGCCGCACGCGTACAGGCCGGGCACGGTGGTGCGGCCGCGCAGGTCGGTGCGGATGCCGCCGGAGGCGTAGTGCGCGGCCGGGGCGACCGGGATCGGCTCGGTCACCGGGTCGATGCCGTGCGAGCGGCAGGCGGCCAGGATCGTCGGGAAGCGCTGCTCCCACATCTCGGCGCCGAAGTGCCGGGCGTCCAGGTACATGTGCTCGGCGCCCTGCGCCTGCATCTGGCGGGTGATGGCCTTGGCGACGATGTCGCGCGGGGCGAGCTCCGCCAGTTCGTGCCGGCCGAGCATGAAGCGCGTGCCGGCCGCGTCGACGAGGTGGGCGCCTTCACCGCGTACGGCCTCCGAGACCAGGGGCTGCTGGCCCTCCGAGTCGGCGCCGAGGAACAGGACCGTGGGGTGGAACTGGACGAATTCGAGGTCGGAGATCTCGGCGCCCGCGCGCAGCGCGAGGGCCACGCCGTCGCCCGTGGACACGGACGGGTTGGTGGTCGCCGAGAACACCTGGCCCATGCCGCCGGTCGCGAGGACCACCGCGGGCGCGCGGACCGCGCCGACGCCGTCGTGCTGGCCCTCGCCCATGACGTGCAGGGTGATGCCCGCGGTGCGGCCGTGCTCGTCCTTCAGGAGGTCGAGGACCAGGGCGTTCTCGATGGTGCGCACCGCCTGGGTGCGGACGGCCTCGACGAGCGCGCGGGAGATCTCGGCGCCGGTGGCGTCGCCGCCCGCGTGCGCGATGCGGCGGCGGTGGTGGCCGCCCTCGCGGGTCAGCGAGATCGCGCCCGAGTCGTCGGTGTCGAAGTGGGCGCCGGTGGTGATCAACCGCCGTACGGCGTCCGGGCCCTCGGTGACCAGGAGGCGTACCGCGTCCTCGTCGCACAGGCCCGCGCCGGCCACCAGGGTGTCGTCCAGGTGCTGCTCGGGGGTGTCGCCCTCGCCGAGGGCGGCCGCTATGCCGCCCTGCGCCCAGCGCGTCGAGCCGTCGTCCAGGCGGGCCTTGGTGACGACGACGGTGGCCAGGCCCGCCGCCGTGCAGCGCAGGGCCGCGGTCAGGCCCGCGACGCCGGAGCCGACGACCACGACGTCCGCGTCGATGGCCCAGCCGGGTGCGGGGGCGTCGAGCCGTATTCCGGTGCTTGTCATGCCGGTGCTCCGAACGTGAGCGGGATGTTGTCGATGAGGCGCGTGGTGCCGACGCGGGCGGCCACCGCGAGGATCGCCTCGCCGCCGAACCCCTCGGGGGCCTCCCTGAACGTCGCCGGGTCGACCATCGCCAAGTAGTCGACCACGACCGGGGGTTCGACCTTGGCCGCCTCGTCGAGCACGCCCTGGGCCACGGCCTTGATCGACGCGGGGGACGGCGCGGCCGCGGCGACCGCGTGGGCGTCGGCGGCGGCCCTGGCCTCGCCGATCGCGGTGAGCGCGTCGGCCCGGCCCGAGACCGCGCCCTCGGCGGCGGCCCGCGCGTGCAGGGCGTGCTCGGCGGCGAGCCGGTCGCGGGCCGCGAACAGCGCGCGGGACAGGGCACGCGCCGCGGTCCGCTCCGCCGGGTCGAGGTAGCGGTTGCGGCTGGACAGGGCGAGCCCGTCGTCCTCGCGGACCGTCGGCACGCCGACGATCTCCACGGGGAAGTTCAGATCGCGCACCATGCGCCGGATCAGCGCCAGCTGCTGGGCGTCCTTCTGGCCGTACAGGGCGAGGTCGGGCGCGCTCAGGTGGAGCAGCTTGGCGACGACGGTCAGCATGCCGTCGAAGTGGCCGGGCCGCACGGCGCCCTCCAGGAGCTCGCCCATGGGGCCCGCGGTGACGCGCACTTGGGGCTCGCCGCCGGGATAAACCTCCTCGACGGAGGGCGCGAACACCACGTCGGCGCCCTCGCGTTCGGCGATCGCGCGGTCCGCGTCCAGGGTGCGCGGATAGCGGTCCAGGTCCTCGCCCGCGCCGAACTGCAGCGGGTTGACGAACACCGTGACCACGACCTGCCCGCCGGGACCGGCCAGCTGCCGGGCGGTACGGATCAGGGTCGCGTGGCCCTCGTGGAGCGCGCCCATGGTCATGACGACGGCCCGGCGGCCGGTCCGCTCCAGGGCCGCGAGCTCCGCGGCCGTACGCACCAGGGCGGTCATCTGTCGTCTCCTTCGGCGAGCACCCCGAGCAGGTCCTGGGCGAGCTCGGGCTTGAGCAGTCCGTGGGCGAGCGCCCGGTCGGCGGTCGTACGGGCCATCGCGAGGTATCCGGCGACCGTGCCCGGCGCGTGCTTGCGCAGCTCGGCCACGTGGGCGGCGACCGTGCCGGCGTCGCCGCGCGCGACCGGGCCGGTCAGCGCCGCGTCGCCCGAGCGCAGGGCGTTGTCGAGGGCCGCGCCGAGCAGCGGGCCGAGCATCCGGTCGGGGGCGGCGACGCCGGCCTGGCCGAGGAGCTCCATGGACTGGGCGACCAGCGTGACCAGGTGGTTCGCGCCGAGGGCGAGGGCCGCGTGGTAGAGCGGGCGGTTCGCCTCCTCGATCCACTCGGGCTCGCCGCCCATCTCGATGACCAGCGCCTCGGCGGCGAGGCGCAGCTCCTCGGGGGCGGTCACGCCGAACGAGCAGCCGGCCAGGCGCTGGACGTCCACGCCGGTGCCGGTGAACGTCATCGCCGGGTGCAGCGCGAGGGGGAGCGCGCCGGCCCGCCGGGCCGGGTCCAGGACGGCCGTGCCGTACCGCCCGGAGGTGTGCACCAGGAGCTGGCCCGGCCGGATCGCGCCGGTCTCGGCGAGCCCCTCGACGAGGCCCGGCAGCGCGTCGTCGGGGACGGTCAGCAGGACGAGGTCGGCGCGCCGGAGCACCTCGGCGGGCGGGACCAGCGGCACGTCGGGCAGCAGGGCCGCGGCCCTGCGCACCGACGCGTCGGAGACGCCGGAGACCGCGACCGGGCGGTGCCCGGCCAGCTGGAGGGACGCGGCGAGCGCGGGGCCGACCCGGCCCGCGCCGACGACGCCCACGGTGAGGCGGGCGGGGCGGTCCGCCGGGCTGTGTTCGTGGCGGTGCTCTGGTGGTGCGTTCACGCGGTGGGGGCCTTCCGTTCCAGTCCGCGAGGGGTACCGGACGCCAAACCAAAATCAAACGGCCCCGTCATGCTACGCCCAGGCCCCGGAAACCCCCTTGGTTGTCCACAGGGTGTGGGCGATCATCGCCCCATGGCAGAAACCCATCGGAATTCCCTCCCCGAATCACCCGCCGACACCCCGGGCGGTGCACCGGAGGAAACCCCGGATCAGGCCCACCAGCGCCGCCTGGCCGTCTTCAGGAGCGCCAAGCGCACGCTGGCGGAGCATACGGTCGACCACACCCTCGCGGAGCGCCTGACGGCCCTTCTGGCCGACGGCGCCGAGGTCTACGACCTGGACGAGTTCGCCGACATCTACGGCAACGGCGCGGTGACCGAGCTGGAGCGCCGCACCGCCGAGGAGCTCGGCTTCCCGGCCGCCGTCTTCTTCCCCACCGGCACGATGGCCCAGCAGGTCGCGCTGCGCTGCTGGGCGGCCCGCACCGGCAGCCCCACGGTCGCCCTGCACCCGCTCGCCCACCCCGAAGTGCACGAACGCCAGGCGTTCGGCCAGCTCAGCGGCTTGCGTACGGTCCACCCGACGGACGAGCCCCGGCTGCCCAACGCGGAAGAGGTGCTCGCCTTCGAGGAGCCGTTCGGCACCCTGATGCTGGAGCTTCCGCTGCGCGACGCGGGGTATGTCCTGCCCACTTGGGACGAGCTCGTCGCCGTAGTGGAGGCGGCCCGCGAGCGGGACGCCGTGGTGCACTTCGACGGCGCCCGGATCTGGGAGACCACCGCCCACTTCGGCCGCCCCCTACGGGAGATCGCGGGCCTCGCGGACAGCGTGTACGTGTCCTTCTACAAGACGCTGGGCGGCCTGTCCGGCGCCGTCCTGGTCGGCTCCGAGTCGCTGATCGCCGAGGCCCGCACCTGGCGCCACCGCTACGGCGGCCAGCTCTTCCAGCAGTTCCCCGCCGCCCTGGCGGGCCTGCTCGGCCTGCGCAAGGAACTGCCCGAACTCCCCTCGTACGTGGCCCACGCCAAGGTCGTGGCCGCGGCTGTGAAGGAAGGCCTCGCCGAGGCGGGCGTGCCGTGGTTCCGGGTGCATCCCGAGCCGCCGCACACCCACCAGTTCCAGGTGTGGCTGCCTTACGACACCGAGGTGCTCAACGCCGCCTCCCTGCGGCAGGCCGAGGAGAGCGGCGTCTGCCTGTTCCGCCGCTGGTTCCCGAGCCCCTCGGGCCCCGCGGGCCTGGCCGTCACGGAGGTCACGGTGAACGCCCCAGGCCTCGCGTGGAGCGCCGAGGACGTACGGGCCGCGGTGGCGCAGTTCGTACGGCTGCTGCCGTAGCGGAGGTTTCGGGCGTGCGCTGACCGGAGTCCCGGGCGGCGGCTGGGAAGGCTGCCCGCTCAGCGGCAGGCGGGCGGGTGGTTCCGGGGGTGGTGGGGGGCGAACAGGCGGGCCAGGGCCGCCCGCAGCCGGCCCGTGGCGAGCCGGCCCGCCAGGACCGCCTCGAAGCGGCGGTGGTCCCGCATCCCGCGCAGGACCGCCACGTCGTGGGTGCCCGGCACCGGCGGGGCGGGCGCGCCGAGCCGGGCCGCGCGGTAGCTGTCGATCATGTGCTGCTGCATCACGTCCATGCCTCCACGGTGAACCCGTTCCGGCCGGGCGTCGCGCCGATTGACGAGCCGCGTCAAATGGGAGCCTGGGGCGCCTGAGGCCCTGACCGGCGCCGTCGATTGACCAGCACCGTCAATCGGCGGCCGCTCTGTCGGTGCCGCGGTGCACCATGGGCCCATGAGCGTGACCATCGACATCACGGGCCTGCCGCCCGAGCGCATCGGCTTCGCCGTCTCGCCGCTGGCCGAGCTGGGCCTGGCCCTGCACGCGCTCTCCGAGCCCGGCCACCACCCGGGCCTGCACGGCTGGGTCACGGCGACCGCGGCCGCCCTGAAACCCGACCTCGCGGACCGGCTGCACGAGGCCGAGTTCCTGTGGCGCAACACGTTCTCCGACGTGTTCATGCCGTTCGCGGGCATCCCCGGCGGGGACGGCAGCCCCGGCTCGACACTCGCCGAGGACCTCGACCTGCTCGACCGCCTCCCCGACGAGCGGTTCGCCTCCGCCGCCCTGGAGTTCACCTGCTCCAGCCTGTACACGGTCAAGACGCCGTCCCCGCTGCACGACCCGGCGATGCGGGCGCGCGCCCTGGAGATGGCGGCGGTCCGGGGTCCGCGCCAAGTGGAGTTCGCCCAGCGCCTGTTGAGCGATCCGGACTCCATACGGGCCTGGTTGCGGCGCCTGTTCGAGGACTGCGAGCAGGCCTTCTTCGCGGACACCTGGCAGCGGGTCCGGGTCCAACTGGCCACCGACGCCCGGCACAAGGCGGAGATCCTTCGCCGCAAAGGGCTCGACGAGGCCGTCGCCTCGGTGTCGGCCGCGCTCAGCCTTGACGAGGGCGGGACGCGGATCAGCGTGGACAAGCTAACCGAGGGCCGCACGACCGCCACCGACCCCGAGCCCGGCGCGGGGCTCACCTTCGTGCCCACCTCGTTCGGCTGGCCGCACCTGATGGTGCTGCACGCGCCGGGCTGGCGGCCGGTGATCCACTACCCGGTGCACGGGCCCGAACTGCCCTCGCCGGCCTCGGTCGAGATCCTCAAACTGCGGATGGAGGCGCTGGCCCACCCGATGCGGATGCGCCTGTGCCGCAACCTGGCCCGCTCCCCGTACACGACGAGCGAGCTCGCCGACTCGCACGGGATCACGGCGCCGGAGGTCTCCCGCCACTTGGCCGTCCTGAAGAAGGCGGGGCTCATCACGACGCGGCGTCGCGGCCGGTACGTGCTGCACCAGCTCGACCTGACGGTCGTGGCCCGCCTGGGGAGCGACTTCCTTGAAGGGGTGCTGCGGTAGCCCCGGCAGGGTGGGAGGCATTCGACTGCTGGCCGTCGCGGGGCTTTGCGCAGTTCCCCGCGCCCCCTGAACCCTCTTTCGGCTGCGGGTCGTGGGTGGTTGCTCGCGCAGTTCCCCGCGCCCCTGTAGGAGACCCGGCGCTGCCCGGTCGCAGAAGCACCTTGGGTGAATGGGCCCGCCACAGGCTCTCAGTCGAAGCGGATGTGGCGGAGCCCGATCCGAGTGCGGCGCAGGCGGTGGCGCAGGGCGCCGTCGGTGTTGGGCAGGGGCCGCAGCCCGGCCGACGCGGCGACCCGGTCGGCGACCTGAGGGACCGTCAGCTCATCGGTGTGGATGTGCTCGGCGAACTCGGGGCCGCTCAGCCGCTCCAGGCAGAGGTCCAGGTGCCGGACGGCGAAACTGTCCCGCTTGAGGCCCCGCCCGAGGCCCCGCTCGCTGAGCCGGCGCAGTACGAGCCGGCGCTCCGCGAGCAGCGCGAAGTGGCGCACCTCGTGGCCGCCCTCGGCGCGCAGCCGGCCGATGATCTCCTCGAAGTAGCGCGGCTCGACCAGCGTCATCGGGGCGATCACCGGCCCCTTCACCTCGCGCAGCGCCAGGTCGAGCACCTCGTGGACGCCCTCGCGCCAGGCCCGCAGGTCCTGGAAGTCCGTGCGCAGCTCGGGCGGCAGCGTGCGGTGCAGCCCGAAGCCGATGTGCTCCGGATCGCACACGACACTGCCGGGCAGCCGCCGCCGGAGCTCGTACGCGGTCTGCGTCTTGCCGCCGCCGTAGGGACCGTTGATCCAGAGCAACATGCCGCCCGAGCGTACCGGCGGCGGCCGGGGCCTGGCGGGATCAGGTCAGACCGCGCCGCCCCCCGCGCGCACCAGGCCCGTCTCGTAGGCCAGGACCACGACCTGGACGCGGTCGCGCAGTTCCAGCTTGGTCAGGATGCGGCCCACGTGGGTCTTGACCGTGGCCTCCGACAGGACCAGGCGGGCGGCGATCTCGCCGTTGGAGAGGCCCTGCGCGACCAGGAGCATGACCTCGCGTTCGCGCTCGGTCAGCTTCTGCAGCTGCTTGTGCTCGGGCTCCTTGCCGGCGGCCGGGAGCATCGGGGCGAACCGGTCGAGCAGGCGCCGGGTCGTCGACGGCGCGACCACCGCGTCGCCGCTGTGCACCGAGCGGATCGCGCCGAGGAGTTCGGCGGGCGGCACGTCCTTCAGCATGAAGCCGCTGGCGCCCGCCTTCAGGCCGGAGAACGCGTACTCGTCGAGGTCGAACGTGGTCAGGATCAACACCTTGGGCGGGTTCGGCGCCTCGCAGATCCGCCGGGTGGCCTCCACGCCGTCCAGCCTCGGCATGCGCACGTCCATCAGGACCACGTCGACGGCGGTCGCGCGCAGGATGTCGATCGCCTCCGCGCCGTCGCCCGCCTCCGCGACGACCTCCATGTCCGGCTGGGCGGCGAGCACCATCCGGAACCCGGTGCGCAGCAGCACCTGGTCGTCGACGAGCATCACGCGGATCGTCATCGTTCCCTCTCCATCACGGCGAACAACATCACGGCGTACAACGGTCGAGCAGCACGTACTACACAAGACATGTACAGGAAATCAGTGGGCCGGTTTCAGCGGCAGCAGGGCGCTGATGCGGAAGCCGCCGCCGGGGCGCGGCCCCGCGTCAAGGGTGCCCCCGACCATGCCGATCCGCTCGCGCATGCCGATCAGGCCGTGGCCCTGGCCGTCCGCGCCGCCGTCCTCGTACATCTCGTGGGCGGCGCCGCGGCCGTCGTCCTCGACGAGCAGGCCCAGCCCGTCGTCGAAGTACACGAGCCGCACGCTCGCCCCCGCGTCCGGGCCGCCGTGCTTGCGGGTGTTGGTGAGCGCCTCCTGCACGATGCGGTACGCCGTGAGCTCGACGCCGCTGGGCAGCGGGCGCGGGGTGCCCTCGATCTTGAAGTCCACGGTGAGGCCGGCCCCGCGGACCGTCTCGACCAGGTCCTCGATCTGCTGGACGTCCGGCTGCGGCACGTACTCCCCCGCCTCCTGGTGCTCGCCCGTGCGCAGCACGCCGAGCAGCCGGCGCATCTCGGCGAGCGCCTGGCGCCCGGTCATCGAGATCGTCTCCAGGGCCGTCTTCGCCTGGTCCGGCGAGGTGTCCATCACGTACGCCGCGCCGTCGGCCTGCACGACCATCACCGACACGTTGTGCGCGACCACGTCGTGCAGCTCGCGGGCGATCCGGGCCCGCTCGGCGGCGACCGCCACCTTGGCCTGCGCCTCGCGCTCGCGCTCCAGCCGCGAGGCCCGCTCCTCCAGCTGCGCGAAGTACGCCTTGCGGGTGCGCATCGAGTCGCCGAGCACCCAGGCGAGGACGAACGGGACGGTCATGATGATGACGAAGAAGACCTTCTCCGTCGCGGTGTTGATGCCGCCGGTGTCCATCCACCGGAAGTGCGCGAGCGGCGCCGCGCACAGCCCGCCGACCAGCGCGACCCGCGAGGCCCAGCGCTCGCCCGCGGAGGCCACCGTGTAGACGATGACCAGCATCGCGAAGTCCTGGATCTGGGGCTGGACGTTCAGCGCGAGCTGCGCCAGGCCCATCGTGATCACGAGCAGGAGCATCTTCTCGGGCACCCTGCGGCGCAGCGCCACGGCCGTGCCCATCCCGAGCGCCACCAGGACCTGGATGCCCCAGGAGGCCTGCTTCGGGTCGTGCGCGACCGACGTGATCTGCAGGCCGGAGAACCCGAACAGGATGACGGCCCAGAAGGTGTCGACCCCGGTCGGGTGTCTGCGGATGAAGTCGTAGAGGCGCTGCACGTAACCCAGCGTAGGGAAAGCGGATAGGTGCAGGGGTCAACCGCCGGGGCGATCCTGATCCCGGCGGCGTACTCCGCAAGGTGGAGACTTGGCCCCGTGACGGATGAGACGTGTCAGCACTCCCCGGGTACGAGCGGGCCCGGGGCGCCCTGTGGATGGCGGGCCGCCACCGAGCGGGCGCTCTACGGCGACGGCGGGTTCTATCTGCGGCCCGAGGGGCCGGCCGGGCATTTCCGTACGTCGGTGCATGCCTCGCCGCTCTTCGCGGGGGCTGTCGCCCGCCTCCTTACGGAGGTCGCGGCCGGGCTCGGGCCCGGACCGGTCGACCTCGTCGATATCGGCGCCGGGCGCGGGGAGCTCCTGAGCGGGGTGCTGGCCGCGCTGCCCGCCGGGTTCCCGGTGCGGGCGTACGCCGTCGAGCGCGCGGCCCGCCCGGACGGTCTCGACGACCGGATCTCCTGGCGCGCGTCCATTCCCTCGGGCATCCGGGGCCTCCTCTTCGCCAACGAGTGGCTCGACAACGTGCCGGTGGACGTCGCGGAGGCCGACCCGGACGGGGTGGCCCGGCTCGTCCTCGTACGGCCCGACGGCACCGAGACGCTGGGGGTGCCGGTGTCGGGGGCGGACGCGGAGTGGCTCGCGCGCTGGTGGCCGCTGAGCGAGCCGGGCTCCCGGGCCGAGATCGGGTGGCCTCGGGACGAGGCGTGGGCGGGGGCGGTCGCGTCGCTGGACGCGGGGGTCGCCGTGGCCGTCGACTATGCGCACGCGTCGGGTTCTCGGCCGCTCTTCGGGACGCTGAGCGGGTTTCGGGGCGGGCGGGAGGTTCCGCCCGTGCCGGACGGGTCGTGCGACATCACGGCGCATGTCGCCCTGGACGCGTCCGCGCTGCCGGGCGCGGAGCTGCTCCCGCAGCGCGAGGCCCTGGCCCGCCTCGGCATCTCGGGGGCCCGCCCCCCGCTGTCCCTGGCGTCGTCGGACCCGGCGGGGTACGTGCGGGCGCTGGCCGGGGCGGGTGAGGCGGCGGAGCTCACCGCGCGGGGCGGTCTGGGGGACTTCGGGTGGCTGATCCAGCGGGTTTGACCCCCAACCGGATTTGAGCCCCCACCCCGCCCCTTCCCGAGACCCTCCGGGGGTGGGGGAAGGGAAGCCGGGTTTCCTGGGGCTCCGCCCCAGACCCCGTTCGCGCCTCAAGGGCGCTCGTCCTCAAACTCCCCCAAGGCCTCAAGGGCCAGGGGGACCCCCATGACGGGCTGAAGATGCCTGTACCCGGCGCTGCCAGGGGCGCGGGGAACTGCGCGACCAGCCACCCACGGTCCGCAGCCGACCCCACCCACCCCCGGCGGGTCCAGGGAAGGGGCGGGGAGGGGCCATCGGGGTCTGGGGCGGAGCCCCAGCGCGTCCCGGCCGTCTCACCGCAGGGGATACTGACCCCCATGACGGAGACGACGGTCGGGATCGGGGGCGGGGCGGAGAGCACCGACATGGTGCTCAACATCGGCCCCCAGCACCCCTCCACCCACGGAGTGCTACGCCTCAAGCTCGTCCTGGACGGCGAACGCATCCAGCACGCCGAGCCGGTCATCGGCTACATGCACCGCGGCGCCGAGAAGCTCTTCGAGGCCCGCGACTACCGCCAGATCGTGATGCTGGCCAACCGCCACGACTGGCTCTCCGCGTTCTCCAACGAGCTCGGCGTGGTCATGGCCGTGGAGCGGATGCTCGGCATGGAGGTCCCCGAGCGCGCCGTGTGGACCCGCACCCTGCTCGCCGAGCTGAACCGGGTCCTCAATCACCTGATGTTCCTCGGCTCGTACCCCCTGGAGCTCGGCGGCATCACCCCCGTCTTCCACGCCTTCCGCGAGCGCGAGGAGCTCCAGGCGGTCATGGAGGAGGTCTCCGGCGGCCGCATGCACTACATGTTCAACCGGGTCGGCGGCCTGAAGGAGGACCTGCCGCTGGGCTGGCTCGGCCGGGTCCGGCACGCCGTCGCCTCGGTGCGCTCGCGCATGGACGTCTACGACCGGCTCGTGCTCGGCAACGAGATCTTCCGGGCGCGCACCCGCGGCGTCGGCGTCCTGCCCGCCGAGGCCGTGCACGCGTACGGCGTCAGCGGGCCCATCGCCCGCGCCTCCGGCGTCGACTTCGACCTGCGCCGCGACGAGCCCTACCTGGCGTACGGGGAGCTGCAGGACACCCTGAAGGTCGTCACCCGCACCGAGGGCGACTGCCTCGCCCGGTTCGAGTGCCTCCTGGAGCAGACCCACAACGCCCTCGACCTCGCCGACGCCTGCCTCGACAGGATGGCCGGGCTCGCGCCCGGGCCGATCAACCAGCGCCTCCCCAAGGTCCTCAAGGCGCCCGAGGGCCACACGTACGCCTGGACCGAGAACCCGCTCGGCATCAACGGCTACTACCTCGTCAGCAAGGGCGAGAAGACGCCGTACCGGCTGAAGCTGCGCTCGGCCTCGTACAACAACATCCAGGCGCTCGCCGTGCTGCTCCCGGGCACGCTGGTCGCCGACATGGTCGCGATCCTGGGCTCGCTGTTCTTCGTCGTCGGTGACATCGACAAGTAGCCGACAAGTACCCGTCCAGCGCGCCTAGTTGGACCAGTGGCCTCTCGCCGCCGTCAGTACGAAACCCGGGCCGAACGCGATGATCAGGCCCGCGGCGCCGACGGCCGGCGGCTGGACGGACGTGCGGAACAGGACGTCCAGGACCGCGGAGCCGCCCAGGTTGCCGTTGGCGGCCAGGCTCTCCCAGGCATGCCGCAGGGCGCCGCCCGCGCCGTCGAGCCCGAGGCCCGCCGCCGTGTCGTCCAGGATGCGCGGGCCGCCGGGGTGCACCACCGCGAAGTCGAGCGCATCGTCGCCGAGCCATTCCCGCAGCGCCGGGAGGCAGTCGTTGAAGGCGGCGGTCGCGGCCCGGGTGGAGTCGAAGTGCAGCCCGGCGCCGCTCAGCCGGCCCCGGTAACGGTCGGCGCTGTCGGGCAGCACGTACTCGAAGGTGTCCTCGACGACGAAGCCCGGCCCGTCCCAGGTGGGGCGCTCGCAGACGACCGCGGCGGCGGCGCCGTCCCCGAAGAGCACCTTGTAGACCATGGATTCGAGGCTGGTGTCCTCGTGGTTGTACGTCGCCGCCGACAGGCACTCGGAAGTGACGACCAGGACGTTCGCGCCGGGGTGGGCGGCGATGTCCAGGTGGGCGCGGACCAGGCCCTGGGCACCGCCCGCGCAGCCGACCGTGCCCATGGGGTGGCGCCGGACGTCGGGCCGCAGGCCGAGTTCGGTGACCAGGTGGACGTCGAGGGAGGGCACCGTCCACGAGGTGGTGTGGCTGGTGACGATCGCGTCGATGTCCCCGGGCCGCAGCCGCGCCCTGGCCAGTGCTCGCCGGCCCGCCTCGGCCGCGAGGTCCAACGCGTCTTCGTAGGCCGCCCTGTTGCGCTCCTCGACCAGAGCCTTTCCGGCCACGGTCGGCGCGCCCAGCGGGCGGGTGAAGTGCCGGGTCCGCACAGTCGTCGCCCGGGCGACCCGCAACACGGCCTCCAGGCGCGGGAGTTCCGGATGAGCACGGCGGATGTCGGCGCAGATCTCGTCGGTCGTCACAACGTTCCCCGGCAGAACAACACAGGGAGGGGCTATGTGAGCGGGCACGGACGATCTCCCCCACAAATCGAAAACGGGTGGATCATCACCGTACGCCAGATGGCTAGAATCAACCCCACAAATCCAAAAACTTGGTCAACTCGTCAGCGATGCCGGGTCGAGTTGGCTTCGGCTCGCGAGCGAGTCGCCCGCCGTGTAGAGCAGCAGCATGACGCGGGCGCCCGGCGACGTCACCGGCTCGGCGACGCACGTCGTCACCCAACCCGGGCCGTACAGCGCGTGGTTGATCGGCCGCTCCGTTCCGTCGGGGTACGCGATGGGCGCCACCGAGGCCACCTCGTACAGCGGCCCGGCCACCGGATCACGGCGTACGTCGTCCTCCAGGCGGGCCAGCGCCGCGTTCTGCGGATGCAGCTCCACGGCGTGCCGCAGCTGCGGCATCACCACCGGCGCCCAGGAATTGACCCAGTCTCCGAGAACCACCTCGCGCGCCTCGGGGTCCAGGAGCATCCAGCGCATGGAGTTGGCCGGGGGCTCGCCGCCCGGGAAGAGCGCGGCGAACTCCCGGTTGTGGGCGAGCAGGTTCCACTCGGCGTCGTTGATGTACGCCAGCGCCCCGCTGATGCCGTCGACGGCCCGCCGCCACTCGCCGGGCACGGACAGGCCGGAGTCGCGGTGCAGCGGGCTCGGCGGCGTCTCGCGCCGGGTGAGCCGCCACAGGAACGCCCACTCCTGCTCGTCGAACCTGAGCAGGGTGGCAACGGCGGTCAGCAACTCGGCCGAGGGCGTGCCCAGTTGACCGTTCTCGAACCGGTTGTACGTGCCCGGCGTACGGTCGAGCAGCAGGTCCATCTGCTCCTGGCTGAGCCCGGCCGCGCGCCGGCCGGGGCCGGGCCGGCGCGGCGGGAAGCCGGCGGAGCCGGGGCTGACGGCGGCGCGCCGCTCCCGCAGCAGCGCCCGCAGGGCGGCGCGGTCGGCGGCGGCGAGGGGCAAGGGGAGCGCCTTCCGTGGTGGGGGCGGTCGGTGGGGGCGGTCGCGGGGCGCGGGGCGGTCGCCGGAGCAATTATCTGCATCCGTGCCCCCTGGAAAGACGGCGGGGCTCCCGACGACAATCATCGCGCGGGCCCACTCGGGGGAGGAGCCCGCCCGGATGCCGGCTGCCCCGCGCATCCGGACTCTGCGGACGGTACCGACACTCGCCACGATGCGCGGCCTCGGTACCGGCCGCAGACCTCGTTCTGGGGGCTGTTGAGCCCCCTGGGCCCCCATCAACCCCGGGGCTTGCGGCCCCCGCCCCCTCCTGGATGTCTTCGGTTCACTGCGGGCCGTGCGTGGCTGGTCGCGCAGTTCCCCGCGCCCCTAGGAGCGCCGGGTACAGGCATCGTCAGCCTGTCATGGGTGTCCCCCCTGGCCCTTGAGGCCTTGGGGG
>NZ_LGDD01000314.1 GCF_001279695.1 Streptomyces sp. WM6378
GGCTTGGGTTGGTCGGTGCCGGAGGGCGGTGGGGCGGGGGCGGCGTGGGGCGGCAGGTCGAGTTTCTGCCCGGGGAAGATCAGGTCGGGGTCGTCGAAGGGGTGGCCGTTCGCCTGGGGTTCGCCCTTGTTCTGTTCGTAGATCTCGTGCCAGCGGTCGGCCGTGCCGAGCTCGTGCTGAGCGATCAGGGACAGCGAGTCGTCGGTCTTGACGGTGTACTCGCGGTCGGCCGGGGCGGGCGCCGCGGCGAGCTGGGTCTGGATGCCTTGGGGGTTACCGGCCGGCGGGGGGGTTGTTTTTCCGGGGGGGGTGGCTGCGGGGACGGCGGTGCCGTGCGGCAGGTAGACGGTGCTGTGGGCGGGCAGGTAGTCGCCGGTGGGCAGATGGGGATTCTCGTGCTGGAGCTGGGCGTAGGCAAGGCCGTTGCCGAGGTACTGCTCGGCCAGGTCGTACCAGCTGGACCCGTCCGCCCCGACATGTACCTCGGGCCGTTCTGCGGCCGTGCCGGTCGACGGCTTGGAGAGCGCGGGTACGGCAGCCCGGTCGGCTGCGGCACTCCGGTCCGCCGCGGGTGCGGTGCTGGGACCGGTGGCCGCGGTGGGGTGGCGGTCAAGGGTGTGCGGGGTGTGGGTGGCGGTCACGGCCACGGCGGGAGTGGCGGCGCTGGCGACGGCCGCGGGGGAGGCGAGCAGGATGCTGCCGAGCAGGAAGGCGGCCAGGCGCTGGCCGGTGGCCATGCCGGGCAGCCGGGGGATGGAGCGCCGGATCAGCACGGCGCCGGTCTCCAGCAGGACAGGGATGGTCAGCCACAGCCAGGCGACCCACGCGGCCAGCGTGATCGTCGGCAGCAGCAGGCTGCCGTCGTCCGGCCGTCCCAGCAGGCCGGTCGTCTCGTCCCAGGTGGGCAGATGGCCGGGGAGGTGGCCGACGGCCAGGAGCAGCAGGGGCACTCCGGCCACCAGGGCTGCCAGCGTCGCCAGGGCGAACAGGGCCCGCAGGATGGTGAGTGGCCAGGGGGCGCGGTGGGCGGGGGAGTGCGGCATGAGGGGTCAGCCTTTGGCTTGGTGGAGCAGGACGGCACCGCCGTGCCCGGTGACGGGCAGCCGGGTGTAGCCGAGCAACGACGCGAAGATCGGCTGGTAGGTGGTGTGGACGGTGACCTGGAGCTGCTGCCCGTCCGCGCTCACCGTGACATCGCCGTCCAGGTGCCGGCCCTCCAGGTAGGCGCGGGCGCCGGATTGGGCGGCTGCGGGGTCGACGACGAGGGCCTCGCCGGTGATGGCCTGGCCGGCATCGAGCTGCTGGGCGCCGGCCCGGGCGGCCTCCTGAGCGCGGTAGTCGGCGTCGCTGGTGGCGTTGAGCGCGGCGCCGAGGTCCACGACGAGCCCGACGACCAGGAAACCGATGAGGGCGACCCCCGCGTAGAACAGCTCCAGGCTGCCCCGGTCCGGGTGGTCCCGGCAGGCGGCCACCAGACGCTGCAGCCAGCGGGTCATGAGGCGCTCCGGGGGGCTCGGGCGCGCCACTGGTCAACGACGCTGGTCATCGTGCCGGTCAGGGTCTTGGCTCCGGGGATCCCCGGCAGAGCGAGATCGCTGAGAGGGGCGGTGCAGGTGACGGTGGCGGTCACGGTGGCGGCCTGCCCGACCGGCATGGCCAGTCCGCTGGTGTCCAGGACGACGGTCATCTGGGTGCAGTGCAGGCCGGAGTTGTCCAGCGCCTGCTGGGCAGCGGCGCGGGCCTGGGCGTCGGCGGTGGTGGGGTCGCGGGTCAGGGAGGCGGTCCGGGCCGCAGCCCGGGCGGCGGCGTCCGCGCCGCCCTGGGCCAGGGTGACCCGCCCGGCAGCGATGATCAGGGCGAGCAGGGCCAGCACGGCGGGGGCGGCGATCGCGGTGGTCAGCGCGGTACTGCCCCGGTCATCGCGCAGCAGACGGTGCAGGATCATGGGGTGAACTCCTCGCGGGGAGCCTGGACTCGGCTGGAGACGTGCAGGGTCCAGCCCGGCACCATGGTGATCACATCGCCGGTGACGAGCACGCTGACCTGTCCGCCCGCCGGGGCATCCACGCTCACCACGGGGTGGCTGAGCGAACCGCCCGCACGGGTCAGGAAGGCGTCGGCGGCGACCGGGCCGGATCCGGGGGCGGCGTCGTAGGCGCGCTCCGCGTCCACTCCGATCTGCGCGGCGTGCTGGGCGACTTGGCGGGCGTGGAAGTAGAACGCGCCCTGGATCAGGGCGAACAGCATCAGCAGCACCACGGGGAAGATCAGCGCCACATCGAGCGCCATCGCTCCCCGGTCCTGGCGCCACCGCTCGCCCAGGCGCCACCGTGGTTGCCTGCTCGTGGGTTCGGGCATCGTCAGAAGCCGAGGATGGTGGTGATCTTCTCCCCGATCTTGGTGTTGATGGCGACGAACACCAACCCGACCAGGGTGCCGCCGGCGGCGGTGATCAGCGCCCATTCGGTGGCGGAGCCTCGGTCGTCGCGCAGCCGGGCGCGGGCAGAGGCCCAGCGGTGGCGCAGCGCGGCTGCCAGCCGGGAACGGCGGGAAGACATCGTCATGATCGGTTCTCCTTAAGCAGGACAGGGACAGGGGGCAGGGGCGGGTCAGAACGTCATGATCCGCAGCAGTGGGGGGACGACCGAGAAGATGACCATGAGGAACACGATGGCCAGCGCGGGCACCGTCATCGCCTCGGTCTTCTCATTGGCCTCGGCCCGCCGGGCGGCCATCGTGGTGCGGCGGGTGACAGCCGACTGTGCCTCCAGCGTGGCGGTCACCGCGGCGTGTTCCTCACCGGCGAGGGCCATCGAGGCGGCCGGGCGGGACAGTTCGGGCACTGCGATGTCCTGGCCGAGCTGTTCCAGGGCGTCCCACAGGTTCACCCCGGACAGCCGGGCGTGCTCCAGGGTGTCGCGGATCCGGACCGCGGCCCGGCCGTCCGCACTGGTGGTCACCTGCATGAGCGCCTCGGAAGCACCGGCCGAGGCGCGCGCCAGGGCGACCCGCTCCAGCAGGCTGGCGGCGTAGAACTGGTACTCCTCGCGGGCCTGTCGGGCCTGGGTGCGCACGTCGTCGAAGCACTTGAACACGAACACCACGCCGCCGATCAGCGCGAACGCGACGGGCACGGCGAACGGCAGATGCAGCCCGCCGAGCGTGAGGAGCAGCAGCATCCACTGCGGCAGCAGCATCCCCAGCAGCCCGTACACGGCGCACCGGCCCAGCAGTGCGGCCGGCCGCATCTCCAGCAGACTCAGATCCTTGGCGGGCAGCCGGGCGGCGACCGTGCCGGTCTGGAGCAGCCGGGTGCCGACCTGCTCGGCCCACCGGGCCCGGGCGGATCCCGTGTCCGCCACGGCCTGTTGGGGCGGGGCGGGGTTGTGGGTGCGGGCCAGCAGTTTGGCCAGCGGCACCCGCCGCGGCAGCAGCGCGCGCACCGCGAGCGCGAGGCCGAGGGCGGTCAGCGCACCGGCGAGCATGCCGGGCAGCGACACGGTCATCGGGAAGTCTCCTCGCGCTGGGCGGCGGTCAGCAGCAGCCGGGGCTCCGGCCTGGGGCGGGCCATCCTGCGCAGCCACATGAGCGCCGCGATGAACGCAGCCGTCCAGGCGATCATGCCGAGCTGGCCGAGCGGTGTGCCGTACGGGGCGGTGTAGGCGGGGTTGGCGAGCAGCACCGCGACGACCAGCAGGGCGAACAGGGAGACCCGGCGGGCGGTGGAGCGGGCCTTGGCGCGTTCGGCGTCGATGTCGGTCAGGTCGGCGGCCTGGTGGGCGACCAGGGAGGCCTGGGAGGCAAGGATGTGCGAGAGCCGCGGGCCGTGGGTCTTGAGATGGTCGCAAAACAGCATGGCGACGTCGTCGCCGACGCGTTCGCCCATGTCGTCGGCGAACAGCCGGTAGGCCTCGGCGGGCTGGACGCCCGAGGCCAACCGGATCTGCAGCAGGCCGACTTCGCGGCGCAGCGCGGCCGGGACGGTGGTCAGGTCCTGGACGGCCTGGGACAGCGGCTTGCCGCCGCTGATCACGCTGGCCAGCTGCTGCAGCCACTCCGCGAGTGCTTCCAGGCGGGCGATCTGCACCCGGCCCGAGCCGCCCGGATGCAGGATGAACGGCAGCCCGGCCAGCGCTCCGGCCGCGAGCAGCCCGTGCACGGGCCAGCCGGTCCACGCCCACATCACCACGCCCAGCACCGCCGACGCGGCCAGCAGATAGCGGTAGTTGGCCTGCCACACCAAAGGCAGCTCCTCCAGCGCCCGCCGGGCGCGGCGGCGCAGCGCGCCGGGCTCGATGCGCCGGCGCGGCTGCCAGCCGCGCAGCACGGCGATGGCCCCGGCGATGCCGAGCGCGATCAGGACACCGGCGAGCATCCCCAGCAGCGAGAACGAGGACGACGTCATAGGGCGGTTCCGATCAGCTGAAGAGGCTGCCACTGGCCGTCGGGGTAGTCGTGCAGCCACTGGCGCTGGTATCCGGCCCGGATCAGCTTGGCCAGGCGCCGCTCGTCCATCGGGGTGCGGGTACGCACGGCCCGCACCTCCTCGTCGCGCGGTGCGAACAACTGCGCCAGGGCGACGCCCCCGCCTTCGGCCAGGCCCGCGGTCTCCCAGACGTGGGTGACGAAGCGGTGGTTGCGGCCGTAGTGCTGGGTGAGCGGGTCCACCAGGTAGGACTCGTCGATCCGGTCCACATACACGACCAGGTCGACGGCACCGGCAATCAGCCGGTACGCGGCCCGGTCGCTCATACCGCCCTCGACCAGCGGAATCATCAGGCTGTCGATGACCGCCTCGGGGTCCTTGGCGTGCAGGGTGCACATCGACCCGGCGCCGCCGCGCAGCATTGCCTGGAGCATGGCGATGGCCTCGTCGCCGCGGACCTCACCGACCAGGACCCGGTTGGCCTTGTAGCGCAGCGCGATCCGGACCAGCTCGGCCAGGGTGACCTGGCCGCTCAGCCGGCCCGCCGCGTCGATCTCGCCGTTGCCCTGCCGGGCCTCGAACGCCAGCACATGGGCCGGGGTCTCGTCGGTGTCCAGGAACAGCTCGCGGTCGCTCTCCAGCGTCGCGATCCGCTCATGCTGCGGGATCTCCCGGCCGAGCGCCCGCAGCATGGTCGTCTTCCCGGCCGCCATGTCCCCCGCGATGATCATCGAGAGGCCGGCCTTCACCGCCTTCGACAAGAACGCCGCGAGCGGCCAGTCCACAGTGCCCCACGCGATCAGGTCTTCCAGCGTGGACGACTTCAGCACGTGCCGCCGGATCGCGATGACATGCTCACTGGTGAGCAAGGTGGCCGCCACCCGGGAGTCATCGGGCAGCCGGAAATCGACGCTGCCCGTCGCATACGACAGCTGCCGCTCACCGTGCCCGGACTCCGCCGCCATCTGGTTGACCCACTCCACCGCCTGATCGCGGCTGGAGAACGGGGAGCGCAGCCGCTGCCGCGGCTGCCCGTAGTAGTCGACGTACATCCACGGCCCGTCGATCAGGACGTCCTCGACACCGGGCTGGTCCAGGACCTTTTGCAGCGCCCCGGCCAGGAACAGCAGATTGAAGATCTCGCTGCGGATCCGCTCCAAGTCCTCGGCGCCGAGCGGGACATGCTCCTTCGCCCATTCCGGGGCCCACGCCGCGACCCGCCGCAGGATGCGGGCCCGGGCCACTTCCTCCTGGTCCTGGAGCGAGAGCTCGTGGCCGGCCTGCCGCTGCTCCCGCTTCACCTGGCCGATGTCGTCGGCGACTTTCTGCCGCAGCCGGGTGATCTCCGTCCAGGGCACCGGCAGTATCCCCGGCAGTGCCGCCAGGGAGCCCAGGCCGGACGGCCCGGCCGCGGGCGCCGAGGCCCCGGGCCCGGTGGCCACCTGCAGGGCCAGGGCAGCAGGGGCAGCCGGTGCGGCGGTGTGCCCGTTCAGCAGGCCGCCCAGCCGGGTCTGCGCCCCGGTGCCGTTCACACCGCCCATGCCGTTCGTGCCGCTTCGGCCGGACTCAGCCATGCTGCCCCCCACGCTGGGCGAGCTGCTGCATCAACCGGGCCATCGCCGGCGTGGTGGCCTGGGCCTGCCTCATCTGCAGGTGCAGGCGCCGCTTGTTGGCGAACTCCCGCAACGGGCCCATCACATCGCGAGCGGCCCGCATCAGCGGCGAGCGTGCCAGCCCCCGCGGCGCGCCGCCGCCGCGCGACAGGTACGCGGCGGTCCTCTCGTCCCACGGCAGCTGCCCCAGGACCGGGAGCTCCAGTTCCCGGCCCACTTCCTGGGCCGGGTAGCCGTCCCGGCCGACCACCAGTGCCCCCAGCGCCCGCCCCCCGGTGCCGTGCGCGGCCAGCGCCGTCTGCAGCGCCTGCGCGACGGGAATGGCCAGGGACAGCGAGGCCTCTTCGGGCCGCACCACCAGCAGCACCAGATCCGCCGCGTACAGCACCGGGGCAGGGGTGAGGACGGGGTGGGGGCGGCCGCCCTCCATCACGAGGCGGCCGCCGTCGACCACGACGTCCCAGCCCAGTTGCTGGTCGGCCAGCTGCAGCACGGTGACCAGTCCGGGCCACGCGGCCGACAACGCGGCCGCATCCCGCGGATCGGTCAGCCCCGGCAGTGCGACCCGGGCGTCGGTGTCGTCCAGCGGCCACAGGTGATCGGAGACGGCCGGGGTGAACTGCCCGCTCTCCGTCGTCTCCCAGTGCGCCTGCGGCAATTTGTGCAGCCCGATGTGGCCGTCCAGCGGCCGCCCGTGACGCAGTACGTCGCTCAGCAGGCCGTGCCGCAGACTGCCGCCGGACATGTCGAGCTCGGCCAGCAGCACGTCACGCCGGCTGGCCAACGCCATCGCGGCCGCCGAGGTGGTCACCCCGCAGGACTTCGCGGACACCAGTGCGATCAACGCCATGGTCAGCTCCGGGGGTTACGGACCAGGGCGACCTGCTTGGCCGCCGCCTTGATCGCCAGCTCCGCGCCCTGGGCCGGGTCGACCGCCAGGTTCACGGTGTAGGCGCCGGAGGCATCCGGCTGGCCCACCGACACCACGGTCGCCGTGATCGACGCCGCCTCGCCGCCGCTGCCCGAACTGGATGCGCCCTTCGGCGGGTTCGGACTCTGCGCGCCGTCGGACGGCAGGATCACGGCCAGCACCTGGTCCCCGGCCACCAGCGCATCACGCGGAGCCTGGGACCGCTTCACCTCCACACCGACCAGCTGCTTGTCGTCGCCGAGCGACTTGCCCGCCGTCAGCTGCGCCAGTGTCAGCAGCCCGCCGCGGCGCAGGTCGGCCGTCGCCCGCCGCCCGACGACGGAAGACCGCTCGGAGGCACGCACCGGAGAGAGCCCCGGGTCCTCGGCAAACGAAGCCACCGTCAGATCGGCATCCGTCAGAGCGTGACCGGCCGGCACATCCCGCGCCACCGCCAGCACGTTCACCCGCTGGCCGGCCTGTGTGACGGTCACCGCGCCGATCAGCGCACCGACCAGCGCCACCAGCACGAACAGCACGAATGGTGACCATTTGCGGCCGCGTTTCTTCGTACCCGTGCTGATGGCGAGGTCAGGCTGGGGCACGACGCGGGGGGCCGGCACCGGCGGCGTGGTGGTGTCCATGCGAGGTCCAACTTCCTGGTCGGGCACGAGCGCTTACTGGTTGACGGCCTGGGATTCGACGATGGTGACCTGCACACTGGACTGCCGGGTCTGGGTGAACTGCCCGTTTTGGGCGCCGCCGCCGGTGACCTGCCAGGTGACGTTCCAGGTGGCGGTCGCAGTGACCGGGTAGGCGCCGCCGGGCAGCCGGGTGGAGGGCTGGGGGTAGACGTAGCCGCAGTCCGACGTCGCCAGCCCGTACTCCTTCTTGTAGGGCTTGCCGGGTCCGTTGCAGACCACGTGCTGCCCGTCGCCCATCGCCCAGTCGATTCGCGAGACTTGGGCCGCCGCGGTCACTGTCACGCCGCCCGCCGTCGCGGTCGCCGAGTTCGGCCCGTACGTCGTCGGTGACTGGTTCACCGCGAGCCACACCGGCATCCCGACCAGGCCCTTGCCGCCCGGCTTCGGATTGATGTTGATGTCCGGGCCGGTCAGTTTCATCCGGTCGACGGCCTGGCGGGCCAGGACTTCGGGGTCTACGGCCTGGGCTGCAGGAGCGTCGCCGGCCCAGATGACACCGGTGCGGCCGGTGTCGCACCAGATCCGGTAGACCGCGCCGTCACCCGGCTTGTGACCTTCCCAGCCGAGATTGTCGGCGGGGGGCTGAGGGTCCATCTTCTCTGTGCTGCACTTCGGGGCGTTGCTCGATTCCGTGGCCTCGGATCCGGTGGAGGTTTTCTGCGCTGTCTCGCCGCCCCCGCCCTGCCCAGGGGACTGGGCGCAGGCGGTGACATACAGCCGCATGCCCCCGCAGGTGCCGCCCACCACCGGGTCGTCATCTGCCTGTGCCACGGCCGGCAGCGCGGTCAGGGCAAGGCCAAGGGTGAGGACCAGGGGGAACGGCTTCAGCAGTGCTGGTCGCCGTGCGTCGTGACCTTCGTGATCAGCCACTGGTTCCCCCATTTTTCGGCCGACGCGGATGTCTGGTAGCGGGTGGGCTGGTTGGACGGGAAGGGAATGACCTGGCCGGTCTTGGCCTTGGTCTCCTTCCAGTTGGAGATGTCGAGGCAGTCCGTGATCGTGGCGTCGGGAGTCTTCTTCGACGCGTCGAGCGCAGTGACCTTGGAGTCGTGCGTGGGCTGTCCCTGGGCGACGGTCCCGGCTTTCTGCATGCGAGCCACGTCGATATCGATCTGCCCCAGGGCATCGAGGGTGGCGTACTTCTTCAACTCGGTGCCCTTGGTGTCGGCCTTGGCGTACGCCTTGACCTGCTCCGCCCAGAACCCGGTGTACGCAGCCAGTACGGCGTTCTTCTCAGCGCTCTGCGGATCGGCGCTCGGGGACGCCGCAGTCGGCGCGGCCGAACTCGCTGAAGAGGTAGTGGTCGGCTTTGCATCGGCGGTGCTGTCCTTGCTGCACGCAGACAGGGCCATCGATGCGCACAGCACGGCGGCCGCGGCAGTGGCGCGGACTGCGCGGCGGCTGAGGAACGTTCGATGAGTGGCTTGCGTCAGTGGTGCCATAACGCCTCCGCTGAGACTTTCGTGGGTCGTGGCTGCGGCCACCCTTGTGTGGTTCGGTCCGCTCCCACCGGCCGCTGATGACCGTGTGTTGCGGTGGATCTTCAGACAGCAACATGCCCGCGTCACGTTACGCAACTCACTGTGAAGATCCCACCCTGTTCCCGCAGTTGACTGTCGCAACGGAGGACGGATCGGGTCACAATTTCCCCGCAGGTCACGGGTCGACTGGGTGGGCGAGGCGCAGGCGATGTGCGGGCAGTCATCGGCAGCTCCGGAGGGTAACGAGAGTCGGTTACGGTGCGCACCGGTACGTCCTGGCATATGCCAGTTACTTGACGTCCGGGGTGGTGGGCCCCTCTTCGTCCTGGGGTGCCCGTGCATCGGGTTGACGCGACGGGGCGTTCGGGTCGAGGAACGCGGCGACCAGCCCGCTCTGGGCCGCTGCGGTGCGCAGGAGTTCGTGCACCGGCCGCGCGCCAAGATTGGCCAGAACGCGACGCTGTAGTTGGCCGACTTTGCGCGGCCGGGCCTTCGCCCCGAAGACCTCCTCCAGCTGCGGGCCGCGGATGAGGAGCGGACCGAGCCGGCGGCCGTCATGCACGACGCTGATGTAGTGCTGGAACCGGTCGAGTTGGGCGACCTCCGCCACGTCGACCCGGCCGTCCCACTCCTGCGCGATCACCGACACGGCAGCCGTGGACCCGGCCGTCGTGGACAGGATCGACGCGTTCTGCAGGAGAGAGTCGAGGGTGGACTTGCTCAGCCGCTGCGGCAGCTGCGCCAGCACGTGCATCCGGATGCCGAACTTGCGGAGCTCCTCACAGATGGACGCGAACACCGGGCCGCTGAGAGCGGCATCGGTGGAAATCTGCTCGTCCCCGAAGACGTGGCACTCCACCCGGTGACCGGGGGCGGTATCGCGGCGCGAGAGCCCGGCGCGGTAGAGGTCGTTGAACAACGTGGCCACCAGCAGCCGGCTGCTCGGCCCCGAAGTGGACAGCGACAGCCAGACGAGTTTCCCGCTGTCCATGGCATGGCGGACGTTGTAGCTGCTGGTGGGGCAGCCCAGGAACGCCCTAAACGCCGGGTTGTCCTTCAGCCGGTCCAGCGGGTTGGTGATCGGGTTCGCCGCGTCGTCCGGATACGTCGGGAACGTGGTGCGCCACCAGCGGGCCTCCTCCGCCGGCAGATGCTCCACCACCCTCCCCCGCCAGACCGGGTCGCCGAGCAGGTCGACGATCTGGAAGAGGGTGGCCTGGCGGTCGGGCAGCCCGGCGGCGACCGCCTTCTCGTTCACCGTGAGCAGGGCCCCGACGGACTTCGTGAACAGCGTCATCGCCCGGGGATGGGACTGATCGCTCCAGCCGAGCACCGCAGTGAAGGTGTCGACAACCGATTGCGCGACCTTGGCCGGACTCTGCCCGTGCTCGAGGCCGAGAGTGTTCCAGGTGCCCAGGTGGGCCTGGTCGTTGTCGGTGACGCGGTCGGACACATCGATGTGCCACAGCCGCTCCATGATCTCGGGGTGGGCGAGGTAGGGCGCGGTGTCGGCGAAGGTGTCGCCGTGCGGGTCGATGTAGAGACTGCCCTCGCCCGCGTGCGCGAGGGCAACGAACTGAACCAGGGCCTGGGTTGTCTTGCCGTAGTCGCTCTTGCCGATACGCAGCGAGAACCGGGTGTCGGACAGGCGGGACGCGACCAGGCGCTCGACGCCGTCGGGGCCGGTGTGCCAGCCCAGGGGCAGCAGCCCCTTGGCCCCCGGGGTGTAGACGGGCAGATCGGAGGCGAGCAGGGGCAGGGTGCAGTGCACGGTGGGCGGCTTGAGCAGACCCGCGATCTCCTCGGCGTGCACCCACGAGGAAGGACCCGTGAGATGGCCGCTCGTGAAGCGCCGGTCGAACGAGCGCCGGTAGAGGCGGTGATCGGACCGGATGCGCAGCGGGCCGACGCTCACTCCGCGCGGGCGCAGCCGGCTGGTGGTGGAGAACACGTCCAGCGCGGCAGAGATGTGGGCGACGCGGGCCTCGGCCCGGCCTTCCTCGTCGGAGGAACAGCGCACCAGGATCTGCACCCGGAGCAGGCCGGTGGAGTCCTGGAGTTTGCCGAGGGCCTTGGCGCGGTCCACCGGGCGCGGCCGGGCGGGCACCACCATCCGGCGGGGTGCCCTGCCTTCGTCCCCGCCGACCAGGTCCGACAGGTAAGCCCGCAGCGAGTCCTCCGCATCCAGCGCGGCGCTGTGGGCGGCCCGGGATTCCCGCCGGGCATTGCTGTGCGCCTTCGCGCGTGCTTCGCCCAGGACCTGCCACTGCTTGAGGCGGAGCCGCCAGGAAGGCACCGACTGCAGGTCGAGGTGGATCTCGGCGAGGTCGCCGAGATCTGCCCGCAAGGTCGCCAGCGCGTCGACCAGGGGCTGCAAAGGGTCCGGCTCAAGCGGTACTTCGCGCAGGCGAGCCGCCGGCGGGCCGGCCAGGAGGAACTCCGCGCGCACGGTGTGGTCGCGGTGCTTGTCCCGGCGCCGCTGGGCCTTGGAGACGGTCACCTTCTTGTACGGCGTTGCGGTCAGGAGCTGCGCGGCGGCCCCCGAGCCCTCCACATAGAAGTCGAGGGGGCTGGTGCCATCGGCCCGCAGGATGATCCGGACCGTCTTGGCCCACCCGGGCACCCACCACGGGCCGCTCCGGGCCGCGCGGGCCAGCAGCGCCGCCTGGCGCCAGATCTGCTCGGCATCCGGGTCGAACCGGGCCTGGGCTCGGTATTGGTAGCGGACCCGGTCAGTGGCGAAGGATTCCGCGATGCGCCGCCGTACGCGGGCGGCCACCGGATAGCCGACGGTGAACGCGGCCACGAGCAGCACCAGATGATGCTCCACCCACCCGAGGGTGGTGCGCACGGCGCGTACGAGAGCGACGGCGGTGGCCCACAGCGTGGGAATCAGCTCGGCGGCGTAGGGGGTCAACGGACAGGCTCCCAGGGTGTGGTGGCGGTCGATGCGGAGGCGGGGGAGGGGCGCAGCACGATCTCGGCAAGACGGCCCCCGGCCGCCTCGCCGGACGGATTCGTGCCGGCCCACACCAGGCGGACCTGCACCCGCCCGCCCGCGCTCTTGCGGGCGAAGCCGGCCTGGATACGGACGCCGGTGTACGGGCTGTGGGGCGGGGCGGGGTCGGTGAAGTAGCCGGGCCACTGGCTGCGGCCTTGACCGGTCGTCTCGGCCCGCCAGATGCGGCCCGCCAGATCCACCAACTCCCGCTCCAGTCCGGGCGGGAGGTCGGCGGGCTGGGAGGTGTCCAGGAGCTGCTGAATGGCGGCGTCCCCGCCCGGGCTGTCCCCGGCGACCGGCACCGGAGGCTTGACGGGATGCGCCGGCCCGGGGCGGACCGATCCTGACCCCGAAGCCGGCGCCGTGTCCGCCGGCGCGACGAGCGGCGGCCGGCTGGCGGGCGGGGCAGCGCGCGCAGGAGCCACCGGAGCCGAAACGGCTTGCCGGAGCGGGGCGGTGGGGCGGTGCGCCGGTGACGGATGGGTGAGCAGCCACAGGCCGCCGCCGGCCAGGATGACGGAGCACGCCCACAGCGCGGGGGACACCAGACGGGGGGAGAAGCCGAAGGTCATAGCAGGCGGGCCCCTCCGGCAAATCCTGACAGCCACACCTGCTCGGAGCGCACCACCGTGCCCGGACGGGCGGCGTTCACCATCTGTCCGCCCCCCATATAGATCCCGACATGGTGGATGGTGGCGTCGCTGGCCGGGTTGTAGGCGAAGAACACCAAGTCGCCTGGCTGCAGGGCCTCGACACCGGCACTGGCGGGGATCCGGCGGCCGACCGCGGCCTGCGCCGAGGCGGTGCGCGGCAGGCTGACGCCGACCTGGGCGAACGCGTAGGTGGTCAGGCCCGAGCAGTCGAAGCCCGTGATGCCGGCTCCCGACGAACCGCCCGGCGAGCAGCAGACGCCGCGGGTCGGGCCGCTCGCATCCCCGCCTCCCCACGAATAGGGGACGCCGCTCTTCTGGAGTGCGGCGTCGAGCACGGTACGAGCCCCGCCGTGGACCGAACCGCCCACCGTGATCCGGCCGGTGCCGAGCTGGGCGTAGCGGTCGACCCAGGACAGGACCTCGTCCACGTAGGCCTGGGAGTGGTTGTACTGATAGACCGCGCTGCGCAGTTGGTTGCGGTCGGCGAGGTTGCGGCCGTCGCCGCACAGGTAGACGGCCGCGCCCAGCGCCGCGTCGTCGGCGTTGTGCGGGTCGCGCCTTCCGTCGCCGTTGCCGTCGCGGCCGCTGGTCTGCCAGGTCGAGGGCAGGAACTGGAACGGCCCGACCGCCCGGTCGTACGACGCGTCGCCGTCGAACTGCCCGTGGTCGGAGTCCGGCACGGCGGTGGTGTTCCCACCGGCTCCGGAGCCGTTGAGGACCGGGCCCAGGATCCGGGGGGTGATGTCGCCGTTGGCGGCGACGGTGTGGCCGGCCGCGTGATCGGATTCGATTTTCGCGATACCGGCCAGGACGGCCCAGGTCATCCCCGTACACCGGGGGACCTCACGGCCGATGCTCACCGCTGCCGCTTGATAGGCGGCCAGCATCCGGGCCGGGATCCCGGCCACCGCGGCGACCTGGCCGGGGGCCGGGGCCTTCGACGAACTGCGGGCGGCGAACAGCACCATCACCGCCAGCGCACACGCCACCAGAGCCGCCAGGGCGGCAAGACATCCCAGCTTCCTCATGGGCGCGGCCCCGGGGAGCGGCGGGCGGTGTCGCGCAGCGGCCGCGTGACCGCCTGGGCGGCCCGGCGCACCGGGGTGGACAGGTCGCGGGCTCCGGCGCGGGACTCCCGCAGCCACTGGGCCGCGACGTGGTCGTAGTGGGTGAGCTGGCGTCCCATCGACTGGGTCAGACGCGTCGACTTGTGCCGGGCCCGGGTCCACGTGGCGGGTGCGCCGATGGTGGAGTTGAACGCGAGCTTGCCGGTGGTGGCCAGGACCCGGCCGCCGCGGGTACGGCGCAGCCGCTCCTCCAGACGGGCCCCGATGGGTGTCACACCCTGTGTCGGGTCGGACAGGATCAGTCCGGTGCGGGAATCGACGACCATCGGAGCCTGCCGCTGAGGCCCGGCCGCCGGGCTGCTTCCGCCGCCGCTGCCCGGGCCGGATCCTCTGCCGCCCCCCGAGGGTGACGGGCCGTCGTCGCGGGGCGGGCCGACCCAGGCGGCGTGCGCCATCCGTGCGGTGACCGCGAGCGGGGCCAGCGCGCGGCGGCCTTCCGCCCGGGCATCGGCCAGCAGGCCGGCCGGATGGCCGGGCATGCCCTCCCGGTCGCCCAGCGCACTCACCGCCGCGGCGAGGTGGGCGTGGCGGCCCAGCAGCGATGCCCGGGCCGGTGAGAGCCCCAGAGCCAGCCCCCCGCCGCCGTGGCTGCCGACACCGAGGGAGGCCAGCGCCATGCCGGTGGAGGCGGCGCTCTCGTTCAGGAGGTTTCCGCCGATCCGCGCGAACTTCATCCGCGCCGCGAACCGCTGCCCGATACTCCCGGCGTTACGCAGCATCCTGCGGTGCAGAGCGAGCAGGGTCACCGCCAGACCGTCCAGCAGGAACAGCCGTTCCATCAGCGGACTCCGGCTGTCGGCGAGCAGGACATCGGCGGCGATCCCGAACGCCGGGATGCACACCGAGATCGCGAACAGCACCACCGAGGCGGCGGCGAAGGTGCCGAGCCATTTCCACAGTGCGGACCGGTTCGGCCCGGGCAGCAGGGCCCAGGCGAACACGACACAGCCGATCGCGGCGGCCGCCACACATCCGAACTGGGCGGCCAGCGAGGCCATCACCATGGCCAGGACCACCAGAAAGATGACGACCACGGCGAGCAGCACCAGCAGCGCACCCAGGACGCGCTCCCAGCTCTCCTGGCTCATGTACGCGATGGCGGCCTTGCCGCCATCGCCTGCCTTGGCGAACGGCTGGGTCCGCGCCTGCATCTTGCTGTCGGCGCTGTCCTTGTCACCGTCCCACCCGGCGTCCGGGTTCTCGCAGTACCCCTTCGCCGGTCCCTTCAGCAGACTGCACGCCTTCTTGCGCTTGGCGGTCTCCGGGTCCGCCTGCGGGTCGAGGCTGTGCAAGTGCGCCTGGTACAGCGGGTCGCCGGGGCTGACGATCTGTCCGTACGAGAGCAGCATGTAGGGCTGGACGACGAGGGTGTTGGTGAGTGTCCGGGTGATCGGCGCCGAGACGTCGGCGGCCGCGAGGGCCGGGCCGGACTGGCAGCGGTCGCGGGCCGGGCCCGCCACCGCGTCGCAGGGCCGGCTGCCGGCCGGGGGCTTGTCGGCAGCCGGTGGCGGGGTGTTGAGGCAGGTGTCCCGGGCGGGGCCGGTGATCAGGCCGCACGGGTCGTTGGGGCCGGTGGGGGTGGTCTTGCCCTGCTGGGAGGTCAGCGAGGCGGCTTCCAGAGCGGCGCGCTGGGTCTGCTGCAGCGGCCCGTCGTGACCCAGGATCACGTCAGGGCGCACCAGGCTGGTCGCCGCGAGTGCGGAGATCAGCAGGGTGAGGGCGATCTCGCCGAAGCCGCGGGCCAGCCGGCCCCGCATCACCAGAATCAGACCGAAGACAAAGGCCCAGCCCAAAAAGAGCGGAGCGATCCCGAGCGGGGTGACGACGCGGGCCTGATAGGCGTCGGAGAGATGCTGCGCCGGCCCGGTGAGCTTATTGATGATCGGGAACCGGTAGGCCCAGTCGACCAGCCAGCACGCCAGGCCCACCAACGTGCGCGCGCACGCGAACAGGCCGGACATGAGGAACTGCTGGATCGTGTCGATGACCCCGTCGCCGCCGCCGATCAACTCGTAGTGGTCCAGGGGGATGTTCTCGGGGGTCTTCACGTTCAAGGGGCCCAACAGCCCGCCGCCGGCCGGAGCGCCGTCCGCCGCGTATGCCCCGCCGGTCCCGGCCAGCCACACCAGGGCGGCGAGCGCCGCCACCGTCAGCCACCGCCTGCGGGCGCTCACCGGGTCCCCTCTCCCTGGCTGGAGCGGCTGTTGTCGCACCAGGCGCGGGCGGGGCCGGCGATCAGCTGGCACGGGTTGTCGGCGGCCGGGGACGGTGGGTCCGGCGGAACAGGACGGACGGCAGCCACCACCAGGGCGAGGCCCGCGATGATCACGGCGGCGAACAGGACGGTACGGGTGCGCATCAGCGGCCTCCGGTGCTGCGGACCAGACCTGCGGCCCGATCCATGGGCGCGGCCCGTCCGGGGCGCTCGCCGGCGGTCGGGGAGCTGGGACTGGTGAAGATGGCGTCGAGCAGGCGGGCGAGTTCGGGGACCAGGACCTGGAAGCGGCTGATCCGCATCCGCGGGTCCCTGCCGAGCAGTTCACCGGCCCGGTCCTTGGCCCCGACCGGGGACAGCTCGGTGGTGACGATCCGCAGCAGGTCCTCATCCCCGGCCGGCAGTCCGAGGAAGGCCAGGGCGCGGGCGGCGAGCACCGGGTCGGCGGTGCGGGCCACGAAGCGGTAGGCGAGCAGACCGCGGGTCTCCTCGTCGCCGAGATCGTCGCGGTCGTGCCCCACCAGACCGATCCCGGCAGCGTGCTTGCGGCCGTCGTGGACGATCTCGTGGACCAGCGCCATCCCCTCGGCCGAGCCCGTCAGCCAGTAGCACTCATCGACATGGATCAGGCAGAACCGGTCGCGGTCGGTGAAGGCGACCTGCCGGGCCAGGGCCGCAATCAGGTAGAGGACCGCACGCCCGATCAGGCTCTCCAGGGGCTGGGTGCGCAGCAGTTCGGCGCTGCGCACCGCCGCCGCGGGCGGCAGTGTGAGTCCGGCCGTGGTGATGACCACGAAGTCGGATCCGGCGCCGTCCAGCTGGGCGGGCGGCAGTTCCGGATCGAACACGGCGGCGCCCAGCGGGTTGTCCGCGACGACCTGCAGGAGGTCGCACAGCGTGGTGGCGCCCTGGCTGCGGGAACCGCCGCCGTCCATCGCCATCTCCTCCAGCGCGCTGATCACGGCGGCCATGCACGGGAAGGAGGACGCGGCAGCCACGTCCACGGCCCGCTTCAGGACGGCACCGTGCGCGGTCATCGGCCCGATGCCCAGCTGCAGCGTCAGATACGACAACGCGTAGTGCGCGCCGACACCGCGCGGGAAGATCCTCAGCGGGTCGATGGACAACTGGGCCTTTGCGGCGTCGATGACCTGGCAGCGGCCCGGCGCCGCCGAGTGGGCAAAGGCGGCCCATTCACGCATCGGGGTGCGGTCGATCGCGATGACCCGGCCGCCCCGGTCCACGATCCCGCTGGCGATCTCCTTGGAGAACACCGACTTGCCGCCACCGAGGTCCCCGACGACGCCGAAGGAGGCACTGGCGTCCTGGACCGGAGCGTCGGCGAAGTCCAGCAGGACGGGCTGGACGGTGCCCGACTCCAGACTGACACCGATCATCTGGCCCCGTTCATCGCCGAACTCGCAGCCCGTGAACGCACCGTTCATCGCCCAGCCCTCGCTGAACTGATGCTGGGTGAACTCCGCGGTCCGTGGCGGCGTGGAGCTCGCCGGAACCGTGAGCGCGAACAGGTCCTCCTGCAGGCCGACCGGGCGGGCCAGACGGCGGCTGGTGGCACGCAGCGCAGCTGTCACGGCCCGGGCGCGCCGGTCACACTCCTCCGAGGTCGGCGCCCACACTGTGATCACGGTGACCGACTGGACTTCCACCTCGACGCCCTGGCCGCGCGAGGCCCGGGCATCCATGTCCCCCAGATCATCGGCGTGATCATGCATGTGCTCAGGCACGCCGGTGGCCTGCTGTGCGCTGTACTGTTCCGCCTGGTCGACCAGGTTCCGCTTCGCCTTCGTGATCTGGGCCAGCACCGTCTCGGTCGGCAGGATCTTCAGGTCACAGGTGAAGTCGACCGGGAACGGCAGGCGTTCCAGCTGTGCCAGGAAGTCGGCGTCTTGGGCCAACACCGCGCGCGGCAGCTGTGCTACCGCCAGTTGAGCCTGATAGCCGAGCCCGAACTCGCTGCTCACCTGCAGCCACCGGCGCCCCACCGGCACGCCCGCCTTACGCCGGGCACGGTTCGCGGGCGGCTTCACCGCGCCGTCTTCGCGGCCGCCCTCCAGCAGGACGGCCTGGACCAGATCCGCATAGCTGGGGCTGCGCACCACGCCGTCACGTACCTGCCCGCCGTACAGGCCCTGCGCCCGCGCCTCGCTCAGCAGCGGCTCCTCCGCCCCGCGGGCGATCGCGTGCTGGAACATCCACGCGATCTCCGCCGGGCGCGCGGGATGCAGGCCGAGCGAGCCGCCCAGATCGGCGGCCAGCTGGTCCGCCGCCTGGCGGGCCTGCTCCACCTCGCCGGCCGAGACCGGCGCCTGCCGCAGTCCGAGCACACCGGCGACTTCGGACCAGGCCGTGCCCAGGGCCGCCGAGGCCTTCGCCCAGGCCCCGGCCGTGGACACCGGCACCGCCAGCCACCAGGTCCGGCGGTGCATCTCCAGCGGCGTCACCAACTCCGGTCCGGCCAGCAGCCTCAGACGCGCATCAGCGACCTCGGCCCAGTACGGATGGCGCGCGGTGTCGACGCCGTCCAGCGTGCGGGCGACGACCTCTCCTGGATCGAGCTGCGCGCACAGCGAGTACACCCGCGCCGCGTGCGGCAGCGAACGGGCCAGCGTCGTGACCCGGTCGATCAGGTCGTTGCGCTGCCGGGCTCCCATGTAGCGCGAGCCCTCCGGCGCAACCCGGAAGACCGCCCACGCTGTTCCGTCCGCCGACCACACCAGGTGATCGATGATGTGCCGGATCCCGATCCTCATGCCCCCACCCCCTGGCGGGCGTTGAGGAGCTGCTGGAGCGCGGTCGGCGCCGGGCGCGCCATGGCGGGCCGCGGGGCCGGCCGTAGCGCCGCTGCCGTCACCAGAGACGGGACCGGCTCGGGGCCGGGAGCGGACGGCACGGTCTCCTGGATGAGGCAGCCGACGCCGACCACATGGGGGCGGGCCGCCTTGGCGGCACGTCCGGCCAGCCGCCCGGTGGCGGGCTGCACGGCGAACATCAGCCAGCCCAGCACCGCATACAGCGGCTGGCGCCCGGCGATCGTCGAGCCGCGCAGCACCCAGATAGCTGCCACCCAGCCGATGACCGGCAGCGGCCCCAGGAACGACCACCAGCTGAACGTCTTGATCAGCACGAAGGCGCCGACGGCCGCCACGATCAACTGGGCCGCGTTGTAGGGGCCCAGCCACAAGGTGACATCGCCGATCTTGCCGAGCACCCAGGGCATGCGGCGGGCCCGGGTGTACGAGCGGGCGACCCGGTCCTGCGCCGCTGCGGGAGCGGTCGCGGCCGTCATGCCTGCCCTGCCCGAGGAGCGTCGTGCGCTGCGTCCGGTCGCAGGGCGATGCCGGCCGGATGCCGGCCGCCGACAAAGCCCGCGCCCTGGCTTGTCGAAGTGAACTCGCTCTTGACGGCGTCGGCCAGCTGCGTGCGGCCGTTGTAGATGCCCAGACAGAGCACCAGGCACAACAGGCTCCCGATACCGGCCTTGAGGGAGAACTTCCGGATGATGGTCACCACGACGACCACCACGAGGGACACCTTCAGGGCCTGGTCCCCCCAGCTCGATCCCATGGACAGCAGGTGGTTGCCGGTGTCCTGGAGCTGTCCCGCCAGCACCGCCGACGACGTCATCGCTGCCCCCCGCCGACCGCCCGGGAGCCCGCGGGCTCAAGGCCCGACTGCAGGGCCGCCACTTCCCACCGCCCCTGGCGGGCCGACAACTCCAGCGCATAGGTCAGCGGCCACTGCCCTCCGGCTGCGTCCCGAGCCGACACCTGGACCCGCAGACGCACCCGGCTCCCGTCCGCGGCGACCGCCCCGTCCCCGTGGCCGTCCGCACTGATCCGCTCCACCGACACCCCCGCATAGGGAGCCGGAACCAGCGCAGGCAGCGTGACGCCCGGCGCGAGATACCGCTCAGCGCCCGATGCCCCGCTGGCGTACGCGGCCAGGAACTCACCCGCCGCCACCGCCAACGGCGAGCCGGCAGACACCTCCGCCCCGTACAGCGAGTCCAGCGAGGGACCATCCTTGGCCGCGGCCGGGGCGGCGACCTCGGCGGGCGCCGCCGTCACCGTGACCCCCGGGACGACCCCCGTCTTCGGCTTCCCCTGGGAGACAACCAGCGGGACCGCGAAGTACCGCACCGCGGACGCCACACCGCCGGGCGACGGTTGTGCACTCGCGCGGAACTCGGCAGCGACCGTCACCGACCAGGCCGCCCCCGACACCTGCACCGCCCGGACCGCGACGACCCGCTCCACAGCCGGGGCATGCTCACCCCACACCGGCACCGCCACGGACGGCGCCATCGACCGCAACGCCGCGACAGCCGCCGCGTCCCCGGACGATCCGGCCCGCAGCCACAGCGCGAGGAACACCTGCGCACTGCCCGACGGATCAACCACCGACTGCGCAGCCCTGTCCCCGGCGCCGGAAGCGGCGGGCGCCGGGCGGGTGCGCACCACGCCATGAGGCACGGCGCACGACACAGCCAGAGCGAGCGGTCCGGCCGCCAGCGCCGCCCACACCGCCGTGCGCACCAGGACGGCCCGGCGGCGTCCCGACACCCGCATGCGCAGCGCGGGGCTCTCTTCGGCAGGGGGTCCGGCATCGGGGTCACGCCGCTTGGGCGAAGAGAAGAAGGCACGCATGTCGAGCTCCTGGAGCAAGCGGAAGGGCGAAGGCATCTGCCCTCACCCTTCGCCCCACCGCTTACCGCCCCGCTTGCCACCTGGCCCGCAATCCGTCACGGGCCCATAACTCCTCTCGTGGTAAGCGGCGCTGACCTCGTGGTAAGCGCCGTGGTAAGCGCGTCGACCAGCGTGGTAAGTCCGCCTGAGAGGCACTTACCACCGCAGCTCACCGCCCCCGCAGCCACCTCCACAGCACCCTGAACTCCGCGCGCTGCGCACACCGCCGCGCCCAGCACCGAGCCCCGCCAAGCGGCACGCGCATCGCGCCGAGCACCTCCACCCGGCCGGTGCGCAGCCGGCCGCGGCGGCCACGCCGCGACTGCGCAACCCCCGCCGCGACACCGCCGACACACGGTGCGCACGCAGCTGCGCAACGGCCATGGGCGGGATGCGCAGTCCCGCCCAACTGCGCACCCCACGCCCCCCCGGAGCACCCCCTGCGCAGTCGTCCGCACACGCCTCCCCCGTGGTGACCAGCCGTGGAAAGAACAGCAGGGAACCGCTGGACGAACCGTGAGCGGAACGAGACCCAGCGTCCCCGGATTTGGTAAGCGCCGCGGTGAGCGAGCCGGCGAACAGTGACGACAAGCCCGTACATCCAGCGCTGTGAAGGGAAACCTCCTGTGTCACTGCGCCGCCGACTGATCCCCCGACGCCCCCGGCCCTCAGCCCTCCCGGCGCCCCAGCCGTTCCCCTGCGAGGGCGCCGTTGCCTGGGCCCCCACATCGGGTCCGCTCGTCACCGAACTCCTGGCCGCCCGCGCGCACACCGGCCGGCTCCCCGCACTCGGCGCGGTGCAATGGCAGTACGCCGACGAGTACCAACTGCTGGCGCGCTGGGTGATCCGGGACCTGTGGCTCGGCTACCTCGCCGCAACCCGCGGCACGGGCAGCTTCGAGAACCTGCTGACCAACGAACTCCGTGCGCACCTGGACCTCCAGGACGCCCCTGCGCCGCGGACCGCACCGGAGGTCCCGTGGTGGAGCGCCGCCCCCGGCTACGACCACCCCGACATCACCGAGGACGACCCCGGCCTCGACATCGACCAGCGTCCGGCGGCCTGACCATGCCAAGCCTCGAGACGGCCCTCAGCACCTGGTACCCGCTCATCCTGGGCGCGGCCCTCGGCGCGAGAACACTGCTGCGCCACCGCCCGTCCACAACTGCCTCCGCCACGGACGTGATCGGACCGGCACTGGCCGGCCGCGCCGTACTCCTCATCGGCGTCCCGGTCCTGTGGCAGGTGACGGCGCACCTCCACGACCCCGACCTGGAACACGCGTTGCCGTCCTTCTACCTGCACGTCGCAACGGGACTGCTCCTAGGCCTCGCCCTCGCAAGCCTCGCCCTCCTCGCCAGGCGCAGCAGCGCCTCGCACCGAAACCGCCGTTCCGCACGGCAGGACAGGGCTTCTGCCTCTGCCCCCTGCCCGGGCTACCCGGCCGACCACGTCCGTACCGGCCGCACTTCGACCCCGTGGAGCATCCCGTGACCGACACCCAGACCCAGCCCCTCGCCTCCGCGACCGCTGGCACGTTCTACTTCCTCTTCGCCCACACCCCCTATCCGGGCAACCCCCCTGCGCCGGACATCAACGCCACCGTCGTAGTCGCCGAGACGCTCCTGCACCCCGCCGCACACCAGCCCGCCGGCCGCCTGCTCCACCACCAGCTGACCACGGGAAAGGCGCGCCGGGCAGGGGAAGTCGTCCCGCTCTCCACCCTCATTCACGAACTAGCCCTCGGCCAGGACTCGCCGTGCCCATACGACTGGGACGCACTGGTCGACGATCTCCTGGCCCTTTCCCTGGGCGACGGCTGCGACGCACTGACATTGAGCCTGGGCACGGTCGACCTGGCCCTTGTCTGCTGCGGCCCGGCCGTACGGCTTGTCGCCCTCGGCCCCGTCGGCCAAGCCCACCAGGACATCAGCGGACGCGACGCCGTGCTCGACGTCATTGCCCACCACATCGACCAAGCCGTCACCCAACAGCCGTTCTGGCCCGGCGAGATCCCGCTCTCCGCTCTCCCGGAGTAGCAGCCGCACGCCCACCGCCGTGACCTGGCCCACCGACAAGGACCATCCCCATGCCTGTTCCCCGCAGCCAGCCCGCCCCGACCGTCGCGGCCGCCGTCGCCCGATCCAACGGCGGCCACAGGACCGTTGCCATGATCGACCTGGTAGGAGTGATTCTCGGCCCGGTACTCGCCGGTGCTGCCTTCGGAGCCGCAGCCGCGTCCTGGCTCCTGCCCTCTCCCCACTGCTATCTCGTGGGACTACCGGCACTACTCAGCGCCGCACTCGCACTCGCCGCGATCAAGGACCTTGCCCACTCGGCCCTGCGACCCGACGCATCCCGACTCGCTGCGCCAGGAGCGGCCAAGTGACGCCGGCCAATCTCGTCATTGACCCGGCCCTGCCAGAACACCAGCGGCGCGCCCTGCTCAGCGCTCCGCGCGCCCTGCTGACGCCCGCCAGCGACAGTGTCCCCGCCCGCCGAAGGCGCCACCCAGCACTCGCAGCCCTGCCGGTCCTGCTCAAAGGCAGCGCAGTGCTCGGCGCGGGAGCACTGGCCCGCTATGCCCTGATGGGGCTGGAGACCCGAGCCCAGTCGAGGCCAGACCTGACCAGGACGCTCGGAGCTCTGGTCCGGCACTTGTGGCAGACCGCCGGCTCCTTCGTGGAGGTTGCTCTCATGGTGTGGGCGGGCGGCGTAGCTCTGACAGCCCTGGCGGCCGCTCTGCGCCAGGCGTCGGACAACAAGAAACTCCAAAGCCTCGACGATGCCCACGGGCACTACATCCTGGCCGACGAACTCACCGACGACGCCTATGCCCTGCTCGTCCGTGCGGACCAGGCACACCACCAAGTCCTCGCCTCCAGGGTCCACGCAGAGGACCTGGTCGACCGTGAACGCAACAATCTGCTCCCCACGCACGTCTGGGAAGTGGCCCGCGGACTGGCGGACTACTCCCGCCTACGTCGACAGGAGCCCGAAAACCCGCAAGGCCTGGCTCTCACCGAACTGCTGCGGCCGTGGCGCAACACACTGAAGAGCAGTCTCGACGGCATCGAGCACCGCGTCCTCGCCATAGAGGCCTACGCCGAGCACATCGCCAACGCCGATGCCCGCTACCAGGAGTGGGCGCAGATCCAGCGACTGACCACTGCCAGCGGCGAGGCGCTCGACCTGCTGGCACGGACAGCGGGACACGACTTCGCCAGCCAGGAACTTGACGAGCTGACCACTCACGCAGAAGCCGTCGCCACCGCTCTCTCCCAAGCACTTCACAGCGCCAAAACCGCTGCCCTGGATGCCCTCCCAGAACCGCTTTCCGTCGCCGTCGAGGTAGAGGAGCCTATCCACCAGGTGCCGCGACCACGGTAAGTAGAGCGTGAAGCGCTCACCACAACCCCCGTCCGCGCGGTTCTACGATGGGCCGGTGACCGAGACGCTGCCCCCTGTGGGTATTGACCTCTTTGGTGTCGAACGGCTCTACCTGAAGGAGGCTGAGGAGCCACCGCTGTCCCCCCAGGATGAATCGGCCAGAGACCGTGCCTGGGACATGGCGGTCCAGGCCAACCCCACGCTCTTCGACGGGCCCGTAGTGGCGTGTGCAGGACTGCAGTGGACGGGCTCGACGACCTTGCTGCTGTCCTGGGTGCGGGTGACCTACCGGCACTACGCGCTGCGCCGGGTTCCGGGTGCGACCGCGCTGCCGTCGTTGTTCGTGAACGTTGTCCAGCCGATCGATGACGGTCGTGTGCTGGCGGTGAGAATGTCGTCTTCCACGGCTGCTCCGGGCCGTTGGCAGCTGCCGGGAGGTTCGGTGGAGCCGCCACCGGGCGACGGAGTGTTGGATGAGGTGGCGCTGGCCGGCCAGGCGGCGCGGGAGCTGGCCGAGGAGTTGGGGATCGAGGCTGCTCCCGGGGTGTTGAGGCTGTGGGTCGTTACCCGGGGAGAGAACGGCAGCATCGGCCTGACCTACCTTGCCCCACCCCTTTCTGAGACGGCCTTGCGTGAAGGGTTCGCGGCTGCTTCGGCAGCCGAGCTCGCCTTGGGCGGTGAACCCGAACTCGATGACATCGCGCTAGTGCGCTCGCCGGCCGAGCTGGCCTGCTTGAGCGGTCCGCACGCGGACTACCTGGAGCCGCTCGTTGCTCGCTACACGCAGGGCATCGTCTGAGCACGAGGCCGACTTAAGTGTTGGTGAGGAAGTCGCGGGCGCGTTCGTCGAGTTCGGCCGCGCACCGTAGGCCTCGGGCGCGGAAGCGGGCGAGGTCGCCTCTCATGCGGCTGACGGCCTTGCGGGTGCGGACGGAGTGCACGCCGTCCATGTGGTCGATCGCCCGGTGCCAGGTGGCGCAGGCCTGCTCGATGCCGCCGCGCTTGAGGTGCATCTCGGCGCCCGCGACCAGATCGAGGGCGACGATCCGGGCGTAGGTCCCGGCTGGGCGGGCGGTGGCGGCCAGGGCGTACTGCTCGGCGGCGGCGCGGTGATCGCCCAGGGTCTCGTGGACCTTGGCGGTGCGGGAGTAGACGGATGCTGCTGGCGGACCCCATGTCAGGGCCCAGAACTCGACCTTGTCGCCGGGGGCGTTGGTCATCAGGGTGCGGGCGTATTCGGCCTCGGCGAGGGCGCCGCGGCGCTTGCCGATTTTGGCGAGGGTGTGCGCGTGGACCACGCGGAAGAGGGCTTCGGTCTCGGCGTCGACTCGCCCCTTGGCCCGGTTCAGGCCCGTTTCGGCGAGGCCTTGGCAGTGTTCGGGGCGGTGGAGCTTGAGGCCCTGCATGGCCATGGTGCGCATGACGAAACCGTCCTGGCCGGGGATGCCGGATTCGGCGGCTAGCGCGTAGGACTGCAGGTAGTAGCGCTGGGCGAGTCCTTGCTGGCCGGCGTCGTAGCTCTTCCAGCCGAGCAGGTGCACGCCGCGGCTGGCGGCCGACAGCATCTGCTGACGGACCTCGTCGGTGCGGAAGCGGGCCCGGCACAGCGGGGCGACGTCGTCGCGGAGGTAGGTGATCAGGGCGCTGCGGCCGTGCTGCCCGCCGTGGCGTTCGTCCATTTCGGAGAAGGCGCGGATCATGTCGCGGACGGCGGCGACCTCAGGCATGCCGACGGTGTGGCCGGTGCGGGCGGCGGCGGTGCGGGCGGCGATCTCGTGCACGTGGGTGAGTGGCAGGGCGGCGGCGGCCACGGAGTACGCGGAGCCGGTCAGGAAGTGGCGGCGGTCCAATTCGTACCTCCACATCGGCAGGAGCGCGTCCAGCGGGTCGTTGCTGAGGGACAGCCCGATAGTGTCATTCTCCGCTTCGCCCGCGCCGGTGGGGAGGCCGAGGTCGCACGGGGTCAGGAGACGGCCCAGGCGCCGGGACAGGACGACGGCGAGATAGCGGCCGGTGTCCCCTCTCGGGGTTGCTCCGGCGATCCAGTGCTCCACAGCGCTCTTGTTTGTCTGTAACGCCGTGCCGCATTCGGCCGCGACCGCCCGGACCGCCTTGGCCAGGGCTTCGTAGGTGAGGCCGGACTCGGCGACGAGGTCACGAAGTTGCTGGTTCGGTGTGCGCGCGGTCATGAGCACCTGCCCGTATATACGCGGTATACCGCTTGGCCCGCTCGCCACCGTACCGCCGCAAGCCCGCCGGGGGTTGACTCTTCATCAGGCCAGGACGCCCCGGCGCCCGGCATAGCCGAGGCCCGGATGTGGGGCGGCGCCCCGCTGCGGATCTGCTCCTGCGCCCCTTCTTCAACAAGCACCCGGATACCCCGTTGGGTTGGGAGAGATCTCCATGGATGAGCGGCGAGTTCCGTGGATCAACGACGAGGCGAGAGCCCTGCTCGGCGCGGAGCGCGACCGGGTCCCGGTGGCTTCCCTGACCGAGCGCCGGGGCGGACTGGCCTTGGAAGACGCCTACCTCATCCAGGCGGCAGCAATCGCGCGGCGGATCGCGGGCGGGGCCCGCGTCGTCGGACACAAGGCGGGGGTGACCTCGAAGGCGATGCAGGAGCAGATGGGTGTCGATGAGCCGGATTCCGGTGTCCTGCTGGACCACATGGTGCTGCACAGCGGCAGCACTCTGGTGCGGAGCGAGCTCATGCAGCCGCGGGTCGAAGCGGAAATCGCCTTCCGGCTCGGGTACGACCTGTCCGGCCCGGACACCAGCGTCGATGCCGCTCGAAATGCGGTGGCCGAGGTGTTCCTCGCCCTGGAGGTGATCGACACCCGGTTCACCGGCTGGCGGATCACCGTGGCGGACAGCATCGCGGACAACGCTTCCTGCGCACGCGTCGTGACCGGCCCCATGGTCCCGTTCGATGCGGACATGGACCTGGCCGCCGAGTCGCTGGTGATCAGTGTGAACGGCGTGGCCGTGGCCACGGGGGAGGGCCGGGCAGTGCTCGGCCACCCGTTGAGCGCGCTGGTCTGGCTCGCACACCGGCTGAACCGCTTCGGCGCCGGCCTGAAGGCGGGGGACATCGTCCTGGCCGGGGCGGTGCACGCCAGCCTCCCCCTGGAAGCCGGTTCAACCGTGCGCACCCACTCGCCGCATCTGCCCGCCGTGGCGCTCTGCGTCACCTGACCCGGGGGCGAAGGGCGGCCCCTTCTACCAACACGTACGTCATCCACGAAGAAGAATGGGGATAGCTATGCCTGTGGGCGAGCGACGCACGAGCGTCGCGGTGCTCGGCGCGGGACTGATCGGAATCGACCTGGCCGACAAGGTCCAAGGGTCGAAGAGCCTGGAACTGCGCCTGGTGGCGGGCCGCAGCAGGCAGAGCCTAGGCCTTGCGCGGGCAGCCGCCATGGGGTGCCCGACGGCCTGCGGAGGAATCGACGCCCTGCTGGAATCCGGCCCCTTCGATGTGGTCTTCGACGCCTCGAACGCCGACGTCCACGCCGGTCACTGGGCGGCCCTGCGCGAGATCGGCACGACGCTGATCGATCTCACCCCCACGCAGCTCGGCACTGTCATCGTGCCCACCGTCAACGGAGACCAGGCGGCCGCCCACCGGCACATCAACCTGGTCAGCTGCGGCGGCCAGGCGGCCATCCCGGTGCTGAACGCCGTGGCTCAGCACTGCACCCCGGCCTACATCGAGGTGGTGTCCACCGGGGCGAGCGCGAGCGCGGGCCGGGCCACCCGGCTCAACCTCGATCAGTACATCGCCACCACCCAGGCCGCGATCCGCTCCTTCACTCACGCCCCCGACGCGAAGGTGATGGTCAACCTCAGCCCCGCGCGGCCGGCACCCCCGTTCCGGGTGGCCATGACCGTCCTGGCACCCGACCTGAACCCCGGCCCGCTCCGCGCCGCCATCACCGCCGCTGCCGAGGAAGTCCAGGCGTTCGCGCCCGGCTTCACGGTGAACTCCGTCGAGCTGGAGGACGACCGGATCTCGGTTGTGGTGGAGGTGACCGCCACCGGCGGCCGCATCCCCAGCTACGCCGGAAATCTCGACATCATCAACGGCGCCGCCCTGCTGCTCGCCGAGCAGTACGCCGCCGCCCCGTCCCGGTGAAGGGAACCCCCTCATGGACGTATCGACCAGCGGTCAGCGGCCCACGGTGCTCATCCACGACCCCACCCTGCGCGACGGCCACCACGCGGTAGGGCATCAGCTCGACGCCGACCAACTGCACGCGTATGCCCACGCCGCCAACGCCGCTGGGGTGCCCGTGGTCGAGGTCGGCCACGGCAACGGCCTGGGCGCCAGCAGCCTCCAGATCGGACGCGCGAAACTCCCCGACGCCGCCATGCTGAACACCGTCCGCGACGCTCTCACCCACTCCAAAATGGGGGTCTTCATGGCCCCCGGCTGGGGTACCGCCGAGGACCTGCGCGCTGCCGTTGCGCACGGAGCGGACGTGGTGCGGATCGCCGCGCACTGCACCGAGGCCGACGTCACTGAACGCCACCTCGGCGTCGTGCGCGACCTCGGGGCCGAGGCCCAGGGCGTCCTGCTCATGAGCCACATGGCCAGCCCCGGCCAGCTTGCCGAACAGTGCGCCCGGCTCGCCCTGTTCGGGGCGCAGGCCGTCGGCATCATGGACTCCGCCGGCCACTACCTGCCGTCCGACGTGACCGAACGGGTCCACGCCATCGCCGCGGCGGTCAACCTCCCCGTGATCTTCCACGGGCACAACAACCTCTCCCTGGCCGTCGCGAACTCCATCGCCGCGATCGAGGCCGGAGCCTGCATCATCGACGCCACCGCACGCGGCTTCGGCGCAGGCGCCGGGAACACCCAGCTCGAAGTCCTCGTGGCTGTACTCGAACGCCGGGGCTTCGACACCGGCATCGGGCTGCGCGAAGTACTGCATGCGGCGGACGTCGCCGAAGCGCGGCTGATGAAGGCGCAGCCGGTCATCGACTCAGTCAGCCTGGCCAGCGGCCTGGCGGGGGTGTTCTCCGGCTTCCGCAAGCCGGTGCTGGCCACCGCCCGCCGTGAGGGCGTCGACCCGGTCGATCTGTTCCTCGCGCTCGGCGAGCGGCAGGTGGTCGCGGGCCAGGAGGACCGAATCGTCGACGTCGCCCGGCAGTTGAAGGCGTCCCGATGAGTACCCACCGCACACCCCGGCTGGCCGGGTCGGGCGAGCGGGCCGCCATCCTGTGCGGGGTCGGGGCCGCGCTGCCGGACACGGTCGTCACCAACGCCGACCTCACCGCACGGCTGGACACCACGGACCAGTGGATCCGCTCCCGTACCGGCATCTCCCAGCGGCGTATCGCAGGATCCGACCTCACCACGGAGGATTTGGCCGTCCACGCCGCAACGAACGCCCTGATCCACTCCTCATCCCCGCCCGTACAGGCACTGGTGCTGGCCACAACCACCCCGGACCGGTGCTGCCCGGCCACCGCGCCCGCTGTGGCGGCCCGGCTCGGCCTCGGCAACATCCCGGCCTTCGATCTCGCAGCAGGCTGCACCGGCTTCCTCTACGCCCTGGCCACCGCGGCTGCACTCATCGCGGCCGCCACAGCGCAGTCCGTCCTCGTCATCGGCGTCGACCGCCTCGCCAGCCTCCCCGCCTCCAACGACCGAACGACGGTCCCCTTGTTCGGCGACGGAGCAGGCGCTGTCGTGCTGCGACGCGGCACCGGAGCAGATGCCGGAGCGCTCGGGCCGGTGGTGCTGGGCAGCGACGGCACCCACGCCGACCTGATCCGCGCCCAAAGCCCCGGCGCCCTGCGGATGGAAGGCGCCGAAGTCTTCCGCCACGCCGTCGACCGCATGGCCACCGCCTCCCGCCAGGCCGCCACAGCGGCCGACTGGGCTCTGGCCGACGTCGACCACCTCGTGCCGCACCAGGCCAACGCCCGGATCACGGGCTTCACCGCCCGCCAGCTCGGCATCCCCGAAGACCGCCAGCTCCACAACATTGAGCACGTGGGAAACACCGGCGCCGCCTCCATCCCCCTCCTCCTGGCGCAAGCCGCCACCGACGGTCGCATCACGCCCGGCCAGCGCCTCCTCCTTACCGCGTTCGGCGCCGGACTGACCTGGGGCGCCACCACCCTCACCTGGCCCAACCTGTCTCCCCGGCCCATCCACACGAAGGGACTCCCCGCATGACCGGCGAACTCACGGCCATCCTGCGCGACGACCTCAACCTGCCCGCCGACGCACTGACCCCGGGCGCAAGCCTCGACGAAGCGGGATTCGACTCGCTCGCCATGGTCGAGCTGTCCGTCCTGCTCGGCGACCGCTACGGCATCGACATCACCGACGCCGAGATCAAGAACGCCGCCACTCTCTACCAACTCGGTCTCCTCATCGAGCGCAAGCGCGACGAAAGGTGAGCACCGCCATGCACCCCACCAGCAGCAGCCGCGGACGGGCCTGGATCGTCACCCCGGCCCTGACACCCGAACGCTTCAACACCGCACAGAACTCCGGCGCCGGGGTCGCCCTCGTCGACATCGAGGACTCCGTCGCCATGCCCGAAAAGCAGCTCGCCCGGACCACGGCACAGCAGTTCTTCGAGCGCCCCGGCGCCCCATGCACGCTCGGCATCCGGATGAACTCGCCCCTCACCCTGGAGGGCACCAAGGACCTCGTGGCCATGGCCGCCTACACCGCCAAGCCCGACCTCATCCTCGTCCCCAAGACCGAATCCGCCCGCGACATCGAACTCGTCGCCAGCGTCCTGGACACCGACGGTTACACACCCGACATCTGGGCCCTGATCGAAACCCCCCGCGCCTTCGACAAGCTCCCGGCCATCCTGAAAGCACCCCGCCTCGGCGGCGTGGTCTTCGGATCCGCCGACTACGCCGCCACCGTCCGCTGCGACCTGGCATGGGACACCCTGGCCTACGTCCGCTCTGCCCTGGTCAACGCCGCCACCGCAGCCGGCATCCCCGCGATCGACGCACCGGTCTACGCACTGGACACCCCCGACGCGCTGCGCCGCGAAGCAGAAAAAGCCAAGCAACTCGGCTTCCACGGCAAGGGGGCAGTCCACCCCCGCCAGGCGGCCGTCATCAACGAGGTTTTCCTGCCCACCGAAGACGAGATCGCCCACGCGCGGGCGGTTGTCGCCGCCGGCGAGAAGAGCGGCAACGGCGTGACCTCCGTGAACGGGCAGATGGTCGGCACCCCGTTCTTCACCGCCGCGCGCGCTCTGGTTGCAGAAGTGGACGGCACCCGGTGAACGACACACTCCCGCGCGGCTACCGCCGCATCGCCCACAGCCGGATCCGGGAGAACATCGGCCTCGGCTACGACGAACTCACCCTCGGCCTGGTCATCGAGCACCGGCCAGGCCGGACCGTCGCCGAACTCGACAACCTGCTGGGCGCCGCGCTGAGCAGCAACCCGGCACCCATCCACACCGACGCCCACTACAGCAGCCAGACCCAGTGGGGCCGCATCCTCGTGTGCGGAGGTGTCACGCTGAACCTGGTCGCCGGCATGACTGTCCGCAGCACCAGCGGCATGACCGTCGCCAACCTCGCCCTCGACGAAGTCCGCTTCGAAGCACCCGTCTTCGTCGGCGACACCCTCTACGCCCAGTCCGAAGTCCTCTCCCGCAGGCTCTCCAGCAGCCGCCCCAGTACAGGGATCGTCGTCTGCCGAAGTTCCGGCCACAACCAGACCGGCAAGCGAGTGCTGACCTTCACCCGGACCTTCTTCGTCCCCACCGACCCCGACACAGTGCGCGACGCCACCAACTACTAGGAAGCGACCATGAGCGAACTGACCTTCGCCCCGGCCGACGACCGCCGATGGCAGCAGTACGACGAGCTCGCCACCCGCAGCTACGGCCACCGGGTCGGCGACATCACCGACCTCCGCGAGCACGCCGACCTCCAGATCGCAATCCGCGACGGCAAGGTAGTCGCCGGCGGCCTCGGCTTCGTCGTCGACCAGTTCTTCGGCGGCGCCCCCGTCCCCAGCGCCTGCCTCGGCGCCGGATGCGTCGCCCCCGAGGAACGCGGCCAGCAGCTGGGCGCCCGCATGACCGCCGAGCGACTGCGCCCCCTTCGCGAGCGGGGCGCGGTGATCTCCGTGCACTCCACCTCCTCGAACGGCTACGCCCGCCGGCTCGGCTGGGAAGCCCCCGTGCAGGTATTCGCCTGGACCGTCGCCACCGACGAACTCAAGAGGTCATACACCGGCGAGGACTTCGAGATCGAACACGGCCTGACCGAAGACGCCCAGGCGCTTCAGCGAGATCTCGCCCAGCAGTGGAACGGCCCCGTCCTGCGGCCCGCCTGGTGGTCCACCTGGAAGGAGAACAAAAGCACCCTGACCACCTACCGTTTCACCCGGCCTGGTCACCCCACAGCCGGAGTCCTGTCACTGGCCACCAAACGGCGCGAGCGCCACGGCGTGAGCCTCATCGTCCACGACTTCTGGGCCGCCAACCAGCCCGCCGCAGCAGCGATGCTCGCCTTCCTCGGCCGCCACAACACCCGCGCCGAAACCATCGAATTCCGCCGCGGAGCCCTGCCGCCCTACCCCACCCTGCTGCACAACCTCCACCGCTTCCGGCTCCTCGCTGAATCCTGGCACCCCTGGATGCTGCGCATCCTCGACATCCCCGACGCCATCAGGCTCCGCGGCTGGCCCACCGACCTCACCACCGCCGTACCCATCGAGATCGAGAACGCGGCCGGCGACGAGTGGGACCGGTGGATGCTTCAGGTGAAGGACGGAGCGGCCGAGATCGCCCCCACCCATGTGGAAGGACAAGTTTCCTTCTCGCGGCGCCAGCTTGCCGTCTGGTACGCCGGTGGCTACCGATCCGCGACCTCCGCCCGCATGGCCGGGGTCCACGCCACATCGCAGAAGGCCCTCGCGACTCTCGTCCAGAGCACGGCAGAGTTCGAACCCTGGCTGCCCGACCACTTCTAGCAGCCATGAATGCTGGCGATGACACCCGCCAGCCAGCCAGTGCTTGCTTCAGAAAAGGCACCGACGTCGCGATCGACGGTGGTCTGAGCCCCGGCTACAGCTCCATGCGGTAGAACACTTTGTCGCCCTTCGGAGCCACGCCGTAAGCCTCGTAGAAGTCGAGCGCTGGCGGGTTGTCGGCGTCGCCGGTCCACTCGATTCGTGAGCAGCCTGCCGCGGCTGCCTCTTCCTTCAGTCGGGCCATGAGTAGCTGGGCGATGCCGCGTCGTCGGGCAGGCTCCCGTACGTACAGCTCCTTGAGGTAGAGCGAGGTGTCGGCCCCGGCTGCCGGCCACAGCAGAGAGTAGGAGGCCAGGCCCAGGACCTGGTTGTCGTCGCGAGCGAGGAGGACGGTTGCTGCTGGCTGTTGCGAGAACAGGGCGGTCCGGATCTGGTTGACGTTGCCGGGAGTCTCGGCGCCTCCGTAGTAGGCCTCGATCTCTCCGAGGATCTCCGAGATCACATCGGCGTCTGCTTCGGTGGCCCGGTCAATCGCTACCGTCATCAGCTATCCCTCTCCCGCGGGTAGCGCCAGCACCTCCCGTAGCACTGTGCCTTCGGGCAGGGTCCGCGCGCCGGGGACTCTATCCGCCAGTTCCCGCGCCCGGTAGATGATCAGCGGGCTCCGGTGCTCCTGCGGGAGGGCCACGATGGTGGCCGTGGCGTGGGCCGCGGCTGTGGCGAGGTCGCCGTCGATCGCGTAGCACATGGCCTGATCGAGGCCGATGAACGCCCGGTCGGTGTGGTCGCCCAGCGGGTACAACTCCAGCGCCCGCTCCTGCTCGGCACGGGCCCGCCCCGTCTGGTGCAGATGCGTCCAGGCGTTCCCGGCGTGGAAGCGCAGCTGCGACTCGGAGTACCCGAACGCCGACCCAGTGCGCAGCTCGCTGTCGAGCCGTTCCAGCGCCGCCTCGCCGGCCCGCAGCGCGATATCCGTCTCTTCCCTCCGGCCGAGACGGGCGTGCGCCCGGGCCTCCAGCGGAGCAGCCAGAGCCGGCCCGACGCACGGCAACCCGCCGGCCAGATGCCGGGCCCGGACGGCCAGCTCGACCGCGCCGTACAGGTCGCCTCCGTAGTAGAGCTGGTAGGCCTCCTGCGCGTACATCCACGACAGGGCCGTCCGGTCCTCGGCCGCCGCGGCGGCTGCTCGTCCGGTGCGCCACCACTTGCAGGCCGCGGGGTCGCCGAGCTTCAGCAGCGTGAGGGCCATGAGACCGGACATCTGCGCTGCGGCCACCGTCAGGCGCCGTCGCACCGGTGCGGGGTGCCGGTGTGCCAGGAGCCGGTTGAGATCGGCGAAGTCGGCAATGAGTTCGGGCAGTTGCTCGCGCTCGGGCCGAATGCGGGTGGCTCTGCCATGGCGGGCCACGGCGTACTCCACCTCCTCTATCGACATCGCCGTCAGGGGGCCCGCAGCGAGAGCGTCGAGAAGTCCGGCCTGGAGGGCGGCGGCCTGCGCGGACAGCGACGCCCTCGGTGGTACGGCGGCCAGTGTGCGCAGTTCCCCGTCGGCGCCGAGGGCCTCGTCGAGAGCCGCGGCCATGGCGGGAGACGGTGCCTTCCTGTCCTGTTCGAGATCGCTGACGTAGCTCTTGCCGCAGTTCGCGAGGTGAGCCACGTCACGTAGCGACCGCGTGCCGCGCAGGCGCCTGAGGGCCTCGCCGAACGACTCGTCCATAAGGATCTTCCCGTGCTGTCCGCCGTGTCCGCCAGGCAGCGGACACCAGCGGACGCCCATTCCCTGTCCATCACAGTGCGTATCAGAAACGCTACTCCCAACACGCCATCCAATACGGGGACTTGAGAGAGGCCACCATGCGCGCCATCAGCACCGACGCCGAGCGAGAGGCCGCCGCCGCGGCGTGGCTGGCCGACAGCCTCAACCGTCCGGGCGACGCGCGCCGGCAGTGGACGGACGGCCGCCTCGCCGTCCTCGCACTCGGCCGACGTTTCTCCGCTGTCCGCCTGGCCGATGAGCTGGTGTACGCCATGGCGGCCGGCGCGGAACCGGCGACCGCCAGCACGGTCTTGCAGTCGCTGCGCGGGCCCGTCATCCACGACCCGCGCGGGCGCCGCTTCTACGCCCTCGTGCCGAGCTCCCCGCCCGGCCCCAGCCTCGGCCGGTACGCGACGTACCTCGGTCTCGGCCACTACATCGGCGTGCCCAGGATCGGGGACAACGAGCCGGATGGAACCCGCGCGAGCTACTGGGCCGTACCCCCTACCGGCCCGGGCGCCCTGTGCGACCCGATCCGGCTCAGCACAATGATCGAGACAGGCAGCGCCACACTCGACAGCCGGTCCGAGGCATGACCGCATCACAGGGATACCTCACCATCGAGCCCACCCCACAGCTGCTCCGGTTGCTCGCGTCAGAGGGCACCCATACCTGGATCGCCACGCGACCTCCCCACTACCACGCGTATCTGCTGCTGACTCACCCGGCCGGAATCCTCCGCTGCGACAACGAGACGATCGAGGCCCGCATGCGCGGCCTGGCCGCAGCTCTCCAACTGACCGCGTCAGACCACTCCTTGCACGACATCGGCGACCGCCTGCACCTGCACAACGCCGCCGACGTGACCCTGAGCCTCGACGGATGCCCCCACCAGTTGCTTAGCCCGGTCGACGACTCCTGGGCGCGCTGCGTTTCCGCTGGCGGCCCGGTCACTGTCGCCGTAGGCCTGGAGGCCCTGCCCGCCAAGGCATCCCGAGCCGTGGTCCGTGACTACTGCGTCAACAGCTGGTCCGCCGGCCGGCTGTTACTCGGCACGACCTGGGCCCGCAGCACCCCATAAGCTCCCTCACTCAATCCCCGACGCACCACAAGGACCTCGATGAAGATCGCCATTCTGTCGGCCGGGTCGTGGGGGACGGCCTTCGCGGCGGTCCTCGCCGACGCCGCCGGCAACGACGTCCTGCTGCATGCCCGCCGCGACGAGATTGCCGACGCGATCAACAACCGTCATGAGAACCCCGCTTACCTGCCGGGGATCGCGCTGCCGACGACGCTGTGCGCCACCACCGACCCCGCCGAGGCCCTGGTCGGGGCCGACTTCATGGTGGTGTCCATCCCGGCCCAGTCGCTGCGCGCCAACCTCACCCAGTGGGCGCCGCTGATCGAGCCGCAAACCGTGGTGGTGAGCCTGATGAAAGGCATCGAGACCCACAGTGGCCTGCGCATGTCCGAGCTCATCACCGAGGTGACCCGGGTGCCCGCGGACCGGGTGGCGGTCGTGTCCGGACCGAACCTGGCCCGCGAGATCGCAGAGAAACAGCCCGCCGCCTCCGTCATCGCCAGCACCGATGAAACCGTGGCCAAGACCCTGCAACAGGCCTGCCTGACCACCTACTTCCGGCCCTATACCAACACGGACGTTGTCGGCTGCGAACTCGGCGGCGCGGTCAAGAATGTCATCGCGCTCGCCGTCGGCCTGGCGGGCGGCATGGGACTGGGCGACAACGCCACCGCCCTCCTCATGACCCGCGGCCTCGCCGAAACCGCACGCCTCGGCGTCATTCTCGGGGCCGACCCCCTCACCTTCTCCGGCCTCGCCGGCGTCGGCGACCTCATCACCACCTGCTCCTCGCCACTGTCCCGCAACCGTACGTTCGGTGAACGCCTCGGTCAGGGCATGACGGTGGACGAGGCGACCGTGGCCACGAAGCAGACGGCGGAGGGCGTGAAGTCGTCCGCGGCGTTGTTGGCCCTCGCACACCGCTACGGGGTGGAGATGCCCATCACCGAGGTCGTGGTCGACGTCATCAAGGGGCGTATCAACGTCATGCAGGCAGCCGACCGCCTGCTGGCCCGGGCACCCAAGCCGGAACGCTACGGCTCCTGAGCTGCCGGTCGGCAGGCCCGACGTCAGCAAGGGAAGCCTCCTCGGCGGGTCAGGCTATCGGCCAGGGTTCGGCGGGCGGACAGGTAGGCGGAGTTGGGAGGGGCGCCGGCCGGGCCGCTCCCGGCACGTTCGGTGTCCCAGCTCTCATCCCATGCGCTGTGCGAGGTGAGCAGTCTGGGAGCGGGAGCCGTGTCCTGCGCGGTGGGAAGCTGAGCACGGACGCCGGGCAGAGCACCGTGGCGGCCGCGCGCCTGCCAGGGGGCACCGCCGAGCTGCTCCCACCGGCTGGGCAGGGGGCGGCCGTCGGGGTCCAGCCAGAGGCGGAGGCGGACCAGTGCCCAGCCGAGCGGGCGGCGTACGCGTGCGGACCAGGTGTGCTCGACGGAGTCGGGGGAGTGGGCCAGTGCCCAGCCGACGTCAGCGCCGGACCAGCCCGCAGCAGCGAACGGTGCGACGAGCTTGGCCTGTTGCCCCGGCCGGATCCGGTCGAACGCACTGCCCGCAGGTACCTCTCGAGCCAGGAGCCGTGCCGCGTACCGTGCACGCGCCGCAGGACTGACCCGGCCGCGCCGGGACCGGGGAGCCCGAAGCGGATCGCGGTGCCGCTCGCGTCCGGCCCTCGTGGGGGGTAGGGGGGTAGTACCCCCGTGGTGAAAACCACGGTTTTGGGGTGCAGATCCTTCCCCAGCGTCTTCCTCGGCGATCTCTGGGATGCCCAGGGCACGATGGACCCGCCGGGCCCGCTCCACCGTTCGCTCGTGCTGACCGCGGCCGCGGCCGTCCGGCACGCGGCACGGCAGCGCAGCCTCGGCGACAACGGGAACGGTCAGCGCGTACAGCGGAACACTCCCTCGCGGATGGTCCGCGCCGGGAGCCCGGCCCTCCTCCAGCGTGGTCAGCAGCTGGCTGTGCCGCAGCAGTCGTACGGCCCGCTTGATCTGATGGACCGACACCTCGCGGCCCGCCAGTGAGGTCGCTTTCGCGGCGAGCGCCTCGCGACTGGCGCGCACCACGCAGGCGTCCTGGTGGGCCAGTGCCGTCATGGCGCGCACAATGTGCCCCACTACCTGACGCCAGTCGGCCCGCAGACCGTCAAGAGCCGGATGTACGAGGTGCGCCTGGTGCCACTCGCCTCCGTCTGCGGCAAGGCGCAGACCGTCGAAGAGCAGGCCACGGCAGAGCATCCGGCGCAGGATGCGCTGCCGGTCAGCGCGAAAACGGCGCGGCCCCCTCCCGCCCCGCCCCGCCTTGTTGACGTCACGCCCGGGCACACAGCTTTCTGGGGCGGCCGTGGCGTACGTGGCCGGGCCGGGACAGCCGGCCACTGGCTGGACGGGCAAGGAGATGCAGGCAGGCGGCATCGTGACTCCGTGCAGGGGGAACGTCTGCGAGCAGGTGCTTCCGGGCGAGGTCAGCTCAAGGCTGCTTCCGGCGCCCGCCGGGCGATCGGCCGCTCACAGGGACATCCAGCTGCACCGGCTGGAGCCGTTCGTCAACGGCAGCCATACATCGGCGGAAGCCGCCTGCTCTTCGATCTCTTCAAGGACCGCAGCGCCGAGCGGGACCGCCGCGGCGAACCGGCTCACGAGCGGGTGCTGACGCACCATCGCCTGAAGATCGGCGATCCGCTGCGCCAGCGCCCGCGGCCCGGCCCCCGTCAGCACGAACAGCACCCGCGGAAAAACGGGATAGCTGCGCTGCCACGGCACCATCAACCCGCCCGCACCTCCACCCTGACGCCGCCCGACCGGAGTTGAGGCCGGAGCGGCGTGGAAGCGCGCATAGGTGATCAGCTTCGCCGCCAAGCGCTCGGCGGACTCAGTAGCCCGGTCGACTTCCACAAACGCGCGCAGCAGCGCCCGGTCGGGGCCGGTACGGGTATAGCGCAGCAGCGCATCGGCGATCAGCATCCGCTCGCCGTCTGCGGCTCCATCCCGGACCGGGTGCGCAACCTCCGGCTCCCAGTCCAGGGGCGAGCACTCGTCCGCCCTCGCCCGGGCATCCTCGAGGAAAGCGACCGCGGTACGGGTCACCGTCAGGGTATGGACGCTGCGCAGCCCCAGCGGCCCCGTCCGGTACGGGCGCCGACCCCGGAACTGCGGCCAGGAAAGCACCGCTTGCTGCCCGCGCGCGGTCAGAGACCAGACGCTCTGATGGTGCGCACGCACGACGGACTGGGCGAGCTGCTCCGCGCGAAGCCTGCGCAGGCTCTGGCGGAGTGTCTCGGGATGCGGAGAGGGCGACACCATGGCCTGCAACTGCGCGGTGGTGGCCGCACGGTGCTGGAAGAGGTACTGCAGAAGCTGTTCCCGGGCGGGCGGTCGGACGGGGCGGTCCACGAGCGTGGTCGGCATGAGAACTCCGGGCGGTGCGTTGGACACGTGACCTTGGCGGGGGCGGCCGTCGCCGGCCGTACCCCCGTCCCTCAAGATCGCCGTGCCGCATACCGGCTCACTTACCACCGGCACCCTGTAGCGGTCTCAATGCGGCCACGACCGCTTACCACGCAGTCCAGCGCCGTGGTAAGCGGCCGTGGAAGGCGCCTGCACCAGGCGTCATGACAGCGATGAACACAGTTCGGGGAGGCGCCCGTTCGGCCATCGCCCCGAGTGGCCATGAACGCCCTGGACCGCAGATGGAGCGGGACTTCGAGCCGTGGTGAGAGAGCTGATGGCCGGCCCGCGGCGGGTACTGGACCCGCCGCGGAAGAAGGGGTTGGCGTTCCCCTTCTATACCGGCCATCAGGTGGTCATCCGGCCCGCCGGGGCGTCTCGTCGAGCCCACAGCCGAATGCCACAGTCACTGTATCCCGGGCCACGACCCGGTATGTGCCGTTATTTAGGTGGATGCTCGCTGGTTGGCGAGGTGCTCGAGGCGGGCGCGTTTCCAGGTGCGCTGGGGGCGTCCGCGGCCGCCCGGCTGGGCGATGAGGGCGTCGGGTTCCTCGAGTTCGGGGAGCCGGCCGCGCTTCAGGGCGCCGGTGAGGCTGGCTGCGCTGCTGTATCCGAGGATACGGGCGGCTTCCTCTGCCCCAAGGAGTTCGTCCGGGCTGCCGCTAGGGGCTGCCGGGGCGGTGCTCGTTCCGCGTGCCTGGGCCTGGCGCCGGATACGGGCGCGGGTCCACAGCTTCACGTCGGTGCCCCGCGGGCCCGGGCGGTCGGCGTCGGTCTCTTTGAGTTCGGGGAGGTTGCCCTGGTAGAGGGCGCTGGAGAAGCTGGCCAGGCTCTTGTAGCCGAGCAGGGCGGCGGCTTCCTTGGTGCCGAGGAGTTCGTCGTCGGGGCCGTCGGCGGCCACGGCCGGCAAGGGGGCTGCTTTGCTGGCGGAGCCGGTGCGCCGGCCCTTACCGGGGCGGCTGGCCACCCAGGCGGCGATGGTGGAGCGCCGCCACTTCATACCGGAGATGCTCTCGTCGGCGGCGGGGAAGTAGCCGGGCAGGTTCTTGAGCCACCAGTAGATGGTCGAGGGACTCAGGCCCAGAAGGCGGGACACCTCGGTGGTGGTGAGCAGCTCGCCCTGGTCGGCCGAGTAGAAGTCGGCGGGCAGCTTGTGGGCCGGCCGGGATGCCTCGCGGCCGGCGAAGAAAGCGGCGACGTCGTCGTACGCCCACAGGCGTTTGCGGCCCTCGCCCGGGCGGGCGTCGGGAAAGCCGCTGTTCTCGCGGTCGTTGTACCAGGTGCTGATGCGGGATTTGTGCGTGCCGAACTCCGCGCAGATCTGCGCGGTGTCCACGAGGCGCTCGCTCGCGGGCTTCGGCATCACGTTCTCCCAAGGCATTCGGACGGGTCCGCACCCCGCCGGGTGCGACAGGTTCCATAATGCCAAACGGGTGAGCGGGTGTCGAGGCCTCCGCCGGGTTACACGTCTTCTTCGGGAAGCAGGCACACCCCTACGGCGCCGGCGCGCCGCTCCAACGCGGTGTAGGCCATGGCGGCGGGCGATGCATCCCACAGGGCGAAGACGAGGTTGGAGATCGCCTCGCTGCGCGATGCGCCGTCCTCCCACGGGGCGCCGGCTTCCTGGCAGCGTATGGACAGCGCGTCATCGCTCAGGCCGCGGCAATCGGCGTGGGTGGCTCGCTGGACGTCCGCGAGGCCCGTGCACCAGATGCGGTGCCCGGTTTGGAGCGCTGCGGTGAGTTCGGCGGGGTCCTGGAGGTGGCGACTGGAAGCGGCGAGTTCCAGGAGCAGTTCGGTGGGGGTGCCCATCGCGTCCATGGTCGGTGTCCTTCGTGTCAGCAGGGAGTGTCGATGACGGGCTGGATGTCTTTGTCATTGTGTCGTGCAGTGAGGAGGGCTGGACGGGGCATTCAGGCGTGGGCTTGGCGGTCGTCGCAGAGTGTTCGTCCGGTCTGGTGTGCGGCGAGGTCGACAGGCTTGCGGGGTGGTTGGGTGAGTTGGGTTCGGACTTGGGTTTCGAGGGCGGTGAAGTCTTCTCCGGCGTCGGGGCAGATGATGCCGGTTCGGGTGTGCTGCAGGTGGCGGCGTGGCGGATGAGGCCGGTGATGCCCCAAGCCGGCGCGGAGGCGGTTGTCGCGGACGGTCTCGACCTCGGCGTACAGGGCGGCGAGCAGCAGACCACGCGGGCCGGCGAAGGAGCACGGACTGCACGCGTAGCTTTTCCGGACTGCTGCTCCCCGAATGCTTGATGCCTCTACCTTCCGGGCGGCTGGTTCAGGGCAAGGGTCCTTATTCCCAGGAGCCGTCCGTCTTGCCGTGCGCACCCTCAGAGGTGAACAGCGTCGTTCCCGACGACCGGCTTTCCCGCCAGCACGATGACCGGCACTGCCCTCGCCCGCCTGCGGAGCGCTACGCCGCGGCTCCGTGTGCCCCGCTCGGGTAGGGCGGCGTCCACTTGTGGAAGTGTCGGGGCGAGAAAGGTGCGCCCGTCATGAACATGCTAACTTCCTGGCTCCGTCGAATGTGTTGGCTCGACCCGAGTTGAACCAGGAGACCCATGACTGCCTCTTCTCGCTCTCTGCGAGCCCCGGGGGCCTTACGCCTCTCGTTAGCCGTCGGCACTGCGGCACTGCTCGTCCTCGGAAGCGCCGGTGCGGGCAGCGCCACCACTGGAGCCACGGGCGCCCGCGCCACGCATCCCACCCCACACGCAGACATCCCAACGGTCCGCGTCGCTCCTGCGCCCGTCCGCCTTCTCGCCGGCGACACCGCCGCCGAGGCCGCGCAGGCAGCGCGCCGCACCCACGTCGTGATCCGCGCCGATACCCCCGCAGGATCCCCGTCCGACGCTGCGGCCGACGACGTACGGGCGGCGCTCACCTCGGGAGCCGGCCCGGATGCCCAGCAGCGGGCGGCGGCGCGTTCCGGCCAGGGCGAGGGGGCTGACGCCGGCAGGCTGCAGCCACTCGCTGCCGGACTCCCGCCGCACATCAGCCTGGACGACTGCCGCGACCAGAAGACCCGCGGTGACGGCAGCGGCAAGTACCACGGCTGGGTGCGGGACCACTACTCGTACTGCCAGTGGCGCACCATCACCTACAGCGTCTACGACGCCTCCAAGGCCGTCTACTTCGGCAGCGTCAAGTTCCGGTCCACGCTGGTCGGCTGGGGCTCGCGCAGCAATGACCCGGCCACTGGGCGCCTCGTCGGGCTCCGGCTGGCCGTCGATAACTTCTCGACTCCTTACATGGATGGCGACGCGGGCAAGGGCAAGATTCCGGAGTTCAACCTGGGCATCGTGCTCGGCTCCCAACTGGAAGTCGGGATGGAATGCCTCGGGGATCCGAAACCCGCCACATCCTGTGCCCAACGCAGCGGCAGCTATCAGGCCGCGCCTGTCGCCGCCTGGACCGCACTGAGCCGGGCCGGGCGTACCACGTACTCGTACTCCTTCGGCTCCGACCCGTCGGCCGGCGACCAGAAGACCCGCGAGAAGCTGGCGACCGCCGTGTTCGCCGGGATCTTCCAGCCGTACACCCCGGAGAACCCGCCGACGACGAGCCGCATCCAGGCGTGCGTCTCGGGGCACGAGGAAGTCGCCTGCACTGCACCGGATCTGGTGCGTTTCGACTCCGCACGCTACCTGTGGACGCCTCGGATCCAAGAGCAAGGCCTGGTGTTCAACCAGGGCACGGTCTTCCCACGCGTGATGCCGTTCCTCCGGTATCACACGAGCCCGTCCTACGGTATGCCGCAGGCGGCCCAGCACATCCTCGACGCGTTCACCCAGCCCGCGAACACCGACCCGAAGTGGCCGGGCAAGACGATCCCGGGCAAGTGGCCGGGCAAGGACTTCGTCCCGGGAACGCCCGGCGAGTTCCTCCACCGCATGACGGGAAACGCAAAGGCGGTCCGTCAGAACCGCTACTACGCGAGGAAGACCTGCATCGCCGTGTCGGCGCCGGCCGACTATGTCGTCGACCCGGTCACCGGGCAGCGCAGCCGCGAGTGCGACGAGTTCCCGTTCGCGTCGACGAAGGAGGGCGCGGCCGCGCGCGACAGCGCAGGAAACCTGTTGAACCGATACTCCGCGCGCGCTATCGACGGCTCGCAAAACCGTCTGGGGGGCAACGAGCTCGCCGACTGGTACGCGCTCGATCGCATCCTGGACGGTGACGAGTTCAGCATCGACGTGGTGAACGACGTCGATGCTGGGCGCTCTACCGGGTCTCCGGTCTCCGCGAACGGACCGGCCACCGCGAGGGCTGAGGCAAGCAGCCCCCCGAATGCCAGGGCACTGGCCGACCCGACCGATGCCTGGCACGGCCCGGTCAAGCTGTTCACCCATGCCAACGAGTACGTGCTGGCGGTCGCACAGGCCGGCGGCTCCGGCACTCGGACAGTGGAGTGGTCCGACCTCGACGGCGACGAGCAGTGGTGGTGGTTCGAGGACGGGCCGGGCGGAACGACGATCCTGCACCCGGCGCACGACACCTCGCTCTGCCTCGACGACGCAGGGAGCACCGTGAACGCGAGCCCGCTGCGCGTCGCCACGTGCAACAACACCTCCGCACAGCAATTCGTGTTCGCGAGGGTGCCACAGACGCGTCAGGACTTCACCCTGCGGCCCGCCTCGGACCAGGCACAGTGCATCGACGCGCTGCAACAGAACCAGGGTGACGTCCCCCAGATGTGGTCGTGCAGCGGAGTCCCGCAGCAACGCTGGGAGTTCGCCGAGGACGACTGATAGCTCGGTCACTCCGGCCAGTACTGCACCAGGTACCGCTCCGCCCCGGGCCCCTCCTCGTCGAGGTCGGCAAAGTCCGGGGCGGAGCGCCCCGCAGCTCTAGCCCGCACCACGTACGGCCCCGGAGGCATCATCGGAAATCCGGCCGAGGTGAACGCCGGGCCCCCAGGGCCCATGTCCCCGGCGAACAGTTCGTCCATGACACCCCATCGGCCGCACGACTCCCACCCCCATCCCGACTCCCGCTCCGCATCGCTCGGCGGCGCCGCATCCCACCCCTCGATCGCGAGCGTCACCAGCTCGCCACGCGTGAAGATCAGTATCTGATCCCCTCCCGGCCACCGAAACGCCTCGGCCTCGGGCTCCCGCTCCCGAGCGGACTCGGCCGCCAGGAGCTCCGTGTCCCCCTGCTGCGCCGCGTCCCCCACCAGCACCTCGTGACTCTCGGCACACACCACGGCCTCTACCCGGAACACTCGCATTGCTACCCCTTCGCCCGGCCGCGGGCTATCGCACCCGCTTGTGACAGCCACTTGACGATACAGACGGTGTTCATAACCGAAGGTCATCGATGTTCACCCGGAACGATCGGCGTGCCCCAGGTGGGCGGGGTGCGGTTGCGGGTGCGGGCGAGTCGATCAAAGGGTCGACGCACAGACCCCAATTGACCACGACATCGACATCGGACAACAGCGGGCCAAACGAGGACTGTTGAGAGGAAGGCGTGGCGCCGGGCTTGGCGAATATCCTCGTGGAGGGCGAGAAGAGGAGGGCCGGGCGGCAGGGCACGCCCTCCCGGGGGGTAGGGTTACCGGCCCCCAGGGGCGCGGACCGCTGCATCGGCGCTGGCGGGCGCGAATCCGGGCCAGCCCTGGGAGCGTTCGGTTTCCCACCAGCGGGGCCGGGTGTCCGTCCGCGCACTGCGGGCGGGCGCGGCGGCGGGCTGCGGTGCGGGGCGCGCGGCTGGGATGGCGGCGGGTTGCGGTGTGCTGATGGGGGCGGCGGCCTGGGGGCTGGGCAGGCTCTGCTCGGTGTAGGCGATGCGCTGGCGCAGACTGATGCCGAGCTCGTCGACGCTGAACCACACCGTGCTGTCACGGACTTCGGTGACGCGGCCGTGCACGAGGACGGCGACGCCGTCGGTCAGCGATTCGGCTGCGTTGCGTGCCAGGTCCCGCCACACGGTGCAGATGTAGGCGACGGTCTTCCCGTCGCGCCAGGCCCTGGCCCGGGCATCCCATTCGCGCGGGCGGGCGGTGAGCCGGAAGCGGGCGATGACGGTGCCCGTCTCGGTGATGCGGCATTCGACGTCGCCGGTCACGGTGCCGCTGACGGGCACCAGGGGAGCGGTGGACATCCGGGGACCTCCATGGATGCGAGGGGCGCAGGCCTTCGTGCGGGTGGTGTTGCGGGCAGCACCGCAGGGTCGGGAACGGTGTGTATCGGGCGGGCCGGTGCTGGCGGCCGGTCGGCCGGGAGGTGCGGGGTCGGGCAGTGGACGGGCCCTGGTGTGGGGCGCGGGAACAGCGGGGTGTCGGGCTGTTCCCGCGCGGTGCGGGTCGCGGGCCGGGCTTAGGCGTCGAGGAGTTCGATGCATCCGGCGGGGATGCCCTTGCCAGGGATGCGGAAGCGTGCGGTGTCGTCGGGGACGGTGAAGGTGGTGCGGGGGTCGCGGCGCAGGGCGTTGGTGGAGTCCTCGTCGAGGAGGAACTGCCAGCGGGTGGCGCCCCGGTTGGGTTCCTGGACGGTGCCGGTCAGTCCGGCGAGGAAGGCGGGCCGGATGCCGGCGATCCTGGCGCGGCGGCCGGAGGCGATGACGGGCCGGGCTTCGCGGTCCAGGGTGAGGAGCTGCTGGGCACAGGCTTCCTGGACGGCCGCGATGTCGGCACGGCCGGGCAGCTTGCGGATGTAGGCGCAGACGTCGGTGAGCGTGGTGTCGGACATGGTGATCTCCTTGGTGTGTGAAGGACGGCCGGGCAAGGCCAGGGCCGGACCGGGCAGGCGGGGCTATGCGGCGGCTGCTGCGGGCCTGGGTGACCGGGGCCGTCCATGGGCGGTGACGGCCCCGGCTGCGGGGGCGGGTGCTGTTCAGGCCGTGGTGGGGGGGGTGCGGGGGGTCGGGGTGAAGCGGCGGGCGAGGCGGCGCAGTCGGCGCTTGGTGTCGTCTCCGCCGCCGTTCTTCCACCAGCGCCAGACGTAGTACGCGGTGAGTGCCGCGTCGGTGGCGGTGTGCAGGGGGTTGCCCTGGAGAAAGTCGGCGATGCCCCGGATGAGCAGAGCCAGCGTGAGCAGGGCGTAGAAGTGGCGCGCGGCGAGATGGCCGGTGAGTGCGCCGGTGAGCGCGCACAGGCCAAGTGCGGCGGGGATGTAGACGGTTGCGACGTTCATGTGGTCGGCCTTCCGTGGCGGGATGTGCCGGAGGTGCTGCCAGGACAGGAGCGCGCTGGCCGGGCCCAGCGCAGGTCTGGTGAGGGGCGGTCAGGCCCAGTTCTCGGGGGCGGGCCGTAGAGGTTCGAACTCGGCGGTCTCTTCGGGGGTGGCCGGGGCGGCCCGGCGGTGCGCGCCGCCCCGTGCCGGGTGCGGGTCAGGCGGTCCGGTCGGGGGTGTTGCTGGTGGGCCGGTATCGGGTGACGGCCTGGTCTTCGACCTCGGAGAGGGCGTAGTCGTTGGTGTCCTGGCCGAGGGATTCCAGGAGCAGCAGCCATGCGGCGGCGTTGGGGCCGGGGTCGGTCCAGGCCTTGTCCTCGCGCAGGTCGTACTCGAAGGCGGCGGCGACGTTGGCGAACAGGAGCGCGGTGTCCCGGGACTTGGGCGCGTTCAGCGGCGCCGGGCTGCTGTCGGGCTTGGCTCCGAGGATCGCGCCGAGGACCTCGGGGTCGCGCTTGTCGGCGCAGCGGGTCACGAAGTGCTGGAGGACGAAGGTGCGGGCGGTTTCGGGCAGGGTCTTGGCGCGGCAGAGTTTGGTGAGGAAGGCGTGCCGGAGCGCGCGTGCGGCCTTCCATGCCCGGGTGCTGGCAATGGAGTTGCTGCGCTTGGCCGCTTCCTCGGGGGAGAGCGGGTTCTTCGCCTTCCGTGCCTCGGGGCGAATCTTGTGTCCGTGGGCGGCGGGGTCGGCGCAGTGCCACACCGGCTGGTGGGCTTCGTCCAGGCGGGCGCTGTGGTCGGGGCATCCGGCGTGGTTGGCCTCGGTGAGCGGGTTGCCCAGCGGGGTGGTCAGCTCCGACAGCGGCCGTGAGGTGTCCTTCTCACCGAAGGGCACATGGTTGCGGGACGGCAGAAGCCGGATCCCCGCCTCCTTCAGAGCCCCGATCGCCACCGCATGAGCCTGGATGTCGGCCAATTCGGCCTTGATCAGAGCCATCTCCTGATCCCAGTGCCCGCGCCCGCCCTCACCCTTCTCCCGGTCCCGGCGCAGCGCGCTCTGAAGCCGCCGCTCGGCACCCGGGACATCGGCGACCTCGGCGAGCTGCGCGGTCTGCTCCAAGTCCATACCCTCCGCCGACGCACGCCGCAGCGCCGCGTCGTTCAGCCGCTGTGCGGTGCGGGCGTGCTTGACCGCTCCCCGCCGCACCCTGAGGGCCTTGACGGCCCGGGTCTGTTCCACCTCGCTCATCCCGACCAGCGCGAGCTCGACGGAGCGGACCTTGTCCCGCTCGGCCATGCCCTTACGGTGGTCGTTCTCGATCAGGCTGAGCAGCCGGGTCCATCCGTCACGCCCCACGAGATCCGCGTGGACGTACGCGGGGACCTTGCGTACCTCGCGCTGCTCGGCGGCGGCGGTGGTGTTGGCGGCCTGCTGGGCCTGGGCCCGGCGCCAGCCCTTGAAAGCTCCGTACGTGCCGTCCGGGAGTGGCCGGACGCTGATCGGGTCCTGGATGCCGAGCGATGTGACGGAGCTGATGAGGGTCTCGTCCGGGGCGGTGTCGGTCTCGCGGGCGTTGCAGGTGTCGCGGACGATGTCCGCCGCGTCGAGGTAGACCACCGGGGGGAGGTCGTCGGACTCGGTGAGTTCTGCGAGCGGAGGGGCAATCGCGGTGGCCATGTGTGGCTCCCTGGAGGTGAGGTGACGGTCTTTCGGCGGTGTCGGAGGGTGCCACCCCGTCGACATGTTCAATAATACCTAGATTCTGGGGTGGGGCAACCTCTTTTTCAGTTGCCCCACCCCAGGGCCCGGCGCGGTCAGGCGGAAGGGAGCGCGGTGCTTCTGTCGGGGCCTGGCGGGTCAGCGGCCTCGTGCGGCGGCGTGGACGGGGCAGGCCAGGACCCGGCGTGCGTTGCCGTCGGGCCGGGGCAGGACGGCAACGACTTGGGTGCCGGGCGCTCCGCAGTCCACACACCGCCGGTCGGGGGTCACGGTGCGGGTGTCGGGCATGGCGCGTGTGGAGAGGTGACGTCTGGTGCGGTGTCTCATGCCTTCTCCTTCAGGGGTGCGGCGCGGGGTTGTTACTGCTGGTGCTGTGGGGCGTGGTACGGGCGGAGCAGCATGTTGCCGAGGTCGTCGGCGTCCGGCCAGCTGTCCGGTCGGGCTGAGGTGGACAGCAGCAGGCACGGCAGCCAGACGCCTTCGGGGGTGTCGTCCTCGGTGCGCAGGTCCTCGGGGTAGTTGTCGAAGCGGCTTCCCCCGTTGTCGAGGAGGCGGAGCACCTGCCGCAGGTCGAACGCGTCGAAGGGGCGGAAGTGGCTCCATGCGGCCTCCAGCTGGCTGCCGGCCTCGACGGGCGGCAGCCAGCGGTGGTTGAGCTCGAAGTCGTGCAGAACACGGCCAGTGGCGTCGCGGACCGTGCCGGGAGACAGGCGGGTGAGTGCGTCCCGTTCCGGGTCCAGATGCAGGGTGAGGTAGGCGGCACCGGGGAACTGCTGGCGCAGGGTGTCGGCGAGGAGCCGGGCCACGTCCTGGGCAGCCGCGCGCTGTATCCGTACGGCGTCCATCCAGGCGCCGAGACTGGTGTACGGGGTGGGGCTGGGCATGACGAACTCCCTGTTGGACAAGGCGGGAAGTGGGAGGGGCGGCGGACCGGCCGGCGGGTCGTGCCGGACCGGTCGTGTACATGCAGTGGGACTGCCGGAGGTACTGCGAGCCGGGCGATGGCAGGCCGGGTTACCGGCACGGTCGGGACCTCAGTCGGCGGGGTTCTGCTTCTGCCGCATCTCTTCGGCGCTCATCCGGCCGGTGACCTTGTCGTAGGGCAGCGTCGACGTTCCGGAATAGTGGTTCTGGTCGGCGTGGACGACGGTCCGGCCGGTGCCGTTGAACATGTGCGGAACGGTGAGGGTCTTGGGGTTGGCGCGCAGGACGGCGTACCATGGCTCTGTGAGGTATCGGGACATGTTTGACGGTTCGTCATCAGTGGTTGCTTGACGTACTGATGTGTGTCTCAGGAGATGCTTGACGCCCTCTGGCTGTCCTCGCGTTTGGATACGACTCGGATCTTGCTGATGGGGCCGGGATTCCTCCGCTCCTTGACGGCGATCTCTTCGCCTTCGTGGAGGATGCGGAAGTGGGTGTCCGCGATGATGACCGTGACCAGCTTGCCGGCGTTCTTCTTGCCGAGTTTCAGACGCTGGCTGGTGACCATGATCCGGCCGCTGTCGCTCACCCGTCGCTGCACCCGCATGGCCCCGGCCAACAAGGCCGGTGCGGGAAGGCGCCCGCTGGCGGTCCTGGCTCCGCGCAAGGAGGACAGTTGGCCGCGGCTCACGGGGCAGGGCCAGGTGCCGATGAGTGTCTCGTCGGCGATGGCGTGCATGAGGTGTCCATCGAGTCGCAGGGTGATTCGGCGTCCCGCGAAGCTGTTGCTGACCTGGTATTCCTCGCCCTTGAGGCTGATCAGGCCGTCGCGGTGGACGAGCCGGTCGACCTCAACGGCTTGACCAGCTGGCACGGTCGGTCTTCCGGTCTTGCCGTTGCTCCGTGGCAGCGCCGGGGCGGCCGGCGGCGGTCCAGCGGGCCGGGCTCCGCGCATGGTCAGCCAGCGCAGGTTCTCCTCGGTCAGCCGTGAGGGGACGGTCTTGACGAGGTGTCCGTCCAGGGTGAGGTGGATGCTGCGCTGGTCGGCCCAGATGGTGAGGGTGCGGCCGGCCATGGCGGGCGTGACAGCGGTCTTCTGGGAGTTGGGCACCAGGGTGAGGTGCCCGCTGGGCGGGACCCGGGCCTCGAACTCGACGGCGCCGGAACCCACTGGAGGTGGTGGCGGCGCCTCGATGACGCGAACAGCGAACGGCTCCGCCTCTATGCCCACATCGGCCTCTATGGGCGGTGTGGGATCGGGCCGGGCCGGGCCGGGCCGTTGGGCCGGAACAAGGTGGCGGGCACCGCCATGTCCAGTGACTGGTGGGGCCGCTGGTGGTTGTAGGCGGCAACCCATTCGTCGATCGACTGCTGGGCCGCTTCCTGGGACGCGAACGGCGCGACCTGGTCGAGGAACTCCTCCCGCAGGGTCTTATGAAACCGCTCAATCTTGCCGGTCGTCGTTGGTGAGCGTGGCTTGGTCCGCCGCGCGGTGATCCCGTTCTCCCGGCAGACCCGCTCGAACAGCACTTCCACCGGCTCCGGTCTGTTGTGCCGCCCGGTGAACTGCTTGCCGTTGTCGGTCAGGACCTCCGAGGGCACGCCGTAGCGGCGCATCGCCGCGGCGAACGCCTCGCAGACGGCCCGGCCGCTTGGCACTGCGACCACAGTGGCAATGACCACGAAGCGGGAGTGGTCGTCGATGCCGGTGACCATCTTGCACTCGCGGCCGTCCGCCAGCATGACGCCGCCGACCAGGTCCATCTGCCACAAATGCATCGGCGCTTCGCGCTGCCACCTGCGGTACTTGCGCTTGTGCTGCTGGACCTGGGCCTGGACCAGTCCGTTGCGGGTGAGCACCCGGTGCACAGTCGCCCGGGAGGGCGTCGGCGTCACCTCGCGTTGACCGAGCTCGTGGCGGATGCGGCGGGCGCCCCAACGGGGGTGCTGCCGCCGCAACTCGCAGATCGCGGCCTCGACGGACGACGGCAGCCGGGCCGGGCTGGTCCGCGGACGCCGCGAACGGTCCGTCAGCCCGGGGAGCCCTTCCTGCTCGAACCGCTTCCGCCAGGTGTGCAGCGACTGGCGGGTCGTGCCGTACCGCTCTGCGACCTCCCCGATCGGTGAACCGCCCAGAACTTCGCACACCGCGCGGTACCTGTACTGCGCCATCGCCTCCGGATCCATGCAGCCCCTCCCTCACCACGTCAACGAGAAGGAGGCCGTCAAGGATGTGCTGAGTCCAAAGCAGATCAACAGTTGAAAGACGTCAAGCATCTACCGAGAACAAGCGGTCAAGGAAGTCCTGAGCCGTTACAGAGCCACCGTGGGTAAGCGGCGCAAGTGTGCTGACACCTCCTCCCTATAGGGAGGAGGGCTCCTTCTCTTCCTGGCGTGGATCGCGGCGACGTGGACGGGGCCGGCGCGTGGTCCGAGCTGGCGAGACTTGGGTGCGGGCAAGTTGATCCGAGAGTTGGCTGTACCGGTGGCTCGATCGTTGATCCGGGCGTGGACCGAGACCACTGCCGAGGGTGGGACCGGCCCTTTTGCGATCTTGGCCGTTCGCGCTGGTCAGCTCCTGCGGGCAAGGACGGATCCGGCGCCGACACCTTCTTGTACGCGGTAGCCGTACAGGAGGTTGGGGTTCATGGAGGGGCGGCGCGGTGGCCGCGCGGTGGTGGGCGTGGAGTTCGGCCGGCCCCGCGGCGAGGACTGCGTGGGCCGGGCCTGGACGGGGCTCTGCGGGCGCCCCAGAGCCGTCCGTGGGCGGCTCTGGGGCCCCCTGGCTGGGGAAGCAGTTGTTCGGCGACTGGAGGGGCGTCTCGCGCGCTTACCGCGCCGACTGCGGTAGGGGCTGCGGTAGAGGCTGTACAACGGGCTGTACTAGAGGCTGCATCACTCCCCGTGACGCCCCATCATTCACGCAGGTCAGACCCCTTGGTACGCCGTCGTCGGAACCCCGACTTCCCTCCGTACGCTCTGCCTGGCCCTGATGCCTTGGGTTGGTGGGGGTAGTGGTGGGGGCGGGGCGGTGCGTGTCGGTGGGCGGGCGCTGCGCTGGCGGGGGTTGGGTGGGGCGTCGAGCCGGTGACCCGCCGCGACGGATCGTAGGCGCAGCCCCCTTGACCGCCCGTCACTCCGATGGAGGACAAGGGGGCGTCAGCCGTGGAATCGCAGGCTTGCCTACTGGACTGCCGTATCTGTTGCGCTATCTGCTGCACGATCTCCTGCGGGATCTCCTGCACTATCTGCTGCATCCCGGTTCCGGCACGCGACGGAAAACTCCAGGTCAGCCCTCATGGTGGGGCGTGGTGGGAGGTCAGGCATCCCCTTCTGCCCGTCCCCCTGCGCCCATTGATCAAGAAAGAGAGGGTGGGGTCTTGGGTGAGCGGGTGCGGCGGGGACGGGCGCCGTGGGGAGTTGGGGGTGCGCGGTCACGGGGCTGCCCGCGCGGCGAGGTGGACTGGCTGCAACCGTTGGTCTCCGCGGCTTGTCTTCACTGTCATGGCAGCCAAGCGAAGGCCGCGATCCGCCCTGAACGATGGGGAGTTACGGCTGTGGAGGGTCGGCTGGGCGCTGGGCCTCTCCTTCGCCGCTGCGGTCCTGGTCGCGGGCGGCATCTTCTACTGGCTGGTGGTGCTGCTCGACTTCAAGGAGATCGACACCAACGCCAAGCTCGACGCCACGACGCTCTTCGACCTGGTGAAACTCTCCTTCGGGGTGGTCGCAGGAGCCGGTGCGCTCGTCGCCCTGGTCGTCGCCTACCGCCGCCAGCGCGTCGACGAGGCCGGCGCTTACCGCGAGGCCACCCGGCTGCACACCGAGCGCTTCTCCCAGGCCGTCGACAAACTCGGCTCCGACTCACCCGCAGTCCGGCTCGGCGGCGTCCACGCACTGGCCGGCCTCGCCGACGACGCCCCCACCCACGACCTGCGCCAGACCTGCATCGACGTCCTGTGCGCCTACCTCCGCCTGCCCTTCCCTCCCGACCCGGGCGACCTTCCCGACCCCTTGCCCGACGGCACCTCACCCACCAAAGAACAGCGCGATGCACACCAGGACAAGAAAGACCGCCACCGCGCACTTCGTGAAGTCCGGCGGACGATCTTGAGCCTGACAGGAGACCACTACCGCATCCTCGAAGGCGCTCACCGCTCATGGCAAGGCTGCAACCTTGATCTCACTGGGGTCGACATCGACGGTGCTATGGACTTTACCGGCGCGGTGTTCTCCGGCGGCTTCGTGAACTTCGCCGACGCGACGTTCTCCGGCGGCTTCGTGAAATTCGACAGCGCGGTGTTCTCCGGCGGCCGCGTTGACTTCCGCCGCGCGGTGTTCTCCGGCAGCAGCGTTAGCTTCAACCACGCGGTGTTCTCCGGCGGCTTCGTGGACTTCGACAGCGCGGTGTTCTCCGACGGCACCGTGTACTTCGGCCATACGGTGTTCTCCGGCGGCACCGTTAGCTTCGACTGCGCGGTGTTCTCCGGCAGCAGCGTGACCTACGACTACGCGGTGTTCTCCGGCGGCACCGTGTACTTCTCCGGCGGCTTGACGTTCTCCGGCGGCTGCGTAAGTTTCTGCGCGACGTTCTCCGGCAGCTGCGTGTTCTTCGGCCCTTTGACCTTCTCCGGCGGCACTCTGGTCTTCCACAACTCCACGGGCCCGGCTCCGATCGGACTCCTCGCTGCCGTCGGTACCCCCGTTCCTGCAACGGTCTTCCTTCCTCCCGCTTGGTGCCCCTTTCCGTAGCACCCCGAGGCGGGGCGGAATCGGTCGTTAGCCCCTCCCCGGGCCGATCCCTGGGCGCTGTGAAGGCGTGCCTCTGCCGTGCCCGCCCCTGCGGGGGAAAGTACGTCGAAGGCGTCCTACTGACCTTTCCGATGGGTTGTCGGCGTGACGTCGGCGGTGGTCCGCGCTATGCCTGGGCTATGCGATACGCGCAAGGGGGTGGGCTCAGGGCCTATGAACAGGCCGCCCGTGAACGGGTACGGATGCTGGCGGCCGAGGGCTTTGAGCGGGGCGGGAAGAACACGGTCATCGCGAAGGATCTGCGGGTGAGTATCCGTTCGGTCGAACGCTGGAGGCGGGACTGGAGGGCTCACGGCAGGGCCGGTTTGCGTAGTTCGGGGCCTGCCAAGAGTCCGAAGGTGAGCCCTCAGGAGTTCGCC
>NZ_LGDD01000315.1 GCF_001279695.1 Streptomyces sp. WM6378
AAGCCCCCCAGAACCCCCTGCACCACGAGCGCACCCACCTGAGCCGATCCCGCGCAGCCCTCCGCGCGATGCGCGAAGACGTCGAGAACCTCGACATCAAGGACGTCACCGCGAACTGGGTGAACGCCGCCGTCCTCCAGCGCCAGATCGACGACCGCATCAAGGCCCTAGCGGACCTCTCCCACACCCCCCTCTTCTTCGGCCGCCTCAATTACCTGCACGCCCCCGGCGCAGACCTGGCCGAAGGGGCCGAGGGGGAGCAGTTCTACATCGGACGCCGGCACGTCCACGACGCCGACGGCGACCCGATGGTCATCGACTGGCGCGCCCCCGTCTCGCAGCCGTTCTACCGCGCCTCGAAGAAGGACCCGATGGACATCGGGCTGCGCCGCCGCTTCGGCTACACGGGCGGCGACCTGACGGCATACGAGGACGAGCACCTCACCGACCCCACCGAGGCCGCCACCACGAGCAAGCTGCTCCAGGCGGAGATCGAGCGCCCCCGTGTCGGCCCCATGCGCGACATCGTCGCCACCATCCAGCCCGAGCAGGACGAGATCGTCAGGTCCGGCCTGGGCGGCAGCGTGTGCGTGCAGGGCGGTCCCGGCACGGGAAAGACCGCCGTCGGCCTGCACCGGGTCGCGTACCTGCTCTACGCCCACCGGGACCGCCTCGCTCGCACCGGCACCCTGGTCATCGGCCCGAACAAGTCGTTCCTGCACTACATCGAGCAAGTCCTGCCCGCACTGGGCGAGTTGGAGGTGAAGCAGGCGACGGTCGACGACCTGGTGACGACGGGCGTCGAGGTGCGCGGCACCGACCAGGCCGAGTCGGCCACCGTCAAGGGCGACGCCCGCATGGCGGAGGTGCTCCGCAAGGCCGTCTGGTCACACGTCACCATCCCCACCGAGCCCCTCGTGGTCGTGCGCGGTTCGCGCCGCTGGCGGGTCCCGGCGTACGAACTCGCCGAGATCGTAGAGGAGTTGAGAGACCGGGACATCCGCTACGGTGCCGCCCGTGAGGCCCTGCCGCAGCGGATCGCGCACACGGTTCTGGTCCGGATGGAGCAGGCGGGCGAGGCCCCCGACGACCGCGTACAGGACGCGGTGGCCCGCAACACGGCGGTGAAGGCGGCCGTGAAGGAGATCTGGCCCCCGGTCGACCCCGCGAAGCTGGTCCTGCGGCTCCTCAACGACCCCGATTTCCTGGCGGCGCACGCCGAAGGCGTCCTCACGGCCGACGAGCAGAAGACGATCACCTCCCCCAAGCCCGCGCGCAGCGTGAAGTCGGCGAAGTGGACGGCGGCGGACGCGGTCCTCATCGACGAGGCGAACGACCTGGTCGCCCGCACCCACTCGCTCGGCCACGTCGTACTCGACGAGGCGCAGGACCTCTCCCCCATGCAGTACCGCGCGGTGGGCCGCCGCTGCACGACCGGTTCGGCGACGGTGCTCGGGGACCTCGCGCAGGGCACCACACCCTGGGCGACGGCGAGTTGGGAAGAGGCGCTGCGTCACCTCGGCAAGGGCGAGGCGGTGATCGAGGAGCTGACGGCGGGCTTCCGCGTGCCGCGCGAGGTCATCGCGTACGCCTCGAAACTGCTCCCGTCGATCTCCCCCGGCCTGGCGGCGGTGGAGTCGGTACGTGAGACGCCGGGCTCGCTGGACGTACGAGAGGTGCGTGAGGCGGGGGGCCTGGACGCGGACGTGGTGGCGGCCTGCGTGGAGTCCCTGTCCCACGAGGGCTCGATCGGCCTGATCGCCGCCGATGCCCGAATTCCCGTACTTGCGACGGCACTTGAAGCGGCGGACCTCCCCTGCCTGGCCCCGGGCGAGGAGACGACGGCCGAGTCCCGCCTGACCCTGGTCCCGGCCTCACTGGCGAAGGGCCTGGAGTACGACTACGTGGTCCTGGACGAGCCGGCCGCGGTGGTGGACGGTGAGCCAGACGAGCGCACGGGCCTGCGCCGCCTGTACGTGGCCCTGACCCGAGCGGTCTCGGGCCTGACCGTCGTCCACGCGGCCCCGCTGCCGCGGCAACTGGCCGGGTGACGCGGGGCACCCGGATCAGGCGGGCGGGCCTTCCAGCACACTGGGCTGCGAGGCGAACTCGGTCTCGGGGCTGAAGCGTTCCTCCAGGCCGTCGGCGAGGGCCCGCAGCGCGGCGCCGCCGTCGCCGTGGAACGAGGAGCCGTGCATCACGGCCAGCGTCGCCGGCTCCAGGTCGGCCAGGGAGCGGAGCGTCTGCGCGGCGGCGGTGAGGCAGGAGGTCTGCCGGAAGGCGGCCTCCGCGTTCAGAGCCTGGTCGGTCAGGTCGTCGCCGGTGACGGCGGGGCCGTTGCCGACCTGGGTGAGGAGGTCGCCGCAGAACAGCGTGCGGGTGGTCTCCTCGAAGAGCACCCGCGCCTCCCAATTGTGCGGCACATGAGGTGTGTTGAGATGGCGCAGCCGTCGGCGTACCTGCTTGCCGCCGAGGTCGAGCGTCTCGCCGTGTGCCATCGGCCGGGGCGGGCGGTCGGCGAGGTCGTTGAGCGAGACGAGGCAGCCGAGCAGCCCGTGGGCGACCTGGGCGTGCGGGGCCGCCGCGAGGAATTCATTCATCGCCCCGCATTCATCCGACTCGACGTGCCCGAAAGTGATCCACCGCAGGGACTCCACGGGCACGACCCGCGCGACCGCCTCCGAAACGAGCGGAAAGAGCTGTCGCATACCCGTATGGAAGAGCAGCGGCTCCTCGGCGTCCACCAGGAACTGGTTGAACGTGAACCCGGTCGGCGGAGCCACCTCGGGAATGAACGTGGAGATCCGGTAGATGCCGTCGGCGATCTCGTCCAAACGCGTCTCCATGCCTTCAACGGTATGCGGCCCGCCACAACCCGGCGACCGGTACCGCCCACCCAGGGGCCAAGTGGCACCGGGTGCCCCACAGCGGGGGCGACCGACAGCACGGGGGGGCGACGCACAGGGGCGAGGGGAACTGCGCGACCTCCCGGCGCCCGCGCCCGCCGTCTCCCTGCGCACCCGGCTCGCGCCGCTCACCAACCGCGACGTCCTCGGCGCGACCGGCGGCGACCAATCCCGCCTCACCCTGCTCCTGTCCCTCAACTCCACCGCGCTCTACCTGGGCATAGTGGCAGCGGGCGTCACGGGCGGCGCGGCCATAGCGACGCTGGGCGACAGATGACTCCCCTTCGCCTCAACTGCCTTGACCCTGCTGTCACTTGGGGTTGCGTACGCAACGACCCGCGAGCGTCAGCCCGGCCCGCCAGCGAAGGCGACGAAGTCGCCCCAGGCTGTGGGAGAGAGGGTGAGCTGAGGGCCGGACTTGTTCTTGGAGTCGCGGATGTGGATGGCGGCGGGGCAGGTGGCCACCTCCACGCAGTCGTCGCCTTCGGCACTGCTGTAGCTGAACTTGCTCCAGCATTCGGCTACCTCGACGCAGTCGTCGCCCGAGCTGCCGCTGTACGTGGCTTTCCGCCAGGAGTGGGCGACCTCGACGCAGCTGTCGCCAGATCCGCTGCTGTACGTCGACTTCCGCCAGTCGAGGGCGACTTCGACACAGGAGTCGCCCTCAGCACTGCTGTAACTGCTCTTGAACCAGGCGAGTTCGAATGTGCTCATAAGGCTCCTCGCATTCGCTCCAACAGGCCCCGCGACTCCTCGGGCGTGAGGGCCTGCGAGCGCAGTGTCGCATACCGCTGGCTAAGCAGCGCGACCTCTTTCGGGTCAGAGATCAACCGTCCGTTCTGCTGCCCTTCGGAGTAGGCGAGGTGTCGCCCCTCGGGGGTGATCAACAACTGCAAGGCGCCATCGAGGCACGCATGACTTGTGCAGCGAAGCGGCATGATCTGAAGATCGACGTTGCGCAGATTCGTGGCGTCCAGGATGTGGTCGAGCAGTTCCCGCGTCACCTCGGTTCCGCCGATGCGTCGCTCCAGCACGGCCTCATCAATGATGAAGCTGTACGAGGTGTTCGGGCGCTCACGCAGGAGCTTCTGGCGCTCCACCCGTGCCGCGAGGCGCTCAGCCATTTGCTCATCCGACAGGGGCGGAATCCGGTTCTCGAAGAGGGCCTGCACATACCTCTCGGTCTGGAGCAGCCCCGGCACCATCCGGCACTCGTACGTATCGAGGCTGATGGCCTCCCGCTCGAACCGGGCCCACTTGCGGAACCAAGACGCCAGGCCCGGCTCCCTGCTCAGATAGCGGGCCGCCTTCTTCAGCGCCCCCGTGTTGCCCGTGGCCGCCTCCGTGCCCTCGATGAAATCGGGGTAGGCCATGCGACGCCCCAACTCGACCGACGCGACCGTGTGTTTGGAGTAGCCGACCAGCGCCGCGAGGTCCTCGCGGCTGAGGCCGGCGTGTTCGCGCAGGGCCTGGACGACCGCGCCGAACGTCCGCAGACTGTCGGAGGAGTCGGGTTCCCCATCGTGTGCTTCGTGGTCCCATGCCATCGGCGGCCACCTCCCGGTGAACGGATCGCCCCGCGTTCGCAACTCACCCAGAGTTACGGCACAGGGCGCGTACCGTCTACAGCACGTGCGCGTACGCTCGCTGAGCGTACGCAGCGGATGCCTGGTCGCGGGAGTTCCACCCCCGCCACGGTGGTCGCATGCACCTCGAAACCGAAGCAAGAGCCCGTCAACTTCCGGCTACCGTGCGTGTGTTCAGAAGGCGGTTCGCGTCGACGCGGCGGGCGGCTGTTCTGGCGCGGAGGCTGGCGCAGGGGCAGCTGGACGCGTGGGGCGTCCCGCACGGCAGCGAGGCCTCCGACACGGCGGCACTGATCGTGGCGGAGCTGGCCGCGAACGCGGTGCTGCACGCATACGTGTCCGGACGCGGCTTCGAGCTGGGGCTGCTGCTGTGCGAGGACGGCGTACTGCGCATCGAGGTGACCGACACCCGCGCGGACAAGGCGCTGCCGGTGGTGGCCGTCGGCGCGCCCGCCGACTCCGAGTCGGGGCGCGGCCTGCTCGTCGTCCAGGGGTTCGCCGACCACTGGGGCACGACGGAAGGCCCACCCCCGCTGAAGACGGTGTGGGCCCAACTGGCAATCAGTGAAGGTGATTTCGCGCGAGCGCCTTGGTGAGGAGCGCCTCGATGTCCGGGGTGTCCGGGTGTCCGGGTGTCCGAGTGTCCGGGTGTTCGCGAGCGGGATCCTGACGCAGCCGGAGCTCGCCACGACGACGGCGACGACGGGCCCTTCGACCCCGGGCATCCGGGCCACGCCGGCACCCGCCTGGACACCGCCCCACACGAGGAACAGCCCCACCGGTGCGGGACCGGCCATCGAAAGCCGAGGACGAGCGCCTGTGAGGCGCGAACGGGGGTGCAGGGGGCGGAGCCCCCACCCGCCAGGTCAGGCTGAATCGCCGAGAGCCGCCGTGCTTCAGCCCACAGCCGCTCGAACTCCTCCGCGGAGATCTCGGCTGCCTGAGGCTGGTCCTGCCAGCCGTCCATGGAGCCTTCGGCGAGAACGCCGAACTGCCGTTCATAGCGGAACATCGCCGCGAGACCGTCATGATCACGCAAGTGCAGGACCTCTTCCAGAGAAGCCGCCGTCACTGGCCGCGAGCCCTGGCCCCGGACCTCGACCTGTCGCACTGCCCAGCCTTCGTCATCGGCCTCGAAGTACAACCACAGATCTTCGCCCTCGTAGTAGGTCCGGAACCAGGTCGTCATGCCGCAATCCTGATCCACGACCTTGACCAAAGAGATAAGGCCCCCGCAGGTGGCCTTGGGCGGAGCCCCCGAAAGGGGTGCAGGGGACGGAGTCCACGCGGGGGGTCTGGGGCGGAGCCCCAGGGCTTGGGCTCTCAACCCTGCGCAACGGGCGGGTGGGTGGGCGGACCCCCCGGGGTCTGGGGCGGAGCCCCAGGCATGCTGCAGAGCCCGGAGTGCAATCCGCCCCGCCGCTAGGGTGGCCGCATGAGCACACCGCCCCGCTTCGACCGCGGCCACACCGACGACCTGATGACCTTCCTCGCGGCGAGCCCGTCGCAGTACCACGCCGTGGCCAACGCGGCCGCACGCCTGGAGAAGGCCGGGTTCCGGCAGGTCCAGGAGACGGACGCCTGGGACGGCACGCACGGCGGGAAGTACGTGCTGCGCGGCGGCGCCATCGTGGCCTGGTACGTCCCCGAGGACGCCCAGCCCCACACCCCGTACCGGATCGTCGGCGCCCACACCGACTCCCCGAACCTGCGCGTGAAGCCGCAGCCCGACTCGGGGGCGTACGGCTGGCGGCAGGTCGCCGTCGAGATCTACGGCGGGACGCTGCTCAACACCTGGCTCGACCGCGACCTCGGCATCGCGGGCCGCCTCACCCTGCGGGACGGCAGCCACCGCCTGGTCAACGTGGACCGCCCGCTCCTGCGCGTACCGCAGCTGGCCGTGCACCTGGACCGCTCGGTGAACACCGACGGGCTCAAGCTCGACCGGCAGCGCCACCTCCAGCCGATCTGGGGCCTCGGCGACGACGTACAGGAAGGCGATCTGATCCGCTTCCTGGAGCAGGAGGCCGAGCTCGACGAGGGCGAGGTGGCCGGCTGGGACCTGATGCTGCACTCCGTCGAGGCGCCCGCCTACCTGGGCCGCGACCGGGAGCTGGTGGCCGGGCCCCGCATGGACAACCTGCTCTCCGTGCACGCCGGGGCGGCCGCCCTTGCCGCGGTGTCCGCCTCCGAGGACCTCCCCTTCATCCCGGTGCTCGCCGCCTTCGACCACGAGGAGGACGGCTCGCAGGCCGACACCGGCGCGGACGGCCCGCTGCTCGGCAACGTCATGGAGCGCTCGGTGTTCGCGCGTGGAGGTACGTACGAGGACCGCGCCCGCGCCTTCGCCGGAACGGTCTGCCTGTCCTCCGACACCGGCCACGCCGTGCACCCCAACTACGCCGAGCGGCACGACCCCACGCACCACCCGCGCGCCAACGGCGGCCCCATCCTCAAGGTCAACGTGAACGCCCGGTACGCCACCGACGGCGCGGGACGTGCCGTGTTCGCGGCGGCCTGCGAGCGCGCCGGGGTGCCGTGGCAGACCTTCGTCTCCAACAACGCGATGCCCTGCGGCACCACGATCGGCCCGATCACCGCGGCCCGGCACGGCATCCAGACCGTCGACATCGGCGTGGCCATCCTGTCGATGCACAGCGCCCGCGAACTGTGCGGCGCCGACGACCCGCACCTGCTCGCCGGCGCCCTGGCCGCGTTCCTGGCGGCCTGAACCACCGCACCGCGCAAGGGGGTTGGCCGTCCGGGACGCGGGTACCCGGACGGTCCACCACCTTCACGGAGGCGAGATCCATGGGCTTGGGCAGCTGCATCATCCTCATCGCGGTGGGGGCCATCCTCACGTTCGCGACGGACTGGCACGCCAAGGGTGTGAACCTCGACGTCGTGGGCCTGATCCTGATGTCCGTCGGCATCATCGGCGTGGCCGTCTTCACCAGCGTGCTGCGCAGGCGGCGCGTCGTGCCGGGCGCCACCCTGGTCGAGGAGGACCACGACCGCCTGACCTGACCCGCACCCCTGGCACCGGCTGTGTCGACCGCCTCACGTGACCCGCGCCACCTGTGCCCCGGGACGTGAACCCGACCCCTTCCACCCCGCGTATCCTCGACTGTCCGGGCCCTGACCAGGCCCGGAGGAATCCGGGAACGGGGAGCAAGGGGGTACCGCCACCGTGGAGTTCCGCGTCCTGGGAACGGTGGCCGTGGCCAGCGAGGACGGCGCGTTCCTCGCGCTCGGCCCCGCCAAGCGCCGCAGCCTGCTAGCCATGCTCCTGCTCCAGCCCAACACCGCCGTACCCGTGGAACGCCTCACCGAGGCCCTGTGGGACGAAGAACCGCCCCTGCACTCCCGCACCGTCCTGCAGGGCCACGTCTCACGGCTGCGCGCCCTGCTCGCCGAGCACGGCGCCGAGGCGTACGGCATCGAACTGGCCACACAGGGACCCGCGTACGTCCTCCGGCTCCCCGAGACCCTCATCGACGCGCACCGCTTCGAAGAGCTCGTCACGCTCGCCCGCGGCCAGCGCCGCCCCGGCGACGCGGTGCTCATGCTGCGCGAGGCGCTCGCCCTGTGGCAGGGCCCCGCCCTCACCGGCACCGTCACCAGCCCGCCCCTGCAAGCCGCGTCCCACACCCTCGAAGAGCTCAGGCTCGCCTCGGTGGAAGCCCTCGCCGAGGCGTACGGGGAACTCGGCGAGCACGGCCGGGCCGCCGCCGTGCTCCGCACCGAAGCCGTCGCCCACCCCCTGCGCGAGCCCCTCTCGGCCGCGCTGATGCTCGCCCTGAGCCGCTCGGGCCGCCAGTCCGACGCCCTCGAATGGTTCCACCGCACCCGCCGCCTGCTCGCCGACGAACTCGGCGTGGACCCGGGCCCCGCACTCTGTGAGGCACACGCCGAGATCCTGCGCACCGGCACCCCCGTCACCCCGCCCGCGCCGGCCGCCGCCGAACCCGAACTGACCGTCTCCATACCGGAGTTGCTGCCGCGCAGACCCCGCGGTTTCAGCGGGCGGCAGGCCGAGCTCACCGCGCTCGGCCTGGCCACCGCCGGACAGTACGGCGCCATCGCGCTGGTCACCGGCGGCGCCGGCGTCGGCAAGACCGCGCTCGCCGTGCACTGGGCGCACGAGCGCCAGAGCGACTTCCCCGACGGCCGCCTCTTCGCCGACCTGTGCGGCTACAGCGACACCCCGGCCCGCCAAGTCACCGTCGTCCTGCGGGAGTTCCTGCTCGCCCTCGGCGTGCCCGTGCAGCGCATACCCGAGACCGAGGCCGGCATGGGGGCGCTCTACCGCTCGCTCACCGCCGACCGCCGGATGCTGGTCGTGCTCGACAACGCCCGCGACTCCGAGCAGGTCCGCCCGCTGCTGCCCGGCGGCGACCACTGCGTCACCCTGGTCACCAGCCGCGACCGGCTCGGCGGCCTCGTCGCCTCCGACGCCGCCCGCCCGGTCCGCCTGGACGAGCTGCCCGCCGCCGACTGCACCGCGCTGCTCGCCGCCGTCCTCGGCGAGGACCGGGTCGCCGCCGAACCCGAAGCCGCCGCCCGTCTCGCCGCGCTCTGCGACGGCCTCCCGCTCGCCCTGCGCGTCACCGCCGCCCGCCTCGCCGCCCGCCCCCAGTGGACGCTCGGCGCCCTCGCCAGTGAACTCGCCGACGAACAGCGCCGGTTGGGCCTCCTTCGCGTCGAGGACACCGGGGTCGCCGCCGCCCTGCGCCTGACCGTGCAGCAGCTGCCCGAGCAAGCCCGCCGGATGTTCCGCGCGCTCGGCCTGCACACCGGCTCCGAACTCGACCGCTACACCGCGGCCGCGCTGGCCGGCTGCACCCCCGACCAGGCCGCCGCCGCCCTCGACCGGCTCGCCGCCGCCCACCTCGTCGTCGAATCCGGCCCGCACGGGTCCGACCCGCGCACCCGGCCGGACTCGTACACCCTCCACGACCTGGTACGCCTCTACGCCCGCGCGCTCGCCCCCGAGGCGGACCCCGACGGCCTCGCCCGCCTCCTGGACCACTATCTGCACACCGGCCTCGTCGCGACCGCCACCGCCGAGCCCGGCAGCCAGCCCTGCTTCACACCGCCGCCCGGGGCCCGGCGGCCCGCCGCGGTGCGCGAGTTCGAGGACCGCCAAGCCGCGCTCGCCTGGTACGAGGCCGAACGGGCCACCCTGCGCGGGGCGGTCGCCGCCGCCGTCGCCGCCGGGATGCACGACCGCGCCTGGCGGCTCGTACTGCTCCAGTGGCCGCTCATCCTGTGGCGGGTCCGCGACGGCTGGGTGCCACTGCTCGAACAGGCCCTGGAATCGGCCGAGTTGGAGCAGGAACTCGACGCGCAGTCCCGCACCCGCGCGCTGCTCGGCTGGGTCCTGCACGAGGAGGGCCGCTACGACGAGGCCCTCGCCCACCTGGAGAAGGCCCCCGACCTCGCCCGCCAGGCGGGCGACGTCACCAGCGAGGCCATCGCCCGCATCAACCTCGCCCTCATCCTCGTCAAGTACGGCGAGGTCGACCGGGCCGGCGACCTGCTCGGGCACGCCCTCACCCTGGCCGGACGGGCCCGCGACCGCTCCACCGAGATGCTCGCCCACCAGCACCTGGCCCGCCACTTCCTGACCGCTGGCGCCTACGACCTCGCGAGGGAGCACTCCCTGCGCGGCCTCGAACTCGGCCCCTCGCCCGAGGCGATCCCGCGCCGGGTGCTGCTGCGCACCAGCTACGGCGAGGCGCTGGCCGGCCTCGGCCGCACCGAGGAAGCCCGCCGCCAGCTCACCGACGCGGCCCGCGAGGCCGACGACCACGGCTACGAGGAGGGCGCGGCGGCGGCCCGCGCCAACTTGGCGAACCTGGAGGGACTGCCGCCCGCGTAGCCTTGGCCGGCTCGACTCGACTCGACTCGCAACGACGCGCCGCCTCGTGCCGAACGTCTTGCCTTCACGGGCGCGTTAGCCGAACGATAGGAACGCCCACGAGGCTGGTGCGGCACATGGGCTCGGCGCACATACGCACTTGATGGTGGTGCGGCACATGGGCCCAGCACACATACGCCGCACGCGGCACATGTACTTGACCGCTTGATTGCTTGATCGCTTGATTCGGAGTAGGGGACGCGATGCGCAGGGCCCGGGGCAGGGGGGCGGCCATAGTCGGCCTCGCCGTGCTGCTCGGCGCGCTCACCGCCTGCACGGACCGCGTGCCCGCCGCCGCTCCGGGCACCGGTACGACAACGGTGTCGCACAGCTCCGGCGCGCCCCGCTCCGGCGCCGCGCAGCAGACTCCGCCCGACCCGTCCGCCCCCGCGACCGGCCGAAGCACGGCCGCGCAGAGCCCGCAGCCCGGTGCCGGTCCCGCGACCCCGCCCGCCCCGTCCTCGGCCAGCCCGACGCCGTCCGTCCCCGGGACGGACACCCGCACGGGCCCGTTCGACGACGGCGGTGAGGACGCCCGTGTCTTCTGCTCGCCCAGCGCGCTGTCGCTCACGTTCCGCACCGGGGGCGACGTCCGTGGCGGGGCGGGCTCCCGTCCCGGCGCGGACGTGCGGACCGCCGGCGACGCGGTCCTGGTGGTCCGCAACACCTCCGGCCACACCTGCGTCCTGCACGGCGCCCCGACGCTGACCATCCTCGACGACAGCGGCCAAGGCTCCCCGCTCGTCTCGACCCCGGTCAAGCCGTTCGCGAAGCCCTTCGCCCTGCACCCCGGCGCGAACGGGGTCGCCAAGGTGCACTACACCCCGCTCCGCGGCTGCCCGGCCCGGGGCTCGACGGTGCGCGTGACGCTGCCCGGCTCCGACACCGTGAACACCGTGGCGGTCCTGGACACCCACGGCCGCCCGGCCGCACTGCCCCTGTGCGGCCCGGCCCCGCGCACCGGGCCGTTCAGGCCGGGCTTCGGCTAGGCCCGGCTTCGGCTAGGAGGCCCCGGCCGCGTCCATCCCGGCGAGCACCAGCGGCAGCCTGCTCGCGCCGCCCTCGGTGAGGCGTACGGGGACGCCCCAGTCCTGCTGGTGGACGTGGCAGGCCGGGTATTCGTTCGCAGGGTCGTCGTCGCACGAGGCCGCCATCGCCGACACGTGCAGCACTCCCTCGGCGACCTCCGGGTTCAGGCTGAGCTCGCGCGCGAGGTCGGTGCCGGTGCCCTCGCCCGCGAGCAGCAGCTCGGGCGGGGTCGAGGAGACGAGCAGCCGGGTGGAGGGACCGTACCGGGTGTCCAGCTTCTGCCCGGCGGGCGCCTGGAACACGACGTCCAACCGGAGCCTGCCCGGGGCGACTTCGGTCGCCGAACGCTGGGTGCGGTGCGCCACGGCCTCCACCCGTACGGCCTCCTCGGGCAGCCGCAGCCGGGTCAGCCGGTGCCGCGCCGACTCGACGACGACGATGTCGTCCCCGGCGAGCACCGCGTCGCTCGGCTCCCTCAAGTCCGTTGCCAGCGTGGTCACTTCACCGCTGGCCGGGTCGTAGCGGCGCAGCGCGTGGTTGTACGTGTCCGCGACGGCGACCGAGCCGTCCGGCAGCGCGGTGACCCCGAGCGGGTGCTGGAGCAGCGCCTGCGCGGCGTCCCCGTCCCGGTGCCCGAAGTCGAAGAGCCCGGTCCCGACGGCGGTGTGCACCACCCCGTCAGCGTCGACGTAGCGCAGCGCGGAGGTCTCCGAGTCGGCGACCCAGAGCCGGTCCTCGGTGGCCGCGAGGCCCGACGGCTGCGCGAACCAGGCCTCGGCGCCGGGCCCGTCGACCAGCCCCTCGTTGGTGGTCCCGGCCGCGACCTCGACGGTCTTCGTCTCGGGGTCGTACGTCCACAGCTGGTGCACGCCCGCCATGGCGATCCACACCTTGCCCCGCCACCAGGCGACGTCCCAGGGCGAGGACAGGTCCACTTCGAGCGCGGGCCCCGACGTCGGCTGCCCCTGCCACCACTGCTTCCCGGTCCCGGCGAGCAACTCGATCCCACCACTCACCGGGTCGAAGGAACGCAGCGCATGATGCACGGTGTCGGCGACGACAACCCTCCCGTCCGGGAGCAGCGCGAGGCCCTGGGGCTCCTTGAACTGTCCGTCCCCGCCGATCCGCCGCACGACGCTCTCCCCGTCCGGGCCGAGCTCGACCAACTGGTGGCGGGTGGTATCGGACACCAGGAAGTTCCCGCTGGGCAGCACGATCGCCTTGCCCGGGAAGCGCAGGTCGGTGGCGACCGGCTCCGGCGGCACGTACGGCCCGTCCCCGCGCCGCAGCGTCCCCTTCGCCCCGTGCTCGGCCTCCAGCTCCTCGACGAGCCGCTCGATGGCGTGAGCATGCCCCTCGCCGGCGTGCTGGGCGACGATGTACCCCTCGGGGTCGATCACGACGAGCGTGGGCCAGGCCCGCACCGCGTACTGCTTCCAGGTCGCGAGCTCGGGATCGTCGAGCACGGGGTGCTCCACCCCGTACCGCTCCACGGCGTCGACGACGGCCTGGTGCTCGGCCTCGTGCACGAACTTGGGCGAGTGCACGCCGACGATCACGACGGTGTCCCGGTGCTTCTCCTCCAGCTCGCGGAGCTCGTCGAGCACGTGGAGGCAGTTGATGCAGCAGAAGGTCCAGAAATCGAGAATCACTGTGCGCCCGCGCAGCTCGGCGAGGCTCAGTTCCTTCCCACCGGTGTTCAGCCAGCCGCCCTTGCCGATCAGCTCGGGGGCACGGACTCGGGCACGGCGGGGGGCGGGCGCGGGGGTGGGCGCCGGGGCGGCATCGTTCATGGTTCAAGCTTGCCATCCCGGTATGAACACCTTGTGTCGCCGTTCGGCGGGGCCCCCGCGCGGGCAGGGGTGTCCCCATGAAATACCTCGTGCGGGACAAGATCTTCGCCATCGGTGACGACTACTGGATCGAGACCGAGGACGGCCGCCAGGCGTTCCTCGCCGACGGCAAGGCGCTGCGGCTGCGCGACACCCTGGAGCTGAAGGACCCGTCGGGGCGGGTGCTGATCACGCTGCGGGAGAAGATGTTCAGCCTGCGGGACGCGATGACCATCGAGCGGGACGACCAGACCCTCGCGAAGGTCCGCCGCAAGCGCCTCTCGCTGCTGCGCAACCACTACCGGGTCAGCCTGGTCGAGGGCACCGAGCTCGACGTGACGGGCAGGATCCTGGACCGCGAGTTCACCGTCGAGTACGACGGTGAACTGCTGGCCCACGTGTCGCGCAAGTGGTTCCGGGTCCGCGAGACGTACGCGGTGAACGTCGTACGGGAGGACGCGGACGCGGCACTGCTGCTCGCGGTGGTGATCTGCGTGATCCGCATGGACGAGAAGGAGCGCGGTCACGAGGACTGAGCGGGCCCGTGGAGGCTCACCTCTTGGGCGTGTCCAGGCCCAGCACCCGGTCCTTCAGGGCCGGAAACGCCTCGCGGGTGTCGAAGACCTTCGCGGGGTCGAGATCCACGGTCAGGATCTCCTCGCCGGGGCCGGCCTCCGCGAGGACCTCGCCCCAGGGGTCCACCACGATGCTGTGGCCCGCCTGCTCGACCCCCGCATGCGTCCCCGCCGTGCCACAGGCCAGCACGTACGCCTGGTTCTCGACCGCTCGGGCGCGGGCGAGCAGCGTCCAGTGGGCGCGGCGGCGCTCGGGCCAGCCGGCCGGGATCACGAAGGCGTGGGCGCCCGCGTCGACGAGGCCCCGGAACAGTTCGGGGAAGCGGAGGTCGTAGCAGGTGGCCAGGCCCAGGGTGAGGTCGGGCAGCGGGACGGTGACCAGGTCCTCGCCCGCGCCCATCAGGACGGCCTCGCCCTTGTCGAAGCCGAAGCGGTGGATCTTCCGGTAGCTGTGCGCGAGTTCGCCGTCGGGCGAGAAGACGAGGGAGGTGTTGTAGAGCGCGCCGTCCTCGCCCCGCTCCGGAACGGACCCGGCGTGCAGCCAGATCCCGGCGTCCCGGGCCGCCTCGGACATCGCCTGGGCCGTGGTGCCGCGCAGCGTCTCCGCCTCGTCCGCGAAGAGTTCGTACGCGAACGCCCCGACCGTCCACAGCTCGGGGAGCACGACCAGATCGCTGCTCCTCAGCTCCCGGATCAGCGAACCCACCCGCTCGCGGCGGGAATTGACGGATTCATACGGGTTTACATCGATCTGAATGAGCGAGGCGCGCACGGTACCACCGTCCTGGCTTTCGAGCCGTCAGCACTATGGGAAACAGCCTACGATCGTCATACGAAAGCACTGCCGGGGTGCTGCCCGGCAGCGTACTGTGACTTTCCGGGGGAAACCCCCGGACCCCCCAAGCCACCAATCCTCCCACGCAGTCCCGCAGTCCAGCCCGCGTACAAAAGAACCGCCGAGGGGTCCCGTGACCGTCCATCCCAGCCTTCAGACCTACGCCGATGCCTGGACCCACTCCATCGAGGCGATATCGGAGCTGGTGCAACCGCTCGTCGAGGGCGAGTGGAACCGTGCGACGCCCTGCCCCAACTGGTCGGTGCGGGACATCGTGTCGCACGTCATCGGCATGGAGTGCGAGCAGCTGGGCGATCCGAGGCCGATCCACACCCTGCCGCGCGACATCTTCCACGTACAGACCGAGCTCGCTCGCTACATGGAGATGCAGGTCGATGTGCGCCGGCACCACACGGCGCCGGAGATGACCTCCGAGCTGGAGTACACGATCATTCGCCGGGCGCGTCAGCTGCGCAACGAGAACCGGGACCCCGAGACCAAGGTGCGCGCCCCGCTCGGCGCCGAGCAGACCCTGGAACTCGCGCTGCGGATGAGGGCGTTCGATGTGTGGGTGCACGAGCAGGATCTGCGCTGGGCCCTCAACAAGCCGGGAAACCTCGACTCTCCGGGCGCGTACGTGGCCCGTGACATCCTGCTGCACACACTGCCCCGGGTCGTCGCGAAGGACGCGGGCGCGCCGCCCAGCTCCGCCGTCGTCTTCGACATCCACGGGCCGGTGGAGTTCCTGCGCACGGTGCGGGTCGACGCGGACGGGCACGGCACGGTCGACGGCGCGCCCTCGCTGGGCCCGCTGGTCACCCTGGCCATGGACTGGGAGACCTTCGTACGCCTGGCGTGCGGCCGGGTCCGCCCGCACGCGGTCGTCGACCGGGTGAAGGCGGAGGGCGACCAGGCGCTGGCGGACGCGATCCTGCGGGCGTTCGCGGTCACCCCGTAAGCGATTACGGCGTTATGGGTCGCACCGCCGAGGCCCCGGCTACACCGGGACGTGCACGGCTTCCACTCTGCTCGCCACCAGGTGTTCCCGCTCGCGGCGCTGTGCCCGCACGCGCAGCCGCAGGATCTGGACCAGGCCAAGGGCCTCCAGGAAGAACACCGACGAGAACGCGATCCGGTAGTTGTCGCCGGTCGCATCAAGGAGCACGCCCACCGCGAGCAGCGTCGTCATGGAGGCGATGAAGCCGCCCATGTTGGTGATGCCGGACGCGGTGCCCTGGCGTTCCGGCGGGTTGGCGGGGCGCGAGAAGTCGAAGCCGATCATCGAGGCCGGCCCGCACGCGCCGAGCACCACGCACAGTGTGACGAGCAGCCACATCGGCGCGTGCGCCCCGGGATAGGCAATGGTGGCGGCCCACATGAGGGCGGTCACGCCTACGGTGCCGAGGGCCAGCGGCAGCCGGGCCGCGTGGTGGCGGGCGATGAGCTGGCCATACACCAGGCCCACGACCATGTTGGACAGCACCACAAGCGTCAGTAGTCCGCCCGCCGTGCCCCGGTCGAGGCCCTCCGACTCGACGAGGAACGGCATCCCCCACAGCAGCAGGAACACCATCGCGGGGAACTGCGTCGTGAAGTGCACCCACATCCCGAGCCGGGTGCCGGGCTCGCGCCACGACTCGGCGATCTGACGGCGCACGAACGCGGCCCCGGCGTGGTGCGCGGGCGGCGGCTCGTGGCCCTCGGGGTGGTCGCGCAGGAAGAGCAGCAGCAGGATCAGGACGGCGACCCCGGCGAGCGAGCTGCCCGCGAAGGTACCCGTCCAGCCGAAGCCGTGCAGGGCGCGTGCGATGACGAGGGTGGACACCAGGTTGCCGGCCATCCCGAACAGGGCGGCGACCTGCCCGATCATCGGCCCGTGCTTGGCGGGGAACCAGCGCGAGCCGAGCCGCAGCACGCTGATGAAGGTCATCGCGTCGCCGCAGCCGAGCAGCGCGCGGGAGCCGAGCGCGGTGGCGTACGAGGGCGACAGGGCGAAGCCGAGCTGCCCGACGGTGAACAGGACGGTCCCGAGCACCAACACCTTCTTGGTGCCGAGCCGGTCGACCATGAGGCCGACGGGTATCTGCATCCCCGCGTACACGAGCAGCTGGAGTATGGAGAAGGTGGAAAGCGCCGAGGCGTTGACGTGGAAGCGGTCGGCGGCGTCCAGGCCCGCGACCCCGAGCGAGGTGCGGAAGATGACGGCGACGAAGTAGACGCCGACGCCTATGCCCCACACGAACGCGGCCCTGCGCCCGCCCAGTGGCTGTGGCGCCGGCAGTGCTGACGAACTCATCGATCGTCCCCCCTGACCAGGACCTTGACCCAGCTGAGGTGCTGGCGCACACAGTGCGCGGCCCGCTCGCCGTCGCCGTCCCTGATGGCGTCGAGCATTTCCTCGTGCTCGGCGATGTTCTTGGCGATGCGGTCGGGCTGGGCGTGCATGACGGCCACCCCCATGCGCAGCTGGCGGTCCCGCATCTGGTCGTAGAGCCGGGCCAGGATCTCGTTCCCGGCGTTGCGCACGATCTCGGCGTGGAAGCAGCGGTCGCTGACGGCGACGGCGGCCAGGTCCCCGGCGGCGGCGTGCGCCTTCTGCTCGGCCAGGAGTTCCTGGAGGCGTACGACGAGGCGCTCCGGTGCGGGTACGGCTCTGCGCACCGCGAACTCCTCGACGAGCAGCCGGGTTTCGACCACGTCGGCGGTCTCCTGCGCGGAGACGGCGAGCACCAGGGCACCCTTCTTCGGGTAGAGCTTGAGCAGCCCTTCGACTTCGAGTTTGAGCAGGGCTTCGCGCACGGGCGTCCGCGAAACCCCGACCGCCTCGGCCAGTTCGCCCTCGGTGAGCAGCGTGCCGCCCTCGTAGCGGCGGTCGAGTACCGCCTGCTTCACGTGCATGTAGACGCGGTCGGCGGCGGGGGGCTGCTTGGTGGCGGGGGCCTGGGCGGGAGACATGCGCACAGGATAGATACAACAGGGGTGCATCAGAAAGTGGCGTCCGGATCGCGGGACGGGGCTCGGGCAAACCCGCACACCGGTGGCGATTTGCCCCATTTAGGGGCCTACTTGATGCCGGTCACCTTGCAGCCCTTGGGCAGCTTGGGGAAGTCCTGCACCTGGTACGGGGCACCGGGGCCGCCCTCGACTTTGGTCCTGAGCTGCGGGGCGGTGCCGTACGGCTTGAGGATCTCGGCGTGGATACCGGCCGAGGCGGGCAGCTCGGGGCGCTTGCGGTCGAGCGTGCCGAGGCTCGGGATCGGGTGGCCGGGGCCGTCCTTGAAGGTGACCGTCGGGCCACTGGGGCTCAGGGTCATGAGCGCGGAGGTGCCGGCACCGATGTCGGCCTCCAGGGAGGCGATGCAGGCCTTGGAAGCCGGGGCCCTGACCGGGGCGGAGGCGGCCGGAGCACGCGTCTGCGGGGTGGCGGCCGTCGAGGCCAACAGCGCTCCGGCGAGGGCGGCGGCCGTCGCGATCGCGGCGCCGAGCGGGGCACGGGCGTACATCGGCATGGACACTCCCCTCGGGAACCCCGTTCTGCGCGGCTCACAGGGCGGCACCCGGGTCACGGGGCGCCGACCGGGCCACAGCGTTGCACCCGCGGCCACGCGGCGCCACCTCGGGCCACAGCGTGACACCCGGGGCGCGGCGCCCTGACCGGGTCACGGCGCGGGCGGAGCACGCCGCCCATCCCCTCACTCTCCGCCCGGCCCACAGCCCTGTCCACCCGGGCCCGGCCCGGACGCACCTCGGCCCCCGGCGCGTACGGAGACGCGCCGGGGGCCGAGCGGGGTGGTCAGCCCCAGGTGATGAGCCGCTTCGGCTGTTCCAGGACCGCCGCCACATCGGCGAGGACCTTCGAGCCGAGCTCGCCGTCGACCAGGCGGTGGTCGAAGGAGAGCGCGAGCGTGGTGACCTGGCGCGGCTTGACCTTGCCCTTGTGGACCCACGGCTGGAGCTTGATCGCACCGACCGCGAGGATCGCGGACTCGCCCGGGTTCAGGATCGGGGTGCCGGTGTCCACGCCGAACACGCCGACGTTGGTGATGGTCACCGTGCCGCCCGACATCGCCGCGGGCGACGTCTTGCCCTCGCGCGCCGTCGACACCAACTCACCCAGCGACTCGGCCAGTTGCGGCAGGGTCTTGGCGTGGGCGTCCTTGATGTTCGGGACGATGAGACCGCGCGGGGTCGCCGCCGCGATGCCCAGGTTCACATAGTGCTTGAGGACGATCTCCTGGTTCGCCTCGTCCCAGGACGCGTTGACGTCCGGGTTGCGCTTGATCGCGACCAGGAGCGCCTTGGCGATCAGGAGCAGCGGGTTGACCCTCAAGCCCGCCATGTCCTTGTCGGACTTCAGCTGCTCGACCAGCTTCATCGTCCGCGTCACGTCGACCGTCACGAACTCCGTGACGTGCGGCGCGGTGAACGCCGAGCCGATCATGGCCTGGGCGGTCGCCTTGCGTACGCCCTTGACCGGGATTCGCGTCTCGCGGGCGTCGGAGGCCTGAACGACCGCCGCCGGAGCGGGAGTTGTTTCACGTGAAACAGGCGCGGTTTCGACGGCCGGTGCGGCCGCCGCGTGCACGTCCTCGCGGGTGACGATGCCGTCGGGGCCGGTCGGCACCACGGTGGCGAGGTCGATGCCGAGGTCCTTGGCCAGCTTGCGGACCGGGGGCTTGGCGAGCGGGCGGGCCGAGGCCGGAGCCTGGCCGTTGAGCTCGGTCTGCACGGCACGCAGGGCCTCGGCCGGGGCCTGCTCGGGAACCGAAATCCCCTTGCGCGGGCGGCGCTTGGTCGAGGCCTCGGACACCCCGTAGCCGACCAGGACGGGCTGGCGCCCCTTGGGCGCCTCCTCCTCGGCGGATTCTGCGGCCTCCGCGAGCGCGGCGGGCTCGGCGGCGGACGGCGCCTCGGCGAGCGGGGCGGGCCCGCTGCCCGGCGCCACGTCGACGGTGATGATGGCCGTGCCGACGTCGACCGTCACGCCCTCTTCGAAGTGCAGCTTCTGCACCACGCCGTCGTAGGGGATGGGGAGTTCGACGGCAGCCTTCGCGGTCTCGACCTCACACACCACCTGGCCGTCGGTGACGGTGTCGCCGGGCTGGACGTACCACTTGAGGATCTCCGCCTCGGTGAGCCCCTCGCCGACGTCCGGCATCTTGAACTCGCGGTAGCGGGCAGCGTTCTCAGTCATGGTCGTCACCTCAGTACGCCAGCGAGCGGTCGACGGCGTCGAGCACCCGGTCGAGACCCGGCAGGTACTCCTCCTCCAGGCGCGCCGGCGGGTACGGGGCGTGGTAGCCGCCGACCCGGAGCACCGGGGCCTCCAGGTGGTAGAAGCAGCGCTCGGTGATCCGAGCGGCGATCTCCGCTCCGGCGCCGTAGAAGACCGGCGCCTCGTGGACGACGACCAGGCGACGGGTCCGCTCGACCGAGGCCTGGACGGCGTCGAAGTCGATCGGGGACATCGAGCGCAGGTCCACGACCTCGATCGACTTGCCCTCTTCCTGAGCGGCGGCGGCAGCTTCGAGACAGACCTTCACCATCGGGCCGTAGGCGACCAGCGTGAGGTCCGAACCGGCACGCACCGTACGGGCCTTGTGCAGCGGAGCCGGGATGGCCTCGGTGTCGACCTCGCCCTTGTCCCAGTAGCGGCGCTTCGGCTCGAAGAAGATCACCGGGTCGTCGGACTGGATGGCCTGCTGCATCATCCAATACGCGTCCGATGCGTTCGAGGGGCTGACCACCTTCAGGCCCGCCACGTGCGCGAACAGCGCCTCGGGCGACTCGCTGTGGTGCTCGACCGCGCCGATTCCGCCGCCGTACGGGATGCGGACGACGACCGGCAGCTTGATCTTGCCGAGCGCGCGGGCGTGCATCTTCGCGAGCTGGGTGACGATCTGGTCGTACGCCGGGAAGACGAAACCGTCGAACTGGATCTCCACGACGGGCCGGTAGCCGCGCAGGGCCAGGCCGATCGCGGTGCCGACGATGCCGGACTCGGCCAGCGGGGTGTCGATCACCCGGTCCTCGCCGAAGTCCTTGAAGAGGCCATCGGTGACCCGGAAGACACCGCCGAGCTTGCCGACGTCCTCGCCCATGACCAGGACCTTGGGGTCGGTCTCCATCGCCTTGCGCAGCGATTCGTTGATCGCCTTGGCGATCGGCAACTTCTGTACGGTCATGGCTAGTTGCCCTCTCCGTCCGCGAACGATGCCTGGTAGGCGGCGAACTGGGCTCGCTCCTCGTCGACCAGCGCGTGGCCGTCGGCGTAGATGTTCTCGAAGATCGCCATGGGCTCGGGGTCGGGCATGGCACGGACCGCCTCGCGCACCCGCTTGCCCAGCGTCTCCGACTCGGTCTCCAGCTCCTCGAAGAATGCGGCGTCCGCGTGGCCCGCGCTCTCCAGGTAGGCGCGAAGGCGCAGGATCGGGTCCTTGGCCTCCCACGCCTCGCGCTCCTCGTCGGCCCGGTACTTCGTCGGGTCGTCGGAGGTGGTGTGCGCGCCCATCCGGTAGGTGAACGCCTCGACCAGGGTGGGCCCTTCGCCCCGGCGGGCCCGCTCCAGGGCGGACTTCGTCACGGCCAGGCAGGCCAGCACGTCGTTGCCGTCGACCCGCACGCCGGGGAAGCCGAAGCCCTGCGCGCGCTGGTAGAGCGGCACGCGCATCTGCTTCTCGGTGGGCTCGGAGATCGCCCACTGGTTGTTCTGGCAGAAGAACACGACCGGGGCGTTGTAGACGGCGGAGAAGGTGAAGGCCTCCGCCACGTCGCCCTGGCTGGAGGCGCCGTCACCGAAGTAGGCGACCACGGCGCTGTCCGCGCCGTCCTTGGTGATGCCCATCGCGTAACCGGTCGCGTGCAGCGTCTGCGAGCCGATGACGATCGTGTACAGGTGGAAATTGTTGCTGTTGGGGTCCCAGCCACCGTGGTTGACGCCACGGAACATGCCGAGGAGGTTCGTCGGGTCGACGCCCCGGCACCAGGCGACGCCGTGCTCGCGGTAGGTCGGGAAGACGTAGTCGTCGTCCCGCAGCGCGCGCCCGGAGCCGATCTGGGCGGCCTCCTGGCCGAGCAGCGAGGCCCACAGGCCCAGCTCGCCCTGGCGTTGCAGGGAAGTGGCCTCGGCGTCGAAACGCCGGGTCAGCACCATGTCGCGGTAGAGACCGCGCAGTTCCTCGGGACTCAGGTCGACGTCGTAATCAGGGTGCTCGACCCGCTCGCCCTCGGGCGTCAGCAGCTGTACGAGCTCGGGCTCGGCGGCCGTCTTCCTTGCGCCGGCACCGGCGGTGCGCTTGCTGCTGCGTCGCGGCTTGCGCGCGGCAGTGCTCTCCACGGTCACGTGCGTGCTCCTCCGTCTGTCCGGCTCCCGGGTTCGCCGGTGAGCCTGGGGGTCCCCCACGCTCGTCCAGAGCTTGGGGGAGGCTCGCCTGTCCGTCTCAAGTGCACGGGGTGTGTGCGCTCGGCCGGGGATCAGGCGTGACAGGTGCCCCGGCGAGCGCCCTGCCAAAGGCACGTTACCCAGTGCTGCGCATTACTGCGAAACCCCACTTGACCTGCGATTTTGCTTGGATTTCCAAGTAAATCGAGAAACTGGGGAACAGTCGCTGGTCACAGCCTTGCAGGCCGCCGGAACAACGGCACGTTATCCCGGTCACGCAGGTTCGGGAAGGGGTCACTTATGGCACTCTTCGGCGTGCTTCGGATGAATGTGTGAGACTGATTCCGTGCGCGAAACAGGCAAAATCACCGTATTCCTGCTCGATGACCACGAGGTGGTCCGTCGCGGCGTCCACGAAATGCTCTCCGTCGAGGAGGACATCGAAGTGGTCGGCGAGGCCGGCACCGCCGCTGACGCCCTCGTCAGGATTCCCGCCACCCGCCCCGATGTCGCCGTGCTCGACGTCCGGCTCCCGGACGGCAGCGGAGTCGAGGTCTGCCGCGAAATCCGTTCGCAGAACGAGGACATCAAATGCCTGATGCTCACCTCGTTCGCGGACGACGAGGCCCTCTTCGACGCGATCATGGCCGGGGCCTCCGGATACGTCCTCAAGGCGATCCGCGGCAGCGAACTCCTGACGGCCGTACGGGATGTGGCGGCCGGCAAGTCGCTGCTCGACCCGGTGGCCACCGCCCGCGTCCTGGAGCGGCTGCGCGACGGCGGCAAGAGCAAGGGCGACGACCGCCTGGCCAACCTCACCGAGCAGGAACGCAAGATCCTCGACCTGATCGGCGAGGGCCTCACCAACCGCGTGATCGGCGAGCGCCTGCACCTCGCGGAGAAGACGATCAAGAACTACGTCTCCTCGCTGCTTTCCAAGCTCGGCATGGAGCGCCGCTCCCAGGCCGCCGCGTACGTCGCCCGCATCCAGGCCGAGAAGAACCACTGAGCACCTCTCACCGACGGGGCCCGGGCCGGTCATTCGGGACCTAGGGCCCTGATGCGCGGGGCCGCGGGCTCTTTCACCGGCCGCCGCGGGCCGCAAAGGTGGGGGCATGTCCTTCGAGGAAGCCCGCGCCATCGAGCTGCTCGGCCGCGTTCCGTACGGCCGCGTCGCGACCAGCATGCGAGCCCTGCCGTTCGTGGCCCCGGCCCGCCACATCGTGGTCGACGGCTGCGTCCTGCTGCGCCTGCACGCGGGCCTCGGCTACCACCACGCCTGCCTGGGCAGCGTGGTCGCCTACGGCGCGGACAACCTCAGCTCGGGCGAGCTCGACGTGTGGTCGGTGCAGTTCACCGGGACCGCGGACCCCTTCGAGCCGACCGCCGAGGAGCTGAAGCTGTTCGGCGACGAACCCCGCGAGGTCGACGGAAAGCCCTTCGACGCCGTGTACATGCGCATCGCACCCCAGTTCGTGACCGTCCATTCGCTGGACTACTCCAAAGAGCGACAACTCAAGTACGCGGCGTGATCTAACATCTGAAGAGTGCCGCGCTCATCTGCAACTCCACCTGTGGGCGACCTCCTTCGCCGCTACGAGTCCCCCGGTGAGCCGCTCTCCTGCGAACGGGTCGCCCAGGGCCTGCTGAACCGCGGCTACCGGCTCGCCACCACTCGCGGCGACTACTTCCTCAAGCACCACCTGGACGGCGACCACGAAGCCATCGCCCGCCAGCACCGCGCCACCGAACGCCTCCAGGCCCTCGGCGTGCCCGTCGCCCCGCCCGTACCGGACGCCGACGGCGACACCGTCGCGGTGATCGGCGGCCACTGCTACGCCCTGCACCCCTGGGTCCACGGCCGCCACCGCGACGGAGCCCAGCTCTGCGCCGTGGAGTCCCGCCGGCTCGGGGCCCTGCTCGGGCTCGTGCACACCTGCCTGGCCCAGGTCATGGAGCCCGACGTGCCACAGGCCGAGCATCTCAGCGCCGACCCCGCGGACACCCTCGCGCTCATCGACGACCTGGTGGCGCGGGCCCGCAGGCACCGGCCCCGGGACGCCTTCGACGAACTCGCCGAACACCGGCTCCTGGAGCGGCGGGTGCTGCTCGGCCAGCACGCCCACCGCCGCCCCCCGGCCCCCGCCACCGGCGCCTGGGTGCACGGCGACTTCCACCCGCTGAACCTGCTGTACCGGGGCGAGGGCCGCTCGGCCGAGCCCGCCGCGATCGTCGACTGGGACCGGCTCGGTGTCCAGCCGCGCGCCGAGGAGGCGGTCCGGGCCGCCGCGATCTTCTTCGTACGCCCCTCGGGCGAGCTGGAACTGGCGAAGGTACGGGCGTACGCGCGAGCCTACCGGCGGGCCGCCGGGGCGGATGCCGAGGAACTGGCGGCCGCCGTGCACCGGGTGTGGTGGGAGCGGCTCAACGACTTCTGGATCCTGCGCTGGCGCTACCAGCTCCACGACCGAAGGGCCGACCCGCAGTTTCCTGCGGCGTCGGCCCTGGCGGTCTGGTGGACCCGCGAGTACGAGGCGGTGTGCGAGGCCTTCGCGGGGTGAGCTCGGCTCCGGTCAGGGGGTCGGCTTGGTGCCACCGGGGCCGCTGGAGGTGCCCGTGTTCCCGGAGCTGGTGCCGTGGGTGGTCCCCGTGTTCCCGGACGACGTCCCCGTGTTGCCACTGGACGTGCCGGTGTTCCCGGAGCTGGTGCCGTCGGTGGTCCCCGTGTTCCCGGACGACGTCCCCGTGTTGCCACTGGACGTGCCCGTGTTCCCGGAGCTGGTGCCCTCGTTCCCGGAACTGGTGCCCTGGTCGGTGCCCTGGCTCGTGCCGGACGAGGTGCCCTGGTCCGTGCCCGGCGAGGGGGAGGAGTGCGACTTGCTCGGCGTCGGCGAGGAGGAGCGCGAACGGTGCGTGGAGGGCGACTCCCCGTTGCCGTTCGAGCTGCTGCTGTACGACTGGCCCTGGCTGGTGCCCGGGGTGTCCGCCGTCGACGGGGTGTCCGACTGGGAGACCGACGGCGAGGTCTTCGGCGTCTCCGAGGTCGTGCCCCCGCCGCCGCCACCGCCGCCCGAACTGTTCGTGGCGTTCAGCGCGAAGGCGACGCCCGCCGCGATCGCGATGATCGCGAGCACCACGAACAGCACCATCTTGCCGCCGCGGCCGCCACCCTGCTTGTGGCCGCCGTGTCCGTAGCCGTCGTAACCGCCGTCGTCCGGGTTCATCGGCGGCAGGATCGGCCCGCCGAACTGCGAGGTGTCCCCGTGCACGGGGTGGCCCATGGCCGCCGTCGCGCCGGGGCTGCCCATCGCCGGGGTGTGGGCGCCCTCGTGCATCAGCTCGACCGGGCCGGTGTTCCAGGTGCCGGTGTGGCCGCCCTGCGCCTGGAGCATCTGCAGGCCGTACTGGACCAGGCCGCGCATCTCCTCGGCGGACTGGAAACGGTCGTCCGGGTCCTTGGCGAGAGAACGCATGACGAGGCCGTCGAGTTCCGGCGGCGCGACATGCGCCACCTGCGACGGCGGCACCGGCATGTCCTGGACGTGCTGGTAGACCACGCTCAGCGGCGTCTCGCCGACGAACGGGGGCCGCAGCGCGAGGAGTTCGTACAGCAGGCAGCCGGTCGCGTACAGGTCGGAGCGGTGGTCGACGGCCTTGCCGAGCGCCTGCTCGGGCGAGAGGTACTGCGGGGTGCCCATGACCATGCCGGTCTGGGTCATCGTCGACTGGGCGCCGTGCAGCGCCCGCGCGATGCCGAAGTCCATGACCTTGACCGCACCGGTGTCCGTGATGATCACGTTGGCGGGCTTGATGTCACGGTGCACGATGCCGTGCTGGTGCGAGTACGCGAGCGCTTCCAGGACCCCGGAGACGATGATCAGCGCCTGCTCCGGAGGCGGCGCGTCCGCGTCCACCAGGAGGTCACGGATGGTGCGGCCCTCGACCAGCTCCATCACGATGTACGGGACGGTCTGGCCGCCCACGAAGTCCTCACCGGAGTCGTACACCGCCACCACCGCGTGGTGGTTGAGTCCGGCCACCGACTGTGCCTCACGCGTGAAGCGCGCCTTGGACACCGGGTCCTCGGCGAGATCGGCGCGGAGCAGCTTCACGGCGACGGTGCGGCCCAGGCGCACGTCCTCGGCGGCGAACACCTCCGCCATGCCGCCGCGCCCCAGCCGGTGGGTGAGGCGATAGCGGCCGTCGCCGACGAGTCCGCCGACCCACGACTCGTGGTCCTGCGCATCGGCCATCCCGGCGCCGTTTCCGTCGGGTTCGGGTGCCATCAGTCCTCGCCGTCGTATCTGGCCGCGTCCGCGGTCTTCCTTACGGTCTTCCGTCGTGCTCTTCCGCTGGTTGTGCAGTAGTGCACGCTACAGCGTCAACACGGGGCGCCGGTCCGGGATGGACCGGCCATCCAAACGGTTCCGTGTGTACCCATGCAAATCCCGTACGTTTTCGATGCCGGTCCTGTAACGCTTGCGAGACTCTTCCAGTGCGTACGGTCACGGAACGGGCACCCGGCTTGACGTGGGTGCCCCCTCGGGCAGACTTGGCCTGAAAAATCGAGGATCAGCACTGGCCACCGCGCCAAGGGGGATGCACAGTCATGAGCCAGGACGGCGCACACGGCCGCTATGCGGGCGGATCCATCGCGGGCGGGCGCTACCAGCTGCGCGACCTCCTCGGCGAGGGCGGCATGGCCTCGGTGTACCTCGCGTACGACTCGGCGCTGGACCGCCAGGTCGCCATCAAGACGCTGCACACCGAACTCGGCCGGGAACAGTCGTTCCGCGAGCGGTTCCGCCGTGAGGCCCAGGCCGTCGCCAAGCTGCAGCACACCAACATCGTCTCCGTCTTCGACACCGGCGAGGACACGCTGACATTCAGCGGCTCCGCCGCGGGCGGCGACGGCGTGATGCCGTACATCGTCATGGAGTACGTGGAGGGCGAGCCGCTCGGCTCGACTCTGCACCGCGACATCCAGCAGTACGGCGCGATGCCCGCCGACAAGGCACTCAAGGTGACCGCCGACGTGCTGGCCGCCCTTGAGGTCAGCCACGAGATGGGCCTGGTCCACCGGGACATCAAGCCGGGCAACGTCATGATGACCAAGCGCGGCGTCGTCAAGGTCATGGACTTCGGCATCGCCCGCGCCATGCAGTCCGGCGTCACGTCCATGACCCAGACCGGCATGGTCGTCGGCACCCCCCAGTACCTGTCGCCCGAGCAGGCCCTTGGCCGGGGCGTGGACGCCCGCTCCGACCTGTACTCGGTCGGCATCATGCTCTTCCAGCTGCTGACCGGGCGCATCCCCTTCGACGCGGACTCGCCGCTGGCGATCGCGTACGCACACGTCCAGGAGGAGCCGGTCGCGCCCTCCTCGGTCAACCGGTCGATCACCCCGGCCGTGGACGCGCTGGTCGCCCGCGCACTGAAGAAAAACCCGAACGAGCGCTTCCCGAGCGCCCAGGCCATGCACGACGAGATCCTGCGGATCGCCAACGCCGGCCAGATGGGCGCGGCCCCGGTCATCACCAGCGGCGCCCCGCCCGTCAGCGGCGCGGGCGTCGGCGCGACGGTCTTCCCGCCGCTCGACTCCCAGGCCGCACCCGGCCTCCAGGGCAACGTGCAGACGCCGTACCAGCCGGGCCCCTACGGTCCGCCCACCCCGGCGCCGACCCCGCAGCCCGCGTACGGCTACCCGCAGCAGGCCCCGCAGTCCGCCCCGATGGCGGCCCAGACACCGCCGCCGTACGCGATCTCCCCGCAGGCCACTCCGGCCGCCTCCGGCGGTTCGAAGCGGAACACCCCGGTGATCGTGGGCGCGATCGCGGTGGCGCTGCTCGCGATCGGCGGCCTGGTCACCGCGGTGATGATGAACAACAACAACGACTCGGGCGGCGGCGACGCCAAGGCCAGCAGCTCGTCGTCGGCCGCCGGGCACAAGGGCCCGGAGCGCGACCGCACGATGGACGCCGAGAAGTGCACCTCGCCGCAGACCTCCACGGTGGACCCGGGCAAGGTCCAGTCGCCGGACTTCACGTACAAGGACATCCTGTCGGTGAAGTCCTGTATCCAGGCCGCGGGCTGGAAGGTCAACACCGAGACCGTCGACAACGGCCAGTGGGGCCAGGACGTGGTGATCAGCCAGTTCCCCGCCGCCGGTGTGGACGTCGACAAGAAGAACGCGCAGTTCACGCTGCAGATCTCGTCGGGCAACGCGCCCGCGCAGTAGGCACGCACCGCTTGTGCGGACAAGGCCCGGCACCAGGGGTGCCGGGCCTTGTCGCATGCGGAGGAGGTGTCGGACGGCGCTGCCCCGTCCCATTCGGCGCACGCCCGTCCGCTCCCGGGATGCCGCACAACTCGCCCCGTGTGACGCTGATTCGGTCAGCCCAGGCGATCCTGCACGTCCGTACGGGAAGGGGCCCTCCCATGGCTCCAGGGATCCGGTCGTTCGCCGCGGCCGCATCGCTGACGGGGGCGCTGCTCCTGACGCCCCTGCCGGACACCCTCGCCGCCACCCCCTCACCCGGCCTGCCCCCGACGACGGTTGCCTCCGGCACGACGCGGGCCTCGCCCCGTACGGAGCCCTCGCCGGCCTCGCCCCGTGCCACCCCCTCGCCGACCCTCTCCGAGGAGCGGCGTCTTGCGGGCAGCCGGGCGGGCGAGGGCCGGATCCGGCCGGGCAGGGTGGAGCCGCCGCACGACCTCCTGCCGGACACCCTCGACGCGGCGGATCCGGACGAAGTGGCACCGGCTCAGGTCGGGGCGGCCCCGCAGACCCCACCGCAAGTTCCGCCCCCGGAGTCCCCGCAGGCCACGCCAAGACCCACCCTCACGGTCGGCGGCGTGCTTCCGCCGGCCCGGCGCCATCAGGCGCCGCAGGCCGTGTCCACCGGATCCGACCTGCGCGTCCACGTCCTCTCGCTGGGAGCGGGCCTGGCGCTGACCGGTCTGGGGATCGGATTCCTGGCACTGCGGCTCCGGCGACCGTGAAAGGGGTGGTGGGGAGCACGGCGCCGTTTCACGTGAAACCACGCTCATCCGGAGGGAATCGTCGCCCGGCGGGCGGTGGATCACCCCTTCCCGGGGGCACAACGTGATGTGAGGCACGTGTGCGAGAGAATGGGCGGCATGGAGATGCCGAGGAACGATAAGTCGCCGGACAGCCCCCACATCCTGGTCGTAGGCCAGGACGGTATGGCCATCGGCGGTGGAGACGACGAGTCCCGCGAGGTCCCGGTGACGGAGATGGTCGAACAGCCGGCAAAGGTCATGCGTATCGGCAGCATGATCAAGCAACTCCTTGAGGAAGTCCGCGCGGCTCCTCTCGACGAGGCGAGCCGAGTACGCCTGAAGGACATCCACGCCTCGTCCGTGAAGGAACTGGAAGACGGTCTGGCGCCGGAACTGGTCGAGGAACTGGAGCGGCTCTCCCTGCCGTTCACCGACGAGGCGATCCCCTCGGAGGCCGAACTCCGCATCGCGCAGGCCCAGTTGGTCGGCTGGCTCGAAGGTCTCTTCCACGGGATCCAGACGGCCCTGTTCGCCCAGCAAATGGCGGCCCGCGCCCAACTGGAGCAGATGCGCCGCGCGCTGCCGCCCGGTGTCTCGCACGACGACGATGACGACGACGGCCCGCACACGGGCGCCCGCTCGGGCCCCTACCTGTAACCGGGCCCATACCGGGCAAGCTGGCCCGTCGTACCGAGCAGTGAGAGGGGGCCCCTTCCCGGCGCCCCCTCTCCGCGTTCACCCCGGCCGTCAGGCCGTCAGCAGCACCTTGCCCACATGGGTGGAGGCTTCGATCACCCGATGCCCCTCGGCAGCGTCCGACAGCGGCAGCGTCCGGTCCACCACGGGCCGCACCCGGCCACCGGCGATCAGCGGCCACACGTGCTCCCGCACAGCCGCCACGATCGCCGCCTTCTCGGCGGCCGGCCGACCTCGCAGGGAGGTCGCGGTGACCGCGGCCCGCTTGGTGAGCAGCGCGCCCAGGTTCAGCTCGCCCTTGGCGCCGCCCTGGAGGCCGATTACCGCGAGCCGCCCGTTGACGGCGAGCGCCCGTACGTTCCGCTCCAGGTACTTGGCGCCCATGATGTCGAGGATGACGTCCGCGCCGACGCCGTCCGTGGCCTTCAACACCTCGTCCACGAAGTCCTGTTCGCGGTAGTCGATGAGGATGTCCGCGCCCAGCTCGGCGCAGCGCGCCAGCTTGTCGGGACCGCCCGCCGTGACCGCGACCTTGGCACCGATCGCCTTGCCGAGCTGGATCGCCATCGTGCCGATGCCGCTCGCCCCGCCGTGCACCAGGAGCGTCTCGCCGGGGCGCAGGTGGGAAACCATGAACACGTTGGACCAGACGGTGCAGACGACCTCGGGCAGCGCGGCCGCCGCGGCCAAGTCCACGCCGTCGGGCACGGGCAGCAGCTGCCCGATGGGCACGGCCACCTTCTCGGCGTAGCCGCCGCCGCTCAGCAGCGCGCACACCTCGTCGCCGACGCTCCACCCGGACACCCCGGGCCCGAGCGCGGCGATCCGCCCGGAGCACTCCAGGCCGGGGTACGGGGACGCCCCGGGCGGCGGGTTGTAGAAACCCTGGCGCTGGAGCACATCGGCACGGTTGACGGCGGCGGCGGCCACCTCGACGAGGACCTCGCCCTCGCTCGGCACGGGATCGGGGACCTCGGCCCAGACCAGCGCCTCGGGACCGCCCGGCTCAGGAATCGTGATCGCATACATGCGGCCGACGCTACTCCGGCTGACCCTCAACCTGCGCGCCACCGGCTCGTACGATCGTGATGAGCCGGTCGGTGAGCTGGAGCGGGCTCGCCTTCGCGTCGTCGTACGCAAGGAGCCGGTGGCCGCGCAGCACGCTCACCACCAGGTCCTCGGTCTCCCGCACCCCGCGGCCGACCTCGCTCTTCTTCACGGGCCGCTCCACCATGTCGAGCCCGCTGCCCTGCTGGATCAGGTCCTCCATCACGGCGCCCGCGCTGGGGCTGAGCACGGAGAGACCGAGCAGCCGCCCGGCCGCGCTGGCGCTGGTGATGACGGCGTCCGCGCCGGACTGGCGCAGCAGCGGCGCGTTCTCCTCCTCCCGTACCGCGGCGACGATCTTCGCGCCCCGGTTGAGCTGGCGGGCCGTCAGCGTGACCAGGACCGCGGTGTCGTCGCGCTGGGTGGCGATGACGACCTGGCGGGCCTTTTGCAGTTCGGCACGCAGCAGCACGTCACTGCGGGTGGCATCCCCGATGACGCCGACGAAGCCCTCCGCGTTGGCGGTCTCGATGACCTTCGCGCTCGGGTCGACGATCACGACCTGGTCCTTCTTCAGGCCCGTCGCGCACAAGGTCTGGATCGCCGACCGGCCCTTCGTCCCGAAGCCGATGACGACGGTGTGCTCTCGCAATTGAGCCTTCCAGCGGTTGAGCCGCCACTCTTCGCGGGTCCGTTCGGTGAGGACTTCGAGAGTGGTTCCGACGAGGATGATCAGGAACAGCACGCGCAGCGGCGTGACCAGCAGGATGTTGGTGAGCCGGGCGCTGTCGCTGTAGGGGACGATGTCGCCGTAGCCCGTCGTGGAGAGCGTGACGGTGGCGTAGTAGACGGCGTCGAGGAAGTCGACCCTGCCGTTGGCGTTGTCGTGATAGCCCTCGCGGTCGATCCAGACGATGAGGGTCGTCAGTATCAGCACGGCGAGCGCCATGAGGATCCGCTTGGCGACCTGGCGCATCGGCCGGTCGACGACCCGGCGGGGCAGCATGACCCGCCGGGTGATCAGGTGCTCGCCCGCCTGGCGTGCCATCGCGTCATGGCCCGGCAGTTTCACGTGAAACACCCTTCATCCAGGCGGGAGTTGTGGGCGTGGGCGCACCGTTTCACGTGAAACGCCCTTCAGGCGAGCAGGAGTTGACGTGGGAAGTAGCGCGGGAACCGAAGCCGCGGGACGCCATGAGGTGTCTCACGTGAAACACCCTTCTGCGGACCCCGCTTGAGCCCATGGCAGATCGAGGATCGCGACCTCCTGTCCCGCCCGCGCCCCGCCGGGCGGCACCACCGCGAGCCCGTCGGCGGCCGCGATCCCGCGGAGCATCGCCGGCCCGTTGTAGTGCAGCGGCACGACCCGTTCCGCGCGGTGCACCACGGGGACGAGCCTGGTGTCGTGCGGATGCCCCTGCACCTCGTTGCGCAAGGGTGCGGTGTACGTCACCGCCCTTGCCCGGTGCGCGAGTTCACGCAGCAGCGGCTCGGCCAGGGTGAGCAGTCCGGAGACCGCGGCGAGCGGATTGCCGGGCAGCCCGACCAGGTGCTTTCCCGCCCCGATCTGCGCCAGCAGCATGGGATGGCCGGGCCGCACGGCGACCCCGTCGACCAGGAGCTCGGCACCGGCCTTGTGCAGCACGGGATGGACGTGGTCGACGGGTCCGGAGGCTGTGCCGCCCGTCGTGATCACCAGATCGGCCGAAGAACCGGTGACGGCGGCGAGCAGTGCCCCCGCGTCGTCCTTCAGCCGCCGGGTCCCGATGACTTCGGCGCCGAGCGCGCGCAGCCAGAACCCGAGCATCGGGCCGAGCGCGTCCCGGATCAGCCCGTCGTGGGGGAGACCCTGGGTGAGCAGTTCGTCGCCGAGCACCAGGATCTCGACGCGGGGCCGGGGCACGGTGGTGAGCTCGTCGTATCCGGCGGCGGCGGCGAGGCCCAGCACGGCCGGGGTGACCAGCGCAGTGGCGGGCAGCAGCACGTCGCCCGAGCGGCATTCCTGCCCGCGCGGGCGGATGTCCTGGCCGTGCAGCACCACGCGGTCGGCCTGGAGCTGGGTGCGGGCCTCGTCGGTGCGGGCGTGCTCGCTGCGGATCACCGCGGTGGCACCGGCGGGGATGCGGGCCCCGGTGGCGATGCGTACGGCTTCGCCGTCAGCGAGGGCGCCGGGCGCGGCGTGTCCGGCGAGGACGCCGCCGTCCTGCACCGCCCACGGCCCGGGCCCGGCGACGACCCAGCCGTCCATGGCGGAGGTGTCGAAGGACGGCAGGTCGGTGAGCGCGGTGAGCGGCTCGGTGAGGATCTCCCCGAGGGCCTGCTCCAGCGGCACCCGGTGGGAGCGGGCCGGTGCGGCCCGGCCCGCCCGGGCTGCCACGTTTCGGGCATCGGCCCAGGCGGAGGCCCGGTGGCGCGGGGCCGGGCGGTCGCCGGACGCCTCCGCGCGGGCCTGGCCCGTCGGCCGGGCCTCTGCGGCCGGGCCCGGCGTCGGCCTGGCGTCGCGCAGCAGGGCGAGGGCCTCGTCGGATCCGTCGTCCGCCGCCGCGCTCCGGGCGGTCATCCGGCGTCGTTCTTCGGGCCGTCTCCGGCCTCGGTCTCGGCCGCCCAGCGGTTGGCGAGCGCGGCCGCCTTGCGGGCCGCCTCCACCACGTCCTTGCCCTCGCCCCCCGCCTTCGCGGCGGCGTAGCCGACCAGGAAGGTGGTGAGCGGGGCGGCGGGCCGGGCGACGCCGTGGGCGGCGTCCCTGGCGAGGTCCAGCAGGACGCCGGTGTCGACGTCCAGCTCGATGCCGAGTTCGTCCTTGACTGCGGTGATCCATTCGTCCAGCACGCCTCCATCGTCCCTGATCCGGGCCCGGGCGGCGGCGAGGTCCTCCCAGGTGTCGCAGTCGAAGGAGGCGAGCGGGTCCGCGGTGATGCGCGCGAGGTCGAGTTCGCGGGTGAGGAGCCGCAGCGGCAGCCCGGCGAGCGAGCCGTGCTCGGTGGCGAGCAGCGCGAGCCGGCGGCGCAGCGGCTCGGCGCGGTAGGCGGCGACCAGCGGCTGGTCGCGGCCGCCGGCGTCGGTGCAGAGCGCTCCTTCGCGGCCGGTGCGCCGCAGCTCGTCGAGGAGGGCGTCGACGGTCGGCGCGGCCAGGAACGGCAGATCGGCCGAGAGCACGAGCACGCTCTCGGCCGACGTGCGGCGCACCCCGGCGTCCAGAGCGGCCAGCGGTCCGCCGCCGGCCGGTTCCTCCCGGGTCCACAGCACGGGCCGCACGGTGGGCCGCCGCCCGCCCACCACCACGGTGGTCGCGGCACCCGCGCAGGCGGTGAGGACCCGGTCGAGCAGGGCCCGGCCGCCCACGCTGAGCCCGGGTTTGTCGGCGCCGCCCAGCCGCTTGGCGGCGCCTCCGGCGAGTACTACGGCGTCAAATCGTGCGGATGCTGCGGCGTCATACGCGGTCATCCCCTGAGTATGGGCCGCCGGACGATCACCGCTACCCCGGCGAACGTCCCGAGTTCGCGGGGCCGTTCGTCACAGCGTGCGCAGCAGCACCGCCGGGTGCTCCACGCAGTCCGCGACGTAGCGCAGGAAGCCGCCCGCGGTGCCGCCGTCGCACACCCGGTGGTCGAAGGTGAGGGACAGCTGGACCACTTGGCGCACCGCGAGCTCGCCCTCGTACACCCACGGCTTGGGGATGATGCGGCCCACGCCCAGCATCGCCGCCTCGGGGTGGTTGATGATCGGCGTGGAGCCGTCGACGCCGAACACCCCGTAGTTGTTGAGGGTGAAGGTGCCTCCGGTCAGCTGGGCCGGGGTCAGCGTGCCCGTGCGGGCCGCCTCGGTGAGGCGGGCGAGTTCGGCGCCCAGCGAGTCGACGTTGCGGGTGTGGGCGTCGCGGACGACCGGGACGACCAGGCCTCGCTCGGTCTGGGCCGCGAAGCCCAGGTGCACCTCGGGCAGCCGCACGATCTCGCGGGCCGCCAGGTCGACGGTCGAGTTGAGCTCGGGGAATCGGGCGAGGGCCGCCGTGCAGATGCGGGCGAGCAGCGCGAGGACGGACACCTTGGGGCCGCCCGCGGCGTTCATGGCGGCGCGGGCCGCCATCAGCTCCGTGGCGTCGGCGTCGACCCAGCAGGTGGCGTCGGGGATTTCGGTACGGCTGCGGCTGAGCTTGTCGGCGACCGCGCCCCGGATGCCCTTCAGCGCGATGCGCTCACCGGCCGGGGCGGAGGCCGGGGTCGCGGGCACGACGGGCGCGGGGGCCGGCGCCGACGTCTGCATCGCCGACTCCACATCGGCACGCAGGATCAGACCCTCGGGCCCGCTTCCCCGCAACTCCCGCAGATCGAGGCCGTGTTCACGGGCCAGCCTGCGCACCAGCGGCGAGATGACCGGCACGGGCCCGGCCGCCCTGACCGGGGCGGGGGGCGCGGCCGGCACGGCGGCCGGGGTCGTGGGCCGCACACGGGAGCGGCGTCGGGTGGTGGCCGCGGCCGTCCCGTAGCCGACCAGGACGTTGCCCGAGTACTCGGAGGACTCGGCCTCCTCAGTGGCGTCCTCCTCGTGCACGGGGCCGACCGCGACGGTCAACAGGGGCGCGCCGACCGGCAGTTCGGTGCCCTCCTCGCCGAAGCGGGCGGTGACCACACCTCCGTACGGACACGGCACCTCGACCATCGCCTTGGCCGTCTCCACCTCGACGACCGGCTGGTCCACGGCCACCACGTCGCCGACCGCGACGAGCCAGCGCACGATCTCCGCCTCGGTGAGCCCCTCACCGAGGTCGGGCAGCTTGAACTCAAGGACCTTCGGCATCAGTGCTCCGCCTCCCACTGCAGCCGCGCGACCGCGTCCAGGACCCGGTCCACACCCGGCAGATGGTGCTTCTCCAGCATCGGCGGCGGGTAGGGGATGTCGAAGCCGGCGACCCGCAGCACGGGCGCCTCCAGGTGATGGAAACAGCGCTCGGTGACGCGCGCGGCAATCTCGCCGCCGGGGCCGCCGAATCCGGCCGACTCGTGGACGACCACGGCCCGCCCGGTGCGGCGCACCGACGCGCACACCGTCTCGTCGTCGAACGGCACCAGGGAGCGCAGGTCGACGACTTCGAGGTCCCAGCCCTCCTCGCGGGCCGCCTCGGCCGCCTCCAGGCACACCGGCACGGACGGCCCGTACGTGATGAGCGTCGCGCTGCTCCCGGTCCGCCGCACGACGGCCTTGCCGATGGGTGCCACGGCCGCGGGGGCTTCGGGCGACCAGTCGGACTTCGACCAGTACAGCCGCTTGGGCTCCAGGAAGACGACCGGGTCGTCGGACGCGATGGCGGCCCTCAGCAGCCCGTACGCGTCCTCCACGGTGGCCGGGGTGACGACCTGGAGGCCGGGCGTCGCCATGTAGTAGGCCTCGCTGGAATCGCTGTGGTGCTCGACGCCGCCGATGCCGCCGCCGTAGGGCACGCGCACCACGATGGGCATCGCCATGGCGCCGCGGGTGCGGTTGCGCATCTTGGCGACATGGCTGATGAGCTGCTCGAACGCCGGGTAGGCGAAGGCGTCGAACTGCATCTCGACGACGGGGCGCAGCCCGTACATCGCCATGCCGACGGCCGTGCCGAGGATGCCGGCCTCGGCGAGCGGGGTATCGGTGCAGCGGTCCTCGCCGAACTCCTTGGCGAGCCCGTCGGTGACCCGGAACACGCCGCCCAGGGTGCCGACGTCCTCGCCGAGGACGTGGACGGTCGGGTCCTCGGCCATGGCGTCGCGCATCGCGCGCTGCAGGGCCTGCGCCATGGTGGCGGGCTTCTTGTCGGTGGCGGTCGCCATCAGCGGGCCTCGGCTTCCAGCTCGGCGCGCAACTGGGCCGCCTGCTCGCGCAGTTGGCCGTTCCGCTCGGCGTAGACCTCGGCGAACAGGTCCATGGGGTCCAGGGCCGGGTCGGCGTTCATCTGGTCGCGCAGCGCCGCGGCCATGGTCTCGGCGGCCTCGGCGGCGGCGCGTATGCCGTCCTCGTCGAGGAGGCCGCGGGCGGTCAGCTCGCCCTCCAGGAGCCGGATCGGATCGTGGTCGCGCCAGGCGTCGACCTCGGCGGAGCCCCGGTAGCGCGTCGCGTCGTCGGCGTTGGTGTGCGCCTCCATGCGGTACGTGACGGCCTCGATCAGGGTGGGTCCGCCGCCGCGCCGGGCCCTGGCGACGGCCTCGGACAGCACCTGGTGCACGGCGGGCGCGTCGTTGCCGTCGACCAGGCGGCCCGGCATTCCGTACCCGACGGCCTTGTGGGCGAGGGAGGGCGCGGCGGTCTGCTTCGCGAGCGGCACGGAGATCGCGAAGCCGTTGTTCTGGACGAGGAAGACCACCGGGGCCTGCCATACGGCCGCGAAGTTCAGCGCCTCGTGGAAGTCGCCCTCGCTGGTGCCGCCGTCGCCGACCAGGGCGAGCGCCACCACGTCGTCGCCCTTGAGACGGGCCGCGTGGGCGAGGCCCACCGCGTGCGGCAGCTGGGTGGCGAGGGGGGTGCACAGCGGCGCGATGCGGTGCTCGCGCGGGTCGTAGCCGGTGTGCCAGTCGCCGCGGAGCAGCGTAAGCGCCTGCACGGGGTCCAGGCCCCGGGCGACGGCGGCGAGGGTGTCGCGGTAGCTCGGGAACAGCCAGTCGCGCTCCTCCAGGGCGAGGGCGGCGGCGACCTCGCAGGCCTCCTGGCCGGTCGAGGAGGGGTACACGGCGAGGCGGCCCTGTTTGGTGAGGGCGGTGGCCTGCGCATTGAAGCGGCGGCCGCGCACCAGCTCGGCGTACAGCTTCAGCATCAGCGCGCGGTCGAGCTCGGCGCCGGTCCCCAGGACCCGGTGGGGCTCGGGGTCCGGGAGGAGCGGCGCGGGGTCGGTGCGCGGCCTCCAGGCGGGCGGAGGGGTCGGCCGATATGCGGCGGCACCGGGGAGCTCTTGGACCGTCATGCCAATGCACCTCCTTGTGGGGAGCGGACATCCGTGGGAAGGGCGTGAGTGTGACGCCCCTCACCTACCGATTGTTCGGTCGTGGACGCATTTTGGCTACAGCCACCTTCAGCCTGTGGACAAACGGTTCTCCACAGCCTGGGATGGGAACAGGTCGTCCACAACAGGAAGGCGGGGGGACATGGCAGCTGAACAAATGGCCACCGGCGAGATCCGGCCGGTGCCGCCGCGCCCGCTGGACGAGATCGACCACGACATCCTGCGGATCCTGCAGACGGACGGCCGGGCCTCGATACGCTCCGTGGCCGAGCGGGTGCACGTCTCGCGGGCCAACGCCTATGCGCGGATCAACCGACTCGTCGAGGACAGCGTGATCCAGGGCTTCACCGCGCGCGTGGACCACGAGAGGGCGGGCCAGGGCGCGGCCGCGTACATCACGCTCAAGATCGTGCAGAACTCGTGGCGCACGGTCCGCGCCCAGCTCAAGGAACTGCCCGGAGCCGCCCATATCGCCCTGGTCAGCGGGGACTTCGACGTCCTGCTCCTGGTGCACACGCCCGACAACAGGGCACTGCGCGAGCTGGTCCTGACCCGGATCCAGTCCATCCCGGAGGTCCTGTCGACACGCACCCTGCTGGTGTTCGAGGAGACGGACCTGGACCCCGCGTAGGGGCCTGGCCTGCGCGCAGTACTCACCGCTCAGGTGCAGTACTTCTTCAGGAAGGCGAGGACCGTCTCCCAGTTGTCGGGGGCGGCGAGCAGGGCCACTCCGTGCGAGGCCGATCCCTTGACGGGGACGAGCCGGTTCTCCGGGGCCTTGGTGCTCGCCGCGCTCAGCTCCCGCGCGGCCGTGGCGAACGTGCCGTCCTGGTCGCCGGCCATGTAGAGCACCGGCACGGTGAGGGTCTTGGCGGCGACCAGCGCGTCCATCGGGCCGTACGTCTCGGGGGCGGACAGCGCGACCACCGCGTCCGGCTTCAGCGGCATGTGGGCGGCCGCCTCCAGGGTCGCGGTGCCGCCCTTGGACGCGCCCATGAGGAGCAGCTTCCAGGCGCCCTCGCCGCGCAGCACGGCGGCCGCTCCCTCGATCTCGTCGGACGCGTCACCGGTCGTGTTGTTGACCGCGAGCACGCGGAAGCCCGCCTTGCCGAGCTCGACGGCCCTGTCCTTCCACTGGCAGACGTTCCCGTCCGACTGGTGGGCGAGAACGATCCCGGTATTGCCACTACCGGTCAGAAAGCCGCCAGTGGGCGATCCCGTCACGCTCTTGAAGACGATGGAGCCGGCCTTGGCCTGCTCGGGCGTCAGGCAGCCGAAGTCGTCCCCCTTGACGGGCGGCGCCGGTGCGGCGGGCTCGGCCTCCGCCTTCTTGACCGCGGCTCTCGCGTCCGGCGACTTGGCCGCCGCATCGTTTTTGCCGCCCTCACCGCTGCACCCGGCCAGCGTCAGGCCCACGAGCAGCACCGTGGCGCAGACGGACACAAAGGGCGCAGGAGTTCGCAAGGCAGCCATGACCGTGGATGTTGATCCGCTCCGGTGCCTCAGTCAACGGCCCCGGAGTTCAATGGCCGGTCCGCAACCCCTCGAAGGCCATCCTGACCACGGTGTCCGCCACCTGGTCGCCGTCCGCCTCTCCCTCGCGCTGCGGCCGGTACCACTCGACCAGCGAGTTGACCATGCCGAAGAGCAGCCGGGTCGCGAGGCGAATGTCCAGGTCGGCGCGGAGATCGCCGTCCGCGACGGCGGCCTTGAGGAGATCGGACACGCGCTGGTCGAACTCCCTGCGGCGCTCCATCGCCCAGCGTTCCGTCTTGGTGTTGCCGCGGACACGCAACAGCAGGGTGACGTAGGGAAGTTCGGCCATGAGGACTTCGACGGTACGTCGTGTGACGTACTCGACCCGCTCAATCGAGCGGCCGCGCAGCGCGCCCGGCTCGTCCAGGACGCCGAAGAGGCCGTCTATGGCGCGGCTCACCGCCCGGCGCAGGAGCTCCTCCTTGCCGGCGACGTGGTGGTAGATCGACGACTTGGAGATCCCGGCCGCCTTGGACAGGTGCTCCATCGAAGTGCCGTCGTAGCCACGCTCGTTGAAGACCCGCACCGCGACCGTGAGCAGCGTCTCGGGCGTGTAGGTGTCCCGCTTGGGGGTCGTCATGAGCCCGTCTCCTCGTCGCCCGCGTACGCCTGCCGGTAGAGCGCGAGCGAAGGGGCGTAGCGGCCGGTGGGGCAGCGCTCGTGCAGCGCCGAGAGCAGGTCGTACGCCCAGTCCTGGCCCAGGCGCCGGTTCCATTCGACGGGCCCCAGCGGGTAGTTGACGCCGAGCCGCATCGCGGTGTCGATGTCCTCGGGCGAAGCGACGCCCTTGGCGACGGCGTCGGCGGCGAAGTCGACGAGCATCGCGACGGTACGGGCGACGATCATGCCCGGCACGTCGCCGATGACGCTGACCTCCTTGCCGAGCTTCTGGAACAGGCCGACGGCCTCGGTGACGGCGCGCTCGGAGGTGTCCTCGCTCGCGGAGAGCGCGATGCGGGTGGCACCCCGGTAGTCGAGGGCGAGATCGAAGTAGACGACGTCCGCGAACTCGACGGACGTCTTGCCGTCGGCCAGGACGAGCTGTCCATCCCCCGGAAGCTCGATGTAGGGACCGCCCTCGTTGACGGTCTTCACGTCGATGCCGGCTTCCGTCATCATCGCGACGAGTTCGCGGGCCGGGCCCAGGTCACCGACCACGGTGACGGCCGCCGGGGCGTTCGCCGGGGGCGCCGTGTGCGGCTCGGGACGCCCGGCCTCCTTTGAAGGCGTGCCGGAGTCCTCGTACCCGAACCAGCCGCGTCCGCTCTTGCGGCCGTGCAGGCCGGACTCGACCAGGCGCCGCTGGGCCAGGGACGGCGTGAACTTGGGGCTCTGGAAGAAGGACTCCCAGACCGACCGCGTCACCGCCTCGTTCACGTCCTGCCCGATGAGGTCGGTCAGCTCGAAGGGGCCCATCCGGAACCCGCCGCACTCGCGCAGCACCGCGTCGATGGTGGCCGCGTCCGCGCCACGCTCTTCGTAGACGGCGAAGGCCTCGGCGTAGAAGGGGCGCGCGATGCGGTTGACGATGAAGCCGGGGGTGTCCGTGCAGCGCACCGGCGTCTTGCCCCAGGCCTTCGCCGTCTCGTACGCCCTGGCCGCGGCCGCCTCGTCGGTGGCGAAGCCGCTGACGACCTCGACCAGCGGGAGCAGCGGCGCCGGGTTGAAGAAGTGCAGGCCGACGAAGCGGCCGGGGTGGCGCAGCGCCCCCGCGATCGCGGTGACGGACAGCGAGGAGGTGTTGGTGGCGAGCAGGCAGTCCTCGCCGACCACGCCCTCCAGGGCGCCGAACAGTTCCTGTTTGACGGGGAGTTGTTCCAGGACGGCCTCGACGACGAGCGCGGCGTCGGCGAGCTCGTCGAGCCGCTCGGCCGGGTGCAGGCGGGCCAGCGCCCCGTCGCGCCCGGCGGCATCCAGGCGGCCCTTCTCGACCAGCCGGTCCAGTCGTCCGGCCAGGGCGTCGGCGGCCTCGCGCGCGCGGCCCGGTACGGCGTCGTAGAGCCGTACGCGGTGTCCGGCGACGAGGGCCACCTGGGCGATGCCCCGGCCCATGGTTCCGGTGCCGACGACGGCGACGGTACGGCTCGGCGCGATCGCTGAGGCGCTGGCGGTTTCGGTCATGAACGCGATCCTCCCCTACGGCTTGCCCACGGGCCCGGCGGGCCCCCTCCCGGGGGTGTCCGGCAGGGGGCCGTGGCGGGCGTGGCCGGTAGTTGTCCACAGGTTTCCCCGGACCCTCTTGTCCCGACCGATCGTTCGGTTACTCTAACGGTGTCCGGCTCTCCCTGCCCAGCTCGAAGACTCGACGAGGAGTTGCTCGCCATGCAGCTGACCGAGAAGCACAGGCCCACCTTGGACGGGGCCCTGGAGGCGATCCGCACGCGTGCGTACTGGTCGCCGCATCCGGAGCACCCCAAGGCCTACGGGGAGACGGGCGCCGAGGACGGCAAAGCCGCCTTCGACGCGCTCCTGAACCGTCGCTTCGACCTCGACCAGCCGGGCACCGACGACTGGACGGGCGCCGAAGTCTCGCCCTACGGCATCGAGTTGGGCGTCCAGTACCCCCACCCCGACCTCGATGTGCTGCTGCCCGCGATGCGGGCCGGGATGGCCGACTGGCGGGCCGCCGGGCCCGAGACGCGGGCTCTGGTCTGCATCGAGATCCTGGCCCGGATCGGCGCGCGTACCCACGAGTTCGCGCACGCGGTCATGCACACCAGCGGCCAGGCCTTCATGATGGCGTTCCAGGCGGGCGGGCCGCACGCCCAGGACCGCGGCCTGGAAGCCGTCGCGTACGCCTACCAGGAGCAGACCCGCACGCCGTCGGGCAGCGCCGCCTGGTCCAAGCCGCAGGGCAAGCGCGAGCCCCTGGAGCTCACCAAGACGTTCACCCCGGCCGGGCGCGGCATCGCCCTGCTGATCGGCTGCAACACCTTCCCGACGTGGAACGGCTACCCGGGCCTGTTCGCCTCGCTGGCCACCGGAAACCCGGTCCTGGTCAAGCCGCACCCGCGCGCGGTCCTGCCGCTGGCGATGACGGTGAAGATGGCGCGCGAGGTGCTCGCCGAGGCGGGCTTCGACCCCAACCTGGTGGCGCTCGCCGCCGAGCGGCCGGGCGAGGGCATCGCCAAGACCCTCGCGGTCCGCCCCGAAATCAAGATCATCGACTACACGGGCTCCTCCGCGTTCGGCGACTGGCTGGAGGCCAACGCCCGCCAGGCGCAGGTCTACACCGAGAAGGCCGGCGTCAACACGGTGGTCATCGACTCCACCGACAACTACAAGGGCATGCTCGCCAACCTGTCCTTCTCGCTGTCCCTGTACAGCGGCCAGATGTGCACCACCCCGCAGAACCTGCTGATCCCCCGCGACGGCATCAACACGGACGCGGGCAAGAAGTCGTACGACGAGGTCGTCGGCGACCTCGCGGGCGCGGTCGGCGGCCTGCTCGGCGACGACGCCCGGGCCAACGCGCTGCTCGGCGCCCTCGTCAACCCCGACGTGAAGACCCGTCTGGACGCGGCCCCCGGCCTCGGCGAAGTCGCCCTGCCCTCAAGGGAGGTGGCCAACCCCGAGTTCCCGGACGCGGTGGTCCGCACCCCGGTGATCGTCAAGCTGGACGGCGCGAAGCCGGACGCGGAGGCCGTCTACCTCTCGGAGTGCTTCGGCCCGGTCTCCTTCGCCGTCGCTGTCGACTCCACGGCGGACGCGGTCGAGCTGCTGCGCCGCACGGTCCGCGACAAGGGCGCGATGACGGTCGGCGCGTACACCACCTCGCCGGAGGTGGAGCGCTCGATCGAGGACGTCTGCCTGGACGAGTCGGCCCAGCTGTCGCTGAACCTGACGGGCGGGGTGTACGTCAACCAGACGGCCGCCTTCTCCGACTTCCACGGTTCGGGCGGCAACCCGGCGGCCAACGCGGCCCTGTGCGACGGGGCGTTCGTGGCCAACCGGTTCCGCGTGGTGGAGGTCCGCAGGCAGGCCTGAGCACAGGCCTCGCGGGAGCGGAGGTGCGTCAGTCGGGAATGGTGGCGTGCCTCTGCACCCAGGAGTGCATCGCGATGGCCGCCGCGGCTCCCGCGTTGATGGAGCGCGTGGAGCCGAACTGCGCGATGGAGCACACCATATGGGCGTGCTTACGGGCCTCTTCGGTAAGCCCTGGGCCCTCCTGGCCGAAGAGCAGCACACACCGGCGCGGCAGCTCGGTCCGCTCCAGCGGAACCGCGCCGGGCAGGTTGTCGATGCCGATGATCGGCACGCCCTCCGCGAGGGCCCACGCGGTCAGCGACTCGGTGTCCGGGTGGTGGCGGACGTGCTGGTAGCGGTCGGTGACCATCGCCCCGCGGCGGTTCCAGCGGCGCCGCCCGACGATGTGGATCTCCTTGGCCAGGAACGCGTTCGCGGTCCGCACCACGGATCCGATGTTGAAGTCGTGGCCCCAGTTCTCGACGGCCACGTGGAAGTCGTGCCGCCGGGTGTCGAGGTCGGCGACGATCGCCTCGCGTGTCCAGTACCGGTAGGCGTCGACGACATTGCGCCGGTCGCCGTGCGCGAGCAGCTCCGGGTCGTACCGCTCGCCCTCGGGCCAGGGCTGAGGGTGCGGGCCCACCCCGACCTCGGCCGGGCCGAAGCCTTCGTCGTACTGGATGGGGTCGCCGGCCGGGGCGTCCTCGGCCGGGGCCGGCTGTTCGGTGCTGCTCACCCCACGAGCGTACGTGGCCGCTCGGCCTGCTCCGCCCGCTCCCGGCGCTGCTCGGGAAGGCGCGCGCCCGGCCGCAGCCGGCCCGCGTACGCGCCCACCTTGCGCAGGAACGACGTCGGCAGGAACACGGAGTCCGCGGCGATCATCGCCAGCGAGAAGAACGGCAGCCCGAGCAGGACCGCGATCCCGGCGTGCTCCAGCATCATCGCCACGAGCAGCACGTTCTTGACCCGTCGATTGAACAGCGTGAACGGGAACGCCACTTGGACCATGACCGTTCCATAAGTGAGCAGCATCACGATCACCCCGCTCGTGCCCAGCAGGGAGGAGAGTTCGGGCCACGGCGAGAAGTAGTCCAGCTTCAGCGGGTAGAACAGCGCGGTCCCGTCCTGCCAGCGGCTGCCCTGGATCTTGTACCAGCCGGCGGTCGCGTAGACCAGACAGACCTCCGCCATGATCACGACCATGGCCGCGTTGTGGACCAGGTTGCCGAGGACGTCGAGCAGCGCCCGCGCGTCGGCGTCGGCGAACCTGCCCACCGCCCACCACAGCCCCTGCACGGCCCACATGCCCCAGAACACGACCCACAGCCACCACTCGCCGCCGCCGAAGACACCGGACCCGGACGTACGCCAGGTGCCGACGAGCAGCCCGAGGCCGCACACCGCCCACAGCACCGGGCCGACCCGGTCCTGGCGCACCCCGCGCGCGAGGCGCCGCGCATCCAGCGACCAGACCTGCGCGCACCGCGTGAAGACCAGATAGATCGCCATCAGGTGGATGACGTTGTCACCACCGTCCCCCATGAAGACGGAGCGATTCTGCAGAGAGAGCACACCGATCATGAAGACGACGGACATGGTGCGCGTGCGCCAGCCCAGCATCAGGAGCGCGCTGGACACGATGGCCAGCGCGTACACGATCTCGAACCAGACCGTGCTGTCGGTCCAGAGCAGCGCGGTGAACGCGTGGTTGCCGGACACCAGACGGTTGCCGAGGTCCCAGCTCCAGGGGCCGTCGGGGCCGTACAGCTCGCGGCGGTTGGGCAGTTCGCGCAGCAGGAAGAAGAGCCAGGTCGCGGAGAACCCGATCCGGACGACCGCGCTCTGGTACGGGCCGAGGGCCGCGGCCGAGACGAGGCGTACGGCGCGCGCGGCCCGGGTCTCGGCGGCGGCCTCGGCCGCGCCGGGGGCTTCGGGGGCCCTGGGGGCTTCGAGCCGGGCACCGGTCGAGGCCCCGGGGTGCCGGGCTTCCGCAGGGTCGGCGGTGGGGCTTTCCGCCGGGCGGGCGGTGGGGCCGTCGTGGTCGTACGTGCTCACCGCTTCGCCTCCGTGCGTGCGTCACCGGTGCCCTTGGGCAGGTCGGCCGGGGTCACCGTCCACCACGGCACCTCCCGGTAGGACGGCCGGGTGTCGGTCTTCTCGTCGCTCCACGAGGGGCCCTTGACCGATGTGGTCATGGACCTGACCTGGATCCGGTCGACCGTGCCGCCGTCGCGGTGCGCGCCGAGCCGGAGCATCACGATGCGGCGCAGGTACTGCTCGGAGAGCTCGCCGCGCAGGCCGTTCGGCTTGTTGTCGTCGGTGTGCGAACCGACGAAGAAGTCCCAGCCGCGGCGCAGTTCGTTCTGCTCGGTGTGGCTGGGCAGCGGGTTGTGCCGGATCGCGTCGCCGTCCTGGGCCGAGAAGTCGATCCAGTCGGTGGTCTTGATCGTGCCGCCCGGCATCTTGATCTCGGCGCGCGCCTGGACGTCGATGTTCTGCTGCAGCGGATTGGGCGCGAAGAGCTTCCAGTTCTGCTCGAACTCGGGATAGATCCAGTCGTCGACGGCCTTGCCGTACTCCTTGCTGACCGTGTTGGAGGGTGCGACATGCAGGAACACCATCCCGATCTGCACGCAGGCGATCACGCCGATGACCGCGAGCGCGAGGACGGCCACGACCTGGAACCGGAAGGGCAGCCCGGCGATCCCGCGGGAGGACGCGCCCGCACCGCCGGAGCCCATGGGGCCGGGGGCGTCGGCGCGGCCGGGTGCCTCAGCGGGGCCAGGGTCAGCGCGGCCAGGTGCCTCAGGGGGGCCGGAAACGGGGTCCGGGACGGTTACGAGATCCGGCTGGCTGGCGGAATTCCGGTCCGGATCGGCCGCCGCCCGCGTGGCGGAATCCCGGTCCGGATCCGCCGAAGAATCGAAAACGGCGTCATCACCCGGGCCGGAAGCAGCGCCGGTTTCCGGGGCCGTACCCCGTTCGGCCGAAGCTCCGGGACGGCTCGCGGCAGGGTCGCCGGACCCGGCCGAAGCGGCTCTGACCTGCCCAGATCCCGCTCCGTCGGCCTTGCCCCCGGCTCCGGTCTCGTCCTTGTACGAATCCATCCCGCCCCGATCGGCACCCACTGAGTTATCCACAGGGTTGACACCCTACGGGCCGTCGACTCACCATTGTAGTCATCGAACCGAACGATCGGTCGGTTGGTGGACAGCCGCACAGCAGCTCGGCAGGGGGCCGGAATGACCGGAGTGACCGCGACAGCCACGGCAGCCGCAGGGACGGACGCGTCGTACCTGGCGGTGTTCGACGCGGCCGTCGCCGCGGACGATCGAATCGAGCCACGCGACTGGATGCCCGAGGCGTACCGCTCCTCGCTGGTCCGCCAAATGGCCCAGCACGCCCATTCCGAGATCATCGGCATGCAGCCGGAGGCGAACTGGATCACCCGCGCCCCGTCCCTGCGCCGCAAGGCCATCCTGATGGCCAAGGTCCAGGACGAGGCCGGGCACGGCCTCTACCTCTACAGCGCGGCCGAAACGCTCGGCACCGGCCGCGACGAGCTCCTCGACAAGCTGCACTCGGGGCGCCAGAAGTACTCCTCGATCTTCAACTACCCCACCCTGACCTGGGCCGACGTCGGCGCGATCGGCTGGCTGGTGGACGGCGCGGCGATCACCAACCAGGTCCCCCTGTGCCGCTGCTCCTACGGCCCGTACGCCCGGGCGATGGTCCGCATCTGCAAGGAGGAGTCCTTCCACCAGCGGCAGGGCTACGAGCTGCTGCTCACCCTGTCGAAGGGGACGCCCGAGCAGCACGCGATGGCGCAGGACGCGGTGAACCGCTGGTGGTGGCCATCCCTGATGATGTTCGGCCCGCCCGACGACGAGTCGGCGCACTCCGCGCAGTCGATGACCTGGAAGATCAAGCGCCACTCCAACGACGAGCTGCGCCAGCGCTTCGTGGACATAGCGGTCGGCCAGGCCGAAGGCCTCGGCCTCACCCTGCCCGACCCCGAGCTGCGCTGGAACGAGGATCGCGGCCACCACGACTTCGGCGAGATCGACTGGACGGAGTTCTGGGAGGTCCTCAAGGGCAACGGCCCCTGCAACGAGCAGCGGATCACCCAGCGACGCCGGGCCCACGAAGAAGGCGCCTGGGTGCGGGACGCGGCCGCCGCCTACGCCACGAAGCAGCAGACGCAGCGCGCCCATGAGACCCAGCAGGAGACAACCGTCGCCGCGGCGCAGCACCCGAACGGAGAGGCAACGGCATGAGCACGCACGACTGGCCGCTCTGGGAGGTGTTCGTGCGCTCGCGCCGCGGACTGTCCCACACCCACGCGGGAAGCCTGCACGCGCCGGACGCCGAGATGGCGCTGCGCAACGCCCGCGACTTGTATACCCGCAGGTCGGAGGGCATCTCGATCTGGGTGGTGCCGTCCGCGGCGATCAGCGCCTCCTCGCCCGACGAGAAGGACTCCTTCTTCGACCCGGCCGCCGACAAGCCCTACCGCCACCCGACGTTCTACGAGATCCCGGAAGGGGTGAAGCACCTGTGACGGCCATCGTTTTGACGGACGCCGCCCTCGCCCTCGGCGACGACGCCCTGGTGCTTTCGCACCGGCTGGGGGAGTGGGCGGGCCACGCCCCCGTCCTCGAAGAGGAGGTCGCCCTGGCGAACATCGCTCTCGACCTGCTCGGCCAGGCCCGGGTGCTGCTCTCGCAGGTGGGCGACGAGGACGAGCTGGCCTACCTCCGCGAGGAGCGGGCCTTCCGCAACCTCCAGCTCGTCGAACAGCCCAATGGCGACTTCGCCCACACCATCGCCCGCCAGCTGTACTTCTCGACGTACCAGCACCTGCTGTACGGCGAACTGGCAGCAGGAGAAGGCGAGTTCACAGCCCTCGCAGCGAAGGCGGTCAAGGAGGTCGAGTACCACCGCGACCACGCCGAGCAGTGGACCCTGCGGCTCGGCGACGGCACCGAGGAGAGCCACCGGCGGATGCAGCGGGCCTGCGAGGCGCTGTGGCGCTTCACCGGCGAGATGTTCCAGCCGGCGCCGGGCCTCGACCTCGACTGGGCCGACCTCGAAACGCGTTGGACGGCCTCGGTGACCTCGGTCCTCGGCCGGGCCACCCTGACCGTCCCCGAAGGCCCCCGCACCGGCGCCTGGGCGGCGGGCGCGGGCCGGCAAGGACTGCACACCGAATCCTTCGGGCGGATGCTCGCCGAAATGCAGCACCTGCACCGCAGCCACCCGGGGGCGTCATGGTGACCGGCACCGCACCCACGCCCCTGGAGACCGAGCTGCGCCGCCTCGCCGGCTCCGTCCCCGACCCCGAGCTGCCCGTCCTCACCCTCGAAGAGCTCGGCGTGCTGCGCGATGTGCACGTCGAAGCGCCGGGCCGGGTACGCGTCGAGCTCACCCCCACCTACACCGGCTGCCCCGCCGTGGAAGCCATGTCCTCGGACATCGAGCGCGTCCTCCACGACCACGGAATACCGCACGTCTCGGTCGTACGGGTGCTGTCCCCCGCCTGGTCGACCGACGACATCAGCGCGGAAGGCCGCCGCAAACTCGCCGAGTTCGGCATAGCTCCGCCGCGCCCGCACACCGCCGAGGGGCCGGTCGCGCTCACCCTGTCGGTGCGCTGCCCGCACTGCGGATCCACCGACACCGAGCTGCTCAGCCGCTTCTCCTCCACCGCGTGCAAGGCGCTGCGCCGCTGCGTGTCGTGCCGTGAACCGTTCGACCACTTCAAGGAGCTGTAGATGTTCCATCCGCTCCGGGTCAGCGAGGTCGAGCAGCTCACGGACGATTCGGTGACCGTCACCTTCGCCGTGCCGCCCGAGCTCCGCGAGGCCTACCGGCACCTGCCCGGCCAGCACCTCGCCCTGCGCCGCAGCGTGCGGGGCGAGGAGATCCGCCGTACGTACTCGATCTGCGCGCCCGCCGTCGAGGCACCGGACGAGCCGGTCCTGCGCGTCGGCATCCGCCTGGTGGAAGGCGGCGCCTTCTCCACGTACGCCTTCAAGGAACTCGCCGTCGGCGACACCGTCGACGTCATGGAGCCGATGGGCCGCTTCGTCCTGGAACCGCGCCCCGGGCACTTCGCGGCGATCGTCGGAGGCAGCGGCATCACGCCGGTCCTGTCGATCGCGGCGACCCTGCTCGCCCGCGAGCCCGAGGCGCGGTTCTGCCTGATACGCAGCGACCGCAGCGCCGCCTCCACGATGTTCCTCGAAGAGACGGCCGACCTGAAGGACCGTTACCCCGAACGGTTCCAGCTGGTCACCGTGCTGTCCCGGGAGGAACAGCAGTCCGGGCTGCCCTCGGGCCGGCTCGACCGCGAACGGCTGGCCGGGCTGCTGCCCGCGCTGCTCCCGGTGGCGGACATCGACGGCTGGTTCCTGTGCGGCCCCTTCGGTCTCGTCCAGGGTGCCGAGCAGGCCCTGCGCGGGCTCGGCGTCGACCGCAACCGCATCCACCAGGAGATCTTCCACGTCGACGCGGCACCGGCCCCGATGGCCAACGCCGCCGCCCCGGCACACGCCACGCTCACCGCGACCCTGGACGGCCGCTCGGGCAACTGGCCGGTGCAGGAGGGCGAGTCCCTCCTGGAAACGGTGCTGCGCGCCCGCGCGGACGCCCCGTACGCCTGCAAGGGCGGGGTGTGCGGGACGTGCCGGGCGTTCCTGGTCAAGGGCGAGGTACGGATGGAGCGCAACTTCGCGCTGGAGCCGGAAGAGACGGAGGCGGGCTACGTACTGGCCTGCCAGTCGCACCCCGCGACGGGAGAGGTGGAGCTGGACTTCGACCGGTGAGCGGGTGGGAGACGGTCAGGGGTTGAGGTGCGCGCCGGGCCATGGGCACTCGGTGCGTCGCCCATTCCCCTCCTGTCGGCTGCCCTGCCCATTCCCATCCCATAGAACCTGTTCTATCTTGACGAACCGTCAGATCGGGTCGGGCGGCGCGCACTTCATCTCGCGACGCCCCGGCCCGGACAGAACCGGTGCGTGCGGGAGGACAAGGCCGTGGACTTCACCTTCACCGAGGAGCAGCAGGCAGCCGTCGAGGCGGCCAAGGCGGTCTTCTTCGGCGTCGCGCCCGACGCGGTACCGAGCCCCGCCCTCACTCCGGGCGCCGTCGCCGACGACTTCGACCGCCCACTGTGGGCCAAGCTCGCCGCGTCGGACCTGCTGAGCCTGGTTCTCGACGCCGAGTACGGCGGCGCGGGCCTCGACCCGATCGCCCTGTGCCTGGTCCTGCGCGAATCGGCCAAGGTCCTCGCCCGGCTGCCGCTCCTGGAGACCAGCGCGGTCGCCCTGGCCGTACAGCGGTACGGCCAGGCCGAGTCGAGCCGGCGGCTGCTGCCCGCGATCGGCCGGGGCGAGCTCGTCCTGACCGTCGCCGCCAACGGCCGCACCGGCCACGACGACGCCGAACTCGCCGTCACCGCCCGCCGGGACGGCGAGGACTGGGTACTCGACGGTGCCCAGACCGGCGTGCCCTGGGCCCAGGCCAGCGACCGCATCGCCGTACCCGCCCACACCACCGACGGCCGCACCGTACTGGCCCTGGTCCCCCGCACCCAGCAGGGCGTCACCCTCGCCGACCAGATCTCCACCACCGGCGAACGCTTCGCCGAACTCCACCTGGAAGCCGTGCGCATCGACACAGCCGCGGTCATCGACGCGGACGGCGCCTGGGAATGGCTGCGCAACCTGCTCGCCACCGGAACCTGCGCCCTGGCCCTGGGCCTTGGGGAAGCCGTCCTCAACATGACCAGCCAATACACCGGAAAACGCGAGCAGTTCGGGCACCCGGTCGCCACGTTCCAGGCCGTCGCCGTCCAGGCGGCCGACCGCTACATCGACCTGCGCGCCATGGAAGCGACCCTCTGGCAGGCGGCCTGGCGCATCAGCACCGGCGCCCAGAGCGCGCTGCCCGTCGCCGGAGACGTCTCGGTCGCCAAGATCTGGGCCTCCGAAGGCGTACGCCGCGTCGTCCAGACCGCCCAGCACCTGCACGGCGGCTTCGGCGCCGACACCGACTACGTGCTGCACCGCTACCACGCCTGGGCCAAGCAACTGGAACTCTCGCTCGGCCCGGCCGCCGCCCACGAGGAAGCCCTCGGCGACCTCCTCGCCGCGCACCCGCTCAGCCAGAGCGCGTAAAGACTGCGTTCCGGGGGGGCCGGGAGGGCTAGATGACCGTGCCCGGCGCACCCTGGTCGTCGACGACCTTGCGGCCGGCCGCCTCCCACACCTGCATGCCGCCGTCGACGTTCACCGCGTCGATCCCCTGCTGCACCAGATACTGCGTGACCTGCGCCGACCGACCACCGACCCGGCACATCACATACGCCCGGCGCCCGTCCGCGACCGCCTCGGTCACCTCACCGAAGCGGGCCACGAAGTCGCTCATCGGCACATGCAGCGCGCCCTCGGCATGCCCCGCCGCCCACTCGTCGTCCTCCCGGACATCGAGCACCAGGGCGTCGGCCGGCACCTCAGCGACATCCACCGAGGGCAGCTGGGCGAAATTCATGGGTCATGCCTTCTCTCGTACGAACCCGGCAGGTCCCCCGAACGCTACTGCACCAGCTTCGCGAGCTCAGCCTCGCGACCGGCCACCTCGGCCAGCAGCTGCTCGGCGATCTCCTCAAGGAGCCGGTCCGGATCGTCCGGCGCCATCCGCAGCATCGAACCGATCGCGCTGTCCTCCAGCTCCCGGGCCAGCAACGCGAGCAACTCCTTGCGCCGACTCAGCCACTCAAGCCGCGCGTACAGCTCCTCGCTCTCGCTGGGCCGCACCTCGGCCGGCACCGGACCCGCCGCCCACTCCTCGGCCAGCTCCCGCAGCAGCGCCTCGTCACCGCGCCCGTACGCGGCATTGACCCGGGCGATGAACTCGTCACGCCGCGCCCGCTCCGCCTCGTCCTGCGCCAGATCCGGGTGCGCCTTGCGGGCCAGCTCGCGATACAGCCTGCGCACCTCCTCACTCGGCCGGACCCGCTTGGGCGGCTGCACCGGCTGGCCGGTGAGCATCGAGGCAGCCTCGGGGGAGAGGCCGTCGGAATCCATCCAGTCGTGGAACAGTTCGTCGACCCCCGGCATGGGCATGACCGCCGCCCGCGCCTCCCGCGCCCTGCGCAGATCCTCGGCATCACCGCTCTGCGCGGCCCTGGCCTCGGCGATCTGCGCGTCCAGCTCATCGAGCCGGGCATACATCGGGCCGAGCTTCTGATGGTGCAGCCGGGAGAAGTTCTCCACCTCGACCCGGAAGGTCTCCACCGCGATCTCGAACTCGATCAGCGCCTGCTCGGCCGCCCGCACCGCCCGCTCAAGCCGAGCCTCGGGGCGCTCGCCCCCAGCCCCGCCCGGCGGACTCCCCTGCGCCATGCCGTCCCCGGCGCCCTCGCCCAACGGCATGCCGGGCTCGCCCCCCGAAGGCGGGGTGGTCTGCGGGTCCTCGTTCCGGGCAGTCGTACCGCCGGCAGCTTCGTCCGTCACCGGTCCAGCGTACGGGCGGGGGGATGGGTGGGTCTGCAGGG
>NZ_LGDD01000316.1 GCF_001279695.1 Streptomyces sp. WM6378
CGTCAACTCGGCGATCTGCTGCAACGTCGCACCGATGTCCGACGTCCTCGTCGTGGTCATGGACTGCACCGAGACGGGTGCGTCCCCGCCGACCGCCACGGAACCGACCTGGATCTGACGGCTCTTGCGACGCTCGGCCAGCCTGGTCGGTACGGACGGCATTCCCAGTGAAATCGCAGTCATCTGCTGTGCAACCCCAAGGTGTGGATCAAGGTCCCGAGATCGGCGGGCTCCAGCCTTCGAGGTTACGTCACCCTGAGGGCCCCGAGCACACGGTGCCCCCAGAGTTCACGCGAAGGGGCGGCCCGGGCACGCTGTGCACCCGGGCCGCCCCCGTCCGCGTACGCCGACGACGTACATCGGCCACGTACGGCAGACCTCTCCCCCGCGACCGGCTAGGTGATCTTCACCGGGTTCACCACGTCCGCCACGAGCACGAGCAGCGTGAAGCAGATGAAGATTCCGGCCACCACGTACGCGACCGGCATCAGCTTCGCCACGTCGAACGGGCCCGGGTCGGGGCGCTTGAGGACGCGGGCCAGGTTGCGGCGCAGCGACTCCCACAGGGCGCCCGCGATGTGGCCGCCGTCCAGCGGCAGCAGCGGCAGCATGTTGAACAGGAACAGCGAGAGGTTGAAGCCCGCGAGCAGGAACAGGAACGTCGCGATGATGTTCTGTGTCGGGGCGTCCAGGTTGAGCACCTCGCCGCTGAGGCGGGCCGCGCCGACCACGCCGACCGGGGAGTCGGCCTTGCGCTCGCCGCCGTCGAAGGCCGCGTTCCACAGGTCCGGGACCTTGCCGGGCAGGGCGATGATCGAGTGGACGCCGTTCTCGACCATGTCGCCCATGCGGTTCACGGAAGCGCCGAAGCTGAGCGGCTGGATCTCGGTCTTGGCGGCGAAGCCGAGGTAGCCGGCCGGGACGTACTGGTCGGGGACGGGCTGGCCGTCCGAGTCCTTCTTGGCCACCATGTTCTTGGCGAGCGTGGCGTGCAGGACGACCTGCTGGCCGGCGCGCTCCACGGTGATCGTGGCCGGGCCGATGGTCTCGCGGATGCGGTCCGAGAGGTCGGACCAGTCCTTCACGGGCGTCCCGTTGAAGGCGACGATCTTGTCGCCGGTCTTCAGGCCGGCGGCCTCGGCGGGCGAGACCGCGTCGCCCGCCTTGCAGGTCTCGCGCTTCTCGCTCTGCGCGATCACGCACTTCTGGACGCCCGCGACCTGGGTGGTCTGGGTGGCCATGCCGAAGCCCATGAGCACGGTGAGGAAGATCGCCACCGCGAGGATCAGGTTCATGAACGGGCCGGCGAACATGACGATGACGCGCTTCCAGGGCTTGCGCGTGTAGAAGAGCCGGTCCTCGTCGCCGGGCTGGAGCTCCTCGAAGGCCGCGGCCCTGGCGTCCTCGATCATGCCGCGGAACGGCGAGGTCGACCGTGCCTCGATGCGGCCGTCCGCGCCGGGCGGGAACATGCCGATCATGCGGATGTAGCCGCCGGCCGGCACCGCCTTGATGCCGTACTCCGTGTCGCCCTTCTTGCGCGACCAGATGGTGGGGCCGAAGCCGACCATGTACTGGGGCACGCGGATGCCGAAGAGCTTGGCCGTGGAGAGGTGGCCGAGCTCGTGCCACGCGATGGAGATGAGCAGCCCCACGGCGAAGAGCGCTATGCCGAGGACCGTCAACAGGATCGTCATGCGCGTGCCTCCGCTGTTGCCTTCACCGCGAGTTCCCGGGCCCGGGCTCGTGCCCAGGTCTCCGCTTCCAGGACGTCCGAGACCGTGAGGGAAGTTCCCGCCCGCGGCGTTCCGTGTTCGGCGACGACCTCCGTCACCGTCTCCATGATCCCGCTGAAGGGGAGCCGCCCGGCCAGGAACGCGTCCACGCATTCCTCGTTCGCGGCATTGAACACCGCCGGAGCCGTCCCGCCCAGCTCCCCGACGTGCCGGGCGAGTCCCACCGACGGGAACGCCTCGTTGTCGAGCGGGAAGAACTCCCAGGTCGAGGCCTTGGACCAGTCGAAGGCGGGCGCCGCGTCCGGGATCCGCTCGGGCCAGCCGAGACCGATCGCGATCGGCCCGCGCATGTCCGGCGGGGTCGCCTGCGCCAGCGTGGAGCCGTCGGTGAACTCGACCATGGAGTGGACGTAGGACTGGGGGTGGACGACGACCTCGATGCGCTCGAAGGGGATGTCGTAGAGCAGGTGGGCCTCGATCACCTCCAGGCCCTTGTTGACCAGGGTCGCCGAGTTGACCGTGATGACGGGGCCCATCGCCCAGGTGGGGTGGGCCAGCGCGTCGGCCGGGGTGACGTCGGCGAGTTCGCTCTTGGTACGTCCCCGGAACGGCCCGCCGGACGCGGTCACGACGAGCTTGCGCACGTCGGCGCGCTTGCCGGCGGCCAGCGCCTGGAACAGTGCGGCGTGCTCGGAGTCGACGGGGATGATCTGGCCGGGCCCGGCGATCGCCTTGACGAGCGGGCCGCCGACGATCAGCGACTCCTTGTTGGCGAGCGCGAGCGTGCGGCCGGCCCGGAGCGCGGCCAGCGTGGGGGCGAGCCCGATCGAGCCGGTGATCCCGTTCAGGACGGTGTGGCAGGGGGAGGCCGCGAGTTCGGTGGCCGCGTCGGGGCCCGCCAGGATCTCGGGGAGCGGCTCGCCGCCGTACTGCGCCGCCAGTGCCTCGCGCAGCGCGGGCACGGCGTCCTCGCGCGCCACCGCGACGGCGGCGACCCGCAGTCGGCGGGCCTGCTCGGCGAGCAGCTCGACCCGGCCGCCGGCCGCGGAGAGCGCGGTCACGCGGAAGCGGTCGGGGTTGCGCAGGACCAGGTCGATGGCCTGGGTACCGATGGACCCGGTGGATCCGAGGACCACCACGTCGCGTCGGCCTTCGGCTGGATCGAAGGCGATGTGGGGGTCGGCGAGGGGGGCTGGGCTGTCGCTCATGCCCCCCATTGTTGCCGCATCGGCTGTGCGCCCGAACAGCGCTCCTGCCAATAGGACCGCGATGAGTACGCGGGCGCCGTCCCGTACCCCGCTGTCGGGGCGGCGCCCGCGGGCCGGGCACCGGAGCGGAGCCGGCCGCTCCGGCCTTCACATCCCGTACGGGACCGGTCCGTACCGGCTCAGCGGATGGGGCGGTGGACGTTGTCGCGCTTGGCCGGGCCTGGGGTCGCGTCCGCGATCCAGGGGCCGTCGTCGGACGGGTCGAGGACGCCCTCCTCCAGCCAGGTGTAGGAACCGGCGAGGACCTCGCCGACGATCTTGCGGTCGAGGTCGTCGGTGTTGCTCCACAGCCGGGTGAAGAGCTCCTCCACGCGGATGCGGGACTGCCGGCAGAACGTGTCGGCCAGCTGGACCGCCTCGCGGCCGTTCTCGCCGGTCGCCCGCAGGTGCTCGGCCCGTACGCAGGCCGCGCTGATGGCGAACAGTTCGGCCCCGATGTCGACGATGCGGCCGAGGAAGCCCTGCTTGGTCTCCATCCGGCCCTGCCAGCGCGACATCGCGTAGAACGTCGAGCGGGCGAGCTTGCGCGCGGAGCGCTCGGCGTAGCGCAGATGCTGGGCGAGGGGCCCGAACTCGCCGTACGAGCGCGGGAGTTGACCCGGACCCGCGACCAGCTTGGGCAGCCACTTGGCGTAGAACCCGGCGGCGTTCGCACCCGCCTTGGCCTTGTCCTGGAGGGACTTGTCGGGGTCGATCAGGTCGCCCGCGACGGACAGGTGGGCGTCGACCGCCTCGCGGGCGATCAGCAGGTGCATGATCTCCGTCGAGCCCTCGAAGATCCGGTTGATCCGCATGTCGCGGAGCATCTGCTCGGCGGGGACGGCGCGCTCCCCGCGGGCGGCGAGCGAGTCCGCGGTCTCGAAGCCGCGGCCGCCGCGGATCTGGACCAGCTCGTCCGTCATCAGCCAGCCCATCTCGGACCCGTACAGCTTGGCGAGGGCGGCCTCGATGCGGATGTCGTTGCGGTCCTCGTCGGCCATCTGCGCCGAGAGGTCCGTCATGGCTTCGAGGGCGAACGTGGTCGCGGCGATGAAGGAGATCTTCGCGCCGACCGCCTCGTGCCGGGCGACCGGACGGCCCCACTGCTCGCGTACGCCCGCCCATTCGCGGGCGATCTTCAGGCACCATTTGCCGCTACCCACGCACATCGCGGGCAGCGAGAGGCGGCCGGTGTTGAGGGTGGTCAGGGCGATCTTGAGGCCGGAGCCCTCGGGGCCGATCCGGTTGGCGGCCGGGACGCGGACCTGGTGGAAGCGGGTGACGCCGTTCTCGATGCCGCGCAGGCCCATGAACGCGTTGCGGTTCTCGACGGTGACGCCCGGCGAGTCCGCCTCTACGACGAACGCCGTGATGCCGCCCTTGTGCCCCTCGGACCTGGGCACCCGGGCCATCACGACGAGGAGGTCCGCGACGACGCCGTTGGTGGTCCACAGCTTCACGCCGTCCAGGACGTACTCGTCGCCGTCGGGCACCGCCGAGGTCGCGAGCCGGGCCGGGTCGGAGCCCACGTCGGGCTCGGTGAGCAGGAAGGCCGAGATGTCGGTACGGGCGCAGCGCGGCAGGAAGGTGTCCTTCTGCTCCTGGGTGCCGAACAGCTTCAGCGGCTGGGGCACCCCGATCGACTGGTGCGCGGAGAGCAGCGCGCCGATCGCGGGGCTCGCCGAACCGGCCAGCGTGAGCGCCTTGTTGTAGTAGACCTGGGTCAGCCCCTGGCCGCCGTACTTCGTGTCGATCTTCATCCCGAAGGCGCCGAGCTCCTTGAGCCCGTTCACGACCTCGTCGGGGATCCGCGACTCGCGCTCGATGAGGCGGCCGTCCACACGGGTCTCGCAGAAGTCGCGCATCTTGGCGAGGAAGGCCTCGCCTCGCTCCACGTCGTCGGGGGCGGGCAGCGGATGGGGGTGGATCAGATCGAGGCGCAGCCGGCCGAGGAAGAGTTCCTTCGCGAAGCTGGGCTTGCGCCAGTCCTGCTCGCGGGCGGCCTCGGCGACCTGGCGCGCCTCGCGCTCGGAGACCTTGGGCGTGTGCTGTGGTGCGGTCATTGAGGGGTTCTCCTCGCCGCGGGCTGACGGGTGCGGGCGGCTGCCCGTTACCGGGTGGTGCTACTCGTCCGTATGTACCCGATTCCCGGCGCTTGGACCACCCCTCGCGCCCGCCCGGACGTACGACGGCGGCCGGAACCCCCGCACAGTGGGTTCCGGCCGCCGGTCTCGTGGCGCGGTGTCCTAGAGGGCGAGGCCCGTCAGGACGAGGACGCGCTCGTAGGTGTAGTCGTCCATCGCGTAGCGGACGCCCTCGCGGCCGACGCCGGAGGCCTTGGCGCCGCCGTACGGCATCTGGTCGGCGCGGTAGGACGGCACGTCGCCGATGATCACGCCGCCGACCTCCAGGGCCCGGTGGGCGCGGAAGGCGGTCTGCAGGTCGTGCGTGAACACCCCTGCCTGGAGGCCGTACTTGGAGGAGTTGACCGCGGCGAACGCCTCGGCCTCGCCGTCCACCTTCTGTACGGTCAGGACGGGTCCGAAGACCTCCTCGCAGGCGAGGGTGGTGTCGGCGGGCAGCTCGGTGAGCACGGTGGGCGCGTAGCTCGCGCCGTCGCGCTTGCCGCCGGTGAGCAGCTTGGCGCCGGCCGAGACGGCCTCGTCGACCCAGGACTCGACGCGCTTGGCGGCGTCCTCGCTGACCAGCGGGCCGACGTCGGTGGCCGAGTCGGACGGGTCGCCGGTGACCTGTGCCTCGACGGCGGCGACGACCTTGGGCAGCAGCCGGTCGTAGACGGCGGCGTCCGCGATGACCCGCTGCACCGAGATGCAGGACTGGCCGCCCTGGTAGTTGGAGAAGGTGGCGATGCGGGTGGCCGCCCAGTCCAGGTCCTCCTCCGAGGCCCAGTCGGCGAGGACCACGGCCGCGCCGTTGCCGCCGAGCTCCAGGGTGCAGTGCTTGCGCGGCACCGAGTCCATGATCGCGTAGCCGACCTTGTCGGAGCCGGTGAAGGAGATGACCGGGAGGCGGTCGTCCTGCACCAGGGCCGGCATCTTGTCGTTGGCGACCGGCAGGATGCTCCACGAGCCGGCGGGCAGCTCGGTCTCGGCGAGCAGTTCGCCGAGGACGAGGCCCGAGAGCGGGGTCGCGGGGGCGGGCTTCAGGATGATCGGGGCGCCGACGGCGATGGCCGGGGCGACCTTGTGGGCGCACAGGTTCAGCGGGAAGTTGAACGGCGCGATGCCGAGGACGACGCCCTTGGGGAAGCGGCGGGTCAGGGCGAGGCGGCCCACGCCGCCGCCGTCGGTGTCCAGGCGCTGGGCCTCGCCGCCGTTGAAGCGGCGGGCCTCCTCGGCCGCGAAGCGGAACACGGACACCGCGCGGCCGACCTCGCCGCGGGCCCACTTGATCGGCTTGCCGTTCTCGGCGGAGATCAGCTGGGCGATCTCCTCGGTGCGCTCGGCGAGCCGCTTCGATACGTGGTCGAGGGCTGCGGCGCGGACGTGCGCCGGGGTCGCCGCGAACTCCTCCACGACGGCGTGCGCCGCTGCCACGGCCTCCTCGACCTGGGCGTCGGTGGGCACGCTGACCGAGGCGACGTGACGGCCGTCCCAGGGCGAAGTGACATCGAAGCGGTCGTCGCCGGTGGCCTCGCGGCCGGCGAGCCAGAAGGCGTGGGTAGAAGTCATGCCCTCACGGTAGGCCGGGGGGCGGGGGTGCGCGTTTGTCCGGGGTGGAGTGATCGGAGCGCGGGTTGCGCCGCTTTGTCATCCCGACCGGGCGGAGCGAGCTGGGGCTCCGCCCCAGACCCCGGGAGCCCCCACCCCACCCCTTCCCGAAACCCGCCGGGGGAGTTCGTTCGGCTGCGGACCGTGCGTGGCTGGGCGCGCAGTTCCCCGCGCCCCTAGCAGGATGGTGCTGGCCCGGATCGGCATCTTCAGCCCGTCCGGCGATTGAGGACGAGCGCCCTTAAGGCGCGAACGGGGTCTGGGGCGAAGCCCCAGAAGGCCAGTTCAGCCCAATCCATACCCCCGGAGGGTCTCGGGAAGGGGCGGGGTGGGGAAACCTCAGGCGTCCGGCGCCGAGGTCGCCTTCAGCGCCAGCCACAGCTCCATGCGGACGTCGGGGTCGTCCAGGGAGCGGCCCAGGATTTCCTCCACGCGGCGCATCCGGTAGCGCAGGGTGTGCCGGTGGACACCGAGGTCCGCCGCCGCGTCCCACTGGCCGTGCCGCGACAGCCACGCCCGCAGCGAGGCCACCAGATCGCCACGCCCCGTCGCATCGTGCTCGTGCAGCGCACGGAGCATGCCGTCAGCGAAGGCCCGCACCGCGTCGTCCGCGAGGAGCGGCAGCACGGACCCCGCCACCAACTGCTCGTGTTCCACGAGTAGTTGGCCCCGCCGCCGCGCCACCGACAGCGCCTGCTCGGCCTGCTTGTACGCGGAGGCCGCCGCGATCGGCCCGGCCGGCGCGGAGAGGCCGATGACGAGTTCCTCGCCCTCGGCGGCCTCGTGGGACTGGCAGGCCGCGACGGCCTCGCCGCCGTCCGCCGCCAGCACCACCAGCCGCGCCCCCTCGGGCACCACGAGCACCGCCTCGCCGCAGCGCGCCGCGGCCGACTCCATCGCCTCGGCGAGCGCGCCGAGCCCCGCGGGGTCGCCCTCCCCCGCGGGTTCGGCGATGACCAGCCGGAACGGCGCGTCCAGGAGGCCGCCGTAGAGATCGCCCGCCACCGCGCGCGCGTGGTCCTGCTGCCCGGAGAGCAGCATCCGGAGCACGGCCGCGCCCAGGCGCTGCTCGGCGGACTGGAGCGAGCGGGAGCGTTCCGTCGTCAAGGTCAGCAGAGCGACTGCCGAGTGCACCGCGTACCGTTCCGCCGTGCCGAGGGGCGCCCCCGTACCCACGGCCAGGGCGCCCCGCACGCGGCGTCCCGTGCCGAGCGACTGGAGCTCGACGCGGTCGCCGGACGAGTCGTCGGCGCCGACGACGGCGCTGGCCGGGGCCGCGCGTTCGCGCAGCCGGGCGACGTCCGGGGCGAGCCGGGCGGCGCGCCGGGCGGCCCACTCCGGGGCTGCCGCCACGACCGCGCCGGAGGTGTCGTACAGCGCGGCCCAGCCGTCGACGTGCGCGGCGAGCTTGGTGATCAGGACGGCCGGACCGTCGGACAGCGCCGCCTTCGTCAGCTCGCGCTGCGCCTCGAACCCGGCGGTGACCGCGCGGTACTGGTCGGCCGAGATGGCCGCCGAGACCGCCTTGGAGATGGCCAGGAACGGGGTGCGCCGGGGCACCTCAAGGAGCGGGAGGTCCTCCTCGCGGGCCGCGGTGAGCAGCGCCTCCGGCACGGTGTCGTAGTTGACGCCGATCGCGAAGCCGATCCCGACCACCCCGGCCCTGGCCAGCCTGCGCACGTACCGGCGCATGGCCTGGGGGTCCTCGGCGTCCAGCGTCATCGCGGTGATGAGCAGCAGCTCGCCGCCCTCCATGTACGGGACGGGGTCGGCGAGTTCGCTGACGTGGGCCCAGCGCACCGGGCGGTCCAGGTGGTCCTCCCCCGCGCGCACGGTGAGCTTGAGGGCCGAGTGCTGGACGAGCGAGGCGAGCGTGGGCGGCATGGGACCGGGTTACCTTCGCGGCAGGAAGTCAGGAACTACGGGACGCGGCGATGGCACGTAATTGCGTAATTGCTACGTCCCGTATGAACGGGCAACTCCATTTTGCCAGCTCGGCCAGGTTCCGCCGAGCCGGTCAACCGCTCAGTACCGGTCTCAGGCCCGTAGGTCCACCAGGAGCGGCGGCGCGTGCTCTCCCTTCACGGTGGTCAGCGAGAGCACCGCGTGCCCGGCGGGCACCTGGTGGGCGAGCTCGGAGGCCGACCAGCGCTCCCGTTCGACCTTGCGCACGGTGACGGCGTCGGTGGTGACGGCCTTGCCGGTGACGAGTTTGCGCAGCGCGTGGACCGCCCGGGTGAGCGGCTGGTCGGCGAAGACGGTGTGCTTGGCGACCTCGGTGGTCTCCACCCACTCGGTGCCCCATGCCTGCGCGAAGAGCCGCCCGTCCCAGGTGGTGACCCCGGAGAACGTCATGTGGCAGCCGACCGAGCCGAGCAGCGAGGTGTGCAGCTGTTCCGGTACGTCGCCGAGCGCCCGCAGGGTGAGCAGCACCCCGGCGTTGCAGTTCCGCAGCCGTTGCAGGGCCCGTACGGACTCGGCGGTGACGGCGTGCGTGGCGTCGTCGACGGCGAGGAAGGCGAAGAGCGAGCGGTCCCGGCGGGCGGCCGCGCCGGCGGTGAACTGGGCCAGCATCAGCCGGGTCAGCAGGTGCGCCGCCTCCGGGTGGCCGCGTTCGGGCACGTCGACGCGGACCCGCAGCGGGTGTTCGAGCGAGCGCAGCGAGAACGGCCGGGTCTCGCCGGTGGTGTCGAAGAAGCCCTCGAAGGCAGGGCGGTCGAGCACCGCGACGCGCGCGGCGAGCGCGAGCCCCGGGTCGCCCGGGGTGCCCAACTGCCGCTCCCTGGCGTCGAGTTCGCGATGATAGGAGCGGTGCTCTTCGGCGTCGAGGCTCGCCCGGAGCTCTTCGATGGCGCCGGGTGATCCGTCGAGCAGCTCGCGCAGGACGGGGACGGCGGGGAAGCGTCCGTGGGCCGCGCGGTAGGGGCCGAGCAGTTGCGCGAGGGCGGTCGCGGCCCGCCGCGAGTCGACCTCGGGGATGTCCCCGGCGAAGGCCTCGGCGAGCAGGCCGGCGGCCTCGTCGGGGTCGGCGGTGCCGCCGTACAGGTCGAGGTCGTACGCCGAGGAGGCGTCGCCGGGCTTGATCACCACGTCGTAGCCGTCGTCGGCGCCGAGCGGGGTGCCCGCCGCGCACACCGCGACGACGGCGGCCTTCCCGGCCAGCGCCTGGAGCGCGAGCGACTCCACCACGGGCCGCACCAGGTGCCGGGTCTTGCCCGAGCCGAACGGTCCGACCGCGAGCAGCGAGGAGCCGAGCGCGGCCGGGTCGACGGCCGCGCCCGCGCCCCTGCGGGCAACCGGGGTGCGCTCGGCGTCCGGGTAGCGGCCGAGCCGGACCTGCGAGGTGAGGAGGTCGTGGGTGGCCGCGCGGGCGGGCAGCTCGCGATCGCCCGAGGGGTGCAGACAGGCCCGCGCGCCCTGCCCGGCGACCGCCTCGGTGAACGCGCCGAGCCGGGCCGGGTCGGCCTTCACCGATGCCCAGGCCCGCCGGATCCGTACGCAGTCGACGTCGTTCATCCGCCCGGACCGCTCCTCGGCCACCAGCCGGTCGGCGGCCGCGGCGAGACCCGCTGCCCGCAGCTGGGGCCAGTCGGCCGGGGAGGCGACAGAGGTGGGGGGTGCGGACGCCTGCGCCGCGGGGTCGGCCTTGCGCTTGCGGAAGTGGCCGAGCCAGTCGCCGGCCTTGGCGAAGGGCCACAGCACGGCGCCTCCGACCAGCACGTACAGCGCGTAATTGACGAACGTGGCCACCGCCCGGTCGCCGTTGCCGGTGGTCCAGGACAGCGGGAACAGGCTCCAGACGGTGAAGAAGAACGGGAACAGGCTGGTCCCTATCACCAGCCATACCGCCACGCCGCCGGCCAGCGCGGTGCGCAGGGTCCGCTCGGGCTGGGGGCAGTCGACCGCGTACCGCCGGAACACCTCCAGCCAGTTGCCCATCCGGCCGAACACGTAGATCAGCAGCGCCGCGAAGAGGCTGTTGTAGACCTCGATGGCGGTGATCGCCTCGGGCGGCCTCGGATACCTCCACCACTGTGTCGGCGTGAACAGCTCAAGCAGCACCCGGCTGTGCGGGACGTACCCGTTGGTCCACAGCGACCAGACGAGGGTGGCCGCGAGCAGGGCCACGAGCGCGCCGACGAGGAGGGCCCGGTCGGGCACCCGGTCCGGGTCGGCGTCGGGGCGCGGCTTGTGGCCGAAGCGCCACAGGCCGGGTTCGGCCGGGGCGCGCGGGGTGCGCAGCCAGTCACCGAGGGCGGGCGCGGCCGCGGGCGCCTCGACGGGCCGAGGCGGGAGCGGCGGGCGCGGCGGCGGCACTACGGGGCGCGGGACCGCCCCCGAACGGGTGCCGCGTGCGTCCTGCGTGCCTTCGGTGTCCATCGACCCCTTGCCCCCTGACCAGCCAGGTCCGTTCCGAGCGCTGCGAACGCTCAATCTAGCGGCAGGGCACGAGCGTTCACCGCCGCAGCGCACCACATGCTCGCCCGGGGGAACTGTCCGCCGAGGACAACGGACACACCCCCACCACTACCGAACGGCGCATGCCACGGCCCGTTCGTGCGCCTTAGCCTGCCAAGAAAGCCAAGGAAGCGTCCGAATCCCCACGAAAATCTCCAGGAGCCCCTCATGAGCGCGATCCCGCAGGAGCGCCGCGTCGTCACCGCCATCCCCGGCCCGAAGTCGCAGGAGCTTCAGGCCCGCCGTCTCGCGGCCGTCGCCGCCGGTGTGGGCTCCACGCTGCCCGTCTTCACCGCGCGCGCGGGCGGCGGCATCATCGAGGACGTCGACGGCAACCGCCTGATCGACTTCGGTTCCGGCATCGCGGTGACGTCGGTGGGCGCCTCCGCCGAAGCCGTGGTGCGCCGCGCCAGCGCCCAGCTGCAGGACTTCACGCACACCTGCTTCATGGTCACGCCGTACGAGGGCTACGTCGCCGTCGCCGAGCAGCTCGCCGAGCTGACCCCGGGCGACCACGCCAAGAAGTCCGCCCTGTTCAACTCGGGCGCCGAGGCCGTCGAGAACGCCGTCAAGATCGCCCGTGCGTACACCAAGCGCCAGGCCGTCGTCGTCTTCGACCACGGCTACCACGGCCGCACCAACCTGACGATGGCGCTGACCTCCAAGAACATGCCGTACAAGAACGGCTTCGGACCGTTCGCGCCCGAGGTCTACCGCGTGCCGGTGGCCTACGGCTACCGCTGGCTGACCGGCCCGGAGAACGCCGGCGCCGAGGCGTCCGCGCAGGCCATCGACATGATCAACAAGCAGATCGGCGCGGACAACGTCGCCGCGATCATCATCGAGCCGGTGCTCGGCGAGGGCGGCTTCATCGAGCCGGCCAAGGGCTTCCTGCCCGCGATCAGCCAGTTCGCCAAGGACAACGGGATCGTCTTCGTCGCGGACGAGATCCAGTCCGGCTTCTGCCGCACCGGCCAGTGGTTCGCCTGCGAGGACGAGGGCATCGTCCCGGACCTCATCACCACCGCCAAGGGCATCGCGGGCGGCATGCCGCTCGCCGCCGTGACGGGCCGCGCCGAGATCATGGACTCCGCGCACGCGGGCGGCCTCGGCGGCACCTACGGCGGCAACCCGGTGGCCTGTGCCGCCGCCCTCGGCGCGATCGAGACGATGAAGGAGCTCGACCTCAACGGCAAGGCCAAGCGCATCGAGGAGGTCATGAAGGCGCGCCTGGCGACCATGGCCGAGAAGTACGACATCATCGGCGACATCCGCGGCCGCGGCGCCATGATCGCCATCGAGCTTGTCAAGGACCGCGCCTCGAAGACGCCGAACCCGGAGGCCGCGGGCGCGCTCGCCAAGGCCTGCCACGCGGAGGGACTGCTCGTCCTGACCTGCGGCACGTACGGCAACGTGCTGCGCTTCCTGCCCCCGCTGGTCATCGGCGAGGACCTCCTGAACGAGGGCCTCGACATCATCGAGCAGGCCTTCACCAGCGTGTGACGCTGAGTAGTCGGCACCGCCTGTGAAGAACGTGTGGGGGGGCAATGGCGGGATGGAGTTCCCGCTGTCGGTCCCCCGCGGTCTGCCGTACGGTTTCTGCAGATGAGAGAAACACCCCGCCCGCAGGGGACTGCGGGCGATTCCAGGGCGGAGCATCCCCAGCCTTGCCCTGGTCGTGCCCTCGCGCACACCACTGGAGCCTCCGGCTCCGGAACTCCTCACCGATCGGATGGCCGTCCGCCCCACACCCCCCGGGGCGAGCGGTACGCCGGTCAAGGCGGCCGCCCCGGAACCTCCCCCCCTGTTCCGGGGCGGCCGGCTTTCCTCTTCGCCACGCTGCTCTGCGTGTTCGCGGTCATCACCTGGCAGGTCGCATCCGGTGGCCCGCTGCGCCGTCTTGACGAGCGCCTGGACCGGGCGGTGACCGGCCACGGCCCGGCCGCCCTCGCGGAAGCCCTCGCCGACCTCGGCAGCATGCCGGTCGCGCTCCCCGTCCTCGCCCTGGCCATCGCGTACGCCCTGTGGCGCGGCCTGCGCCGGCAGGCGTTGATCGCCGCCGTGACGATGGCGCTCGTGCCGCTCCTCATCGTGCCGCTGAAGGACTGGATCGCCCGGCCGGGTCCACTGGAGGCCGCCACCGGCTACTACCCCTCGGGCCATACCGCGACCGCGATGGTGGCCTATGGCGGGGCCGCGCTCCTGCTGTCTCCGCACGTACGCCGCAGGTGGCTGATGCCCGTCGCCGCGGGGGCACTCACCGCGGCGACGGGCATCGGTCTGGTCCTGCACGGCTACCACTGGCCCCTGGACGTGCTGGCCAGCTGCTGCCTGTGCGGGGCGCTCCTGGTGGTCAGCTCCACGGGTATGCGTCGAAGTTCTTCGAGAACTCGCCGCCGTTGAACCGGTCCCAGTTGATGGACCACGTCATCAGGCCGCGCAGGCCCGGCCAGGTTCCGTGGGTCTGGTACGCGCCGCAGTTCGCCTTCTTCGTCAGGCAGTCCAGGGTCTTGGCGACCTCGGTCGGGCTGGTCCAGCCGTTGCCGGCCTGAGTGGAGGCGGGCAGGCCGATGGCGACCTGGTCGGGGCGCAGCGCGGGAAACGTCTTCGAGGTGTCGCCCGCGACCGGGAAGCCGGTGAGCAGCATGTCGGTCATGGCGATGTGGAAGTCCGAGCCGCCCATCGAGTGGTACTGGTTGTCCAGGCCCATGATCGAGCCCGAGTTGTAGTCCTGGACGTGCAGCAGCGTGAGCGAGTCGCGCAGCGCGTGGATGACCGGAAGGTAGGCGCCGCAGCGCGGATCCTGCCCGCCCCAGGGGCCCGAGCCGTAGTACTGATACCCCAGCTGAACGAAGAACGTCTCCGGGGCCATCGTCAGGACGAACTTGGAGCCGTACTTGGCCTTGAGGGTCTTCAGGGCGTCAATGAGGTTGACGATGACGGGAGTTGTGGGGCTCCTGAAGTCCGTGTCGCCGGTGTTCAGGGACAGGGAGTGGCCCTCGAAGTCGATGTCGAGGCCGTCCAGGCCGTAGTCGTCGATGATCTTCGAGACGGAGGAGACGAAGGTGTCGCGGGCGGCGGTCGTGGTGAGCTGGACCTGGCCGTTCTGGCCGCCGATCGAGATGAGCACCTTCTTGCCCGCGGCCTGCTTGGCCTTGATGGCGGCCTTGAAGTCGGCGAGCGGCTCGACGGTCGGGCACTCGCTGACCGGGCACAGGTTGAACCGGATGTCGCCCGAGGTCGCCGAGGTCGGTTCGCCGAAGGCCAGGTCGATGATGTTCCAGTCGTCGGGCACGTCCGCCATGCGCGTGTAGCCCGCGCCGTTGGCGAAGGACGCGTGCAGATAGCCGACCAGCGCGTGGCCGGAGGGCGGCGGGGTGGTTCCGCCCGTGGTGGCCGCGGTGACGGCGGCCGACTTCGGGGACTCCCCCGCAGAGTTGGTCGCGGCGACCTGGAAGGCGTACGAGGTGGTGGGGGTCAGACCCGTGACGGTGGCCGAAGTCCCGCTCACCGAGGCCGCCTTGGCGCCGTCGCGGTAGATGTTGTAGCCGGTGGCGCCGGTGGCCGGGGACCAGCTCAGGCCGATGCTGGAGGAGGTGGCGCCGGAGGCGGTGAGCCCGGCGGGGGCGGCCGGTATCTGGACGGGGGCGCCGCCGGGGCCGATCAGGCTCACATCGTCGGCCTCGTAGGCGGCGGTGCCGTACCAGCCGTGCGTGTAGACGGTCACCGAGGTGGTGCTCGCGCCGGTCTTGAAGGTGGTCGTCAGCTGCTGCCAGGAGGGCGCGGACTGGGTCCAGGTCGACACGTCGGTGGTGCCGGTGCCGGAGGCGCCGAGGTAGACGTAGCTGCCCTGCACCCAACTGCTCAGCGTGTACGTGGAGTTGGGCTGCACGGCCACGACTTGGGAGCACTGCGCGTTGTCGCTCCCGGCCGGTGTGGCCTTCAGGGCGCCGGTGCCGCTGTGCACGGGCGAGGAGACGGCGACGCCGCTGCCCGCGGTGCAGTTCCAGCCGTCGAGTCCGGATTCGAAGCCGCCGTTGCGCATGAGGTCGGCGTCGGCGGCGTGCGCGGACGGCGCCACGGCGACGAGTCCGGCCGCGGCGAGGGTGGCCGCCGTGAGGGCGGCGAAAAGGGATGACCGTAGGGCCGGATGTCTGGTGCGGTCCACAACTGCCTCCTGGCAAGGGCGTATTGAGACACGAAGCCCGCACAACATGGTCCAGACCAATCGGGTTGTCAAGACCTCTGGCACTGAGCCGTCCCGGTCAGTCCCGGCTGCCCCCGTCCCGTGCGATGTGAGCCGCCGCCTCGTGCATCGCCAGCTCCAGGAGGGTCGGGTCGGTGAGGGTGCCCGAACCGTCCGGCGGCACCAGCCAGCGCACCCCGCCGGTCGCCCGGCCCGGGTACGGCACCACGATCCAGGTGCCGGCGCCCGCACCGCGCACCCCCGTGCCGAGCCACCGCGCGACGGTGCCCGGCGGCACGAAGAAGCCGATGCGCGCGTCACCGAAGTCGGCGAGCACGGGGCCCGGCCGGTCCACGAGCCGGGTCAGCACATCGAGGGCGTGGCTTCCCAGCTCGCCCGGCAGGATCAGTACGTCCCAGCGCCTGCCGGCCGGAAGGAGTGCGACCCCCAGGGGGTTCCGCTCCCATTCCCATCGGCAGGCGTCGGGATCCGGCGCCACCGACGCCAGCCATTCCACCGCGGTCTTCGACCCCGAGGCAGTCATTGCCGTCCTCCGTCCGGTCCCACTCCACTGGGCACAGCCAGTGCGTCCACGAAGGAGAGGGGCGACAGGGCGGGCTATGACGCGACTTCGGGCACCTCGAAGGAGTGAACCGGGTCACACCGCGATCGAAGGACGTGCGCCCCCGGCGTGACCAGGGGCGTGTGACCGGGGGCGTATGACCGGGGGCGCACGAAATGATCAAGCACGCGAACCGTGTCAGGAGTCGAAGCCGAGGCCGACGCGGTCCATCGCCTTGAGCCACAGGTTGCGCCGGCCGCCGTTCTCGTCGGCGCGGGCCAGCGACCACTTGGTGATGCCGATGCCCGCCCAGGCCACCGGCTCCGGCGGGAACGGCAGCGGCTTGGTGCGCACCATCTCCAGTTCGGTGCGCTCGGTCTGCTCCCCCGCCAGGAGGTCGAGCATCACATCGGCGCCGAAGCGGGTCGCCCCGACCCCGAGCCCGGTGTACCCGGCGGCGTACGCGACCCGTCCGGCGTGGGCGGTGCCGAAGAACGCCGAGAAGCGCGAGCACGTGTCGATCGCGCCGCCCCAGGCGTGGCTGAAGCGCACCCCCTCCAGCTGCGGGAAGCAGTGGAAGAACTGCTCGGCGAGCTTGGCGTAGGTCTCGGGCCGGTCGTCGTACTCGGTGCGCACCTTCCCGCCGTACTGGTAGATCGCGTCGTAGCCGCCCCACAGGATGCGGTTGTCGGCGGACAGGCGGAAGTAGTGGAACTGGTTGGCCGAGTCCCCGAGCCCCTGGCGCCGGTGCCAGCCGATGGAGGCGAGCTGGGCGGCGTTCAGCGGCTCGGTCATCAGCGCGTAGTCGTACACCGGGACCGTGTACGGCCGCAGCCGCTTGACCAGCGAGGGGAACACGTTGGTGCCGAGCGCCACGTGCTCCGCGCGGATCTTGCCGTACGGGGTGCGTACGCCCATGCCGGTGCCGACCCGGGCCAGCGAGAGGCCCGGGGTGTGCTCGTAGATCCGTACGCCCAGATCGAGGCAGGCCCGCTTGAGGCCCCAGGCGAGCTTGGCCGGGTGGAGCATGGCGACGCCTTCGCGGTCCCAGAGCCCGCCGAGGAAGGTGGGCGAGTCGACCTCGGCCCGCAGGGCTTCCTCGTCGAGGAGTTCGAGCCCGCCGAAGCCGAGGTTCGTCGCCTCGTCGTACATCTCGTGCAGCTCTTCGAGCTGGTGGGGCTCGGTGGCGATGTCGATCTCGCCGGTCCGCTCGAAGTCGCAGTCGATGTCGTAGCGGGCGACGGCGGCCTGGATGGCGTCGAGGTTCGCCGCGCCCAGCTTTTCGAGCCGGGCCAACTCGCCCGGCCAGCGGGCGAGTCCGTTGCCGAGGCCGTGGGTGAGGGAGGCGGCGCAGAAGCCGCCGTTGCGGCCGGAGGCGGCCCAGCCGATCTCCTTGCCCTCGATGAGGACGACGTCGCGGCCGGGCTCGCGCTCCTTCGCGATGAGCGCGGTCCACAGCCCGCTGTAGCCGCCGCCGACGACGAGGAGCTCGCACTTCTCGTCGCCGGTGAGGGCGGGCAGCGCCTCGGGGCGGCCGGGGTCCTCCAGCCAGAAGGGGACGGGCTTCGCGCCCGCCAGGGACTGTCGTGCTGCACTGTTCATGGCTCGGGTCACGGCCATGATTTCCAACTCCCTCAGGAACTGCGTACGGTTACGCTTTCGCGCTGTTCTTGCGCCGGTTCGCAATGAATTGTCCGGCGGTGACCACCACGACGGCAATGATGAACATGGCCGTCCCGATGACGTTGATCTGCACGGGCGTGCCGCGCTGCGCCGAACCCCAGACGAACATGGGGAACGTCACGGTGGAGCCCGCGTTGAAGTTGGTGATGATGAAGTCGTCGAAGGACAGCGCGAAGGCGAGCAGGGCGCCCGCCGCGATGCCGGGCGACGCGATCGGCAGCGTCACGCGCAGGAACGTCTGGACGGGACCTGCGTAGAGATCGCGCGCGGCCTCTTCGAGCCTCGGATCCATGGACATCACCCGCGCCTTGACGGCGGTGACGACGAAGCTGAGGCAGAACATGATGTGCGCGATGAGGATCGTCCAGAAGCCCAGCCGCGCGCCCATGTTGAGGAAGAGCGTGAGCAGGGACGCGGCCATCACGACCTCGGGCATCGCCATCGGCAGGAAGATCAGCGAGTTGATCGCGCCGCGCGCCCGGAACCGGTAGCGCACCAGGGCGAACGCGATCATCGTGCCGAGCACGGTCGAGCCGATCGTGGCCCAGAGGGCGATCTGGAGCGACAGCGAGAGCGAGCCGCACATGTCGGCGACCCCGCACGGGTCCTTCCAGGCGTCGGTCGAGAACCGCGTCCAGGAGTAGTTGAAGCGCCCGTTCGGCTTGTTGAACGAGAACACCATCACGACGACGTTCGGCAGGATCAGATACGCGAGGGTCGCGAGCCCCGCGATGACCACGAGGTTGCGGCGCAGCCACTTGAGAACGGGCATCAGACCAGGTCCTCCGTCCCGGCTCGGCGGATGTAGACGGTGACCATGACCAGGACGACCGCCATCAGGATGAAGGAGAGGGCGGCGGCCGTCGGATAGTCCAGGACCCGCAGGAACTGCGACTGGATGACGTTGCCGACCATCTTCTGGTCGGTGGATCCGAGCAGTTCGGCGTTCACGTAGTCGCCGCTGGCCGGGATGAAGGTGAGCAGGGTGCCGGAGACGACGCCGGGCATCGACAGCGGGAAGGTCACCTTGCGGAAGGTGGTGGCGGGCGTCGCGTACAGGTCGCCGGCCGCTTCGTGCAGCCGGGAGTCGATGCGTTCGAGGGACGTGTACAGCGGCAGGATCATGAACGGCAGGAAGTTGTACGTGAGTCCGCACACCACCGCCATCGGCGTGGCCAGGACCCGGTTTCCCTCGGTCCAGCCCAGCCAGTTGGTGACGTCCAGGACGTGCAGCGAGCTCAGCGCGTGCACCACGGGACCGCCGTCGGCCAGGATCGTCTTCCAGGCCAGGGTGCGGATCAGGAAGCTGGTGAAGAACGGCGCGATGACCAGGACCAGCACGATGTTGCGCCAGCGGCCCGCCTTGAAGGCGATCAGATAGGCCAGCGGATAGCCGAGCAGCAGACACAGCAGGGTCGCCGTTCCCGCGTACAGCAGGGAGCGGATGAACTGCGGGTAGTACTCCTTGAAGGCGTCCCAGTACGTCTGGAAGTGCCAGGTGACCTGGAAGCCCTTCTCAAGTGAGCCTGTCTGTACGGAAGTTGAGGCCTGGTACACCATCGGCAGCGCGAAGAACACGATCAGCCAGAGGATGCCGGGCAGCAGCAGCCAGTACGGGACGAGCCGCTTGCGGGTGGACGCCTTGCGCACGACGGGCTCGGCGGGCGCCTCGGCCAGGGCGGTCACGCGGCGTCCTCGACCTTCTCGACGCCCGCGTCGATGGCCTGCGCCGCGTCGAGGCCGAAGGTGTGCGCCGGGTTCCAGTGCAGGACGACCTCGGCGCCGGGGGTGAGCCGGGTGTCGCGCTCGATGTTCTGCTCGTACACGGAAAGGCCGCTGCCCGCCGGGGAGTCCACCAGGTACTGGGTGGAGACGCCGATGAAGGACGAGTCGACGATGCGGCCGGTGACGCGGTTGCGGCCCTCCGCGATGGCGCCCTCGTCGTCGCGGTGGGCGAGCGAGATCTTCTCGGGGCGTACGCCGACGAGGAGCTTGCCGCCGCTGGTCGTGGGGGCCGAACATCGCCCGCCGGGCAGCCTCAGCTTGGCGCCGCCCGCGGTGACGACGAGGTCGTCGCCGCTCTTCTCCGCCACCTCGGCCTCGATGAGGTTGGAGGTGCCGAGGAAGTTCGCTACGAACGTGGTCTGCGGGTTCTCGTACAGGTCGGCCGGGGCGCCGAGCTGTTCGACCCGGCCGCCGTTCATCACCGCGACCGTGTCGGCCATCGTCATGGCCTCCTCCTGGTCGTGGGTGACGTGCACGAAGGTGATGCCGACCTCGGTCTGGATGCGCTTGAGCTCCAGCTGCATCTGGCGGCGCAGCTTGAGGTCGAGGGCGCCGAGCGGCTCGTCGAGGAGCAGCACCTGGGGGTGGTTGATGAGCGCGCGGGCGACCGCGACGCGCTGCTGCTGGCCGCCGGAGAGCTGGTGCGGCTTGCGGTGGGCGAAGTCGCCGAGCTGCACGAGCTCCAGCATGTCGTCGACCTGCTTCTTCACCGACTTGATGCCCCGCCGGCGCAGCCCGAAGGCGATGTTCTCGGTGACGTTCAGGTGCGGGAAGAGCGCGTACGACTGGAAGACGGTGTTCACCGGCCGCTTGTACGGCGGCAGGTCGGTGACGTCCTCGTCGCCGAGGAAGACCGTGCCGGTGGTCGGCTCCTCAAGCCCGGCGATCATGCGGAGCGTGGTGGTCTTGCCACAGCCGGACGCGCCGAGCAGGGCGAAGAACGAGCCCTGCGGGACGGTCAGTTCGAGCGGGTGGACGGCGGTGAAGGAGCCGTACGTCTTGCTGATCCCGGTGAGGCGGACGTCGCCGCCGGCGGTGCTGTCAGTCATGGGTGGGGTCCCAGGGTGTTGAGGGGGAAGGGGGGACTCTGATCAGGGGGCGGGCGGCTCAGGCTCCGATGAGCTTGGAGAACTTCTGCTCGTACGCCGTCTCCTCGGCCTCGCTGAGCGAGCGGAAGGAGTGGGACTTCGCGGTCATCGCCCGGTCCGGCAGGATGAGTTCGTTCTGTGCGAGCGCCGGGTCGATCTTGGCGAGTTCGTCGCGGACCCCGTCGACCGGGCACTGGTAGTTGATGAACGCGGCGAGCTTGGCGGCCACCGGGAGCTCGTAGTAGTAGTCGATCAGCTTCTCCGCGTTGCTCTGGTGCCGTGCCTTCGCCGGGACCAGCAGGTTGTCGCTGGAGGTCATGTAACCGGCTGCCGGGATCGCGTACTTGATGTCCGGGTTGTCGGAGCGCAGCTGGGTGACGTCGCCGCCCCAGGCGACACATGCCGCGAGGTCGCCCTTCACCAGGTCGCCGGTGTAGTCGTTGCCGGTGAAGCGGCGGATCTGCTTGGAGTCCACGCCCTTCTGGAGCCGCCCGATCGCGGCGTCGAAGTCGGCGTCGGTGAACTTCGCCGGGTCCTTGCCGAGGTCGAGCAGGGTCATCCCGATGGTGTCGCGCATCTCGGAGAGGAAGCCGACCCGGCCCTTGAGGCTCGGGTCGTCGAGCAGCTGGGTGACGGAGTCGACCTTCTTGCCGCCGGTCGCCTTGGCGTTGTAGGCGATGACGGTCGGGATGCCGGTCCAGGGGTAGGAGTAGGCGCGGCCCGGGTCCCAGTCGGGCATCCGGAACTGGGGCGCCAGGTTGGCGTAGGCATGGGGCAGACGGGCGGGGTCGAGCTGCTGCGCCCAGCCGAGGCGGATGAGCCGGGCTGCGAGCCAGTCGGTGAGGACGACGAGGTCCCGGCCGGTGTCCTGGCCGGCCGCGAGCTGCGGCTTGATCTTGCCGAAGAACTCGACGTTGTCGTTGATGTCCTCGGTGTACTTGACCTGGATCCCGGTGCGGCGGGTGAACTCGTCCAGCGTCGGATGGTGCTTCTTGTCGTCGCTGATGTCCATGTACTGCGTCCAGTTGGAGAAGTTGATCTCCTTCTCCTGGGCGGAGTGGTCCGCGTTGGACGGTCCGGTGCCGTTCTCCTTCTTGGCCGCCGGGATGCCACAGGCGCTCAGGCCGGCGAGACCGCCGACGGTGAGCGCGCCGACGCCCGAGGCGCGCAGCAGGGAACGGCGGGTCAGGGCGCCCCGGCCGTTGGTCATGCTGCGCCGGATGGCGGTCAGTTGGGCCGCGGCGAGGGGGTCCCTCCCTGCTCGAACGGAGTCGAGGGCTTGGGGGACGGCGGGCTCGTACTGCTCCATGTGCTGTATGCCCTTTCGGGTGGGTTCGGTGGCCTGGTCGGGCCGCCTCTGCTATCGGTCCCCGAAGATCGTGCGGTGCCAGTCCTTCCTGGCGACCGCTGTGTTGTCGTACATCACATGCTTGACCTGCGTGTACTCCTCGAAGGAATACGCCGACATGTCCTTTCCGTAACCGCTCGCCTTGTAGCCGCCGTGCGGCATCTCGCTGATGATCGGAATGTGGTCGTTGATCCACACACAGCCCGCCTTGATCTCGCGGGTGGCACGTCCCGTTCGGTACACGTCCCGGCTCCAGGCGGAGGCGGCGAGACCGTAGGGGGTGTCGTTGGCGAGCGCGATGCCCTCGTCGTCGCTGTCGAAGGGCAGCACCACCAGGACCGGGCCGAAGATCTCGGCCTGGACGGCCTCGCTGTCCTGGGGGGCGTCGGCGATGAGGGTGGGCCGGTAGTAGGCGCCGTCGTTCTTGGGGGCTTCGCCGCCGGTGACGATCCGGGCGTAGCCCTTGGCCCGCTCGACGAAGGCGGCGACGCGGTCGCGGTGGGTGTGCGAGATCAGCGGGCCGAGGTCGGTGTCCGCGCTGAACGGGTCGCCGATCCGGACGGTCTCCATGAGCGCCGCGGTCTGCTCGACGAAGGCCTGGTACAGCGGGCGCTGGACGTAGGCGCGGGTGGCGGCGGTGCAGTCCTGGCCGGAGTTGATGAGGGACGCGGCGACCGCGCCGTGCACGGCGGCCTCCAGGTCGGCGTCGTCGAAGACCACGAAGGGGGCCTTGCCGCCGAGTTCGAGGTGGAGGCGCTTGACGGTCCTGGTGGCGATCTCGGCGACCCGCTTGCCCACTCCGGTCGAGCCGGTGAAGGAGGTCATCACGACGTCCGGGTGGCCGACGAGGTGCTCGCCGGCGTCCTTCCCGGCGCCGGTGACGATGTTGACGACCCCGTCCGGGATCCCGGCCTCCTTGGCGGCCTCGGCGAACAGGAGCGAGGTCAGCGGGGTGGTCTCGGCGGGCTTGAGGACGATGGTGTTGCCCGCCGCGATCGCCGGGAGGATCTTCCAGGCGGCCATCTGGAGCGGGTAGTTCCAGGGCGCGATGGACCCGACGACGCCGATCGGCTCGCGGCGTACGTAGGAGGTGTGGTCGCCCGAGTACTCCCCGGCCGACCTGCCTTCCAGGTGCCGGGCCGCGCCCGCGAAGAACGCGGTGTTGTCGATGGTGCCGGGCACGTCGAACTCGCGGCTCAGCTTGATGGGCTTGCCGCACTGGAGGGACTCGGCCTGCGCGAACTCCTCGGCGCGCTCGGCGAGGACCTCCGCGAGGCGGTGCAGGGCGGCCGAGCGCTCGCCGGGGGTCGCGCCGGACCAGCCGGCGAAGGCCTCCTTGGCCGCGGCGACCGCCGCGTCGACATCGGCGGGACCCGCGAGCTCGTAGTCGTACACCGTCTCCCCCGTCGCCGGGTCGACGACCGCGTGGCGGCGCCCGGAGGTGCCGGGGCGCAGCCGCCCGCCGATGTACTGGGCACCGGCCGCGAAGCGGTCCTGCGCCGGGAAGCGGGGTTCTGCCGGGGTGCGATTGCCGTTGCCGCTGTCGGTGTCCATGTCGCCCACGTTCTTCGTAGCTCCAGCTGGATTTGAGTGACGATCCTGACAGAGGCACATCTGGCCAACAAGTGATTCCGTTGTTGCCTTTTGGTTACGCGACGGAATCTGTCGACCATGTGTCGCGTCGGGGCGGTCATGGCCCGACGTAGTGTCAGTGGCGCCTGTCAGACTCGCGTGCATGGAAGAAATCACGGGGGACCGCGCACCACTCGACGAACTGATCGCGCAGGTCAAGAACGGTGACCGGATCAAGTTCCTGCATTTCTGGGGACACCGTCCGACGCGGGACGGCTCACTCGGCCCGAGCTGTTTCAGTCAGTGGTGGCCGTCACGCTTCATGGTCGACGGTGTCGAGTACGCGACGGCCGAGCACTGGATGATGGCATCGAAGGCGCGGCTGTTCGGAGACCCGGAGGCGGAGCGCGCGGCGCTCACGGCGGCGAACCCGGCGCTCGCGAAGAAGGCCGGGCGCCTGGTGCGCGGCTTCGACGACGCGGTGTGGCAGCGGGAGCGGTACGGGATAGTCCTGGCCGGCAGCCTGCACAAGTTCGGCCAGGACGAGGCGCTGCGGGAGTACCTGCTCGGCACCGGCGACCGGGTGCTGGTCGAGGCGAGCCCGTTGGACCGGATCTGGGGCATAGGCCTGGCGGCGGACGCCCCGGAGGCGGCCGATCCCGCGCGCTGGCGTGGCCTGAACCTGCTGGGCTTCGCGCTGACGGAGGCGCGGGAGCGGCTGCGCTGACGTCCTGCGGCTTGGCCCCGGCACAGCGGAGGGGGCCGGTGGGGCCCCCTCCGCCGAGCTGAGGTTCCTGGACGTACCTCGGGCGTTCCTCAGCGGGCCGATACGGCCAGCGACAGGAAGTTCGAGTAGTCGTCGTAGCCGCTGTAGTCGCTGTGGTGCGAGGGCGCGTTGGCCACCAGCACGATCAGCAGCACGAGGATCACGATGCCGAGCACGATGCCGGCGATGCCCATGATGATGCCCGCGAGCGCCTGGCCGCGGTTGTTGGCCTCGCCGCGGGTGACCCGGCCCTTGCCGAGCAGGCCGAAGATCAGCGCAAGGGCGCCGAGCACGATGCCGGCGATGCCCCAGGAGCAGATCATGAGCACACACGCGGCGATGCCGAGCACCATCGCGGCGACGCCGAACCCGTTCTGCGGGGCGGGCATCCCGGTCCAGCCGGGGTAGCCGTAGGCGGCCTGCTGCTGGCCCGGGTATCCGGGGTAGCCCTGGGCGGGCTGCTGCGGGTAGCTGGGGTAGCCGTAGCTGCCGGGGACCGCCTGGCCGGGCGGCGCGGGCGGCGGCGTCGGGCCGCCGAAGCCGGGGCCGGGAGCCTGCTGCCCGGGCGCTCCCGGGAAGGGGCCCTGGGCCGGGGCGCCGCCGGGGGCTCCCTGCGCCGGGGCGCCGTTCTGACCGTCGGCACCGGGCATCGAGACGACCGTCTGCTGGTCGTGCACCGGCGGCTTGTCCAGCGGAACCTTGTGCTCCGGCGGCGCCCAGGGGTCGCGGGGCTCCTGGCCTCCCGACGGCTGCTGGGTGTTGTCTGACATGGGCCTCCCCCATCGTGGTTCCGTCATGCTACGGCCCCGGGTTTCAGCCGGGACCGCCCGGCCTACCATGATCCCCGACGGGCGAAGGCCCTGCGCCGCCGACCGCGCGAGGACCCTCGCGGCAGACCCATGGAGGACCCCATGACCGACCTGCACCCCTTCATCGCGGGGCTGCCCAAGGCCGAGCTCCACGTGCACCACGTGGGCTCCGCCTCGCCGCGCATCGTGGCCGAACTGGCTGCCCGCCACGCGGACTCGAAGGTTCCCACCGACCCCGAGGCGCTCGCCGACTACTTCACGTTCACGGACTTCGCCCACTTCATCGAGGTCTACCTCTCGGTCGTCGACCTGATCCGCACCCCGGAGGATGTGCGCCTTCTCACCTACGAGGTGGCCCGGGACATGGCCCGGCAGAACATCCGCTACGCCGAGCTGACCATCACGCCGTTCTCCTCCACCCGCCGCGGCATCGACGAGCACGCGTTCATGGACGCGATCGAGGACGCCCGCAAGGCGGCCGCGACCGAGTTCGGCACGGTTCTGCGCTGGTGCTTCGACATTCCGGGCGAGGCCGGCCTGGAGGCCGCCGCCGAGACGGCCCGGCTCGCCACCGAGGACGGGGTGCGCCCGGAGGGCCTGGTCTCCTTCGGCCTGGGCGGCCCCGAGATCGGGGTGCCACGGCCGCAGTTCAAGCCGTACTTCGACCGCGCCATCGCCGCGGGGCTCCACTCCGTACCGCACTCGGGCGAATCCACCGGGCCGCAGTCCATCTGGGACGCCCTGATCGAGCTGCGCGCCGAGCGCATCGGCCACGGCACCAGCGCCACCCAGGACCCGGCGCTCCTCCAGCACTTGGCCGAGCGGCGGATCGCCCTGGAGGTCTGCCCGACGTCCAACCTGGCGACCCGGGTGGTGCCCGACCTGGACCAGCACCCCATCAAGGAGATGGTGGCCGCGGGCGTGCTCGTCACGATCAACAGCGACGACCCGCCGATGTTCGGCAGCGACCTCAACAACGAGTACGCGGTCGCCGCCCGCCTTCTCGACCTGGACGAGCGGGGCCTGGCGGACCTCGCCAAGAACGCCGTCGAGGCGTCCTTCCTCGATCCGGCGGGCAAGACCCGGCTCGCGGGCGAGATCGACGACTACACCGCGAAGTGGCTCGCGCGCTGAGAACCGCGTCCGACTCCCGGGACCCGGCGCCGGCTGGCTGACCCCGGCGCCGCTCAGCACAATGGCCCCATGCGCACCGTGACAGCCGTGGCCCACCGCGGCGACCCGTACCGCGTCCGCGAGAACACGCTCCCCTCCATCGCCTCGGCCCTGGAGCGGGGCGCGGACGCGGTGGAGATCGACGTCCGCACCACCCGGGACGGCGTGCCCGTGCTGCTGCACGACGCGACGCTGAAACGGCTGTGGGACTTCGACCGCCCGATGGCCGAGCTGCCGTACGAGGAGGTGCGGGAGGTGACCGGCGGCGGGGTCCCCACCCTGCGCCAGGCGCTGATCGCGGTCGGCGCGCACCGGGTGATGCTCGATCTGCCGGGCGCCACCGAGGCGTCGGTGCGCAAAGCGGTGAACACGGTGCGCGAGTGCGGTGCGGGGGAGCGCGTCTACTACTGCGCGGGGCCGGTCACCATGCTGTGGGTGCGTGCCGCCGACCCGAACGCCGAGATCGCCCTGACCTGGACGAAGCCCGCCCCGCCGCGGCCGGCCCTGGTCGACGCCATCAAGCCGCGCTGGCTCAACTACCGCTTCGGGATTGTGAGTTCGGAGCTGGTGGAGCGGGTCCACCGGGACGGGATGCTCGTCTCGGCGTGGACCGCGGACACCACGCGCACGCAGCGTCGGCTCATCGAGCACGGGGTGGATTCGATCACCACCAACCGGGTGGACGCGCTGCGCGGGATCCTGTCCCGGCGTTGAACGGCCGCGCTTCAGGGGGACAAAGGGGGGCACAGGGTGGGTGCGCAAAGCCTGACGGCACGGCTGCAGGCGGCGAACGGGTGGGCCGTCGACATCGGGCTCGCCCTGCTGGTGCAGGTGGCGATGTCGATCCCGTTCGTCGTCGAGCGGCCCGACGGGCTGCGCCCGGCCACCTGGGCGGACTACGCCCTGACCTCGCTGGCCGTGCTGCCGCTGGTGTGGCGGCGGCGCGCCCCGGTCGCGGTGACGCTCGCGGTCCTGGCGGCCGGAGCGGCGTACAAGCTGACTCTGGACGGGCCCGGTCAGCCGCTGCCCTACCCGGGGCTCGTCGCTCTCTACTCGGTGGCCGCGCTGTCCCCGGTGCGCAAGCGGGTCTCCGTCGCCGCGTTGGTCGCGGTCCTGATCGCGCCCTCGGTGGCGCTCAACACCGAGGACGCCAAGGAGTTGCTGTTCTCCTTCTTCGTCTTCGGTGCCGCGTACGCGCTCGGGCGGCTGACCCACACCCGGCAGGCCTACACCGCGGCCGTCGAGGACCGCGCGGCGCAGCTGGAGCGGGCCAACCGGATCGAGGCCGAGCAGGCCACGGCGCGCGAACGGGCCCGGATCGCGCGGGAGATGCACGACATCCTCTCGCACGCCGTCAGCATCATGATCGTGCAGGCCGAGGCGGGCCCGGTCGCGGTGCGGGCGGCGCCCGCGCGGGCGGAGGCGGCGTTCGAGGCGATCTCCGAGACGGGCCGGGACGCGATGGTGCAGCTGCGCCGGATGCTGGGGGTGCTGCGGGAGGAGACCACCCCGGACGCCCCGCGTGAACCGCAGCCGGGCACGGCGGCGCTGCCCGCGCTGGTCGAGCGGGTCTCCCTGGGCGGCGGCCCCTCGGTCACGTACGAGACGAAGGGCGCGGCCCGCCCGCTCCCCCAGGCCACCGGGACGACCGTGTACCGGATCGTGCAGGAGGCCCTGACGAACGCGGTGAAGCACGCGGCGGCGACGACCGTGTCCGTACAACTGGCTTACTCCGAGCAGGAGTTGACGATCACGGTCCGGGACGACGGAGGCGGACCCGGCACCGCACTCGTGGCCGGCACCGCGCCGGGCCCCGGCACCGGCCACGGCCTGATCGGCATCCGCGAACGCGCGGCGGCACACGGCGGCACCGCATCGGCGGGACCGGGCCCGGACGGCCGGGGCTTCGAGGTCAGGGCCGTCATCCCGCTGACCACCACGTCCTCGATAGCCTCCTGTCCGGAGGTGGGGAGATGACGATCCGCGTGGTGGTGGCCGACGACCAGGAGCTGGTGCGCAGCGGTTTCGCCCTGATCCTGGACGTGCAGCCGGACATCGAGGTGGTCGCCGAGGTGGGGGACGGCGCCCAAGCCGTCGACGCCGTACGCCGGTTGGCGCCCGATGTGGCGCTGCTCGACATCCGGATGCCGCACCTGGACGGCATCGAGGCGTGCCGGGCGATCAGCGCGGCGAGCGCGTGCCGCACCGTGATGCTGACCACCTTCGACTCGGACGAGTACGTGTACGAGGCGCTGCACGCCGGGGCGAGCGGCTTCCTCCTCAAGGACGTCCGGCGGGACGATCTGGTGCACGCGGTACGGGTGGTGGCGGCGGGGGACGCGCTGCTCGCGCCGTCGGTGGCGCGGCGACTGGTCGCCGAGTACACGTCGAGACCCGCCGCGCCGGCCCCCTCCGGTCGCCTCGACGCGCTGACCGCCCGCGAACGCGAAACGCTGCTGCTGCTCGGCCGGGGCCTGTCCAACGCCGAGATCGCGGCCGAACTGACGGTGTCCGAGCACACGGTGAAGACGCACGTGGGCAATGTGCTGGCGAAGCTGGGCCTGCGCGACCGCGTCCAGGCGGTGATCTGCGCGTACGAGACGGGGCTGATCTCGGCGGGTTCCCCCGCGTGAAGGGCGCCATCGCCTGAGGGGCAGGCCTCCCGAGATGCCGTCCCTCGCGAGGGGAACCTCCCTCCCCGGAGGGAGGCGGCACCGCCCGACTCCCCCGCACAGGCGAGGAATCACGGCGGGCAGAACCCCCCGTCACGGCGATCCGCGCGAGCCCCGCGATCAGCAGGATGGGACCCCTCAGCACAGCAACCCCATCCGATCACGGAGACCCCGCCATGAATGCCCGCACCCGTACTCGCACCACGCTCATAGCCACCACCCTCGTCCTCGGGCTCTCGATGGGCCCGGCCCTCGCCGCCGCCCCGGCGCCCGCCGCGAGCCGGACCGCCGCCCGGCACACCGCCGACGCCCTCGAAACCGCAGCCCTGCGCGCGGCCATCGCGGGCGCCGGAAAGCCCGGCGCGGACGCGACCGCCGCGCTGGTGAGAGTCGGCGGCACCGAGGGTGGCTGGCGCGGCAGTGCCGGGGTGCACGATCTGGCGGGCAATACCCCGGCGGACCCGAACGCGCGGTTCCGGGTGGGGTCGGTCACCAAGGTCTTCACCGCGGCCATGGTGCTGCAACTCGCGAGCGAGGGCCGGGTCGACCTGAACCGGCCGGCGCGCGCCTACCTGCCCGACCTGATTCCGGCGGGGTACCGCGATGTGACGGTGCGTCAGCTCCTCAACCACACGAGCGGCATCCCGTCCGTCGGCTCGCCCGACGACTCCCTGGACCACCTCTACGCGCACCGCTTCGAGAGCCGCGACCCGGCCGACGTGGTGCGTGCGGCGACCGCGCGGAAGCGGGACTTCGCGCCCGGCACCATGCAGCACTACGACAACATCGGTTACACCGTGGCCGGCCTCCTGATCGAGCGGGTCACCGGCGACTCGTACGCCCACCAGCTCTCCACCCGCATCCTGCGGCCCCTGCGCCTGAACGACACCTACGTCCCCGGCGCCGCCGACCCCACCATCCGCGGCCCGCACAACCACGGCTACCAGGTGTTCACCGAGCCGGGCGGCTCGACCGAGTTGCGGGACGTGACGGTGTGGGGCGCCGGGGACACCTTCGCGGCGGGCGATCTGATCTCCACCACGGCCGACCTGGAGCGCTTCACGCGGGCCCTGTTCACCGGCCAGGTGGTGCGCGGCGCGCAGCTGAAGGAGATGTTCACGCTGCCCGGCCCGTCGGTGCGCGACATGAAGACGGGCAAGCCGGCCGCGTACAGCGTGGGCCTGTCGACGATACGGCTCGGCGGCCACGACGTGTGGGGCAAGACGGGCGGCCGCTGGGGCTACAACTCGGCGATCGCGGCGACGGTGTCGCCCACCGGGACGCTCACACGCACCCTGGTGTACAGCGTCAACTCCACGGACGCGAAGGGCTCGGACATGAATCCCACCGCCCTGCGCCTCATGATCGCCACCTTCGGCGCGCCGGACCCGGCCTGACCACCCGCCCCCCTCAAGCAGGGACGGGCACCCGCTCCCCCATCGCCTCCAGCACCTTGATCTTGCGCCGCACCACGTAGAGCGGGATCACCCCGAACACCCCGAAGGACATGTCGATCACCGACCACCAGAAGGGGATTCCCCTGATGGGCCCGCAGATCAGGGCGAGCGGGACGATCCCCGCACAGGCGATCATCCCGAACTCGACGACCCAGATGTTGCGGACGGGATCACGCAGCACCCCGTAGAAGGCGACGGCGATGACGAGGTGGGCGAAGGCCAGCCAGTCCGTCCCGTACAGCAGGAACGGGTACTCGGCATCCGCCGAATCAAGCCCGTCCCGCACCCGGTCGATCCAGCTGCTGAGCCCCGGCAGCCAGTCACCGAGCGGTGTGTTCCGCAACAGGGACTGCGTCCAGTGCAGTTCGTGGACCAGGGGAAAGGCGGTCAGTCCGCTCAGCACGAGACAGACGATGAAGACGACCAACCACACGCGGGTACGCCGCAACAGGGCGCTTCGCTCGCTCATGATCGCAAGCGTACGCCTCTGTTGAACGCGTTCAAAACGCAGGTCGGCCCGCTACAGCCCCACGATCGCGTTCCACCGCTTCGCGAACTCCACCCGTTCCTCCGACGTGATGTCCCGCGCGATCGCGAGCCGCTTGCGCATCGCGTCGTCCGGGAAGATCAGCGGGTCCTCGGCGAGTTCGGCCTCGTCCTTGTCCTTGGAGGAGGCGAGGACCTCGCGGGCGGCCGGGACCGGGCAGACGTAGTTGACCGAGGCGGCCAGCTCGGCGGCGACCTGGGGGTCGTAGTAGTAGTCGACCAGCGCCTCCGCGTTCGCCTTGTGGCGGGCCAGGTTGGGGATCATCATCGATTCCGCCCAGAGTTCCGCGCCCTCCTCGGGCACCACGAACTCGATGTCGGGGTTGTCCGCCTTCAGCTGGAACACGTCGCCGCTGTAGGCCTGACAGGCCAGCACGTCGCCCTTGTTGAGGTCGCTGGTGTAGTCGTTGCCGGTGAAGCGGCGGATCTGCTTCTTCGCGACCAGCTTCTCGACCTGGTCGCACATCCGGTGGAAGTCGGCCGCGGTCCACTTGGTGATGTCGACGCCGTCGCCCTGCATCAGGAGCGCGAACGACTCGTCGAGTCCGGAGAACAGCGTCACCTTGCCCGCGAGCCGCGGGTCCCACAGGTCGCTGACGTGCTTGAGCTCGCGCCCGAGCTTCTTCTTGTTGTACGCGATGCCGGTGATCCCGGACTGCCACGGGACGCTGTGCAGGCGCCCGTTGTCGAAGGCGGGGGTGCGCAGCTGGGGGTCGAGGTAGCGGGTGACGTTGGGCTGCTTGGCGCGGTCCATCTCCTGCACCCAGCCGAGCCGCACGAACCGGGCCGCCATCCAGTCGCTGATCACCATCAGGTCCCGGCCGGTCTCCTGGTGGTTCATCAGCGCCGGGCTGATCTTCCCGAAGAACTCGTCGTTGTCGTTGATCTCCTCGGTGTACGTGACGGAGATCCCGGTGCTCTTGGTGAACGCGTCCAGGGTGGGGCGCTTGGAGGCGTCGTTGTCGTCGACGTCTATGTAGAGCGGCCAGTTGGCGAAGGTGAGGGACTTGTCGGCCGCCGAGCGGTCGCGCCCGGCCCGGTCGCCCGGTTCGACGTACGCCGCGGGAACCCCGCAGCCGGCCAGGGCGGCCAGCGCGGCGCCGCCGCCGAGGGCGCGCAGCAGGCCGCGGCGGGAGAGGGGGCTGGTGGCGGGGAACGCGGTCGGTCGCATTCCGGCAGGATGCCCGCGCAGGGCACCGGGTTCAATGGACGCTGCGTACAGCCGTACGCCCCAGGCCAGACACCCTGTCGGGGGCGCGGGGCGGCGAAAAAGGGGCGGGGGATCAACTCCCCCGCCCCTTCGGCGCGTTCAGGCCCTGGCTCAGCCTTCGATGGACGTCATCACGTGCTTGATGCGGGTGTAGTCCTCGAAGCCGTACGCCGAGAGGTCCTTGCCGTAGCCGGACTTCTTGAAGCCGCCGTGCGGCATCTCGGCGACCAGCGGGATGTGGGTGTTGATCCACACGCAGCCGAAGTCGAGGTTCTTGGACATCCGCATGGCGCGGGCGTGGTCCTTGGTCCACACCGAGGAGGCGAGCGCGTACTCGACGCCGTTCGCGTACTCCAGGGCCTGGGCCTCGTCGGTGAAGGACTGGACGGTGATGACCGGCCCGAACACCTCGTTCTGGATGATCTCGTCGTCCTGCTTGAGGCCCGAGACGACGGTCGGGGCGTAGAAGTAGCCCTGCTCGCCGACCCGGTGGCCGCCCGCCTCGACCTTGGCGTGCGCGGGGAGGCGGTCGATGAAGCCGGAGACCTGCTTGAGCTGGTTGGCGTTGTTGAGCGGGCCGTACAGCACGTCCGCGTCGTCCGGCTGCCCGGTCTTGGTGTCGGAGGCGGCCTTGGCGAGCGCGGTCACGAAGTCGTCGTGGATCGACTCGTGCACGAGGACGCGGGTCGCGGCCGTGCAGTCCTGGCCCGCGTTGAAGTAGCCGGCGACCGCGATGTCCTCGACGGCCTTGGCGATGTCGGCGTCCTCGAAGACGACGACCGGGGCCTTGCCGCCGAGCTCCAGGTGGACGCGCTTGACGTCCTTGGCGGCGGACTCGGCGACCTGCATGCCGGCCCGTACGGAACCGGTGATGGAGGCCATCGCCGGGGTCCTGTGCTCCACCATCGCGCGGCCGGTGTCGCGGTCGCCGCAGATGACGTTGAAGACGCCCTTGGGGACGATCGCGCCGATGATCTCGGCGATGAGGACGGTCGAGGCGGGGGTGGTGTCCGACGGCTTGAGGACGACGGTGTTGCCCGCGGCGAGCGCCGGGGCGAACTTCCACACGGCCATCATCATCGGGTAGTTCCACGGCGCGACCTGCGCGCAGACGCCGACCGGCTCGCGGCGGACGATCGAGGTCATCCCCTCCATGTACTCGCCGGCGCTGCGGCCTTCGAGCAGCCGGGCCGCGCCCGCGAAGAAGCGGATCTGGTCCACCATCGGCGGCACTTCTTCGGTGCGGGTGAGCTCGATCGGCTTGCCGGTGTTCTCCGACTCGGCGGCGATCAGCTCCTCGGCGCGCTCCTCGAAGGCGTCGGCGATCTTGAGCAGTACGCGCTGGCGCTCGGCGGGCGTGGTGTCGCGCCAGGCCGGGAACGCGGCGGCGGCGGCCGCCATGGCGGCGTCCACGTCCTCCTGGCCGGAGAGCGGCGAGGTCGCGTACGCCTCGCCCGTGGCCGGGTTGACCACCTCGATGGTCCGCCCGTCGGCAGCATCGCGGAACTCTCCGTCGATGTAGTTGCGCAAACGACGCAGTTCGGTGGTCACTTCGCTGGCCTCCCGGTCCGATGTCCGATGGGTGAGACAGCCCACCCTAGCCGGTGAGGCGACGCTTTCGACAGACCCAACGCCCTCGAACTTCGGATTCAGTTCTCTGGAGGTCACGGAACAACGAATTTCATCGCTTTGGGGTTGCGGGACGGACGAGTCGGGTGCACAGTGGCTCCGTGGCCAGCCGAAGCACAGAACCCAGGATCGGGAACGGACAGTCCCCGTCGATCGATGCCGTCTCCCTGGCGATCATCGAGCAGCTCCAGGAGGACGGGCGCCGCCCGTACGCAGCGATCGGAAAGGCCGTCGGCCTGTCCGAGGCGGCCGTGCGCCAGCGCGTCCAGAAGCTCCTGGACCAGGGCGTCATGCAGATCGTCGCCGTCACCGACCCGCTCACCGTGGGATTCCGGCGCCAGGCGATGGTCGGCATCCGCGTCGAGGGCGACCTCGACCCCGTGGCGGAGGCGCTGACGGCCATGGCCGAGTGCGAGTACGTGGTGATGACCGCGGGCTCCTTCGACCTGATGGTGGAGGTCGTCTGCGAGGACGACGACCACCTTCTCGAAGTGATCAACAAGAGGATCCGCGCGCTCCCCGGCGTGCGTTCCACCGAGAGCTTCGTCTATCTCAAGCTGAAGAAGCAGACCTATATGTGGGGAACCCGATAGCCGTGAGCAAGGACCTCAGCCAGACCGCCTACGACCACCTGTGGATGCACTTCACCCGCATGTCGTCGTACGAGAACGCGCCCGTTCCCACCATCGTCCGTGGCGAGGGCACCTACATCTACGACGACAAGGGCAAGAAGTACCTGGACGGCCTGTCGGGCCTGTTCGTCGTCAACGCCGGCCACGGCCGTCACGAGCTCGCCGAGACCGCCTACAAGCAGGCGCAGGAACTGGCCTTCTTCCCGGTCTGGTCCTACGCCCACCCCAAGGCCGTCGAGCTCGCCGAGCGCCTCGCGAACTACGCGCCGGGCGACCTCAACAAGGTCTTCTTCACCACCGGTGGCGGCGAGGCCGTCGAGACCGCGTGGAAGCTGGCGAAGCAGTACCACAAGCTCACCGGCAACCACACGAAGTACAAGGTCATCTCGCGTGCGGTCGCCTACCACGGCACCCCGCAGGGCGCCCTGTCCATCACCGGTCTGCCCGCCCTGAAGGCGCCCTTCGAGCCGCTGGTCCCCGGCGCGCACAAGGTGCCGAACACCAACATCTACCGCGCCCCGATCCACGGCGACGACCCGGTGGCCTTCGGCCGCTGGGCCGCCGACCAGATCGAGCAGGAGATCCTCTTCGAGGGCCCCGAGACCGTCGCCGCCGTCTTCCTGGAGCCGGTGCAGAACGCGGGCGGCTGCTTCCCGCCGCCGCCCGGCTACTTCCAGCGCGTGCGCGAGATCTGCGACAAGTACGACGTGCTGCTCGTCTCCGACGAAGTCATCTGCGCCTTCGGCCGCCTGGGCACGATGTTCGCCTGCGACAAGTTCGACTACGTGCCGGACATGATCACCTGCGCCAAGGGCATGACCTCGGGCTACTCCCCGATCGGCGCCTGCATCATCTCCGACAGGCTCGCCGAGCCGTTCTACAAGGGCGACAACACCTTCCTGCACGGCTACACCTTCGGCGGCCACCCGGTCTCCGCCGCGGTGGGCCTCGCCAACCTCGACATCTTCGAGAAGGAGGGTCTCAACCAGCACGTGCTCGACAACGAGGGCGCCTTCTTCGACACCCTCAAGAAGCTGCACGACCTGCCGATCGTCGGCGACGTCCGCGGCAACGGCTTCTTCTACGGCATCGAGCTCGTGAAGGACAAGGCCACCAAGGAGACCTTCAACGACGAGGAGACCGAGCGCGTCCTGTACGGCTTCCTGTCGAAGGCGCTCTACGACAACGGCCTGTACTGCCGGGCGGACGACCGCGGCGACCCGGTCGTCCAGCTCGCCCCGCCGCTGATCTCCGACCAGGGCACCTTCGACGAGATCGAGGGCGTCCTGCGCGAGGTCCTGACGGAGGCCTGGACGAAGCTCTAGCCCAGTACGCCGTCCGCACCGGCCCGGTTGCGCCCATCGAGTGAGATGGGCGGGACCGGGCCGCGTGCTGTCCGGACAGCCACGCCCCACTCCCTAGCGTGCCCAGTGACCGATCGGCCCTGCCTTCGTTCCCCCGTACGGGGAGCAGGAATTCTGATCTGAACCGAGGTATGCACCATGGTGGCTCCGCCGGACAGCGACGTGTTGTGGGCGCGTTCCCTGCACCATTCCCACAGCGGCTCGCCCGCCCTGACCGGCGTCAGCGTCGGGGTCCGCGAGGGTGAGATCCTCGCCGTCGGCGGCCCGCGCGGCAGCGGCAAGACGACCCTGCTGCGCTGCCTGTCCGGGTCCCTCGTGCCGGACGAGGGCGAGGTGTGGTTCAACAGCGGGCCCGTGCACACCCTGGGCGCCGTCGCCCGTGAGCGGCTTCGGCGCGACCGGTTCGGCTGGATCGACCCCGAGCCCGCCCTGGTCCCCGAGCTGAACGCGTGGGAGAACGCGGCCCTGCCCCTGTTGTTGCGCGGCATCGGGCACCGCGCCGCCAAGAAGGCCGCCCTGGAGTGGCTGGAGCGGCTCGACATCGACATGTGCGCCAAGAAGCGCCCGCACGCCCTGCTCCAGGCGCAGCGTCAGCGCGTGGCGCTCGCCCGCGCCCTGGTCACCGGGCCTGCCGTGCTGTTCGCCGACGAGCCGACCGCGACCCTGCACCGCGCCGACCGCGCGCAGGTGTTGCGGACCCTGCTCACCGCGGCCCGCTCGCACCGGATCACCACGGTCATGGCCACCCACGACACCGATGTCGCGGCGCTCGCCGACCGCACGGTGGTCCTCATCGACGGCTGCCGCGTCAACTCCCGTGGAAACACCGGCACTTCGGATGCGGAGGGTATCTCGGCGTGCTCGCTCTCCGTCTAGCCCGCGGTTCCCATCCCCTGGTCCTGCTGCGCCGCCTGCTGGTGTCCGCCGCGTCCGCCGGGGTCGGGTTCCTCCTGCTGTGCACGCTCGGTTACGCGGTCGGCCATCCCGGCGCTTCGGGGCTGCGGCTGCTGTGGTGCGTGGTTCCGCTGGCCGCCACGGCGCAGTTCGCGGTCGCCGTGGCCCGCACCGACCCGAGCACCCGGCCCCGCGAAGGGCTCTCCGCGGTGGGTCTGGGCCCGGCCCGGCTCGCCGCGGTCGCGGCCGTGTCCACGGCGGTGTCGTGCACGCTGGGCTCGGCGGTCGCGCTCCTGGTCTATCTCCACCTGCGCGGTGACATCACCGGGCTCCCCTTCGACGGGGAGGCCGCCGGGCTGCTCGCCGCCGACCAGCCGATGCCGCTGGCGGGTGCCCTGACCCTGCTCGCCGCCCTGCCGGTCACGGCGTCGGTGGCAGCCGGGCTCGCCCTGCGCCCGCGCACCCTGCGTCCCGGCGACGTGTGCGACCCGGTGCACCCCGAGGAGCCCGCGCCGACGCCGAGCGGCCTGCCGTGGGGCTTCGCCCTCGTCGCGGCGGGCCTCGCGGTCCAGACGTACGTGAGCCGGGGCGACCGGGCTTCCTCCTTCCCGATGCCGGGCCACCCGGGGGCCAGCCCGGCCGGGGTGCTCGGCGGCTGGGCGCTGACCGCGGTCGGCCTGGCACTCGCGGGTCCTGCGGTGGCCCACTTCAGCGGGCGGCTGCTGCAGCTGGTCCGCCCGGGCGCGGCCCGCCTGCTCGCGGGCCGGATCCTGATGTCGGAGGCCCGCCGCATCGGGCGCCCGCTGGGGGTGGTGTGCGCGGTGGCCTCCGGGGGGATCGCGGCGGCCACGCTGTACGGGGACCGGGCCGGGCCGCACCCCTTCGGCCCGCTGACCGGGCTCGGCGCGGCCCTGGTGATCAGCTGCCCGCTCGCCACGCTGCTGACCGCGGCCCTGGAATCCCGCCACGCCCGCGCCGACACGACCCAGTCCCTGGTGGCCCTGGGCACCCCGGCGGCCCTGCTCCGAACCGCCGCGTCCCTGCGAGCCCTGGCCCTGCTGGTCGTCTTCACCCCGCTGACGGTGACGATCGCGGCACTGGCGGCACTGCCGCTGCGGTAGGGGGCGGTGCCGCTGGGGCTGCGCCCCAGACCCCGGGATGCCCCACCCCACCCCTTCCCGAAACCCGCCGGAGGTTGTCGTTCGGCTGCGGCCCGGTGGTCGTTCCTGGGGCTCCGCCCCACACCCCGTTCGCGCCTGAAGGGCGCTCGTCCTCAAACTCCCCCAAGGCCTCAAGGGCCAGGGGCCCCCATGACGGGCTGGGATGCCTGTACCCGGCGCTGCCAGGGGCGCGGGGAACTGCGCGAGCAACCACGCACGGTCCGCTGTCGAAGGCCCGGATCCGCGCAATCCACGCAGCGCCTAGCATGGTCGCCGTGCCGGACGAAGACGCGAAGTTTCCCGCGGGCAGCGACACCGAGATCGAATCGCTGGCCGAGTTCGACGCGGCGGCGGCGCACGCGACGCTGGCCGGATTCAGGGTGCAGTCGGTGGACCTGACGGCCCGTACGCCCGTACTGCTGCGCACCGACACGGCCGGCGCCGTGTTTCTCGGCTGCGCCATGGAGCCGGACGCCGCCGCGAAGGTCAGGGCCGACGGCGCGCTGGTCTTCCCGCCCGTCCCGCACCTGCCCTTCGACCCGTACCGGGGCACGCTCTACTCCCCCGCCGAGCTCTTCGAGGGGCTCGCCGCGGGCTACGAGCGGACCCCGGACGCGCTCTCGTACGCCTGGTTCCAGCGGACCAAGGCGGACGGCGACATCTTCTCCTCGATGCTGCGTTCCATCCACGACGAGGCGATCTCGGACGCCCTGGACGAACTGCTCGTCGGGGCGAGGGTGGTGGGTGTGATGGGCGGCCACACGATGGGCCGAGGCACGGCCGAGTACGAGGGTGCGGCGGTGCTCGGGCGCACGCTGGCCCGCGCCGGGTTCACCGTGGCGACGGGCGGTGGCCCGGGTGCGATGGAGGCCGCGAACCTGGGTGCGTACGCGGCGCCCTTCGACGACGCGATGCTGGGCTCGGCCCTCGAACTCCTCGCCGAGGAGCCCTCGTTCAGGCCCTCCGTGTCGGCGTGGGCACGCGCCGCCTTCGAGGTGCGTACGAAGTGGCCGCGCGGCGGCACCTCCGTGGGCATCCCGACCTGGTTCTACGGGCACGAGCCGCCGAACGCCTTCGCGGGCGCGATCGCCAAGTACTTCGCCAACGCCACCCGCGAGGACGGCCTGCTCGCCCGCTCCAACGCGGGGGTCGTCTTCCTGCCGGGCGCGGCCGGCACCGTACAGGAGATCTTCGACAACGCGACGCCGAACTACTACGAGTCGCGGGGCACCCCGACGCCGATGGTCCTGGTCGACCGCGCGCACTGGACCGAGCGCCTGCCCACCTGGCCGCTGCTCGAAGCGCTGGCCGAGGACCGGCCGATGGCGGGCCGGATCGCCCTGGTCGACTCGGTGTCCGAGGCGCCCGGGGCGCTGGCCCGCATGTCGCGCTAGCGCTGGGCGAGGTGGCCGGCGAGGGTGTCGAAGAAGTGCGCCCAGCCGCCCCTGGCCTGCTCGTACTGCTCGGCCGTGAGGTTGCCGCCGCGCTGGGTGAAGACCATTTCGGTCTTGTCGCCGTGGTCGGCGAAGGTGACGGTGACGATCTCGCCCTCGATGTCGGCGGGCGCGGACGCGTCCTTGAGCGTGAAGACGAGCCGCTCCGGCTCGACGACCTCCTTGTAGACGCCGCCGAACGGCATCTCGCCGTGGCCGGGGACGAGCATGACGAGGCTCCAGGCGCCGCCGGGGCGCACGTCCAGAGAGATCCGGTCGAGCGGGACCTCGGCCGCGCCGCCGTACCAGGCGGCGAAGTGCTCGGGGGTGGTCCAGGCCCGGAAGACCAGGTCGCGGGGGGCGTCGAAGACGCGGGTGATCTCGATGCCGTCGTTCACGTTCTCACTCATCGTTGTTCTTTCCTTTCTGGAGCTGTCGCAAGTGTTCCGCGAGAGCGTCGAAGCTGCCTTCCCAGAACCGCCGGTACCGCTCCAGCCAGTCGGTGGCGTCCGCGAGGGGCGCCGCCTCAAGCCGGCAGGGCCGCCACTGGGCCGAGCGGCCGCGGGTGATCAGTCCGGCCTTCTCCAGCACCTTCAGGTGCCGGGAGACGGCCGGGAGGCTCATCTCGAACGGCTCGGCGATCTCACCGACCGCGGCCTCCCCCTCGGCGAGCCGGGCGAGGATCGCGCGGCGCGTGGGGTCGGCCAGGGCGGCGAAGACGGCGCTGAGCCGGTCGGTCGCGTCCGCCATGCTACTTAACCACCTCGTTAATTAACCAGTACGTTAAATGTAGCGGTGAGGGCCGGACGGCGCAAGGGAACGGCGAGCGGGCAAGAGGTCGCCCCACTCAGGCAACTCCCAAGGGGCGGTAAACGTCTGGTAAAGCGGAGTGGGGCGAACGGGTTGCCCCCGCCAGGAACGGAGTCACTTGTGCTGCTCGGTCTGCTGACCGCCATCGCCGCCTCGGTCTGCTACGGCACGGGTTCGGTCCTGCAAGCCGTCGGGTCCCGCAAGTCCGCCCGCCGCGACGCGGCCGCGAGCGACCGGACCCAGCACGGCGGGCCCAGCCTCTCCTCCACCGCGAAGGCGGCGACGACCTGGGAGTTCATAGTCGGGACCATCCTCGACTTCGTCGGGTTCGGCCTCGGCGCGCTGGCGGCCCGGCTGCTCCCCCTCTTCCTGTCCCAGACGGTGATCAGCGCGAACCTGGTCATCACGGCGGTCCTCAGCGTGAAGCTCCTCGGCATCCGGCTGAGCCGCGCGGAGTGGACGTCGATCGGCGTGGTCTGCTCGGCCCTGGTCCTGCTCGCGACGGCGGCGGGCCACGAGGGCAGCGGCCACACGGAGATGTCAACGCACTGGTGGCTCCTGGCGGTTGCGCTGGTGCTGATGGCAGGAGGCACGGTGGTGGTACGCCTCATGGGCGCCCGCGCCGCGATCCTGGCGGGCCTCCTGTCCGGTCTGGGCTTCGGCGCGCTCGGCGTCGGCGTCCGCGTCCTGAACGGCATCGACCCCTTCGACGCCGGCGCCCTGCTCACCGACCCGGCGCTGTACGCGATCCTGGTGGCCGGCATCGGCGGCATGTACCTGCACACGGTGGCCCTGCAGATCGGCTCGGTGAACGGCGCGACGGCGGCGCTGGTGGTGGGCGAGACGGTGCTGCCGGGCGCGATCGGGGTGCTGTGGCTGGGGGACGCGTCCCGGGCGGGCCTGGCGTGGATGGCCGTCCTGGGCTTCGTCCTGGCGGTGGCCGGGGCGGTGGCGGTGGCGTGGTTCGGCTCGCCCGAGGGCCACGGGGCGGCTGAGCCGACCCGGGCGAAGGAACTGACCCCGGCGGGGTGAACGCGGGCCCTCCGCCCTTACGGCTGGGGCTCGGCCCCGGACCCCGATGGCCCCACCCCGCCCCTTCCCGAGACCCTCCGGGGGGAGTGAATCGGGGGCGCCGGCGGGTGGTTTTTGGGGCTGCGCGCCCAACGGCTGGATGAGCGGACGGTTTCGACCGCGGACCGTGCGTGGTTGCTCGCGCAGTTCCCCGCGCCCCTAGCAGGGTTGGTCCTGGCCAGCACCGGCATCTTCAGCCCGTCATGGGGGTCCCCCCTGGCCTTTAAGGCCTTGGGGGAGTTTGAGGACGAGCGCCCTTAAGACGCGAACGGGGTCTGGGGCAGAGCCCCATCAGCCACCGGGCCGCAGCCGAACAATCTCCCCCGGAGGGTCTCGGGAAGGGGCGGGGTGGGGAAAGCCCCCCTACTCCTCCCCGAGCACCACCACTCCCCCAACCCCAAAGGCAACGCCAACCGCCGCCCCCACCTCCGGCGCCCCCTCCAACCCGCACTCCGCCTCCAGCAACGGCCCCCCGCCGGGCCGCAGCCGGAGCGCCACGTGGTTGCCCCGGAACGTCCGCCCCACCACCTCGCAGGGCAACCCCTCCCGCTCCCCCACGAGCCGGACGCCCGCCGGGCGGACCAGGACGCGCACCGGGCCCTGCGGCGAGCCGGCCGGGACCGGGACCTTTCCCCAGGCCGTGTCCGCGGCCTCCCCCGAGACCGTCGCCGGGACCACGTTCTCGAAGCCCAGGAAGCGGGCCACGAATTCGGAGGCCGGGTGCTGCCAGACCTCCAGCGGCGTGCCGGTCTGCGCGATGCGGCCGTCCCGCATCACCACCACCCGGTCGGCCAGCGCGAACGCCTCGCCCTGGTCGTGCGTGACGGCCAGGACGGTGGTGCCCAACCGGCCGAACAAAGAACGGAGTTCGACCACCAGGCGCTCGCGCAGCGTGCGGTCCAGCTGGCCCAGCGGCTCGTCCAGCATCAGGAGGCGGGGGGAAGGTGCCAGCGCCCTCGCGAGCGCGACGCGCTGCTGTTCGCCGCCGGACAGGGCCGCGACGGCCCGCCCGCCCGCGCCCGGCAGCCCGACCAGGTCGAGCAACTCGCCCACCCTGCGCGCCTGTTCACCCCGCGAGGCCCCCCGCATGCGCAGCCCGAACGCCACGTTCCCGGCGACGTCGCGCTGCGGGAAGAGCTGGTGGTCCTGGAACATCAGGCCGAGACCGCGTTTGTGTACGGGTACCCCCGACTGGTCGGCGCCGCCCAACAACACCCGCCCGCCGGTGAGGGGTTGAAGGCCCGCGACGACCCGCAGCAGCGTCGACTTGCCGCTGCCGCTGGGACCGAGCACGCACACCGTCTCGTGGTCGGCGACCTCCAGGTCGACCGCGTCGAGCGCGGCCCGCTGTCCGAACCGTACGGTCACACCGTCGAGCTTCAGCATCAGAACTCCCCGCTCCGGTCGGTCCGGATGCGTTCCAGGACGAGCAGCGACACCGCGCACACCACCATCAGAATCGTGCTGAGGGCCATCGCCTGGCCGTAGTTGAGGTCGCCGGCCCGGCCGAGGAGGCGGGCCACGGCGACGGGCAGCGTCGGGTGGTCGGGCCGGGCGATGAACACGGTCGCCCCGAACTCGCCGAGCGACACCGCGAACGCGAAGCCCGCCGCGACCAGCAGCGCCCGCCGCACCAGCGGCAGATCCACCTCGCGCCAGGCCCGCAGCGGGGACGCCCCGAGCACGGCCGCCGCCTCGCGCAGCCGCCCGTCCACCGCGCGCAGCACCGGCAGCATGATCCGTACGACGAAGGGGGTGCCCACCAGCGCCTGGGCGAGCGGCACCAGGATCCAGGAGGTCCTCAGGTCAAGCGGCGGCTCGTCGAGGGTGATCAGGAAGCCGAAGCCGACGGTCACGGCGGAGACGCCGAGCGGCAGCATCAGGAGGGCGTCGAAGCCCCGGATCAGACGGCCGCTGCCGCGCCGGGTCAGGGCGGCCGCCGCGAGCCCGCCGATGAGGAGCGCGATGGCGGTGGCGGCGAGGGCGTACTGGAGCGAGTTCCAGATCGCCTCGATGGGCGGCACGAGGAAGCTGCCGTTGTCCCCGGCGGCCTGGAGCGCCCGGTAGTAGCCGAGGCCGTAGCCGTCGGGGGTGTCCAGGGAGCGTTCGATCAGTACGCCGACGGGGAGCAGGATCAAGAGCGCCACGACGGCGAGGACCGAGGCGAGCAGCGTCCACTGTCCGGCGCCGCGCGGGCGCCGCGCGGTCTGGGCGGGGTCGACGAGTTTCAGCGCACTCTCGCGGCGGCGCACCGTCCGGGCGTGCACGGCGAGGATCGCGCCGACCGCCACGAACTGCACGAGGGTGAGGACGGCCGCGGTCGGCAGGTCGAGGAGTTCGGCGGTCTGGCGGTAGATCTCCACTTCGAGGGTGGAGAAGGTGGGGCCGCCGAGGATCTGGACGACGCCGAACGAGGTGAAGGTGAAGAGGAAGACCATGAGGGCTGCGGCGGCGACCGCGGGGCCGAGCGCGGGCAGCGTCACCTTGCGCCAGGCAGCGAACCGGGAGGCGCCGAGGACGCGGGCGGCCTCTTCCTGGCGGGGGTCGAGCTGCGACCACAGGCCGCCGACGGTGCGGACGACCACCGCGTAGTTGAAGAAGACGTGGGCGAGCAGGATCGCCCACACCGTGGTGTCCAGGCGCACCCCCCACAGCTGGTCGAGCAGCCCGCCGCGGCCGAGCAGCGCGAGGAACGCGGTGCCCACGACGACGGTCGGCAGCACGAACGGCACGGTCACGACGGCCCGCAGGAGCTGCTTGCCAGGGAAGTCGAGGCGTGCGAAGACGTACGCGCCGGGCAGCGCGATCAGGAGGGTGAGCGCCGTGGAGGCGAGCGCCTGCCAGGTCGTGAACCACAGGACGTGCCCGATGTCGGGGTCGCTCAGGACCTCGCCGATCCGGCCGAACTGCCAGGCGCCGTCCGCCTTGAGCCCGCGGCCGACGATGGCGGCCACGGGCCAGGCGAAGAACACGGCGAAGAACACGACGGGCAGGGCCATCAGGCCGAGCCGCACCGCGTTCCGCCGCAGTTTCGGGCCTACTTCAGGACGAGCGAGGACCACGTCTTGACCCACTGGTCACGGTTCTTGGCGATCTTGTCGGGGGCGACGGTCGCCGAGTCCGTGATCTTCGCGCCGAACTTGGTGAACTCCGGCGGGACGGCGGCGTCCTTGGCGACCGGGTCCACGAACATCTGGAGCGGCATGTCCTCCTGGAACTTCTTGGAGATCAGGAAGTCCAGGAGCGCCTTGCCGCCGGCCTCGTTCTTGGCGCCCTTGAGCAGGCCCGCGAACTCGGTCTGGCGGAAGCAGGTGCCGGTGGCGACGCCGGTGGGGGCCTCGGTGGGCCTGGGGTCGGCGTAGATCACCTCGGCGGGCGGGCTGGAGGCGTAGGAGACGACGAGCGGCCGGTCGCCCTTGGCCTTCTTGCCGCCGGCCGAGCCGGAGAAGTCCGTGTTGTAGGCCTGCTCCCAGCCGTCGACGACCTTGACGCCGTTGGCCTTCAGCTTCTTCCAGTAGTCCTGCCACCCGTCGTCGCCGTATTTGGCGACGGACCCGAGCATGAAGCCGAGCCCGGGCGAGGACGTCGCCACGTTCTCGGTGACGAGCAGGTCCTTGTACTCGGGCTTGATCAGGTCGTCGAAGGTCTGCGGAGGGCTGAGCTTCTTGTCCGCGAAGTACTTCTTGTCGTAGTTGACGCAGATGTCGCCCGTGTCGATGGGCGTGACCCGGTGCTTGTCCTTGTCGAGCTGGACGTCGGCGGGAATCCGGTCCAGGCCCTTGGCCTCGTACGGCGTGAAGATGCCGTTGTCGAGGGCGCGCGAGAGCAGCGTGTTGTCGACGCCGAAGAACACGTCGCCGCGCGGGGAGCCCTTGGTGAGGATCTCCTGGTTGAGCGCGGCCCCGGCGTCCCCGCTCTTGAGGACCTTGACGGTGTAGCCGGTCTGCGCGGTGAACGCCTTGAGCACCGGATCCGAGGCGTTGAACGAGTCGTGACTGACCAGCGTCACCGTCTTGCTGCCGGATCCGCTTGCCTCGCCGGAGGTCTTCTTGCCGTCCGAGCCGCCGCAGGCCGCCAGCGTGGTGACCCCGAGGGCGGCGGCGACCGCGCCGGCCGCGAGCCTCTTGGTACTGCGCATTTCTTCATTCCTCCTGGAGATGACCAGGAAGAGACGCGGCCCTGCCCGCACGACTTCAGGTCGTGCGGGCAGGGCGCAACAGCTTGAGTAATCGCCGAACTTCCTACCCCGAATGACCGGGGCAAGGTTCAGAGGGTCTGCGGTCCGTGTCCCTTGCGGGCACCGCACTCTCAGCGCTGTGGCGCTCCCCTGTCGGAATATGCAGATGTTGCCAGCCAGGTTACACGGGGCCCCTGACAGGCCCCCGGCCGTTCTGCCCCTCGGACTCCGGCCCGCTCGGACTACCGCTCGTCGGACTACCGCTCGGAGGCGGCGAGCTGCCCACAGGCTCCGTCGATCTCCTGGCCCCGGGTGTCGCGGACGGTCACGGGCACGCCGTGGGCCGCGATGGCCTCGACGAACGCCTTCTCGTCCTCGGGCCGCGAGGCCGTCCACTTGGAGCCCGGCGTCGGGTTCAGCGGGATGAGGTTGACGTGCACCCGCTTGCCCTTGAGGAGCCTGCCGAGCAGATCGCCGCGCCACGCCTGGTCGTTGATGTCGCGGATCAGGGCGTACTCGATGGAGATGCGGCGCCCAGACTTCTCGGCGTACTCCCACGCGGCGTCGAGGACCTCGCGGACCTTCCACCGGGTGTTGACCGGTACGAGGGTGTCGCGGAGCTCGTCGTCGGGAGCGTGCAGGCTCACCGCGAGGCGGCACTTGAAGCCCTCGTCGGCGAAGCGGTGCATGGCGGGCACCAGGCCCACGGTGGAGACGGTGATGCCGCGCTGCGACAGGCCCAGGCCGTCCGGCTCGGGGTCGGTGAGCCGGCGGATGGCGCCGACGACGCGCTTGTAGTTGGCGAGCGGCTCGCCCATGCCCATGAAGACGATGTTGGACAGGCGGGCAGGTCCTCCCGGGACCTCGCCGTCGCGCAGCGCCCGCATGCCGTCGACGATCTGGTGCACGATCTCGGCGGTCGACAGGTTGCGGTCGAGGCCCGCCTGGCCGGTGGCGCAGAACGGGCAGTTCATGCCGCAGCCGGCCTGCGAGGAGATGCACATCGTCACCCGGTCCGGGTAGCGCATCAGGACGGACTCGACGAGCGTCCCGTCGTGCAGCTTCCACAGCGTCTTGCGGGTGGTGTCGTCGTCGCAGGAGATGTGGCGGACGACCGACATCAGGTCGGGAAGGAGCTCCTCCTGGAGCCGGCCGCGCGCGGCGAGCGGGATGTCCGTCCACTCCGCCGGGTCGTGGGCGTACCGCGCGAAGTAGTGCTGCGAGAGCTGCTTGGCGCGGAACGGCTTCTCGCCGATCGCGGCGACGGCTTCCTTGCGCTCGGCGGGCGAGAGGTCGGCGAGGTGCCGCGGCGGCTTCTTGGCTCCGCGGGGGGCGACGAAAGTGAGTTCTCCGGGCTTGGGCATGGTTCCTCAAGTGTCTCAGACGTACGGAAAAGGGCTCGCCGTCCTGTGGACGACGAGCCCTCACCGTTCAAAGCGATACAAAAACGCAGGTCAGCCGTTTCCGACGAACACCACGAGCAGCAGCCACACCACCGGAGCCGTCGGCAGCAAGGAGTCGAGCCGGTCCATGATGCCGCCGTGGCCCGGAAGCAGCGTGCCCATGTCCTTGATGCCGAGGTCCCGCTTGATCATCGACTCGCCGAGGTCGCCGAGCGTGGCGCTGCACGCGACCGCGAGGCCGAGCAGCAGTCCCTGCCACCACGTGCCGTCGTCGATCAGGAACTGCATGCACAGCGCGCCCGCCACCATCGCGAACGACACCGCGCCGAACAGGCCCTCGCGGGTCTTTCCGGGGCTGATGCGCGGCGCCAGCTTGTGCCTGCCGAAGCGCCAGCCGATCGCGTACGCGCCCGTGTCGCTGACCACGGTCAGGAGCAGGAAGGTGAGCACCCGCCAGGGTCCGTCGTCCGCGGTGAGCAGCATCGCGACGAACGTGGCGAGGAACGGCACGTAGAACGCCGCGAAGACGCCCGCCGTGACGTCCCGCAGATAGCCCTCGGGCGGTTCGGTCATCCGCCACACGAGGACCGCGAGCGAGGTGAGGGCCATCGCGACCCAGGCCCCCTCGGCGCCGCTGACGTACCCGGCGACGACCATCGCCGCGCCGCCGACCGCGAGCGGTACCAGCGGCGCCTTGATCTGCTTGCGTTCTTCGAGGCGGCTGGTCAGCTCCCACAGCCCGACGACCACGGCGACCGCGATGACGCCCACGAAGACGGCCTTCACGATGAAGAGCGACGCGAGGATGACCGCGCCGAGCCCCACGCCGACCCCTATCGCGGCCCGCAGGTCGCGGCCCGCCTTCTTCTTCTCCGGCTGGGCGGGCACGGGGGGCACGGGCGGAGGGCTTGCCATGGGCTCCTGCGGCGTCTCGTCGCGGAAGTCAGGGCCGCCCGGCAGAGCGGCCCCCAAGTCGTGTACGCGGCCTTCGGCGTCTCTGCCCGCATCGGGCAGGACGGGCATCTGCTGCGTCCTCGACACGGGCGGGGCGTCATACGCATCGTATGCAGGCCCCGCCGGGAACGCCCCCTGGGAAGGCCCCTCGGGGGTTCCCCAGTATTCGGGTCTCGGCGGAGCCCCCCAGGAAGAGTCGTTCATCAGACCTCGAGCAGCTCGGCTTCCTTGTGCTTGAGCAGCTCGTCGACCTGCGCCACGTACTTGGCGGTGGTGTCGTCGAGCTCCTTCTCCGCACGGCGGACCTCGTCCTCGCCGGACTCCTTGTCCTTGACGAGCTTGTCGAGGGCGTCCTTGGCCTTGCGGCGCACGGCGCGGATCGAGACCTTGGAGTCCTCGGCCTTGGTGCGCGCGACCTTGATGTAGTCCTTGCGGCGCTCTTCGGTCAGCTCCGGGAAGTTCACGCGGATGATGCTGCCGTCGTTGCTCGGGTTGACGCCGAGGTCCGAGTCGCGGATGGCCTGCTCGATGTTGCGCAGCGCGCTCTTGTCGAACGGGGTCACGACCGCCATGCGCGGCTCCGGGACGGAGAACGAGGCGAGCTGGTTGATCGGCGTCAGCGCACCGTAGTAGTCCGCCACGATCTTGTTGAACATCGCCGGGTGCGCACGCCCGGTGCGAATCGCGGCGAAGTCCTCCTTGGCGACCACCACGGCCTTCTCCATCTTCTCCTCGGCCTCGAGGAGGATTTCTTCGATCACCACTTGCTCCTGCATGTCTTGGGTGGGCCGGGAGTTCTCAGTGCGACCTGATCCCTTGGGCCCTGGATAACCAGCGTCTTTCCCTGCACGGTGTCCGACCGGCAGGGGATTGTCCATCCCCCGGTCAGGCCCGGGTGCCCTGGTCGCTCACGAGAGTGCCGATCTTCTCACCCTTGACGGCGCGCGCGATGTTGCCCGCCGTCAGGAGCTCGAAGACGAGGATCGGGAGGTTGTTGTCGCGGCACAGGGTGATCGCGGTCATGTCGGCGACCTTCAGGTCCCGGGTGATGACCTCGCCGTACTCAAGGGCGTCGAACTTCACCGCGTCGGGGTTGACGCGGGGGTCGGAGTCGTAGACGCCGTCCACCCCGTTCTTGCCCATCAGCATGGCCTCGGCGTCGATCTCCAGGGCACGCTGGGCGGCGGTGGTGTCGGTGGAGAAGTAGGGCATGCCCATGCCGGCGCCGAAGATGACGACGCGGCCCTTCTCCAGGTGGCGTACGGCCCGCAGCGGGATGTACGGCTCGGCGACCTGGCCCATCGTGATGGCGGTCTGGACGCGCGAGTCGATGCCCTCCTTCTCCAGGAAGTCCTGGAGGGCGAGGCAGTTCATGACCGTACCGAGCATGCCCATGTAGTCGGAGCGGGCCCGGTCCATGCCGCGCTGCTGGAGCTCGGCGCCCCGGAAGAAGTTGCCTCCGCCGATGACGACGGCGATCTGTGCGCCGTCCCGGACGACTGCGGCGATCTCGCGGGCGATGTTGTGCACGACGTCGGGATCGACACCGAGCCCCCCACCGCCGGCGAACGCCTCACCGGAAAGCTTCAGCATGAAGCGCCCGGCCACCTTGCCGTCATCGCGCTTGTGGTCGGCCGAGTGATCGGCCTTGGCGGCGTCCGCGCCCTGATTCATGGGGATCTCCTCGTGCACATACGAAGAAGGCCATTGCCGGTGGGTACTCGTGGTCCCTAGCGGCAATGGCCTCCTCGTCAGATCTGCGGTCGTCCGTCGCGTGCGCGGCCGACGACTGCCTCAGACCCTAGCGGGGTCTAGTGTCGAACGCTGAACAGACTCAGATGCCGACCTTGATGCGCGAGAAGCGCTTCAGGGTGACACCGGCCTCCTTCAGAACCTGCTCGACGGACTTCTTGTTGTCCAGCGCGTACGGCTGGCCAAGCAGCGTGGCGTCCTTGAAGAAGCCGTTGACGCGACCCTCGACGATCTTCGGGAGCGCGGCCTCGGGCTTGCCCTCGGCGCGGGTGGTCTCCTCGGCGACACGACGCTCGGTCTCGACGACCTCGGCCGGAACGTCCTCACGGGTGAGGTACTTCGGCGCAAAAGCGGCGATGTGCTGCGCGACGCCCTTGGCGATCTCGGCGTTCTCCTGGTCGAACTCGACGAGGACACCGATCTGCGGCGGCAGGTCAGGCATGGTGCGGTGCATGTACGCGGCCACATAACCGCCCGTGAACTGCGCGAAGCGGTCCAGGACGATCTTCTCGCCGAGGTTGGCGTTGGCCTCGTCGACGAACGCCTGGACGGTCTTGCCGGCCTCGATCTCGGAGGCGAGCAGCGCGGCGATGTCGGCCGGGGAGGTGGCGGCGACGTGCTCGGCCAGCTTGGCGGCGACGGCCTGGAACTTGTCACCCTTGGCGACGAAGTCCGTCTCGCACTTCAGCTCGACGAGGACGCCGGAGGTCTTGTCCTCGGAGATGAGGGAGACGACGGCGCCGTTCTCGGCAGAACGGCCCTCGCGCTTGGCGACGCCCTTCTGACCCTTGATGCGCAGGGCCTCGACGGCCTTGTCGACGTTGCCGTCGGCCTCGTCCAGGGCCTTCTTGCAGTCCATCATGCCGGCGCCGGTGAGCTCACGGAGCTTCTTGACGTCAGCGGCGGTGTAGTTCGCCATGAGTCTGTGTTTCTCTCTCGGAGTCTAGAAAGATCTACGAAGATCTGCGGGGCTACGGGTCGACGGCGGGGGCTTGTGGCCCCCGCCGTCAACTACCGAACCTGTGGGTCCCTGTAAAGGGTCAGGCCTGCTCGGCGTCCGCGACCGGAGCCTCGGTGGCCTCAGCGGTCTCGGCAGCAGCCTCGGCCGGCTTCTCGGCCTCGGCGGCCGGAGCAGCCTCGGCCGCGGGGGCCTCGGCGTCGTCGGCCTTCTTCTCACCCTCGAGCAGGTCGCGCTCCCACTCGGCGAGCGGCTCGCCGGCCGCCTTCTCGCCCGGCTTCGAGTCGCCGGCCGCAGCGCCGGAACGGGCGATGAGGCCCTCGGCGACGGCGTCGGCGATCACGCGGGTGAGCAGGGTGACGGAGCGGATCGCGTCGTCGTTGCCCGGGATCTTGTAGTCGACCTCGTCGGGGTCACAGTTCGTGTCGAGGATCGCGACGACCGGGATGTGGAGCTTGCGCGCCTCACCGACGGCGATGTGCTCCTTCTTGGTGTCGACGATCCAGACGGCGCTGGGAACCTTCGACATCTCGCGGATACCACCGAGGGTCTTCTCCAGCTTGGCCTTCTCGCGCGAGAGGACCAAGAGCTCCTTCTTGGTGAGACCCGAAGCCGCGACGTCCTCGAAGTCGATCTGCTCAAGCTCCTTGAGGCGCTGCAGACGCTTGTAGACGGTGGAGAAGTTGGTCAGCATGCCGCCGAGCCAGCGCTGGTTGACGTAGGGCATGCCCACGCGCGTCGCCTGCTCGGCGATCGCTTCCTGCGCCTGCTTCTTGGTGCCGACGAACATGATGGAGCCGCCGTGCGCGACGGTCTCCTTGACGAACTCGTAGGCGCGGTCGATGTACGACAGCGACTGGAGCAGGTCGATGATGTAGATGCCGTTGCGCTCCGTGAAGATGAAGCGCTTCATCTTCGGGTTCCAACGACGGGTCTGGTGACCGAAGTGGACGCCGCTCTCCAGCAGCTCCCGCATCGTGACGACGGCCATGGCCGTACTCCTTGAGGTACTCGGTTACCGCGGCCGCCGGTCGGCTGCCGCGCCTGACGCCCCGGTGCGCCGTGCCCTGAACCCTGCGCGGGTAAGGACCGAGAGGCGCGGCCGGCGATGGTGGTGAGACCGCCGGCGGGGCGTGCGAAGTCGATCCGGTCACCCGGATCGCCACAAGAAGTGTACGGGACCCGCACAGTGCCGGGTGACGGCGCTGTCCACAACCCCTCAGTACTCCACAGCTCAAGACCAAGATCCCCACGGATCAGCTCACGCCGGGACCCTGTTCCCCATGTACCGAACACTCCTGCTGGCCCTGACCGCCGCCGCCACCTGGCCCGTCCTCCCGCCGACCGTCATCCACCCATGGGCCCCGCCGGCCACGCCCTACGGCCCCGGCCACCGGGGCATCGACCTGGCCGCACCCCCGGGCACCCCGGTACGCGCGGCCGCCGCGGGCCGGGTCACCTTCGCCGGCCAGGTAGCGGGCCAGGGAGTACTGACGATCACCCTGCCGGGCACGGCGTCCCCACCCTTGAGAACGACCTACGAGCCGGTACGAGCCCTGGTGAAGGAAGGCTCGGACGTCACCGCCGGCCAGATCGTCGCCACCGCCGCCGACACCCCGTCCCACTGCCCGGACGGCTGCCTGCACTGGGGGCTGCTGAGAGGCGACATCTATCTGAACCCGCTGCTGCTCCTGCACCGACAGGCACCCTCACGGCTGCTGCCTGTCGTGGGGGTGGTCGAGCCGGGGTGAGGGGGGCGTTGGGAGGGGTGGGGAAGG